>NZ_FPBU01000016.1:0-72551 GCF_900116775.1 Pantoea sp. YR525
ATAGTGCTGAACTGCAGCCAGCCTGACGGAATATGGGTGCTTCATTTTAACCTCCGGATTCTGGATTGTTTGTCCAGGATCCGGGGTTCAGTGCAGCCAGGCGTCCTCTGCTCGGTCGCCGCACCAGGGTGCTGCAACTGCCTCCGCACATAGCGAACGAAAGTCGCTCTGCGCTTAACTGAGCAGCATTACGCCATTTATGGCGACCAGCTACCAAACTTCTGTTTGTCTTAAATAACAGATGGTTAATTTCCATCAACTACACTCTCCTGAGCAAAAACCGTCTCAGGAGAGAGAATGAACAACCTGCTACAGGAAAAAATTGGCCAGAACATCCTGGTAAAACTGGCGATGCTGGTGATTATTCTGGCGGGCATTCGCGCCGCCTCGGACATTCTGGTGCCCTTCTTACTGGCCAGCTTCCTGGCAATCGTGCTCAATCCGCTGGTGACGATGTTGATGCGGCGCGGCGTCAAACGTGGCCTGGCGATTACCTTGGTGATCAGCGTGATTTTTATCGTCGTGCTGTTACTCATCGCTGTACTCGCCAGCTCAGCCAGTGATTTCAGTGATACCTATCCGCAAATCCGCGCCATGCTGGAGCAGAAGCTGGCGGTGGTGCAACATTTTGCCGCGCGTTTTCATATCAACATCTCTACCGAAGCGCTGGCGGCACGCCTCGATCCCAACGTGGTGATGGACATGGCCACATCGGTGTTGAAACAACTGTCCGGCGCGATGACCAACGTGCTGCTGCTGATTCTCACCGTGGTATTTATGCTGTTTGAGGTGCGCCATCTGCCGTACAAAATGCGTAACGCGATGGTCAATCCGCAGATCCGCATCGCCGGTCTGCATCGCGCGTTGAAAGGCGTGACGCATTATCTGGCGCTAAAAACCTTGGTGAGTTTGATTACCGGCGTGGCCGTTTGGCTGTCGCTGCTGCTGCTCGGCGTGAAGTTCGCGCTGTTCTGGGGCGTGGTGGCGTTCATCCTTAATTTCATCCCGAATATCGGGCCAATCATCGCCGGCATCCCGCCGTTTATTCAGGCGCTGGTACTGAATAATATTTATGACGCCATGCTGGTGGCGGCACTGTTCAGCGCGATTCACATGGTGTTCGGCAATATGCTGGAGCCCAGATTGATGGGGCGCGGGCTGGGACTCTCGACGCTGGTGGTGTTTCTGTCGTTGATTTTCTGGGGCTGGTTGCTGGGTCCGGTCGGCATGTTGCTGTCGGTGCCACTCACCAGCGTGACCAAGATTTTGATGGAAACCACGCCGGGCGGCAGCCGATTGGCAATTATGTTGGGTAATGGGCGGCCGGGTAAACGGGCGCGGTAACAGCCAGGTCGCCATGAATGGCGACCCTACGCCGCTTATTGAAACACGCTGTTATCGGTAATTGCCTGCACATCGACTTTGTTTGGCAGGATGTTTAACTCGCTGAACAAGTCCGACACCTTCTGCACCTTCGCCACATCATCCGGCGTTACGCCACGCACGCCGTGGGAAATACGCGCAGTAATCTGCTGCGCGTCCGCCGGTTGCAGGCGCGTTAACTGCGCATACACCTCGTTATACTGCTGCGGATGCGCCAACGCCCACTCACGCGCTTTGGCCAAACGATGGGTGAAATCCGCAATCGCCGCGCGCTTGGCGGGATCGTCGAGCGAGCTTTGCGTGGCGGTGACAAACGACAGCGCGGTCGTCAGCCCTTTGCCGTCACGCAGCAGACGCGCGCCATGCTTTTCCGCAATGCCTAAATAGGGATCGAAGGTCGCCCACGCGGCAATCTGCCCGGAGTTAAACGCGGCGCTCGCGTCGGTCGGCAACACAAATCGCACCGGCACCGTATCACGCGGCACTTTCGCCTCTTCCAGCGCTTCATACAGCAAGTGCTGCGAGATGCTGCCACGCGCCGACGAGACGACAACCTGCTTGCCGGCCAGATCCTTCACGCTGTGGATCGGCGAGTCGGCGGGCACGATCAGCCCATTCGAACCGGCATCTCCCACGTTGGTGGCGATGATCTTCAGCGGTACGCCGCCCGACGCCGCCATCAGCACCGGCAAATCACCCGCGTACGAGGTGTCCACCGCACCGGCACGCTGCGCTTCAAACAGCGGCGCCGCGCCCTGGAAATTCGCCCAGCGATATTGATAAGGCGCGTCTTTCATCACATCTGCCGCTTCAATCAGCGAACGCAGATTGCGCGCCTGATCGCCCAGCACCAGCGTGACTTTACTTAAATCAGGTGCCGCCTGACTACCAAACGCCGCGCACAGCAGCAGCGCAGAAACTACCGGTTTCAGCCATTTCATTGGGAGATTCTCAAAGTGCGTTGCGGTTGAGCTGGCGGATGTAGGCATCCCAATGCAGCTGATATTTGCGCTGGCGAATGCTGTTATCAAACGCCTGCGCGGCTTTCTCGGAAACGGCATCTGGCAGAATAATCAGATCCGCGCCGCCCGATTGTGCCGCCAGTTGGGCCTGGCAGGCGCGCTCAAGGTAATAGAGGTTGTAGAAGGCTTCTTCAATGCTGCCGCCGCTGGTCAGCAGGCCGTGATTGCGCAGGATCAGCGCGTTGAGATCGCCAAGATCGGCGACGATGCGCTGCTGCTCGTCGAGATCCAGCGCGATACCTTCGTAATCGTGATAACCGAGGCGATTATGGAAACGGGTGCTGTGTTGCGAAATCATCAGCAGGCCGTTTCGCTGCGCCGAAACGCCAATGCCCGCGGCGGTATGCGTATGCAGCACCGCATGGGCATCGGGCCGCGCGCGGTGAATCGCACTGTGAATAACAAATCCGGCAAGGTTAATTCCTAGCCCGGTTGGGTCGTCAATAATATTGCCGTCGATGTCGATTTTCACCAGTGTTTCCGCCTGGATTTCATCGAAGGTTTGCCCGAAAGCGTTGATAAGAAAGTGCGGCTTATCGCCCGGTACGCGCAGGGAAAAATGGGTGTAAATATGGTCGGTCCAGCGCAGCTTGGCCGCCAGATGGTAAGCCTGTGCCAGCTTAGTACGCGCCTGCCATTCGCCTTCGCTGATGCGCTGCCGTAACGATGTGACATCCAGGGTTTCAGTGCTCATTTCCGCTCCTCATTTCAGGTCAATGTGCTTACCTAACATCGTGGCATAGCGTTTTTGCCGCTGGGAAATGCCAATAACGGCAAAACATTGTCAGTAAACGCAAAGTGAGATTGATCATTGACCTGTATCAGACCGGTTTATTCTTAAATCGCTACCCTACACAGCCCTGTGAAAATGGTATGCTGCTGACGCCGCAACCGCAGCTTATGCGCGGCGTAAACCCACCGAGGATTGTCTGGTGCCACTAAAAAAACGACATCACGATTTTGGCTGGCTCTTAATTGTCTGCGCCGGGTTGTTACCCTTGGTGCTCGGCATCCTTTGTACGGCCATCGAAGCGCGCCATACCGTCCACCAACAGCAGATTTCCACCGCCAATACCTTGCTCACTCAGGCTGAAAAGATGAGTGATAACGCATGGGATATGATCACTGAGCTGCGTCAGTATCACTATCAACCTTGCGCACAAATCGAAGATCAGCTGCAGCGCGCCGGCACGCTCAATCCCTATTTTCGATCCATTGGTATGCTGAAAGGCGGTGACATCAGCTGCTCGTCCGCCTTTGGCCTGAAACACGGCACATTAACGGAAATGATGCTGCAGCCGCCGCCGACGACCGGCAAAGCCTGGTGGAGTATTTCGGTGCGCGGCACTTACGGCGTCCAGAATCGTCCTGCCGTGGTGTTTGTGCGCCAACTCCCCGACACCAGCGGTTTTTGGGCGGTCATCGATGGCCAATATCTGATGGACTTTATGAACGCTATCGGCGGATCGCGTGGCTACCAAATGAGCCTGCAATTTAGCGGCGGTGCGGTGATTGCCAGCGGACAGAATGACATGCGGCCGAAGCTGTACATGAAAAGTGAAGCTTTTCAGGCCGACTCCAGCCGCTATCCCATCACCGTTAGTGTGACGGTTCCGGCTTCTGAGTTGCTGAAAGCCTGGCGTCAGGCGCTGTTCATCTTCCTGCCGATGGCTGCGATTTTCTCGATTCTGTTGATGATCCTCACCGCCAACTGGCTGCGTCGCCGAATTTCCTGGCACGATGAGATTGGCCGCGCCATCCGCGCGCGTCAGTTCTCGGTGCACTATCAGCCGGTTTACAGCAACACATTGCACGCCTGTGCCGGCGCCGAAGCCTTGCTGCGCTGGCAACGGCCCAACGGTGACATGATTCGTCCGGATATCTTTATCAGCGCTGCTGAAGCCGAAGGCATGATTGTGCCGCTGACGCAGCATTTGCTGGAGTTGATGGCGGAAGATATTCAGGACTGGCAGGTCGAACCCGGTTTTCACATTGGGCTGAATCTGGCAGCGGAACATCTGCAACATGCCGATTTCGTGACAGACATTGAGCTATTTGCTGAGCGCATCAAAGATAAACAGATGTGTATTACTCTGGAGCTGACCGAACGCAGCCTGATTGAAGACGGTGAAATGGTGGCGCGTAAACTGCGCCATTTGCGCGCGCAGGGCATGAAAGTCGCGATTGATGATTTCGGTACCGGACACTGCTCGCTGACCTATCTGCTCACCTTCCCATTGGATTATCTGAAAATCGATCGCGGCTTTATTAACGCGATTGAAGGCCTCGACGTCGAAACGCCGGTGTTGGATGCGATTATTAATCTGTGCCACAAGCTGGAACTGGATGTACTCGGCGAAGGCGTAGAGACCGCAACACAATTTGAGTACCTTCGGCAGCGTGGTGTGATATTTATTCAGGGCTACTATTATGCCCGTCCGCTGGATAATGATCGGCTGCGTGCCTGGCTCAGCGAGCAAGGGCACAAGCCACTTCTCGTTGAGGAACATCATGAGCCTGAACTGCATCATTCTTGATGATTATCAGAACGTCGCCCAGTCACTTGCCGATTGGGCGTCTCTCGCCCCGCTGGTTAACACCATTTCCCTGACTGAACATTTCGCCGACCAGGATCAACTGGTTAAACACATCGCCCACGCCGACATTCTGGTGGTGATGCGCGAACGCACGCCGCTCAGCGCCGAGCTGATTGGCCGCTTGCCCAATCTGAAAATGGTAGTCACTTCCGGCATGCGTAATGCCTCCATGGATTTAGATGCCTGCGCAGAGCGCTATATCGCGGTATGTGGCACCGCCAGCAGCAGTGCGGCACCGCTGGAACTGACGTGGGGATTATTGCTTGGGCTGGCGCGCCATATCGTGCCGGAGAATCAAGCGCTGCGCAGCAACGGCGCGTGGCAGCACACCTTAGGCATGAGTCTGCAGGGCAAAACGCTGGGATTACTCGGACTGGGTAAAATTGGTGGTGAGATGGCAAAAGTGGCGCAGGCGTTTGGCATGCATGTGTGTGCGTGGAGCCAGAATTTAACCGCCGAACGCGCCGCCGAGTGTGGTGTAGAACGCTTGCCCTCGCTGGAAGCGCTGCTCAACAGCAGCGATGTGGTGTCGATTCATCTGGTATTGAGCGAACGCTCACGCCATTTGATCGATGCGGCGGCGCTGGCGCAGATGAAGCCTGGTGCGCTACTGATTAACACTTCGCGTGCCGGGATTGTTGAGCAACAGGCGATGATCGCCGCGCTGCAATCGGGTCAGCTAGCCGGTGCAGGATTGGATGTGTTTGAACAGGAGCCGCTTCCTGCGGATCATCCGTTGCGTCTGCTGCCGAATGTGCTGGCGACGCCGCATCTCGGCTATGTTGCCGACAGCAATTATCACACCTACTTTACGCAGGCGGTGGAAGATATTCAGGGATGGTTGACCGGTGCGCCGCTGCGCTCGTTACTCTGAACGGCCTGCGCGGCGTTTTTCAGCAATACGCAGCGCCACTTCAAGGCTGTCTTCCGCCAGCGCGCCATTCGGCAAATCGCGCTGGGCGTTAAGACGTTGATTAATGCGCTCCAGCGTCGGCGTTAACTGCCCCACTAATTGCTGATATTCATCAAGCTGCGTGATGGGTTGGTTACGCGCGATGCTGGTTTGTGTCAGCCGTTGCAGCTGACGAAAGCTCTCAATCGCCTGGCTGGAGAGTAATCCGGCCTGGCGCCAGCTTTTCAGGCGTTGCAGCAGTTCATCGGGTTGTTGCGCCAATAATGCCAGCTGCGCATCGGCTCGTTCGCCACAGTTAATCCACTCAATCGAGGTACTGGAAACGGCAGCCGCACGCGGTGCCGCAGGCACAAGATTGATAAGATTCCTTTCTACACTGTCGATCATCGACAGCCAGGGATTCTTAAAAGACTGGGCGTTTTTCCTCGACATGAACACTCCACCAAAGCACGGCGGCAGAGTATTACTGAATGCTTACAAACTGGCAAGCGGTGCTTACCGCCTCGCTTAATGGTAAGTTTTTCTTATTTATTTGCGCAACAATCAGGTATGGCAATAAAGCCGCGGCATACCAGAATAATTGATTATTTGATCGCCGTTCGGGAGTTGATACATCTGATAAAAATCATTATTAGCTTCGCGCCCTGAAGTGAAAAGAACCTGTGCTGCCAGCGCTGCAGGCACCGTATCGTTGGCCATAATCTGCACCTGATGCGTATTCACCAGCATAAAATCACCCTGCCGATGCCAGCTGTAATCTGATACCCGATTTAATTGATAATGACGATCGCGGAGCGTGATGGTGCCGGTCAGAATTGAACTGCCGCTGCCATCAGCTTTAAAGCGATTCCGCACCGTGGCATTTATCACGCCACCTGGCTGCGCTTCATTCTGAATACGATAGGGAAATTCACACCATTCCGGTACCGGTTCGGCTGGACGTACCAGCAACACCAGTGCCCAAGGCAAGATAAAAGCAACAAAGAGGGCAACAGCCAGAAGTGATTTACGCATCCGGTAATTCCTGAGCAGATACCATCCACGACAGACATTCATTGTTCTTTTGCGACATCGGTCGCGCGCAGAGAAATGCGCTGGTAAACACGCGGGTACGCGAACGATTGATATAAAGCAAAGGCGGTGTCGATCCATCCGCCAGACGCGGCTTTAAATCGCGAAAGCGGCGCAGGGCATCCTGAACCACAAAAGAGTTTGGCAATAGGCTTTCGGCGATAAACACCTGCGTTCGCGCCTCCTGACCATAGGATTTGTAATCAGTGCCTTCATGTCCCGCTGGTGCTAACTCGTGTCGTGCAACCAGTGCAAGCATCACATTGAGCAGCAAAAAACCGGCCAGCACTCCGCGCAGCAACCAGGATTTTTTCTTAGCGACAACAGGATTAGCTTGCGGTGCAGGCTGAATGTTCACCGGCATCTCAGGCTCTGATTTCACAGACAGCGTGTCGTTGCAGGGTTCAACATCAACCTGCTCCGCCAGCACGCAGCCAATTAGCGGCACCTGGTGAATCAAGGCGCCTGGCGCGTGGGCATGTAGCGCCAGGCGATTGATCTCGGCAATGGTCGTAGTGAGGCGATCGGCAAAGGGCACATCAGAAGGTTCCCGTTGGAACAGCACATGCAGCGCCTGATTACGTACCAGTTTCCCCTGCGCATTAAGCACGCGGCGTAATACTGCGCATTGAAGCGTACTCAACGCAACACGTTGTGTTGAGGCATTCAGCGGATAAAACACCTGTTGTTCGGCATCAAAACAGAGACTTTTGGCATACAAAACATAACGCGCCATGCGAATCCTGATTTCCAAAAAAGCAATTGGCGTAAGTATAAGTAGTTTAACCATTAGGCGCACGCTAACCGCAGAGTGTGATGTTATTTTCCTGCCTTTTTTTGACGCGTTTAAGCATGAATAAAGCCGTATCATTAGCTAAAAAATAGCCAGTTAATGGTGAAAACATGACAAATATCACACTAAATCGGTATACTCTGTCGCGGTTGGCAATCATTACCCCCCTAATAATTGCCCGGCAGGCCAGGGAAAAACGTTATTTCCCGGCTATGCTTTAATTTTCTCAACGCCGCGGACTGTTGGCATTTATTGAGTCCGCAGCGTTGAGGATTTTTCGAATTCCAATACAGGGTATCTGCATGAAACTACGTAGGAAGCGTGTAAAACCTATCGGGATTGATGATGTCACGATTATCGATGACTCCCGTTTACGTAAAGCCATTACCGCAGCCTCGCTGGGCAACGCGATGGAATGGTTTGATTTTGGTGTTTATGGCTTTGTGGCTTATGCGCTGGGTAAAGTGTTCTTCCCGGATGCTTCACCAAGTGTACAGATGATTGCTGCACTGGGTACGTTCTCAGTTCCGTTCCTGATTCGTCCACTCGGTGGTTTGTTCTTTGGCATGTTGGGCGATAAATATGGTCGCCAGAAAATCCTCTCTATCACCATTGTCATCATGTCGATCAGTACTTTCTGTATTGGCTTGATACCCTCTTATGCCTCGATTGGTATCTGGGCACCGATCCTGCTGCTGTTGGCAAAAATGGCGCAAGGCTTCTCGGTCGGCGGTGAATATACCGGCGCATCGATCTTCGTTGCCGAGTACTCGCCTGACCGTAAGCGCGGCTTTATGGGCAGCTGGCTCGACTTCGGTTCGATTGCCGGCTTCGTGCTCGGTGCGGGCGTTGTAGTACTGATCTCCACCATCATCGGTGAAGAGAAGTTCCTCGAGTGGGGCTGGCGCATTCCGTTCTTTATCGCGCTGCCGCTGGGCATCATTGGTTTGTATCTGCGCCATGCGCTGGAAGAAACGCCGGCGTTCCAGCAGCACGTTGAGAAACTGGAACAGGGCGACCGTGAAGGACTGCGCGATGGCCCGAAAGTGTCGTTTAAAGAGATTGCGACCAAACACTGGAAAAGCCTGTTGGCTTGTATCGGTCTGGTGATTGCCACCAACGTGACCTACTACATGCTGCTGACCTACATGCCGAGTTATCTGTCGCATAACCTGCACTACTCGGAAGATCACGGCGTGTTAATCATTATCGCCATCATGATGGGTATGCTGTTTGTGCAACCAGTGATGGGTATGCTGAGTGACCGTTTTGGCCGTCGTCCGTTTATCATCATTGGTTCTATCGCGCTGTTTGCCTTCGCGATTCCGTCCTTTATGTTGATCAACAGCGGCGTGTTGGGCCTGATTTTTGCCGGTCTGCTGCTGATGGCGGTGATTCTTAATGCCTTTACCGGTGTAATGGCATCGTCGCTACCTGCGATGTTCCCAACCCACATTCGCTACAGCGCGTTAGCAAGTGCCTTTAATATCTCGGTGCTGATTGCCGGTTTAACGCCGACACTCGCCGCGTATTTAGTCGAAGCCACTAACAATCTGTATATGCCGGCTTACTACCTGATGGTTGTCGCGGTGATTGGTTTGATTACCGGTATCTACATGAAAGAGACCGCTAACAAGCCGCTGCGTGGTGCTACTCCGGCTGCGTCGGATCTCGAAGAAGCGCGTGAAATCCTGCAGGAGCATCACGACAACATCGAGCAGAAAATCGAAGATATTGATGACGAGATCGCCAAGCTTGAGGCGAAACGTAAAAACCTGGTGCAGCAGCACCCGGACATCAACGAGTAATCTTCCCCCGCTCCCGCCGCCGCCCGGCGGGAGTTTTCGTTTCCGCACACAATCCTTCATCCGCAGCGCCGAAAAGGGGTAAACTATTGCCACTTTTTTAACCTGCATAAGTTGTAAAGCATGTCTGAATTTAATCTGATCCAGCGCCCAAGAAGGCTGCGCAAAAGCGCGTCAATGCGCGAAATGTTCCAGGAATCCAACCTCAGCATCAACGATCTGGCGCTGCCGATCTTCGTTGAAGAAGGCGTGGACGATTACGTGCCAATTAACGCCATGCCGGGCGTGGTGCGTATTCCAGAAAAACGTTTGGCGTATGAGATCGAACGTATTGCTAAAGCGGGTATTCGTTCGGTGATGACCTTCGGCATTTCCCACCATACCGATGCCACCGGCAGCGATGCCTGGAACGAAAACGGTTTGGTGGCGCGTATGTCGCGTATCTGCAAAGACACCGTGCCAGAAATGATCGTGATGTCTGATACCTGTTTCTGCGAATACACCAGCCACGGCCATTGCGGCGTGCTGTGCGATCACGGCGTCGATAACGACCAAACGCTGATTAATCTCGGTAAGCAAGCCGTGGTGGCAGCGCAAGCCGGCGCCGACTTTATCGCCCCTTCTGCCGCGATGGATGGCCAGGTGAAAGCCATTCGCCAGGCGCTCGACGCCGCAGGTTTCACCGACACCGCTATCATGTCGTATTCGACCAAGTTCGCCTCCTCCTTCTACGGCCCGTTCCGTGAAGCAGCAGGCACCGCGCTGAAAGGCGATCGTAAGACTTATCAGATGAATCCAATGAACCGCCGTGAAGCGCTGCGCGAGTCGCTGCTTGATGAAGCGGAAGGCGCAGATTCACTGATGGTGAAACCAGCGGGTGCTTACCTCGATATCCTGCGCGATATCCGCGAACGCACCACGTTGCCACTGGCGGCGTACCAGGTAAGCGGTGAGTACGCGATGATCAAATTCGCCGCGCAGGCGGGTGCCATCGACGAACGTAATGTGGTTCTGGAAAGCCTGGGCGCGATTAAACGTGCCGGTGCCGATCTCATTTTCAGCTATTTTGCCCTTGATCTCGCCGAGCAAAAAGTGCTCTGATTATCGTTACGCTTGGCATCGGACATCGCATCCCGTTGCCAGGCGCTTTCAGCCTTTATGGCACCAACACCAGTGTTTCAGTAATTCCATAATTAATAAGAGTAACGCGATGAAAGCACCTGCACTGCCTGCGGACGAGTCACATCGTCTGGCCCAGTTACGTGCGCTCAACATTCTGCACACGCCGGCAGAAGAGCGTTTCGACCGATTAACCCGCCTTGCCCGTCGTTTGTTTGGCGTGCCCGTCGCGCTGGTCAGCCTGCTGGAAGAGGACCATCAGTGGTTCAAATCAGCGGCCGGTTACGCTGCTGCAACCGCACCACGTAATACCTCATTTTGTGGCCATGCAATCCTGCAAGATGATGTGATGGTGGTTGAAAACGCGCTAGAAGACGAACGTTTCCACGACAACCCGTTGGTGAGCGGCGAAAACAGCCCAGTGCGTTTTTACGCCGGGTGTCCACTGCGCACGCCCGCCGGAGCCAAAATCGGCACGCTGTGTATTATCGATCACCATGCGCGCCAGTTTGATGCCGACGATATTCATACACTGCGCGATTTGGCCGCAATGGCTGAAGCGGAGCTGGTGGCTTTCCAGACCGCAACGTCCGATGAACTGACGCAAATCACCAATCGCCGCGGCTTTATGACGCTCGGCCAGCTGGCGCTGAATGAGTGCCAGGTGAAGCAGTTACCCGCCAGCCTGACGTTCCTCGATCTCGATCGCTTTAAAGCCATTAACGATACGCTCGGCCATCGCGAAGGCGACCGCGCACTGATGGATTTTGCCGATGCCATGAAGGTAAGTTTCCGCCATGCGGATATCTTTGCCCGTTTGGGTGGCGATGAGTTTGTGGTGCTGTTTAACGGCTTGCAGCTCGCCGATGCCGAAGGCGTGTTGGCGCGCTTTGATGGTTTCCTGCAACAGCAAACCCAGAATCTTGAGCGGCGTTACGCCCTGCACTTCTCATCGGGCATTGTTGAGTTCGATCCTGACCATCCGCAATCGCTGGAACAACTGCTGGAAGGTAGCGACGAACGGATGTACGCCGCTAAGAATGGGAAAAAGAAGCTGAGTTGATGTTGGTCGCCATGAATGGCGACCCTACAGTTAATTACCAGCTAAATCCGCGATTAATGTCTGATTAAACTTCTGCGGCTCTTCCATTTGCGGCGCGTGGCCCATGCCGGGGAATTCGATTAAGCGTGCGCCAGGAATCAGCTGCGCCACCTGCTTGCCCAGCACGTTGTAATGTCCGAGTTTTGCTTTCACGTCCGGCGGCGCGATATCGCTGCCAATCGCCGTGGTATCAGCGGTACCGATCATTAAGGTGGTTGGCACGCGCAGATCTTTAAATTCGTAATAAACCGGCTGCGTGAAAATCATGTCGTAGATTAACGCCGAGTTCCACGCCACTTTCTTGTGGCCCGGTCCGCTGTTCAGTCCGGCCAGCATATCGACCCATTTGTCATATTCCGGCTTCCACTGGCCGCTGTAATAAGTCTGTTGTTCATACTTTTTGATACCCGCCGCATCCAGCTTGAGTTCACGTTGATACCACTGATCCACCGATCGCCACGGCGCGCCTTTGGCCTTCCAGTCTTCTAAACCAATGGGATTGACCAGCACCAGCTTCTGCGTTTGCTGTGGATACATCAGCGCATAGCGCGTCGCCAGCATGCCGCCGGTGGAATGCCCAACAATAATGACATTGTCGATACCCAGCTGCTGCAACAGCTGATGGGTGTTCTGCGCCAGTTGCTGGAAGGTGTATTGATAGTTAGCTGGTTTGGTAGAGCTACAGAAGCCAATCTGATCCGGCGCAATCACCCGATAACCTTTCTGGCTCAGCGCTTTGATGGTGTCATCCCAGGTTGCGCCACAGAAGTTCTTGCCGTGCATCAGCACCACGGTTTTGCCGTTGGCCTGCTGCGTAGGTTTGACATCCATATAACCCATGCTCAGCGCTTGCTGCTGCGAGGAGAAGTTAAAGTGCTGCAGCGGATAGGGATTGTTGAAGCCTTCCAACTGCTCGCCATACACATTGGCGGCAATCGCTGGGGCGGTACTACAGATCGCCATTGATGCCAGAATAACGGCAAGTGACTGTTTTGGCTTGAAACGAAAATCCATAGCGCCATTCCTCAAGAGTGAAAACCTTCAGTCTGGCACGTTAATTCGCGTTAAGTATTGATGAAGTGTGCCGCCAAAAAGCACGCCGTTTACTATTAAGCATCTCAATGCGATGAAAAATTTGAGTTAATAATAACGTCCGTTATTACGATAAATATTCAACACCATCACAACAAGAAAGCCTGTAAATTCACGAAAACCAAGACCGGTCTTGATGACAAATAACAAAATAGTTCAATAATCAGAAAACTTTACATTAATTGCAGATTGGAAAGATTAATTAAATTACACTCTGTGCGTGTTAATGGAGGACTATGATGACACAGCAAAAATACAATGAAGGGGTAATTGATTCGGTAACCGAATGGATTATGGCTAACCTGGATCAACGTTTAAGCATCGATGATATCGCACTGAAGTCCGGCTATTCTAAATGGTATTTACAGAAACTCTTCGCCCGCTATCACAATGAAACGCTGGCACGCTACATTCGTAAAAAGAAACTGGTTCACTGTATCAATGATTTAAAAGACAGCAATGCGCCGATTATCAGTCTGGCGGTTAAATACCATTTCGAAAGCCAGCAATCCTTTACCCGGTCGTTTAAGCATGTATTGGGCTGCACGCCGCTGTATTGCCGCAAGCGCCAGCTCGATGATGAAACCAAACAAGCAATGCGTGAAAGTAACGATCCCTGTGTGTTGTGTCGTCAAGCGGGTTTTGATGCCACAGAACGTGCTAAAGAGATTGTCACGCCGCTAGCGCGCAACGATAGATTTCTGCCCCGGATCAGTTGTGTGATGCGTTGATAAATAACTGATCTTTTATAAATGCCTTTTAACGTCAACAGACTTATTCATTTCAATTAAATGATCTATTTCATCAATGAAAAACGGATGGCGCACCATCCGTTTACTCATTTAGTAGTTCGATTTATTCGGCGCGATTAAACGCTTTTTAAAATGCGCGAGCCGATTATCCAGCGCATCGGTATAAAGCATGGTATCCACACCGACAGCAACAAAGTTTGCCCCCCAACTGATGGCGCGTTCTGCCATTTCAAGATTCACTGCCAGAAAACCGGCCGCTTTTCCTGCGCTGCGGATGCGTTTAATACTTTGCTCAATCACCTTCTGCACTTCAGGATGCGCTGCATTATCGGGATAACCTAATGAGGCCGATAAATCTGCCGGGCCAATAAATATCCCGTCAACGCCTTCAACTTCCAGTAACGCATCCAGATTATCAATCGCCGTTTTGCTTTCGGCCTGAATCAACAGGCACAACTCTTCATTGGCGCGCGCCATGTAATTTTCCACGCGTCCCCAACGCGCCGCCCGCGCCACGCCCGCTCCGACGCCGCGCGTACCGTAAGGCGGATAGCGCGTCGCCTGCACCAACGCTTTTGCCTGCTCGGCGCTATCGATCATCGGTACCAGCAAGGTGCGCGCACCGATATCCAGCACCTGCTTAATCAGTGCGGTCTGGAATTCAATCGGACGAATCACCGGCTGGCTGCGATAAGGTGCAACCGCCTGCAATTGATGATAGAGATCCTGCACGGTATTCGGGGCGTGTTCGCCATCAATCAGTAACCAGTCGTAGCCGCTGGTGGCGGCAATTTCGGCCAGATACGACGAGGTGCTGCTCAGCCACAAGCCAATCTGCGTTTCACCTTTAGCCAATCCGGCTTTGAAAGGATTTTTTAATGGGTCCTGCATAGCTTCTCCTTATTCAATGACTTGGCTGCTGAGAGTGCGGCAACTGACGCTCCACTTTCAGGCTGAGGATAATGAGTGAACCGATGGCGGCAATCAGCGCCAGCGCCAGCAATCCAGCGGCACTGCTGTTAAATTGCATCTCGGCATTTACGCGAATCAACGGCGCGAGGAAGCCACCCACAGCGCCAAACAAGTTGACGAAGCCGATGCCTGCCGCCAGCGCGGTACCAGAAAGCAGCTGCGTCGGCATGGTCCAGAACACCGGTTGCACGGCAATAAACCCCACCGCCGCGACGCTAAGCGCGATGATGGCCAACAGCGGCGAAACTAATCCGGACAAACCAATCCCGACAGCCGCCGCCAGCAAGGTGAACGCCGCCACCCGGCGACGCTCGCCACTGCGATCGGAATAGCGCGGAATCAGCCAGGTGCCAAACAGCGCGGCAACCCACGGAATCGCCGCCACCAGCGAGGCGAGGAAACCGACTTTGGTGCCCAACAGCGCCGCCACTTGCGATGGCAGGAAGAAGATCAGCCCATATACCGCAATTTGGATAGTCATGTAGATGATGGCGAGTTGCCAGACGCGACCATTGCGCAGCGCATCACGCAGATGTGACGTCGGCTTTTGCTGCTCTTCGCTGTCCAGCTGACGTTGCAGCGCCTGCTTCTCCTCTGCGCTGAGAAAACGCGCTTTTGCCGGCGTGTCGTCGATATAGCTGAAGGTGAAAACACCGGCCGCCACCGCCAGCAATCCTTCAATGATAAACATCCAGAACCAGCCGGGATGACCCAGTACGCCGTGCATTTCCAGCAGTGCGCCAGAAAGCGGTGAACCCAGCGTCAACGCCAGCGGCGCGCCCATATAGAACAGCCCCATTACGCTGGCGCGCTGCTGCTGCGGAAACCACAGCGAGGTGAGATAAATCATGCCGGGGAAGAAACCCGCCTCAGCGGCGCCGAGCAAGGTACGCACCAGCAGGAATTTAGCTTCGGTATCAGCAAACGCCATCGCCGCCGAAAGAAATCCCCACAGCAGCGTGGTGCCGCCAATCCAGCTGCGCGCGCCGAATCGCTTCATCAACAAATTGGCCGGTACGCCAAGCAGCGCGTACACCACAAAGAAGATTCCGGCACCTAACGCGTAAGCTTCATTACTCAGGCCGGTATCAAGTTGATACGCCTCTTTGGCAAAACCGATGTTGGCGCGGTCCAGAAACGCCAGCACGTAGAGCATCAACATGAAAGGAATAAGACGTGCGCGGTTCTTTTTAACCGCGCTTAACACCAGATTATCCATGGTAAAACCCTCACGCACGGCTGCGACGCGTCGTCGCAGCCGATGCGGTTAGTGTTGATAAGGACGCTTCAGTCCATCGCGATTCAGTTCCACGCCGAAGCCCGGTTTATCCAGCACCGATTTGTGCATGCGACCGTTAACCGGAACCGGTTCGTTGATCAGCAGCGGATCAAACTGCGGGCGCAGCGTGCTGCAATCCGGGCTGGTCATCAGGAATTCACTGAATGGGCTGTTGGTGAAGGTGATCACCGCATGATGCGAGTAAACTGAAGAGCCATGCGGCACCACCAACTGGCCGCGTGATTTCGCCAGCGCCGCTACCTCAACCAGCGTAGTCAGGCCGCCGCACCAACCCACGTCGGGCTGCAGAATATCGATGCCGGTTTCTGCCAGCGTGCGGAACGATTGCAGCGTGCCGTGATGTTCGCCGCTGGTGATCAACATGCCCTGCGGCGCTTGCTGTTTCAGCTGGGCGTAACCTTCGAACTGTTGCGGCGGCAAACACTCTTCCAGCCACTTGACGTTATAAGGCGCGCAGGCGTGTGCCAGTTTGGTGGCGAAATTGACGTCCTGACTCATCCAGCAATCGAGCATTAGCCAGAAATCCGGGCCGCAGGTTTCGCGATAGTGAGCGATGCGCGCTACCTCTTTACGGATGCCTTCATCGCCATCGTGCGGTCCCCACTGCACCGCCATTTTGCCGCCGATAAAGCCCATCTTCTGCGCCAGATCCGGACGCGCGCCGGTGGCGTAGAACTGCAGTTCATCGCGCACCGCGCCGCCCAGCAGTTTGTAGACCGGCAGATCGGTGACTTTGCCGAACAGATCCCATAGCGCCAAATCGACGCATGAAATGGTGTTCATCACTAACCCGCCCGATCCGGCGTAATACATGGTGGCGTTCATCATCTGGTCGTGAATCAGTTTGATATCGCTGACGCAGCGCCCTTCAAGAAAGCGGTTGAGATGCTTTTCCACGATGAAGCAGCCCATTTCACCACCGGTGGTAATGGCGAAACCGGTTTGGCCGTTATCGGCTTCAACTTCGACAATCAGCGTGCCTAACACATTGATGCCAAAGGATTGACGCGACTGCTCATACTGTTTGTATTTGCTCATTGGCGTGGCGACGTGGTCGTCAATCCAGTGATTAGCACCTTGATCGTGATAATCGCCGCCAGCCGCCGCTTTATCAGCAGTAGCGCCACCGGCAAAGTAGGCGCGAACAGTTTTAATTTTAGGTAGGGACATGCTCTTCTCCTGGTTACGAGGCGTGTTTTTCCGCCGGGCTACGCCAGCCCAGCAGACGGGAAATATCGCGGGCGCAGGCAATCACCTGACCAGCAAGGTAATCGCGTTTGTCGTCGTCAATCTCGAGTCGGGTACCCACCAGTGAAATGGCGGCAACTAATTGCTGGCGGGCATTGAAAATCGGCGCGGCAACGCAGCGCACATCGGGATAATCTTCACCGTTATCAAAGCTCCAGCCCTGACGGCGAATGCGTGCCAGCTCGGTGCGCAGCGCGTCGGCGTTGCGCAGCGAGGTTGGCGTCACCGCCACAAAGCGCATGTCGCTAATGATGCGTTCCTGCTCTTCAGGCCGTTGCCACGCCAGAAGACACTTGCCAATGCCCGAGCGATAGAGCGACAGGCTTTTCCCTTCGTGCGAGCGAACGCTGATGGTGGCGGCAGATTCGAGTTTGAGGATGTAACAGGCGTGGCCACCATCGAGGATGCCGAGGTGACACAGCAGATTGGTCTGCTGCATTAAGCGCGTCAGACGTGGACGCGCGATATCGCGGATATCCATGTGCTGCAACGCGTGGCCGGCAAACTCCACCAGCCGCGTCCACAGGCAGTAGTTGTTGTTGCGATCGATGGTGATCAGACGCTGTTTTTTCAGTTCAGCAAACAGCAGATAGGCGCTGCTTTTGGGAAGCGCCAGCGCTTCAATGATCTCGGCGGCGCTGCACGGTCCGTGCTGGGCAATAAAGTCGAGAATCGCAATGGCGCGCGTCAGCGCCGGGACAGGCGTAATTTCCAACATGCTGGACTCCAGTCTGATGATCTGGAGCGCAGTGTTGTGGTTTTAACCTCTAAGAAGTGTGCGCCGCTTCAAATTACGTGGCGCAAAGTGCGTTTGGCGGCAACGGGTATGCGGGAATGTGAATCGCGCCGCGCTACGAGTACAGCCGACTGTACTTGCAGCGCAGAATCAGGAAATTTAAGAGAAAATGTATTTGATGGCTGCAATGACCATCGTAGTGGCCATCACCATTAACAAACGCTTTATGCAGCGCATATCGGTTTTCAGGGCAGAGACATCGGCTTTGATAACCTCAATGTCTTTTTCAATGCGATCAAGGCGAGCTTCGACTCTGGTCAGGCGCACATCTAACGCTTTTATTTCACCACTTAGTCGAATATCCATATTAGTAATCCGAATATCCAGTTCTCGAATAGCCGTACTAAGCCGGTCATCCAGCTCTTTAATTGCAAGAGTAGACCGCAAATCCAGTTCTTTAATACTCCCTGTAATGCCTTCTCCGGCCTTCATCAAATCGGCACGAGATAACGCATTATCCTGCTGCATCTCGGTAAAGATCTCGACCATGGCTTCAGCCTGCTGGTCGCTGACGCCGGCCAACTGCAGTGCTTTAAAAGCTTTATGTGTATTCATCATCGCGAGTGTCATCCGTGAAGCTCCTGAGTTGAGGTGAGGCGTAAGCCGACATCTTGCTCAGCGAGCGATTGTTGCACCATGTGACTGTTGGTATTTTGCGCGGCGTTGCGAAAAATATCAATTAGTACAACAAGTAACGTACAGACGGATGCGGGGCATCTCGCAAAATTGGCGTCAGGATCTGCCGCGAAAAGTTTTGCGATATTGCAGCGGGGAGGTGTTGAGTTGCTTCTTGAAATGACGGCGCAGCATCAGCGGCGAGGAGAAGCCTGCTTTCTCGGCAATCAGTTCCACCGGCTGATCGGTTTTCTCGAGAAAACGCTGCGCCAGTGCCAGGCGCTGATTGACTAACCACGTGCTAAAACAGCCACCGGTCGTTTGATTGAAGCGCCGGGTAAAACTGCGGCGGCTCATCAAGGCTCTATCCGCCAGTTGTTCCAGCGTGAGCGCCTGCTGCAGGTTTTCTGTCGCCCAACTCAGCGCCGACATAAAACGATCCTTACCCGCCGAATGATAAACCGGCTGCTCAATATATTGCGCCTGCCCGCCCTGCCGATGCGGAGGCACCACCAGCATCCGTGCCACGCTGTTAGCCACATCGACACCGCACTGTTCGCGTACCAGATGCAGACAGCAATCAATGCTCGCCGCCGTACCTGCTGAGGTCACAATTTGACCTTCGTCGATATACAGCACGTCGCGGTCAATCGCCACATCCGGATAGAGTCGTTCGAAATCTGCCATCCAGCGCCAGTGCGTGGTGGCGCGGCGCTGACTTAATAATCCGGCGGCACCTAATACGAATGCACCAAGGCACAAACCCACCACCTGCGCACCGCGCTGCGCCGCCTGCTGCAAGGCGTGCAGCAATTCTGCCGGTGGGAGCATGTCAGGATCGCTCCAGCTTGGCACCACCACCATATCGACATCGGCCAGTTGATCTAAGCCGTGTTCGGCCAGAATGGAAAAGCCACTGTTGGTTTTTAACGGTCCGGGATGCGTGGCGCAGATCAGCAACTGATAGCACAACGCGCCGTCATCCTGAGCGGCCTTTTCGAACACCGCGCAGGGCACCGAAAGGTGGAAGGGAATGATGTCATCGAACACCACGATACCCACTTTGATGGGCGCAGCCGTGCCTGGCATTTTTGGCGCAAATTGAACGCTATTTGTCATCCGTTGTACTCCTTCACTTACGGCGAAATCGCCATACTGCACCACATCGGAGGCCGCGATGGCCTCTTCTTTCCGCTAAACCATCAAAGGATTATTACTCATGAAAAACATTTTCGCTTCAGGAACCTTAGCGCTGGCGATGGCGATTTCTGGCAATGCGTTCGCCGCCGAGACTAAGTCAGAAAAAGCACCAACCATCCGCACCATGAGCGGCGCCACTGCTACCACTTCACTTAACGCGAAGCAGACCGCGGTGATTGTCATCGATATCCAGAATGAATATTTCCCTGGCGGCAAAATGCCAATTCCTGATGGCATGCAGGCGCTGAACAACAGCAAACGTCTGGTGGCATTCGCGCATAAACACAATATGCCAGTGTTCTTTGTGCAGCATTTGGGTGAGGCGAATGGCCCGCTGTTTGCTAAAGGCAGCCGTTTCGCCGAGTTCCACAAGGATTTGCAGCCGGCTAAAGGTGACCGCGTGATCAGCAAAGCCACACCAAGTTCGTTTGTGGGCACAGACCTGCAGAAACAGCTGGATGCGCTGGGCATCAAACAGCTGATTGTCACTGGCCTGATGACGCATATGTGCGTGTCATCAACCGCACGTGATGCCGTGCCGCTGGGTTATTCGGTGATAATTCCGGAAGATGCCACCGCCACGCGTGATTTGGCGACCTGGGATAACAAAGTTGTCGATCACAAGGTGTTGCAGCAAGCCGCACTGGCGGGTGTGGCCGATGTGTTCGCAGAAATTAAAACCACCGATCAGGTGCTTGCACTGCCGGTGCAATAATCACTGCACCGGCTGGCCCGGTAGCAATTTCTCAGACATCAAACGGCGGCAGGAGAGATTTTCCTGCTGCGCTTGCTGCTGCTGTTCGGGCGACAAATCCTGCCACACCGCTTGCAGATGATCAGCCAAACCCTGTTGGAAATGAATCTTCTGCAATGCGTAATCTGAATTACTGCCTTCAATAATCTGCTGCATATCCTGCGCGGTATTGCCGCGTCCATCGTGAGTCAGCGTACAGAACATGGCGATGTAATAACCTTTATCCTCGTCGCTGTAATGCGGCATCAGCCACCAAACCGCAGCACTGATAATGATCAGCAACGGCACAATGAATTTGAGTTTTAACATGAATGGTTTATCCGCTGGAAAAAGGAAACGCGCGATAGTAACAGCATTCGGCTGGCCGCACATATTTTGCCGGTCGCATCCATAACGTAACCAGTTAACTGTGATCAGCTTCCGAGCAATTCATTTTGCCCGTCAAAATAAGACAGAACTTAAATAGCTCGACTAACAGGTCACTATAAGTTGCAAACCCTTTCGCAATAAATCGACCAGATACGATGAACCTGACTCAGCTGACGCTGGCTATCGGTGCACTTTGTAGCTTCGAGCCGTTATATGCTAAAGAGATAAAACCCTTTTCTTCAGACATTCCACCGCTTCCTGTAAACCCCCTTTCTCACTCATCAACCGAACCGGTTTTAGCGCCTTTATCCGAGCATCTCCATTCCGATTCGCTGTTGCATGACGCTAAACATGCAGCCGCTGACAGCTTAAAAATGGTAGGGAAATTTTTCGCACGAAGCAGCTGGTATGATGATTTTAATCCGGCGGCCAATCGCCCGCATTTTCAGGGAAAGCTTGCCGGTAACAGACCCCACTTATTTTGGTTTTACCGTCTGCAGAGCTCAGTGATTGCTCCGCTTCCACCCGATCCGGACCTGATCGATCCCGTGCTCGATGGCAATCCACCGCCCCCGCCGCCGCCCTTCGTGCCAAGACCTAAACCACAAATCCCAGCCTATGCCGCTCTGCCAGCCGCACTATTTGGTATGGATGAAAATCTGCAAACACGCTTCATCTATGATGCACAACTTGCAGGCCGGGATGGTCGCCCTAACCTGTTCATTTCTGGTTTCAGCGTTGATGAGCGCTATCACAGCGAAGCCAATCACAACCAAAGTGAAAACCGCTATTACGGCTGGCTGGTAGGCTTACGTGGATTACTGACGGAAGATGAGCAACGACAGCTGGCACTGAGTGTGGCGATCAGTAAAGGTCACTTCACTCTGGAGCCTTCACAGTCCAGCGGCAACCGCCACGGGCAGGTTGATACTCAAGGTATCAATGCGATGTTGAGCTGGCAGCCGCAGCATGGCCTGCAACTGGCTCTGCCGATTGGTTTCGGTCACTATCGCGGCAATATAAGCAGTGATGAAAAAGATAAAGTGGCGCAGGTAAAAGCCCGCAGCGCCAATATAGGTGTGGATATTGGCTGGCGATGGCAAGAAGGTTCACATGCTTTCACGCCGATGTTGGGCACCACCATGCAATGGGCACGCATCAAGGATATCCATGACAACGACAATCTACATATTGGTTATTCGCAGCAAAAACAGCTGCAGTTCTCTGGCGGGATGAAATATGACTTCAGCCCGACAGATAGCCTGAAATTTGGCCTTGAAACACGCTATATGCAGTACAGCGGCCATGCGGGCAATGTTGCGGTAGATAAAGATAATCTGCGTACTGGCCGAGGCGGTAAGCACCTGCAATTTAGCGGCGACGTTGGCTGGCAACTGACTGAGAATGTTCAGCTTAATAGCCAGCTTAAGTGGCAACATCGCCTTAGTCAGGAAGGTGCCAGCAACTGGCAGACACAACTGGGTGTACAGATTGCCTTCTAAAGCGCCTGCGCGCACGCCCAGGCTGAACTCCACGCCCACTGGAAGTTGTAACCGCCCAGCCAGCCGGTAACATCCACCACTTCGCCGATAAAGAACAATCCCGGCACACCGCGCGCTTCCATGGTTTTTGATGACAGCTGGGTGGTGTCAACGCCGCCCAGCGTCACTTCGGCGGTGCGATAGCCTTCGGTACCGTTCGGCTGTACGCGCCACTGATGAAGCGTATTAACCAGCTCGCCCTGCTGCTTGCTGTTCAGCTGCTTCAGCGTGACGTCAGGAATCTGCTTCAGCTCCTGCAGCACCTCAACCAAACGTTTTGGCAGAATCTTCGCCAGGCTGTTTTTCAGGCTGAGGTTGGGATGCGCCTCGCGCTGCACATTGACGAAATCATCCAGCGAGGTGGCGGGTGACAAATCAATGGTGACGAATTCACCTGGCTGCCAGTAGCTGGAGATTTGCAGCACCGCAGGGCCCGATAAGCCGCGATGGGTAAACAGCATCGCCTCTTTAAATAAGGTGCCATCCTGCGCGGTGATGGTGGTGGGAAGCGCCACGCCCGACAGCGTGTTGAGCTGTTCCAGCAGTGGTTTATGCAGGGTGAACGGCACCAATGCCGCGCGCGTGGGGAACACTTTCAGGCCGAACTGTTCCGCCACTTTGTAGCCAAACGGCGTGGCGCCGAGGCCCGGCATCGAGAGCCCGCCGCTGGCGATCACCAGTTTTTCGGCCTGCACCGAAGTACCGTTCAGCTGTAAGGTATAGCCGCTGTCGTCGCGCTCGACGCTCAGCACTTCACTGCGCAGGCGCAACGTCACCTGACCGGCATCACACTCTTTCAACAGCAGATCGACAATCTGTTGCGCGGAGTCATCGCAGAATAATTGCCCCAGCGTTTTCTCGTGATACGCAATGCCGTGACGATTGACCAGATCGATGAAATCCCACTGGTTGTAACGCGCCAGCGCCGATTTGCAGAAATGCGGATTGTGCGACAGGTAGGCCGCCGGTTCGGTGTGCATATTGGTGAAGTTGCAGCGACCGCCGCCCGACATCAAAATTTTGCGACCGGCTTTTTTGCCGTTATCCAGCAGCAATACGCGACGACCCAATTGTCCCGCCTGCGCGGCGCAGAACATGCCGGCTGCGCCTGCACCAATAATGATAACGTCAAACTTTTCCACTGCTTTTATCCGCCTTGCCCGAAAGGCGCTGATTGTAGGGATTTGCGGCTTTTAGCGCCAGCTTCAAAAAAATGCCGTAAATGTGTCATAATGTAACTCACTAATTTTTAGCCGTTTTCAGCTAAATCTATACGCTGCATTACAATTTTAAGACAATAAAGAGCTATATTTTTCTTTCATATCGCGCACGTTGTCGCAGATAATGCGCCGCGTTCATGTCCTCCCAAAATGGCGTAACGTTTATGCTACATCTGTTTGCTGGTCTCGACCTCAGTACCAGCCTGTTACTGATTCTTGCTCTGCTGTTTGTATTGTTTTACGAAGCAATCAACGGTTTTCACGACACTGCTAACGCGGTCGCGACTGTCATTTATACCCGTGCGATGCGGGCGCAACTGGCGGTTGTCATGGCGGGTGTTTTCAACTTCTTAGGTGTTTTGCTTGGTGGATTGAGCGTGGCGTACGCCATCGTTCACATGCTTCCGACCGATTTACTGTTGAATGTCGGTTCGGCCCACGGTCTCGCCATGGTCTTCTCCATGCTGCTGGCCGCGATTATCTGGAACCTCGGCACCTGGTATTTGGGTTTGCCCGCCTCCAGTTCTCACACATTGATTGGCGCTATCATCGGTATTGGTCTCACCAACGCCCTGATGACCGGCACCTCGGTGGTTGACGCGCTCAACCTGCCGAAAGTCATCAATATCTTCATGTCCCTGATTCTTTCACCGATTGTAGGTCTGGTGATTGCAGGCGGTCTGATCTTTATCCTGCGTCGCTACTGGAGCGGAACCACCAAACGTTCACGCATCCACATGACGCCTGCTGACCGTGAAAAGATTGATGGTAAGAAAAAGCCACCGTTCTGGACGCGCATTGCCCTGATCGTTTCCGCGATTGGCGTGAGCTACTCACACGGCGCTAACGATGGTCAGAAAGGCATCGGCCTGATTATGCTGGTGCTGATCGGCGTTGCTCCGGCGGGATTTGTGGTGAACCTGAATGCGTCAGGTTATGACATCACCCGCACCCGTGACGCAGTCAATCATCTGGAGCAGTATTATCAGCAGCACAACGAATCGCTGACGCACATGATGCAGCTGGCGCCGCCTGTGGTACCAACGCCAGATGAATCGCTTGGCGGTCCGCAGGAGTTCCATTGTGACAGCAGCCGTGCGTTGCAGGCCATCGATCGTGCGCAACTGCTGCTGAACAATCTGCAGAGCTACGATCAGCTGACGGTTGATCAACGCAGCCAGATGCGTCGTCTGCTGCTATGCGTTTCCGATACCGTGGATAAAGTAGCCAAGCTGCCGGAAACCAGCGCGGAAGATAAGCGCTTCCTCAACAAGCTGAAAAGCGATTTGCTGGGCACCGTTGAGTACGCTCCGATCTGGATTATTGTTGCTGTGGCGCTGGCGCTGGGCATCGGTACCATGATTGGCTGGCGTCGTGTTGCCACCACCATTGGTGAAAAAATCGGTAAGAAGGGCATGACTTATGCGCAAGGTATGTCGGCGCAGGTAACAGCCGCAGTATCGATTGGCGTGGCCAGTTACACCGGTATGCCAGTTTCAACCACGCACATTCTGTCATCGTCTGTGGCCGGTACCATGCTGGTTGATGGCGGTGGCTTGCAGAGCCGCACCATCAAAAATATCGCTATGGCATGGGTCTTCACCCTGCCGGTGTGTATTTTGCTGTCAGGTGCGCTCTACTGGATTGCACTGAAACTGATCTAAGCAAAGCGCAGAAATATTCCAGGGCGACAGCGATGTCGCCCTTTTTCATTGCCGTTTTTCATTGCCAAATCGCCATCGCAATTAAACTCACCACCACCAAAAAACAGAGCCCGCTGGTCAGTACAAACTGCCCGCGCACCCGCTCACAGCGGCGAATGAACTCGTCGTCATGATGATCGTGATAGCGCTTCTCCCAGATATAGCGCACCAGCCGCACCTGCTTACTCGGCTGCCCGTGCGACGTGAAGAAACCCGCGCCATCCACATATTGATATAACAGCGGATCGCAACCGCGCAAAACGGCCAAAAGTGAGCGCAAAGAAGAGAAATAGCGCGCCATATTCACCAGACAAACCACACACAGAGCCCAAAAAAGCGCGATAGTGCTGATCATGTTCCCCTCCCGGCTGGAGCCACAACGACGTCGAACGCAGCGGGGAATTGCTGTAGACGCCGCACGGGAAATAAACCAGCCACTGAATGATGTCGATTGCATTGTTGTTATGCGAACCTGAGTGCGCGACTCATACGGCAGTGGCACTTATTTTCAGTGTAGGAGATCTGTTCAATTTTTTTCCAGCGATGATTTTCGTTCAGGGCGAGTGAAAAAGCCGATAACGCTTGATCTTCCTCACATGCGAACTTTCGCTTGCAGCATTTGTTAACAACTCTGGCTATACTCAGGACATAATAAAAACCGCCTGCAAGGCTGAAAAATTGGTTGGTGGCGCTTCATCGCCGTCTCGCGCAAAGGAATCGCCTACCGTGAAAGCAGGAAGATTGCCCCGAATCTTGAGAAAGGAGTTTTATCATGGCTTATAAACACATCCTGATTGCAGTAGACCTTTCCCCGGAAAGCCAGTTGCTGGTTGATAAAGCCGTTTCGCTGGCCCGTCCTTATGATGCAAAAATCTCGCTGATCCACGTTGATGTGAACTATTCAGACCTGTATACCGGGCTGATTGACGTCAATCTGGGCGACATGCAGAAGCGGATTTCTGAAGAGACGCACACCGCGCTGAAAGAGCTGTCGATCAATGCCGGCTATCCGATCAGTGAAACCCTGAGCGGCAGCGGCGATCTTGGCCAGGTGCTGGTGGATGCGATTAAGAAATATGATGTGGATTTGGTGGTGTGTGGTCACCATCAGGACTTCTGGAGCAAGCTGATGTCATCGGCGCGCCAGTTGATTAACACCGTGCATATCGACATGTTAATTGTTCCGCTGCGCGACGAAGACGAAGAGTAACCCCGTAGGGTCGCCATTCATGGCGACCTTTCTCATAGCCGCACGATCTACCCCAGCGGCGGATAAATATCAAAACGATGGCTTTTGGTCACCACTGCATCCTGCGTCACCACGCCCGCTAACGGCGGCGCATAATCCGGACGCTTCACCACAATGCGCTTTTTCGCCAGCCGGCGCGCCGGTTCCAGCAATGCATCCGCATCGTCATCCGCACCGACCAACGACTGAAACACGCGCATCTCTTTCTTCACCATCGCGCTTTTCTGGCGATGTGGATACATCGGATCGAGATAGACCACATCCGGCGCGGGCGTGATATCGCTCAGCGCTTGCTGGCTAACGACGTGTAGCAGCGTAAGCCGATCGCGCAGCCAGCCGCCAATTTCCGCATCCTGATAGCCGCGACGCAAACCATCGTCCAGCAAGGCCGCGACCACCGGATGACGCTCCAGCATGCGGACGCGACAGCCCAGCGCCGCCAGCACAAACGCATCGCGCCCCAAACCGGCCGTCGCATCAACCACGTCTGGCAGATAACCGCTTTTGATGCCGACCGCTTTCGCCACCGCTTCGCCGCGACCGCCGCCAAACTTGCGCCGATGCGCCATCGCGCCCGAAACGAAATCAACGAAGATGCCGCCGAGTTTCGGCTCATCCAGCTTACGCAGCTCAAGATGCTCAGCGGTTAACACCAGCGCCATCGTTGCCTGATCGTCCTGCTGCAAACCCCAGCGCTCGGCTAAATGTAATAAGGCGCCGTCTCCGGCGCCTGTTTCATCGATTAAACCAATTTTCACAAGCCGGCTTATCCCTGAATTCCGTAGTGTTCCAGCATCGCATCGAGCTGCGGCTCACGGCCACGGAAGCGTTTGAACAGCTCCATTGGCTCTTCGGAACCGCCACGCGTCAGGATGTTATCGAGGAACGACTGACCGGTCTGACGGTTGAAAATGCCCTCTTCTTCGAAGCGCGAATAGGCATCGGCAGCCAGCACGTCGGCCCACAGATAGCTGTAATAACCCGCCGCATAACCGCCAGCAAACACGTGGCTGAAAGCGTGCGGGAAACGGCCCCATTCCGGGCTTGGCACCACGGCAACCTGCTTCTTCACTTCACGCAGGGTTTCGAGGATACGCGCGCCTTGCGCAGGATCGAACTCGGTATGCAGACGGAAATCGAACAGGCCGAACTCCAGCTGACGCAAGATAAACAGCGCCGCCTGATAGTTTTTCGCCGCCAGCATTTTATCCAGCAGTTCTTTCGGTAACGGCTCACCGGTTTCGTAGTGCCCGGAGATAAACGCCAGCGCTTCCGGCTCCCAGCACCAGTTTTCCATAAACTGGCTTGGCAGCTCAACGGCATCCCACGGCACACCGCTGATACCGGATACGCCCGGCGTTTCGATGCGCGTCAGCATATGGTGCAGACCGTGACCGAATTCATGGAACAGCGTGATCACTTCATCGTGCGTGAACAGCGCCGGTTTGCCCTGCAGCGGACGATTAAAGTTACAGGTGAGATAGGCCACCGGCTTCTGCAGGCTGCCGTCGGCTTTACGCATCTGGCCGACGCAATCGTCCATCCACGCGCCGCCACGCTTGTGTTCGCGCGCATAGAGATCGAGATAGAAACTGCCGCGCAGTTCGCCGCTTTCGTCGAACAGGTCGAAGAAGCGCACGTCTGGATGGTAAACATCGACGTCTTTGCGCTCTTGGGCGGTGATGCCGTAAATGCGTTTAACCACCTCGAACAAGCCGCTCACCGCGCGCGCTTCCGGGAAGTAAGGACGCAGCTGCTCATCGCTGATGGTGTAGAGATGCTGTTTCTGTTTCTCGCCGTAATACGTCAGATCCCACGGATTCATCTCGTCGACGCCGTGCTCTTTCTTCGCGAAGGCGCGCAGCTGAGCCAGCTCTTTCTCACCTTGTGGACGAGCGCGTTTCGCCAGATCGGTCAGGAAATCGATGACCTGCGCCGGATTTTCCGCCATTTTGGTCGCCAGCGATTTGTCAGCGTAAGAGTCGAAGCCCAGCAGCTGTGCCAGTTCATGGCGTAGCGCCAGCTCTTCCGCCATTACAGGACCGTTGTCCCATTTGCCAGCATTCGGGCCCTGTTCGGAAGCACGCGTTGAATACGCGCGATACAGCTCTTCACGCAGTGCGGCGTTGTCGCAGTAAGTCATAACCGGCAGATAGCTTGGGATATCCAGCGTCAGCAGCCAGCCTTGTTGCTCTTTGGCTTCGGCCTGTGCTTTGGCGGCGGCCAGCGCACTTTCCGGCATGCCCGCCAGTTCCGCTCCATCAGTCACCAGCTTGCTCCAGCCCATGGTGGCGTCGAGCACGTTGTTGCTATAGGTCGAACCCAGTTCAGAAAGACGCGCCGCGATTTCTCCGTAGCGCTTCTGCTTCTCTTTATCGAGGCCGATACCGGACAGCTCGAAATCACGCAGGCTGTTATCCACCGCTTTCTTCTGCGCGGTATCCAGCGCCGCGTAGCTATCGCCCTCTTTCAGGTTGCGATACGCCTGATACAAACCTTCATTCTGGCCAACCCAGGTGCTGTATTCAGACAGCAGCGGCAGCGTTTGCTCGTAAGCTTCACGCAGTTCTGGGCTGTTCTTTACCGAGTTCAAATGGCTGACCGGCGAGAACAGGCGACCTAAGCGATCGTCGACTTCAGCCAGCGGCTGCACCAAATTTTCCCAGGTATAAGGCGCGCCTTGTGCCACAACGCGTTCCACCGCTGCGCGGCAGTCATTTAGCGCTTCGGTAACCGCAGGAACCACATGTTCAGGTTTGATGGCAGAAAACGGAGGCAGCGAAAAAGGCGTGAGTAACGGATTGGTCATAAGCGCAGTCCTTTCATGATGAAGTAGTGGCGCGAACTTTCGCGCGACGCATTTTACTAACATGCGGCTTGATGGCATGAAAATCAATGCCACTAAGCCTGGACCAACGAAGAAAAGCCCGCCAGAAGGCGGGCTGAAGATTATTTAATCGCGAGTTGGTAGTGAATTACATCGTAAGGCGCCACCCACGGCGGCAACGGCTCGCGTTCGAAGATATCTTTCGCCAGCGCCCAGCCCTCCACGGCACCGCCTTTACCGGTGAGAGACATCCCGTCATAGAGCAGCGGCGGCAGATTGCTATCAAATGGCACTTTGTCATCTGCAAAATCATTAATCACTTTGCCGCCCAGCGTGCTGACTTTGACGCTCACTTCAACCTGCTGCTCGGGGATCAGTTTCGCTTTCGCTGGCTTCACCGCAAACCAGCGCACGCCATTTTCTGCGCGCAGCGTTTTACGCTTCTCAACCTGCTTATCGAGTTGCGCATAGCCTTTCTCAATCAGCTTGCCCATGCCTTTATTGATCGATTCTTGCATCGTTGCATAACGCTGCGACATCTCTTCACTGCGCATGGCTGACGTGCCGGTTTTCAGTTGCGTGGTTAACCCCGCGATCAACTGATCAAGGCTGAAATTGAGGCCCACATCCTTCACCATCTGCAACTGCACCACTGCATTACTGGCAATGAATTGACCTAAGGTGTAACCATCGCGATCAGCGTCACTTTTGGGAAGTGTCTCGGGTAACGCGATGGTCGAGTGCTTTTTTGCGTTATCGAGCTCGGCAGTCAATGTGGCAATATTTTTTGCCTGCTGCTGCTTCAAAGCATCTTCACTGCGTTTGGCGGCATCGTGTGCTTCACGCAGTTGTTGGTTCAATAACTCCGCATCTGCGGCATGCTGCTTTTTAAGCTGTTCCTGGCTGCGTTTTACTGCTTCCTGCGCCTCATTCAGCTGTTTACTCAACTGGGCCGCATCCTGGGTTTGCTGTTTTTTCTCAGCATCCAGCGTAGCAAGCTTTTTGGCGCTTTCGATTTGTTGCACCTTTAAAGCTTCAGCATTCTTTTGCATGTCACTTAATGCCCTGCTTTGCTGTTGTGCATCCTTCAGCGCCTGCTTAAGTGTACTTACTTCCTCTACCAACTGCTGTTTCTCAGCCTGTAACGCAGCCAGTTGCTTATCACTGATCGATTGCTGCGGGACGCTGCGCTGGGCTGCATCAGCCGCTTGCTGTTGAGCCGCCTTCAGTTCTTGCGTGACTTTGGCGAGGTTTTGCGCCTGCTGTTGATTTTCAGCTTCCAGCGCAGCCAGCTTTTTCTGGCTCTCAGCCTGTTGACGTTTCAGCGCCTCTTGCGACTTATCACGCTTAGATTCAGCCTGCTGCTTCTCCAGCTGATTGATGCGCGCACGTAAGCGTGTCAATTCCGCTTGGTCCGTTGATTTAGTAGTACTTTTTGGTTGTGATGTTGGCTGTGGTTTCGACGTTTCGGCCGGAATAAAAGGTTTTGCGTGAGAAGCCTCGCCAAAAGCGCGCAGCATCTCATCATCAGAAGCCGCGCAGGCTAAAGCAGGCAACAGCGATACAGTCATTACAAGTATCCGAGACAGATAACGGGGTGTCATCACGGCCTCCCGGCGCGACAATAAGTAAACAAAAGGCTTCATCTTTATCACTGAGATAAAGATGAAGCCCGACCACAGCGCAATCACATTGCGCTGTTAAAAATAATAAATTGGAGCTGCTTTTATTAACTCAACCAGCCTGACGAATAATCAGCTGAGAAAGGCGAGTCTTAATACGGAAGCACAATTCACGGATCTGGAATTGATAACGCGGCATCACCAGATCATTGATATCAGAGCCAATGGAATCTTTAATTTGCAGATATTTATTGGTCTGTGCACCGATTTTCTGGAATTCCGCTTGATAGCTTTCATAGGAAGCCTGGCTATAAAGACGCATCGCATCCAACTCTTTACGACACTGCTGAATATTGCTCGCGCGGTCGTCGCTGAAAGATGCGCTTTCAGCTTGTGCCGGCGCAGAAGCAACAAACGGTGAACCCTGCTGCTCTGGCGCATTTTGCGCTGCAGGCTGCTCTTCCGCCATCGGCGGTGTGACTAAACTATGAACGGGTTGTTGTTTCGCGCAGCCTGTCAGTGCCAACAGGCTTGCCACCGCGATACCAGTCATTTTTTTCATTATTTTCACCAGGAATTGTTAGAGATGCTTTAAGCAAAAAATTATACGGCCTTAACCGGAAAGTTTCCTGCCAGACTCTCTGGCATTTGGCTTGTGACCGCTTGGTTTAGCGCAGACTAACTTACTTAATCTGAGGATAAAATTCGAGTACCGAATTTTCCTTAGGAATTTTCACTGATACCAGACAAGTCGCAACCGGCTATAGCGACGCATTGGCGCAAAACTTAAGCGCCTGCCAAAACGTCAGCAATTTTTATGCAGCGCGGCTATAATCGCGCCACACACGATGTTTTGACTCCCTTTGATCCAACCGCGGACCCCCTTTCTTTATGCTGAGTTATCGCCACAGTTTTCATGCCGGCAACCATGCCGACGTGCTGAAACACACCGTTGAAAGCCTGATCCTCACCGCCCTGATGGAGAAGGAAAAACCTTTCCTCTATCTGGATACCCACGCCGGTGCCGGACGTTACCTGCTGAGCGGAGAGCACGCCGAGCGTACCGGTGAATATCTGGAAGGCATTGGCCGCATCTGGCAGCAGCCGGATGTGCCGGAGTTGCTCAAGCCGTATCTCTCGGCGGTGCGTAATCTCAATCCGCACGGCACCTTAAAGTATTATCCGGGTTCGCCGTTGATTGCCCGCTTCCTGCTGCGTGAAGAGGACAAAATGGAGCTGACCGAGCTGCACTCCAGCGATTATCCGCTGCTGCGCACCGAGTTCAGCAAAGATTCCCGTGCGCGCGTGGCGCGTGGCGATGGCTACCAGCAGCTGAAAGCCAAGCTGCCGCCGCTGAGCCGTCGCGGCCTGATTCTGATCGATCCGCCGTATGAGATGAAAAGCGATTATCAGGATGTGGTGAAAGGCATTCAGGAAGGTCACAAGCGTTTCGCCACCGGCGTATTTGCGCTGTGGTATCCGGTGGTGATGCGTCAGCAGATCAAGCACATGGTTAAAGATTTGCAGGCCACCAATATCCGCAACATCCTGCAGATTGAGCTGGCGGTACGTCCGGACAGCGATCAGCGCGGCATGACGGCCTCCGGCATGATCGTGATTAACCCGCCGTGGAAGCTGAAAGCGCAGATGGAAGAGCTGCTGCCTTGGCTGCATCAGAAGCTGGTACCCGCCGGAACCGGTCACTTCAGCGTCACGCAGATCGTGCCAGAGTAAGTTCGCTTACTACGTCGCCAGCCTATCAGGACAATTATCATGTGGATCATTCTGGCTGGCGCACTTGCTGTGCTGTCGCCCGCCAAACGTTTTTCAGTACTGCTGCTCACGCTCGCCACTATTTTGGGGCTGTTCGAGGATGTGCTGGATTGGCCAGCGATGGTGCTGCTCGGCGCGATTGCCGTCATCGCCTGGATTCGCGTGGAAAACAACGCGCGCTGGATTCAGCTGATGAGCGAAGCCGCGCTGGTTGCCATCGCTATCGGCCTGTTTGTGCACTTTTTCCCCGGTTTCAAAAATCCGCGTCAGGTGGAAGATGTGCAAGCCGGGCCGCTCAGCCTGCCCTTTAGCTTCTCGTATAACTTCGATAAAGCGCTGATTCCGTTTGTGTTGCTCATCTGCTTGCCGCAGCTGTTCCGCACTAAATCCGCGCCGCCGCGACTCAAAATCTTGTGGCTGGCGCTGCTGGCGGCGATTCCGCTGCTGCTGTATATCGCGGTTAAGTTGGGTGGCCTGGCCGTTGAACCACATTGGCCGGAGTGGTTGGGCAGTTTTATGCTGGCGAACCTGTTCTTCGTATCACTGGCGGAAGAGGCATTCTTTCGTGGCTATCTGCAACAGCGCCTGCGCCAGAAAGGCGGCCCCGTTGCCGCGTTGTTACTGACTTCGCTGCTGTTTGGCGTGTCGCATTTTCCCGGCGGGCCGCTGCTGATGGTGTTTGCCACCTTCGCCGGGCTGATTTACGGCCTCGCATGGCAATGGAGCGGACGCCTGTGGGTCGCCACCGGCATCCATTTCCTGTTCAACATGACGCATATGCTGTTTTTCACCTATCCGGCGCTGCAGCACTAAACCTCGAACACTGCAAAATCATGTGCCAGCTCGGTCGCTGTAAACACCGACTGGCACTCCGCCAGCAGTTTCTCCCGATCCTTAGACAAATAGCGCGAACTGAAATGCGTAGCGATCATGCGCTTCGCCCCCGACTGTTTCGCCACTTCGGCGGCCTGAATGGTGGTTGAGTGGCCGCGTCCATTGGCTTTCTCCGCCAGCGCCGCCTCCAGCGTGGTTTCGTGCACCATCACATCGGCATTCGCGGCCAGCTGCAGCGCCACTTCGGTTGGCGCGGTATCACCAAATATCGCCAGCACTTTGCCTTTGGTTGCCGGGCCAAGATAATCGGCGCCATTGATCTCACGGCCATCTTCCAGCTGGATGCGCTTACCGGCTTTCAAATCCTGATACCACGGTCCGCGCGGTACGCCTTCTGCTTTCAGACGCGGCGCATCGAGGAAGCCCGGTTTATCGTGTTGTTCGATGCGATAGCCATAACATTCAATCACATGATTCATCGGCCAGGCCGTCACGCGCACTTCGCCGTCATCCAGCACCAAACCGGCTTCAATCTCGACAATTTCCAGCGGATAAGAGGTGTACGAGCCGCTCAAACTGAGCGCCGTCTCGATAAACTGACGAATACCTTTTGGTCCGTAAATAGTCATCGGTTCGGGGATACCGGCCATCGAGCGGCTGGTAAGCAAGCCCGGCAGCCCAAAGATGTGGTCGCCGTGCAGATGGGTGATAAAGATTTTTTCCAGCTTGCCCGGCTTTAGCGCAGAACGCATGTATTGATGCTGCGTCGCCTCGCCACAGTCAAACAGCCAGGTATCGCCGCGTTTTGACAGCGTTAGCGCTATCGCGGTGACGTTACGTTGCAGGCTGGGCGCACCGCCGCCGGTGCCGAGGAATGTCAGTTGCATGCTATGCTTCCCTGTAATCGGACATAAAAATCAATGCTATTACAATCATAGGTGCAATCTTTGCGTCAATAATCGTCATAGCGTTAAACTCTATGCCAATTTTCTTCCAACAGATGGACATAACGGATGACCAGACATTTTGACTACCTCGCCATCGGCGGCGGCAGCGGCGGTATCGCCTCGATTAACCGTGCAGCGATGCATGGCCAGAAGTGCGCGCTGATTGAAGCCAAAGAGCTGGGCGGCACCTGTGTCAACGTCGGCTGCGTACCGAAAAAGGTCATGTGGCATGCGGCGCAAATCGCTGAAGCTATTCATCTTTATGGGCCGGATTATGGCTTCGACACCACGGTAAACCGGTTTGACTGGTCAATTCTGGTGAAAAACCGCAGCGCCTACATCGACCGCATTCACAGCTCATATGACAACGTGCTGGGTAAAAACAAGGTTGAAGTGATCAAAGGCTTCGCGCGCTTTATCGATGCTAATACCGTGGAAGTGAACGGTGAAACCATTACTGCCGATCATATTCTGATCGCCACCGGCGGACGCCCAAGCCATCCCAACGTGCCGGGCGCGGAATACGGTATCGACTCTGACGGTTTCTTCGAGCTCGATGCGCTGCCAAAACGCGTGGCGGTAGTGGGCGCGGGTTACATCGCGGTGGAACTGGCGGGCGTGGTCAATGCGCTGGGCGCGGAAACGCATCTGTTCGTGCGTAAACATGCGCCGCTGCGCAGCTTCGATCCGCTGATCGTCGATACGTTGGTAGAAGTGATGCAAGCCGAAGGCCCAATGCTGCACACCGAATCGATTCCGAAAGCCGTGATCAAAAATGCCGACGGCAGCCTGACGCTGCAACTCGAAAGCGGCCACGAACAAACTGTGGATTGCCTGGTGTGGGCGATTGGCCGTGAACCGGCGACCGATAACCTCAATCTGGCGGTAACCGGCGTGGCGCTGAACGACAAAGGCTACATCAACGTCGACAAATTCCAGAACACCAATGTCAAAGGCATCTATGCAGTGGGCGATAACACCGGCGCGGTGGAACTGACGCCAGTAGCCGTTGCCGCAGGTCGTCGTCTTTCCGAGCGTCTGTTCAACAACAAGCCGGACGAGCATCTGGATTACAGCAACGTGCCGACCGTAGTGTTCAGCCATCCGCCGATTGGTACCGTGGGCCTGACCGAACCGCAGGCGCGCGAACAGTACGGTGACGATCAGGTGAAAGTGTACAAATCCTCCTTCACCGCGATGTACACCGCCGTGACCCAGCATCGCCAGCCGTGCCGCATGAAGCTGGTGTGCGTTGGCCCGGAAGAGAAGATTGTCGGCATTCACGGTATCGGCAACGGTATGGATGAGATGCTGCAAGGCTTCGCGGTGGCGCTGAAAATGGGCGCAACCAAGAAAGACTTCGATAACACCGTAGCGATTCACCCAACGGCGGCGGAAGAGTTTGTGACGATGCGTTAATATTTCCTGTCGGAAATGAAAAACCAGCCATTAATTCATGGCTGGTTTTTTTATGGCTGCAATTTACATTCCATTTTCTTCACTACTCAATAATGCATGCACAGGATAAGATTTATTTCTTTGCTGGCGGTAGCCATTAATGGCGACCCTACAACGTAGGTGCGCATTAATGCGCACTTAAAATTTAAAGGCATTGCCAGTTTAAAAATTTTTTACGGGGAGAAGGGTGTGAAAAAAGGTCGGAAGCGGGCATGAATATTATCGATATCATTATGTCCGCAGGCAAAGCCTCGGTAGACGTGGCGCTCTACACGTTGATTCCGATTATGGTGGTGATGTTATTCATCATGAAATATCTGGAGGTCAAAGGTCTACTAGATTTTGTCGTCCGTCATGCCACGCCGTTATTAAAACCCTTCGGTATTACCGGGCTGGCATTTTTTGCCATGATTCAGCTTAATTTCGTCAGCTTTGCAGCACCGCTGGCGGCGCTGGCTATTATGGAAAAGCGCGGCACCTCCGATCGTCATATGGCGGCCACGCTGGCGATGCTGTTTGCCATGGGCCAGGCCAGCACCTTTTATCCGCTGATTCCGGCGGGATTACACTGGAGCACGGCGCTGATTATTTCGATCTGCGGCGGCGTATTAGCGGCGGCGACGACCTATCACCTGTTTGGCCGTAAACTCTCCGATGCGGCGCTGTTAAATGAAGATGAAGCCGTCACCAGCAGCGAAACTAAAATGGGGCTGATTGGCATCATTAATAGCGCCGGCTCCGATGCGATTCGTCTGGCGCTGGGTTCGTTGCCGATGTTGATCATCTCGTTATCGGTGGTCGGTATTTTGAAGGAAGCGGACGGGATTGAAATGCTGACGCGTCTGGTGTCGCCGCTGCTGGATAAGCTGAATATTTCCGAAGTCTATATTCTTCCGGCGTTGACCAAATGTCTGGCGGGCGGCACCGCCTATTACGGCGTGGTGGCGGGATTGGTGGAGAAAGGTTTATACAGCGCGCACAATATCAACGCGTCGGCCGGATTACTGATTCAAACCTTCGATCTACCCGGCATCGGAATTTACCTTGGCCTGTCGAGCCGATTCCCGCGCCTGTTCCGCTTTGCCGTGCCCGGCATTGTGCTCGGTATTGCGCTGCGTGCAACTGTGCACGCCATCCTGTTCTGATTACTGTTGGCGCTGAATACGCTTTTCAGCGCCATTAAGTAAATAACACTACAATTCTCAGGCGTTATTTATTATTACCCCTATTAATTTCATCGTTATTTTCACCCATTGCATTAGCGATAATTTTAGTACTATTATCGCAACAGACATCTCTAAAATATAATTAATCCTGATGAAGTATCGGGTTAATTTACCAAACCCTTAAATTCATTGCAGGTAATATTCCTGTATATCCATTTTATTGCAGACAGGGTAAATCCATGAGCGGTAAGCAAATAACCTGGAATGGCGGATTACAATCAGAAGCCATCGATATTCTGGCGCAAGATGGCGGCATGATCGTTAGCCCAACCAAAGTGGGCTACATCATCATGACTTCCGATAAAGCCGGCCTGGAGCGTAAGTTCGAAGCCAAGCAGCGCAAGCGCAACAAGCCGGGCGTGGTGCTGTGCGGCTCGCTGGAACAGCTGCGTTCGCTGGCGCAACTCACACCAGAAATCGACCAGCTTTATCAGCGTCACTGGGATGAAGATATTCTGCTGGGCTGTATTTTACCGTGGCGCGATGATGCGCTGTCGCGTATTCCCGATGATGGTTCAAAAGAGCTGATGATGGATGGCCGTCAAACCAGCTGCTTCGTGATTAAATTCGGCAAGCCAGGCGAAAATATCGCAAAAGCATTGTGGGATACTCACGGAAAATTCTCCTTTGCCAGCTCAGCAAATCCATCTGGCCAGGGAAATCGCGGTTTGGTCGAAGGTATTGGCGAGCGCATTGAAGCCCGCGCCGATTTAATTATCGAAGCCAATGCTTACGTGAAATCCATTCAGCCTAACGATGCCAATAAAGTGCGCTATGAACAAGGCGTTATGGTATCGATGGTGGATAGCGAAGGTCGTCTGATTCCACAGCAAAATGGCGAGCGCAAAATCACGCCATGCCCGGTGCTGATTCGTAAAGGGTTGGATGTGGATAAAATTATGGCGCTGCTGTCCGAGATTTTCCCTTCATGGGATTACCGCCACGGCGATTATTACTGATCTTTTAAAAGCCTGAATCCTCTATGGAAACAGGCTTTCGTTTTACCACCCCACCGTAATCTCGCCGTCCCCCCCGCACTCTGCTGATGTTTAAACACCGCTGGCAGTTCACTCAGTGAATCGAAGCTATTGCTGATCACTGAAAATATAGATTTAACACCCACAAAACACCTATATGTCTTTCCGATATAGATAACTATATCTATAATCATTAAATCCAGTGAGGAGTGTTCGCAACATGTGAGGTAAGGGAATGCCAGAGCTACATTGGCGTAAAGCTGCTCTGAAGCAGATGCGAGCCATTGCAGACGCTAACGAAAGGAAGAAGCTGAATGAGCAAGTGAATGAGTTAAAAAAGTTTCCGCTTGTTCCGCCCAATCTGGATGTTAAGTCTCTAAAAAATGGTCAGGCTGACTACCGGCTTAGATGGGGAAATTATCGCGTTTTGTTCGACTATCACAAAGGCGAGGAACCGAAAATCATCGCTATTCAGCAAGTAATGAGACGAACCAGCGGAACCTACAAATAATCAAGGTAGAGATTTGCTGCCATAATTCACAGATTCTCATCACGCTTCTAATAAACTGATAACGTTGAATACTGGAACATAAATCCTATGATCGAATTCATCACTGACAGTGCTGGTAACCGCAAAGCGGCCATTGTCCCAATCGAGTTGTTCGAAAAACTGACTCAACATTCTGATTTGGCTGAATTATGGCAGTCAGTCCCTTACGAGGCCGGTATTAATGACGACGCCTTAATTCCTGGTGATGTAGTAAACATCACCATTAATAAGGGTGTCACGCTTCACGCCGCATGGCGTATTTATCGTAAACTGACTCAAAAGCAGGTTGCTGAAGCGTTGGGCATCACGCAAGCGTCTGTATCCGCGATGGAAAAAAGCGAAAAACCACGTGATTTCAATCTTGCCAAGCTCGCTGAGCTTTACGAATGCACGCCAGAACAACTTACAGATGATTGAACGAAAAAGCCGGTACTCCCGGCTTTTTTGTGCCACACGATTCTGCATGAAGCTCGCGTGATGTTTTAGATTATACGATTACACATCCGCGCCAAACGCCACATCCCGTTGCCCGCGCAGTTCTGCCAGCCGGCTTTCCAGCGCCGTTTCGATATTCTGATACGCCGTGCTGCCGAGCGCTAATCGCAGCGGCATGCTGGGCTGATCCAGCGTGGCGATCATCGCCGTGACGCACTTCCCGGCATCGCCGGCAATGGTGAAATCGCCCGAGAAAATCGCCTGGCGCAGCTGGCCTGCGGCGTTATCGCGATAAACCTCCAGCGCATCTGCCACGTCCAGACCCGCACCAAAATTGGTTGCGGTCGGGCCGGGCTCCACCAGCAGGAAATCAATACCGAAGCTGGCGACTTCCTGGCGCACCGCTTCGACAAACCCTTCAATGCCCCATTTCGTGGCGTGATACAGGCTGAAGTTGGGATACGCGACCTGGCCGCCTTCCGAAGAAACCTGCGCAATGCGCCCGCCGCCCTGCTGGCGCAGGAAAGGGATCACCGCGCGAATCAGCTGGATTGAACCGGTGAGATTGGTGACGATCTGGCGTTCAATCTGCGCATCGCTCAACTCCTCTGCCGCGCCGAACAGGCCGTAAGCCGCGTTGCTCACCACCACATCAATGCGATCGACGGCAGCAAAAGCACGTTTAATCGCGGGCGCGATGCTGGCGGTGTGCGCCAAATCCAGCGCAATAACCTGCAGCCGTTCACCGTAGGTTTGCTGCAGATCGGCCATCACCTGTTCACGTCGCACCGTTGCCAATACGCGATAACCGCGCGCCAGTAAACGTTCACTCATCAATCGGCCCAGCCCGCTGCTGGCACCGGTAATTAACCAGGTTTTCATGTTGTGCTCCTCATATTGAAAACCTGATGGTAGATCGCTTTACTGGTGGAGATAATCCACCTAATCGCACATGACCCGGTGAGGAAAAACCACCAATGAGACGTCCTTCCTGGCACGAACTGCAGGCCATCAAAATGCTGGGCGAGCAGCGCAGCTTTCGCCGTACCGCTGAAATGCTCGGCTTAAAGCGCTCGTCGCTCAGCCATCTGGTGAAAACGCTGGAGCACAATCTGGGCGTACAGCTGTTTCAACGCACCACGCGCAGCGTGTCGCTCACCGATGCCGGGCAGCAACTGCTGGATCGGCTTTCGCCGCTGCTGAACCAGATGGATGATGTGCTACACGACATCTCCGCCAGCCGTCATCAGCATTACGGCACGTTGCGCATCAGCGCCAGCGATGCCTCGATCGGTTTGTTGCTGGATCACGTAGTGGCGGACTTTAGCGCGCGCTATCCCGATATTCAGCTCGATTTCGCCGCGCAAGGTACGTTGGTGGATATCACCGCCGCCGGTTTTGATGCCGGCATTCGGCTGATTGAGGATGTGCCGCAAGATATGGTAGCCGTTCCGCTTGGCGGCCCGCTGACGTTTTTGACCGTCGCCGCGCCCGCTTATCTGGCAAGAAACGCATCGATTCTTCATCCGCGCGATCTGCTGCAACAACAGTGTATTCGCCAGCGCTTGCCGAGCGGTAAACGTTATCAGTGGGAATATGCGCAGGCGGGCGAAAAGCATGAGATTGACGTACCAGGTACGCTGACGTTAGACAGCAACGCGCTGATGGCGCAGGCCGCTCTCGCCGGTTTGGGCATTGCTTATGTGCCGTCGCTGTATGTGGAGAAAGAAATGCGCAGCGGCCAGCTGGTGGAGCTGCTGGCCGATTGGCGGGTGCAATCGGCGGGGATTGCGCTGTGGTTCCCGCCCAACCGACATCAATCCATGGCGCTGCGGCTGTTTATCGATGCGCTGAAAATCAGCCTGCCGCGCCCGACGTGATTCAGGCGCTGCGCTGCGGCGCTTTGTGCACCATGGTGTAAGCGTAATCGACGCCCATGCCGTAAGCGCCGCTGTGTTCACGCACCAGATCCATCACCGCATCGTAGGTCTCTTTGCGTGACCAGTCGCGCTGATACTCGAGCAGCACTTGCTGCCAGGTCACCGGCACCGCGCCAGCCTGCACCATGCGCTGGATAGAACGTTCGTGCGCATCGACGCTGGTGCCACCGGACGTATCAGTCACCACATAGACTTCATAGCCCTCTTTCAGCGCCATCAACGCCGGGAACGTCAGGCACACTTCAGTCCACAGCGCAGAGATAATCAGCTTTTTACGACCGGTTTTCTCTACCGCTTCAACGAACTTCGCGTCTTCCCATGAATTCATTGAGGTGCGCTCAATCGGCTTGGCTTCGGGATGGACCGCCAGCAGTTCAGGCCAGATGTAGCCGCTGAAGCTTTCCGTCTCAACCGAGGTGTAAATCACCGGCACGTCGAAAATTTTGCCGGTCTTCGCCAGAGCGACGGTGTTATTTTTGAGCTGCTGGCGATCGATATTCGCAACGCCGAAAGACATCTGCGGCTGGTGGTCGATGAAGATCAGCGTGGAGTTCTGTGGGTCAAGCAGGTCGAATTTAGACATGATGTGTTCCTCTAAAGTGGTTTTGAATTTGTGTGTTGTGCTGCTGGAATGAACTTTAGAGAAGGCGAGCTGGAAGAGATAACGCAAAGAATTTTACAACTTGTTCAAAGTGTTTTTAGAAGATTGATTTAAATAAATAAAATGGCATTTTCACTGCGTAATCTGCCTTAAAAAGACTGGGATTTAGCGTTGTTCAAGATCACTGACCGGCGTAACCTGTCGCTACAAAATCTAAAAAATACACCATCGCAAAATGATCGTACGTCCTCATCAACACTGGTTTCTCCGGCTGTTTGACTGGCATGGATCGGTGCTCAGCAACATCGTGTTCCGCCTGTCGCTCAACCTGCTGATGTCGCTGATCGCCATCTTTGGCTATCCGTGGTACTCCACTTTCGGCATCCACCTCACCACCGCGCCTTTTAGTTTGGTTGGTGTGTCGATCGCCATCTTCCTCGGCTTTCGTAATAACGCCAGCTATGCGCGTTTTATCGAAGCTCGCACCTTGTGGGGCAGCCTGCATATCACCCAGCGCTCACTGCTGCGGCAGATCAAAAGCATTCGTGGCGTGAGTGAAGAACAGGTGCGGGAATTTACCGGCTTACTGCTGGCGTTCTGCTGGTGCCTGAAACATCGCCTGCGTAAAACTGATGTGCAGGCCGATTTACAGCGTTTGCTGCCGGCCAACTGGCACAGCAAAGTGCTGCATCATCCGATGCCGACGTCGCAGATTTTATTGTGTTTGAGTGTATGGCTGGCGCAGCGTCGCGATGAAGGGTTGGTGTCGGATATTGTCTGGCAGAGCATTGATGAAAATCTTAATCAGCTGTCGGCGATTCTGGGCGGTTGCGATCGCATCGCCAGCACGCCGATTCCATTCGCCTACAGCCTGATTCTGCATCGCACGGTTTACCTGTTCTGTACGCTGCTGCCGTTTGCGCTGGTGGCGGATTTGCACCTGATGACGCCGCTGGTGTCGATGTTTATCTCCTACACCTTTTTGTCGCTGGAAGCGCTGGCGGAGGAGCTGGAACATCCGTTTGGCACCGCACCAAATCATCTGCCGCTTGATGCGCTGTGCGTCAATATCGAACGCAATTTGAAAGCGATGAATGGTGATACGCCGCTGCCGGAACCGTTGCAGCCAGACGCGAATTTTAATTTGACGTGAACCAGGTCGCCATGAATGGCGACCCTACCCCGATCCTGTAGGGTCGCCATTTATGGCGACCTTCCTAATACACACCAACCCAACCTGCTTTAACCCTGATTATCCAACCAACGCACATACGCCTGATCCCACAACGCGGCAGGCGTGCCCGCTTTGCCGAGACCAAATCCATGCCCGCCGCTGCTGAGCTCAATCAGCTCAACCGGCACGCGCATGCGGCGACAAGCGTCACGCATCATTTCCGTATTGTGGGGATTGGAGGTGTGATCGTCCTCGGCCTGCGCGAGGAAGGTCGGCGGATATTGGCGCGTCACGTAGTTTTGCACTGACCAGTTGGCTTCCTGGGTTGGCGTGGCGTTTTGGCCCACCATCATCAGATGTGTGTTAGTACGCTGATACGGCGCTTCAAGGGTGATCACTGGATAGATCAGCCCAACGCTATCCACATTTGGCCTGATCTGGTCCAGCGGATCCTGCGCCGGATAGGATTCGAAATCTGGACGCGCCGCCGCCATGCCAAGCAGATGTCCACCGGCGGAGAAGCCCAGCACATGCACTTTGCGCTCCATCGAACGCACCAGACGAATGGCGCGTTGTGCATCCTGCAGCGGCGCCAGATTGCCCGCCTGCCACTTTTCACCCGGTAAACGGTAGCTAAGCACATACACGGTATAGCCGCTGCCATTCAGCCAGCGCGCCACCGGCCAGGCTTCGCGGCCCATGCCGATAAAACGATAGCCGCCGCCCGCCGCCACAATCACCGCTTCGCCGTTGGGATTTTCCGGGCGGAAACGTTGAATCGCGGGTGAAACGATATTGGTCCAGGAGCCGTGGCGATCGACTTTGAGCAAGCCTGAAGGGCCGCCGCCGCCGGGCGGATCGTCGGGCCACAGCGGAATGACGTCATCGCGAGCAAAGAGTTTGCCCGTGGTCATCGAGAGAACGGTTGCTCCAGTAGCCAACAAAAAGTGACGACGTGTAATCATCTTGCCCAGTGCCAGTATGCAAAAAATGCCAGCTTCAACAGCTGAATCTCATTATGTGACGCATGTCTGATTTCGACGTTGGCGATTATGTACGTAAATCGTACAAAAAAGCCATAAAAAAACGCGCCTAAAAAGGCGCGTATTCTTGCGATAAAGACAATCAGTCCTGTTGCTGGAACTGCGTCATTACCGTTTGTTCACATTGCGATTGGTCATGACGCAGTTTGCCGCGCTCATCCTCGCCCAACTCCAGCCACGCGCTAATCACTTCCTGCGCGATTTCTTCATTAAATTCAGGCTGCTGCATAGACGACGAAGACTGGCTGGCCGCGAGTTGTGACTTCAGCTTCTCCGTGTAGCCATCTAAATCGCTGGTCTTCTTTTCACTGCTCACCAGATGACACAGCTGGCTGGCATAAACATTCTCTTCCTGATTATTGTCACCGTCGGCAGCCAAGGCACCGGCCGACAGCGACAGCCCAACGAGGGCGAGTAATAACGCTTTCATAATAGGCTCCAATAATTTCCAATAAATCAGTTTTCGTTTTGTTCGGCGCGTGCGGCCTGACGGGCAGCACGCCAGTTCAACAACGGCGTGACCGTGATGCCGTGCAACACAATGCTGCATACCACTAACGTCAGCGCCATATCCACCATCTGCTCCGCCTGCGGTCCACGCATGCCGTGCACCCATGCATAGGCAATATAATTGATACTGCCGATGCCGCGAATACCCAACCAGCCAATCAGCAAACGTCGCATCAGCGGAATATCGCAGCGCCACGTAGTGATCCACACCGCCAGCGGACGCACCACCACAAACAGCAGCAGCGCGAGTCCGATGCCAGTGAGATTCCAGTGCTGCGCCAGCGTAATGCCCAGCACCACCATCATGCCCGCCGCCAGCAAACGCTCGATAGTATCACCAAAGGAGAGCGCATCGCCGATCACCAAACCCACTGATTTCACCATGCCGCTGCTGCCCTGCGCCATGCGCTGACCGGTATTCACGCGCGCTTCTGCTGGTAAGAAACGCTCCTCTTCAGACATCTCATCTTGCGGATAGTGCTTCACCACACGCAATTCCGCGCGACGTAACCCGACGCCCGCCGCAAAGGTGGCGAGGAAGCCCGACGCATCAACCGACTGCGCGGCAGCATAGCTCAACGCAATCAGCGCCAGTGCGAACAGATCGTTGGGTGCCACATCCTGATTGGCGGTACGTAAATGCGTCGCCAGCTGACCAATCAGCCAACCCAGCGCAAAGCCGATTCCCAGTCCGCCGCCAATCGCCCACAGCGCATCTTTGGCAAACCATTCGCCCAGCGCAGCGGTGCTCAATTCGCCCGGCTGCAACAGCAAAATCGCCAGCATCAGCAGCGGCAGCGCGGAACCGTCGTTCATGCCCGCTTCGCTGGAGAGCGCCACGCGCAGGGCGTCGTCGTCACGCGCATCATTCACGGAAATCAGGCTGGCGAGCACCGGATCGGTCGGCGCAACAATGGCACCAAACGCCAGCGACATTGCCCAGTCAAAGCCAGTGATCCAGTGCACCAGCAGCGTCATGCCGCCGACGGTAAGCAGCATCGCCGGAAACGCCAGCCTGACGCCAATCCGCCAGGCATGCGCATTGAGCGGCAAGCGCAGTTTTAGCCCGGTGATAAACAGCGAGGCCGCCATGGCGATTTCGGTGAGATGCGCGGCGAGATTGGCGTGACCGATGATGTCGACTTGCAGCAGATTGAGCATCCACGGACCACACAGGATGCCCGCGAACAGGTAGAGACCGAATGAGGTCACTGGCCCACGGTGAATCCACCCGGAAGCCAGTGACATAAGAAGTAGCAGACCGCCGGTAGCGGCGGTCCAGGCCAGGAAGTTCATAACGCTCCGTTTTTAAATAACATTCTCCCTTAAGCCTGGCACATGTTAGGCGATCAGTTTTTCAGATGACGGCTGGCGAGGCGAATCATCAAAGCAAGCGCAGCGGCCAAAGTTGAGAGTGCCACCACGCCGGTCCAGCCCCAATGTGCCAGCGCCAGGCTTCCCAGCGCCGCACCGGTTGCCATGCCGATAAACACCACGGTAAACATCAAGGCGTTAAGGCGGCTGCGTGCTTCCGGCGCCAGGCTGTAAACCAGCGTCTGATGCGCCACCAGCGTGGCCTGCACACCCAAATCAAAACCGATGGTGCTGATGATAATCAGACCCAACTGAGCTGGCATCGGCAACAGCGGCAATAAGAACATCAGCGCAAATGACACCATCACCAGCGTGGCACCGTACTGCGTAACACGCGCTGGACCGATGCGATCCGCCACGCTACCGGCTAACGGCGCGGCTAGAGCGCCAGCGGCACCCGCAAGACCGAATGCCCCGGCGACGGCGCTGTCCAGATGGAAGTTTTGACTCAGCATCAACGCCAGCGTTGACCAGAAGGCGCTAAAGCCCACCGACAACAAACCTTGCGCCAGCGCGGCACGGCGCAGCGTTTGGTGGTGCTGCCACAAATGCGCCAGCGACAGCAGCAGACGCGGATAGCTCACCGAGGTACCCGGCGTAAAGCGCGGCAGCACGCGCCACAGCGCAACGCTAATCAGCAACACCGCGGCCGCCGCAATCATGTACATGGTGCGCCAGCCGAAATACTCCGCCACTACGCCGCTCACCACGCGTGACAGCAAAATCCCCACCAGCAATCCCGTCATCACCGTGCCGACGGTTTTGCCTCGGCTGCGCTCCGGCGCTAACGCCGCTGACGCTGGCACGATGTCCTGCGCCACGGTGGCGGTTAAACCGGTGACGAAGCTGGCGATCAGTAAGGCATTCAATCCACCCGAGAAGCCACACAGCAGCAGCGCAGCAACCAGCAACAAGCCTTTAATCAGAATAATGGTGCGACGATCGTGACGGTCGCCGAGCGGGGCCAGCAGCAGAATCCCCAGCGCGTAACCGGCTTGCGTCAACATCGGCACCATGCCGACGCTGCCGATCCCGACGTTGAACTGTTTGCTGATGATATCCAGCATCGGCTGGCTGTAATAAATCGATGCGACGCTGAGTCCGGCACCGGCCGCGAGCGTGAAGACCAGCGGCGCGGGCAGTTTTTCAGCTGGCATGGCTGACGTTGAGATGGCTGACATAGTGGATTCCCCCGTGAATGTGCGCTTATTAAAGCGCGTCGCCGCCATACGCGGTAGACTGCTCAAACACAGAACTGTTATGCGTGGTGCGTATGAACAACATCTCCAGCCTGGATCGCATCGAACTGATGCAGACCTTTATCCGCATCGTCGAGAGCGGATCGCTCTCAGCCGCAGCCACCCAACTCGGCACCACGCAGCCCACCATCAGCCGTCGCCTGCAAGCGCTCGAGCAGCGGCTCGGTCTCAAACTGATTATGCGCACCACGCATGCGCTGAAACTTACCGACGATGGCGAGCGCTGTTATGCGCAGGCGCGTCAGCTGGTGGCGACCTGGCACGCGCTGGAGGATGATCTCACCGGCGCCAGCGACGACCCGATTGGCACGCTGCGCGTACGGGCGCCGCATGCGTTTGGTCAGGATCAGCTGATTGAACCGCTGATTGATTATCTGCATCGCTATCCACGCTTAAACGTGGAGTGGACGCTGAATGACCGCACGCCAGACTTCATCAGCGAAAACATCGACTGCGCGATTCAGGTCGGTGCGCCCAGCGATGCGTCAATCGTGGCGGTGTTACTGGCGGAAGTGCCGCGCTTTGTGGTGGCGGCACCGTCGCTGCTGGCCGCGCATCCGCCGGTTGAAGAGGTTTCGCAGCTCACCAATCTGCCGTGGCTGGCGCTGACCAGCTTTTATCGCAACGAAATTGCCTTGCAGCGTATTAGCGATGGTCGGCCGCTGAATCTGGCGATTGCGCCGCGCCTCGCCAGCGACAGTTTGTACGCGGTGCGCAAAGCGGCCATTGCGGGCATGGGCGCGGCGGTGGTGTCGTCGTGGGTGGTACAGGAGGATTTGGCGAAAGGCGATTTGATTCAGCTGCTGCCGGAGTGGCAAGCGCCGCCGCTGCCGGTGTGGCTGACTTATCCGTGGGCGAGCTATTATCCGGCGCGGTTACAGAAGTTTTTCGCCATGATTCGGGAAGTGATGCCGAAGTTAGCGGGAGCGCAGCCGCCGACGCGGTAGCGGAAATGAAAAGGTCGCCATAAATGACGACCCTACGCGATGGTTTTGTAGGGTCGCCATTTATGGCGACCTGGATTCATCACATCTTCACCGCTTTCTTATCCCCCTTCGACATATTATCCAGCCAGCCCATCACAAAGGCCGACAGCACAAACGTCAGGTGGATAATCACGTACCACATCAGCTTTTCATTCTCGATGTTGCGCGCGTCCATAAAGATACGCAGCAGGTGAATCGATGAAATCGCCACAATCGAGGCCGCCACTTTGTTTTTCAACGAGCCGGAGTCCATTTTACCGAGCCAGCTCAGCTTCTCTCTGTGCTCATCAATATCCAGCTTGGAGACAAAGTTCTCGTAACCCGAGAGCATCACCATCACCAGCAAACCGCCGACCAGCGTCATATCCACCAGCGACAGCAGCAACAGAATCAAATCGTTCTCCGCGATGGTAAAGACATGCGGCAACAGGTGAAAAATTTCCTGGAAGAATTTGATGGTCAGCGCCAGCAGGCCCAACGAAAGTCCCATGTAAACCGGAGCCAGCAGCCAGCGCGATGAATACATCAGGTTTTCGATAAAACGTTCCATAAGTTCCCATTAATCAACAGACAAGTGGGCGAGTATAACCGAACTTATGTGAAGTTATTTCAGCCCTTCTTCAGAAATTTCCGGTGCGACGGGCAGCGGCAATGACAAACGGAACACCGCGCCGCCTTCCGGCCGATTCTCCGCCCAGATGCGCCCGCGATGGGATTCGATAATGGTTTTACCGATCGCCAAGCCCAATCCGACGCCCGGCACCGCTGACTCTTTATCGCCGCGCGCAAACTTGTCAAAAATACGCGTGAGGTTCTCCGGCGCGATGCCGGGACCGCTATCCCACACCGCGATCTCCAGCCGATCGCGATCGCGCCACGCCCGAATACCGTGCTGCGCCGCGTTGCCGGCGTATTTCAGGCTGTTTTCGATCAGATTGGTAAACACCCGTTCCAGCATGGCGCTGTCGCCTTTGATCAACACCATCTCGGGCAAATCGAGCATAAATTCATGACCCTTCAGCGACGGGCCCATGCTGCTCAGCGCGCCGCCAATCACCTCATCCAGCGCCACCCACTCTTCGCGCAGATTGAGTCCACCAGATTGAATGCGCGCCATATCCAGCATATTGCTCACCAGCCGGATGGTGCTCAGCGTCTGTTCGCGAATCTGATTGGCCTGGCCGACATACTTCGACTCTTCACTGGCCAGATCGAGCATCAGCATCTCCGCCTGACCAAACAGCACCGTCAGCGGCGTACGCAGGTCGTGCGATAGCGCTGACAGCAGCGCATTGCGCAGCTGCTCGCGCTCGGCGGCCAGCCGCGATGCGGCTTCACTGTGCGACAGCGCCATGCGTTCCAGGGCGTTGGCGATCAGCACGGTGAAGGTTTCCAGTAAACGCTGCTGTTCGGGAATCATCAGCTGGCGCAGGTTTTCCGGTTCTACCACCAGCAAGCCGCGACAGTGATTGCCACTTTTCAGCGGCAGAATCTGGTACGGCACCGCAGGCAAGGTATCGGTGCCCGCGCCCGCCGGTTGGCCTTTGCTGTAACTCCATTTAGCGATGGCCAGATCCGGCGGCGTACCAATCGCCGTATCGCCCACGGTTTGCAGCTCGCCCTGTTCATCCGGCAGCAGCAGCAAACTGCGCGCCTGCAAGGTGACATCGATGATGCGCTGGCTGGTGCTGGCGATATCCTGCGGCGTCAGGTCGCTGCCGAGCGCTTTCGCCATCTCATACAGATGCCGCGCGCGCTGTTCTCGATAGCGCGCCACTTTGGCCTGATAGCGCACGCCAGCGGTCAGATTCCCGACAATCACCCCCACCGCCAGCATCACCGCGAAGGTCACCAGATACTGCAAATCCGACACCGCAACGGTGCCGGTAGGCGCGACAAAGAACAGGTCGAAGGCGATGATGTTGATCACCGTGGCGAACACCGACGGCCAGCGGCCATAGCGCAGCGCCACCAGCACCACCGCCAGCAGATAAATCATCACGCTGTTGGCGGGATCAAACTCAACCAGCAGCCAGCGTCCAACGCCGGTGACCAAAATGCACAGCAGCAGCGCCATCAAACAGCCGCGCAGATAGAGCCGCCATTTTTCGCTGCTGGCGCGCTGGCCGCTAAGCGGATGCGGCGCATCGCGCACCGGTTCATCCAGCGCCACCACCAGCAAATCGAGATCCGGGCCGAGTTCACCGAGCCGCTGGGCAAAGCTGTCGCGCCGCCAGCGCCGTTGCGGCTGACGACCGGTCACGATTTTGCCGAGATTGTGCTCGCGCGCGTAGCGCAGCACCGCGCGCGCTTCATCGGGATCGGAGAGCGTGGCGGTTTCCGCGCCAAGTTCCTGCGCCAGCTGCAGCGTGCGCAAAATGGCGCGCCGCCGAGCTTCCGGCAATCGATTAAGGCGCGGCGTTTCGACATACACCGCGTGCCATTCGCTGCCGAGCCGCGCCGCTAAACGTGCGGCGGTGCGCACCAGCTTTTCGCTGCCGGTATCATCACCGATGCACAGCAGAATGGCGTCACGCGTGTGCCACACTTTGTCGCGGCCTTGCTGGTCACGCCAGGCGCGCATCTGATCATCAACGCGATCGGCGGTGCGACGCAGCGCCAGCTCGCGCAGTGCGAACAGATTGCCTTTACGGAAGAAATTTTCGATGGCGCGTTCGGCGCGGTCGCCGACGTAGACTTTGCCCTCTTTCAGCCGCTGACGCAGATCGTCCGGCGGCAGATCCACCAGCACCACTTCGTCGGCGCTATCGAAGAAGGGATCGGGCACGGTTTCACGCACCTGAATGCCGGTGACGCCGCCGACCACATCATTCAGGCTTTCCAGATGCTGCACGTTAACGGTGGTGATGACGTCGATGCCCGCTTCGAGCAGCTCTTCAATGTCCTGCCAGCGCTTGGGATGACGCGAACCCTGCACATTGGTGTGCGCCAGTTCATCCATCAGGATCACCGCCGGATGACGCGCTAATGCCGCATCGAGATCGAATTCAGCATGACGTGAACGCCCGGTGGCACGACGGGGTAACAGCGCCAGCCCGTTGAGCAGCGCGGCGGTCTCTGCGCGGTCGTGGGTTTCCACCACGCCGGCGAGCACGTCGAGACCTTGCGCGCGCAGGCGCTGCGCCTCCTGCAGCATGGCGAAGGTTTTTCCCACGCCCGCGCAGGCGCCGAAGTAGATTTTCAGCTTACCGCGATGGCTGTCGCTGTGGTTTAGCAGCAGCGCATCGGGATCGGGGCGGGCAATTTCGTCGTTCATCGATCGTCCATTGAAAACGGTCGCCATTAATGGCGACCCTACGGTTTATTGCAAATCATCCAGCGCCAGATTGAGGCGCAGCACGTTTACCGTCTCTTCGCCGACAAACGGCAACAGCGGGCGCTCGGTGTGGCGCACAATCAGCGCCTCAACATCCTTTAACGCCATGTTGCGCGCGGCGGCGATGCGCGGTGCCTGCCACAACGCGGCTTCTGGCGAAATGTCCGGATCTAATCCGCTCGCCGACGCCGTCACTAACTCCACCGGCACCGCTTTGGGTGCTTGCGGATTAGCCGCACGCAGCGCGGCGACGCGTTCCGCCACCGCTTTGTCCAGTGCTGGATTGCTGCCTGCCAGATTGCTGCCGCTCGAGGCCAGCGCATTATAAGGCGCATCGCCGGTCGCGGAAGGTCGGCCCCAAAAGTGACCCGGCTGATTAAATGCCTGGCCGATCTGCTCGGAGCCGCGTACCGCACCATCTTGCTCAATCAGCGAACCGTTGGCCTGTGATGGGAACCACCATTGCGCCAAACCGGTAGTGAGCAGCGGATAGACCGCGCCGGTGAGCAGCGTAAGCACTATTAACAATACAATAGCCGGACGTAACTGACTCATTTCTCTTCTCCTTAAGCCAGACCAAGCAGCGTCAGCAGCAGGTCGATGGCTTTAATACCAATAAACGGCACCACTAATCCGCCCGCACCGTAAATCCACAGGTTGCGACGCAGCAGCGCCGCCGCGCTCAGCGGGCGATAACTCACGCCTTTCAGCGCCAGCGGAATCAGGAACACAATCACCAGCGCGTTAAAAATTACCGCTGACAGAATCGCCGAGTTCGGCGAATGCAGCCCCATCACGTTGAGCATATTGAGCTGCGGATAGGTGGCGGCAAACGCAGCTGGAATAATGGCGAAATACTTCGCCACGTCGTTGGCGATACTAAAGGTGGTGAGTGAACCGCGCGTCATCAGCATCTGTTTACCGATGTGCACTACTTCCAGCAGCTTGGTCGGATTCGAATCGAGATCGACCATGTTGCCGGCCTCTTTCGCCGCCTGAGTACCGGAGTTCATCGCCACCGCCACGTCAGCCTGCGCCAGCGCTGGGGCATCGTTGGTGCCGTCGCCGGTCATCGCCACTAAACGCCCTTCGGCCTGATACTGACGAATCAGCGCCAGCTTGGCTTCCGGCGTCGCTTCCGACAGGAAATCATCGACGCCCGCTTCCGCCGCAATCGCCGCGGCCGTTAACGGGTTATCGCCGGTGATCATCACCGTTTTAATGCCCATCTTGCGCAGCTCGGCAAAGCGCTCTTTGATGCCGCCTTTAACGATATCTTTCAGCGCCACCACGCCCAGCACCTGCGCGCCTTCCGATACCACCAACGGCGTGCCGCCAGCACGCGCCACCTCTTCCACGGCGGCATTCACTTCCAGCGGGAAACGGCCATGATTGGCTTCAATGTGACGACGAACCGCATCGACCGCGCCTTTACGGATCAGGCGATCCTGCACGTTGACGCCGCTCATACGCGTTTGCGCCGAGAACGGAATAAAGCTCGCGCCCATGCTGCTCAGATCGCGTTCACGCAGATTAAATTTCTGCTTCGCCAGCACCACGATGCTGCGCCCTTCTGGCGTTTCATCGGCCAGCGACGCCAATTGCGCCGCATCAGCCAGTTGCTGTTCGCTGACGCCCGGCGCAGGCAGGAACTGTGTCGCCTGACGGTTGCCGAGCGTGATGGTGCCGGTTTTATCCAGCATCAGCACATCGACGTCGCCTGCCGCTTCCACCGCACGGCCGCTGGTAGCAATCACGTTCGCGCCCAGCATGCGGCTCATGCCCGCCACACCGATGGCCGACAGCAAGCCGCCGATGGTGGTAGGAATCAAACATACCAGCAGCGCCACCAGCACCGTGATGCTGACCGGCGTGCCGCCATACGCCGAGAACGGCCACAGCGTGACGGTCGCCAGCAGGAACACAATCGTCAGCGACACCAGCAAAATGGTCAGCGCCACTTCGTTCGGCGTTTTGCGGCGTTTCGCGCCTTCCACCATCGCAATCATGCGATCGAGGAAGGTTTCACCCGGATTGACGCTGCACTGAATCACCAGCCAGTCGGAAAGAATGCGCGTACCGCCTGTCACTGAGGAGAAATCACCGCCCGATTCACGGATCACCGGCGCGGATTCACCGGTAATGGCGCTCTCATCCACCGATGCGCCGCCCTCCAGCACTTCGCCGTCACACGGAATGATGTCACCGGCTTCCACCAGCACCACATCGCCTTTGCGCAGCGTATCGGCCGCCACGCTGTGCCACGTTGCGCCGTAGCGCGCTTCGGCCAGTTTTTTGGCATCGCTGGTTTTGCTGATGCCTTTCAGGCTGTTGGCCTGCGCCTTGCTGCGCCCTTCTGCTAGCGCTTCGGCGAAGTTGGCGAACAGCACGGTAAACCACAGCCAGATGGCGACGCCGGCGGTAAAGCCCGCGTTGCCGCTGAGCGTGCCACTGGCCATGCCCACCGCCAATACCGAAGTCAGCACGCTGCCGATCCACACCAAAAACATCACCGGATTGCGGAACTGCACGCGCGGATCGAGTTTTTTCAGCGCATCCAGCATGGCAACGCGGGTTAGCGCCGCATCAAACAGCGCCAGTTGTTGACGACTCATGATTCCGTTATCCCTGAATAAGTTGCAGATGTTCCGCGACCGGGCCTAATGCCAGCGCGGGGATGAACGTCAATGCGCCCACCAGCAAGACGGTGCCAATCAGCAGCGCGATAAACAGCGGGCCGTGCGTTGGCAGCGTACCGTTGCCCACCGGCTGAATTTTCTTCGCTGCCAGCGAACCGGCAATCGCCAGCACCGGAATGATGATGCCGAAGCGGCCCACCAACATGCAGAAGCCAAGCAGCAGGTTCCAGAACGGCGTGTTGGCGCTCAATCCGGCAAAGGCGCTGCCGTTGTTGTTAGATGCCGATGACACCGCATACAGCACTTCGCTGAAGCCATGAATGCCGGGATTGGCCATGCCGGCGCGACCAGCGTCGGTCATCATCGCCAGCGCGGTGCCGAGCAGCACCAGTGTTGGCGTCACCAAAATCGCCAGCGCGGTCATCTTCATCTCCCACACGTCGATTTTTTTGCCCATGTATTCCGGTGTGCGACCGATCATCAACCCGGCAATAAACACACCGAGCAGCACGAACAGCAGCATGCCGTACAGGCCAGCACCGACGCCGCCAAACACCACTTCACCCAGCTGCATCAACCACATCGGCACCATGCCGCCGAGCGCGGTGAAAGAGTCATGCATGGCGTTGACCGCACCACACGATGCCGCCGTGGTGATCACCGCAAACAAGCTGGAGTTGAGAATGCCGAAGCGCGTCTCTTTGCCTTCCATGTTGATGGCGCTGTCCGCCCCGAGCGCGAGGAAGTGCGGATTCCCGCGCAGTTCGGCCCACATCACGGTGATCACCGCCAGCACGAACATGATGGTCATCGCCCACAGCAGCATGTGGCCCTGACGACGATCGCCCAGATGCTGGCCAAAGGTGAAACAGAGCGCCGCCGGGATCAGGAAGATGCTCAGCATCTGCACGAAGTTGGTCAGCGCCGTCGGATTTTCGAACGGATGCGCCGAGTTGACGTTGAAGAAACCGCCGCCGTTGGTGCCGAGCATTTTGATCGCTTCCTGCGACGCCACCGGACCGAGCGGCAGCGTCTGCTGCGCGCCTTCCAGCGTGGTGAGCGCATGGTAAGGTTCGAAAGTTTGAATGCTGCCCTGGCTGACGAAGAACAGCGCCATCAGCAGGCTGATTGGCAGCAGCACGTAAACGGTAATGCGCGTCAGATCGCGCCACGCGTTGCCGAGCGTCGCCAGCGAACGGTTGGCAAAACCACGAATCAGCGCAAACGCCACGGCGATGCCGGTCGCCGCCGACAGGAAGTTCTGCACCGTGAGGCCCGCCATCTGACTGAAATAGCTCAGCGTGCTTTCCCCGGCGTAGGATTGCCAGTTGGTGTTGGTGACGAAGCTGATGGCGGTATTAAGCGCCAGATCCCAGCTCAGATTAGGTAGATGCTGCGGGTTCAGCGGCAGCGCGGCCTGCGTCATCAACATCAGCAGCAGCAAGGCAAAACCCAGCGCGTTAAACAGCAGAATCGCCAATAAATAGTGCGGCCAGCGCATGGCATCGCCGTCGGCTCCGGCCAGTCGCCACAGCGCGCGTTCGGTACGCGGCAGCAGCGGCTTGTCAGCCACAAACAGGGCGAGATAACGTCCCAGCGGTTGTGCCAGCACCATCAGTACCAGCAGAAATACCGCAATTAGCATGAATGCATTCGCAGCCATCAGAATGCCTCCGCATTAAGCAGGGCATAAATCAGGTAGCCCAGAAGAACAAACACCAGCACGATGCCGGCTATCACGCCCACGCTCACAGCAACCTCCAGAGGATTTTGGTAGTGCTGCAAGCATGCGCGGCGCGGCATAAAGAAGAGGTAAAAAGGCGGGAAGCGGGCGTAAATAAAGTATAAAAATGGTGAAGAATTAAGCGCTTTCTAACGCCCAGATGCGGTTCAGATCGATGTTCTGCCACAAGCCGCTGTCTTCCGCGCCGGTGATGCTGTCGGTGCAGAAGCTGTCGCCGAGATCGAGCTCTTCCGGTTTCACTTCACGTTGCGCGTGCAGCGACCAGAACACATGCACTTTGGGCTTGAGCAACGATTTTTCGCCCGCCTGCACCACCAGCGCCACGCGCCCGGAAGCCAGTCGCACCAGCGATCCCACCGGATAGATGCCGATGGTGCGCACGAAGGCGTGCAGCAGCGAGTTATCGAAGTGGCCACGCCAGCTCAACATGTTGTGCATCGCTTCGGCAGGCGTCCAGCCTTTGCGATAAGGACGATTCGAGGTGACGGCATCATAGACGTCGCACACCGATGCCATGCGCGCATACAGTGAGATCTCCTCGCCTTTCAGACCGTGCGGATAACCGTTGCCGTCGTATTTTTCATGGTGATGCAGCGCGATATCCAGCAGATCTTCACCGGCATTGGCCTCCATCAACATCTGCGCGCCGACAATCGGGTGCTGGCGCATCACGGTGAACTCTTCATCGCTGAGCTTGCCGGGTTTATTCAGAATCTCCAGCGGCACCGCGGCTTTACCCACATCGTGCAGCAAACCGCCCATGCCAACACGGCGCAGCTGATGCTCATCGAGGCCCATTTTTTTGCCGAGCGAGATCATCAAGCCGCACACCGCCATTGAGTGCAGATAAGTGTAATCGTCGTGATTCTTCAGGCGCGCCACGCTCAGCAGCGCAGTCGGTTCGCGGGTGATCGAACCGGCAATTTGATCAACCAGATCAAGGGTGTAATCGAGGTCGAGGCCTTGCCCCATGCGCGCCTCGTTAAACATCGCCAGCACCTGCGGTTTCCCCTGATTGAAGATGCTTTGCGCCTGATCCATCTCCTGGAAAAACGGGGTTTTAGGAATATCTTTTTTCGGCGCAGGCGCAGCGGGCGCCTGAACCGATTTGTCGAGATCGATCCATAACTGCAGGATCCCCTCATTGCGGATCATCGCGATCTGGCGTTTATCAGTGATCAGCATTTGGTTGCGAATGCGCTTATCTTTGACCCACCAAACCTCAAGTTTGTGGATAAACATTCCCTGCCGCAGTTCGTCAACGTTAATCAGCTTTATCACGATATCGCTCCTTAATATCAGTGGGTGGTAAGGAGGTATCGGCAGCTGAGCAAAAAATCTTCAGGAGTGATTTGTGCGATCGGTAAGGTTTGCGAGATGGGTGCGCATAAATGCGCACATTACGTCGTAGGGTTGCCATTCATGGCGACCTGGTTTTAGGCTACAGCCGCTGAACGTTGCGCAAGAAAGGCACTTAACGGCGTGACCCGGCTCAACTCTTCCTGTGTTCTGGCGTCGTTTTCTACTTCCCACAGATCCAAATGGCGCTGCAGATTCAGCCACAAATCGACTGACGTATCGAAAACAGCTGCCAGCCGATAGGCCATTTCGGTGGTCAGTTTACGGTTGTTATTCACCAATGCACTGACGGTGTTGCGGTGCACATTCAACATCTCTGCCAGGTCATTCACTTTGAGGTTTAGCGGCTCGAGGAACTCGTACTGCAGAACATCACCAACGCTGGTCGGTTTACGCATCGCCTGTTTCATTTTTGCTTCTCTTTAACGGTTAGCAACTGGCCACAAGTGGCTGCTAGCGGTGTTTACGATAAGTGTGTGGGTCGAGATAGAGATCTCTGGCAGCGCCATTAACCCATTGAAAAATTAGTCGATACTGCTCATTTATCCGTATTGAGTAATAACCCAGTAGCGGAGGTCTTAAGGCCTCAAAGCGATTACCCGGTGGTGAACGTAAATCATGATGCGAAGTTGCTGCATGGATGATGTCGAGCTTGCGCGCCAATGCCGACTCAATCATGACTGGAATATGCTTATGCGGTGTTGCATAAACAAAAAATAATCGCAGCCAATCGTCCCTGAAACTGTGAATTGAACCCTTCATCTGCCACCACACCTGATGTAAACATGGCGGGCAATTTATTGCACTCGCGCACTGTGCTCAAGTGCAATATTTAACATCATAACGAATTTCAGATCGGGATTCCAAAAAATAATGATCCGATGATTAAACCACTTTAATGCCGCCCTCTTTCTCCGGCTTTTCATAAGAGGCTGTGGAATTCTGCTCCTCGCCAACGCGTTCAATCGGTCCCATCACCAGCAGGAACAGTAAAGCAGCGACTACGCAGTGCGCGCCGACAAACACCAGCCCAATGCTGTAGCTGCCGGTCAAGCCGACGATGATGCCGAACAGCAGCGGCGTGATAAAGCCCGCCATATTGCCGATGCCGTTGAAGATCGCGCCCGCCAGGCCAACCGCTTCTTTCGGTGCGGTATCGCTGACAATTGTCCAGGTTCCGGCACCTGCAGCCACGCCTTTACCGAAGAAGGCGAACGACATAATGGCGATAATGCCGACGTTGCTGGGGATCACCGCCGCCAGAACCAGCGACGCCGCCATCAGCATGCCGACGATGTACGGCGTTTTACGCGCCCAGGATAAACTCCAGCCGTTTGCCAGCAGTTTGTCGGATATATAGCCGCCGCTGATGCCGCCGAGGAAGCCAAACACCGCCGGTGCGATGGTGGCAAATCCGGCGTCGAGAATGTTCATGCCGCGCGCCTGCACCAGATAAATCGGGAACCAGGTAATAAAGAAGTAGCTGAGCGCGATGATGCAATATTGGCCGATGTAGGCGCACCACAGCATGCGGTTGCTGAGCAGCTTTTTGAACATCGCTTTGCTCAACGGCGGACGCGCTTTTAGCGTTTGCGCCGAATCGATATCAACCAGCGCGCCGCCCTGCTCGATATAGCGCAGCTCATTTTCCGATACACGCGGATGATGGCGCGGGCTGCGCATAAAGCCCATCCAGACAAACACCGCCAGCACGCCAATGCCGCCCAGTACGAAGAACGGCCATTCCCAGCCGAAGCGCGACACCAGCCAGCCGGAGAGCGGTGAGAAGATGGCGACGGCAAAATATTGCGCCGAGGCGAAGAGTGAAGAGGCGCGGCCGCGTTCGGCGCTGGGGAACCACATGATCACTGCGCGCGCATTGGCGGGAAAACTGGGTGCTTCAATCAGGCCCAGCGCGAAACGCAGCGCAAACATCAGCGTCAGTGCCATGGTCATCCCGCTGGAGAACTCGCCGACAAAGCCCATCAGCAGCGTGGAGATCGACCACAGCGCCAGCGTTACGCCATACACTTTTTTGGTGCCGAAGCGATCGAGAAACAGGCCGCCGGGGATCTGGCCGATCACGTAGGCCCAGCTAAACGCCGAGAGGATCAGGCCAAGCTGGATCGCCGAAAGTCCAAACTCATCTTTGATCGCCGATCCCGAGATCGACAGGATCGAGCGGTCGGCATACGCCACCACGGAAAGAAACAGGATCAGGCAAAGGATCCAAACGCGTACGTGGCTGCTCTGTGGACGATTATTGGCTTTTAGCATGGGCTGAATTCCTCAAATGAAACACACCGGAATACCGCTTTATTTCCCCTGTTCAGCAACTATAGGAAGCAGTTTCAGGTGTGGTCATTGTGCGAATGGCGGAATCGACGGTGCTAATTAGCGCCAGATTTGGCAGCCAGCACAAAGCGAGGTGCGGCGCTGCACAGAACCTTAAAGATCCGCAAGCCTTTGCGCCGCAATGTGCGCCAGCTCTAAGAAAATCCTTCCCAGCGCAACTATGAGCGCACAAAGCAAAGACGCACCCGAGAGCAAAGTGTGCGCCTGGCTGCAAAATCCAACCTTGCTGATTGTCAGCCACGTAGCGGGCTCGTAGGCTGAAAATGATTTCATTGAGCCATTTTTTATCTTGATGAAACATTCATTCTAATAACAAGCTTACTCTGGAGTCTGCGATGAAAACCCTCAAGGCGATTGTGTTGCTCGGCCTGCTCTCAACATCAGCCTCGGCGCTGGCGGAAAAAATTGGCGTGTCGATGGCCTACTTTGATCAAAACTTCCTCACCATTATTCGCCAGTCGATTGATAAAGAAGCCAAAGCGCGCGGACTCGATATTCAGTTTGAAGATGCACGCGGTGACGTCGGACGTCAGACCGATCAGGTGCAGAGTTTTATCGGCGCGGGCGTGGATGCCATCATTGTCGATCCGGTCGATTCTGCCAGCACGCCGCAGCTGACCAAGCTCGCGCAGCAGGCAAAAATTCCGCTGGTCTACGTTAACCGCACGCCGGGCGATAAATCGCTGCCGGCCGGCGTGGTGTTTGTCGGCTCCGACGAGCGTGAATCCGGCACCTTGCAGATGGAAGCGCTGGCGAAAATGGCTAACTACAAAGGCAATGTGGCGATCATGATAGGTAACCTGACCGATGCCGGTGCGCTGCAACGCACTAAAGACGTTGAGCAAGTGGTGGCGAAATATCCCGGCATGAAAGTGGTGCAGAAACAGCCCGCCAACTACGCACGCAATGAAGGCATGGATTTGATGAATAACTGGCTGGGCAACGATGAAGCGATTGATATCGTTGCGGCTAACAACGATGAGATGGCGATTGGCGCGGCGATGGCGCTGGCGAAGGGCAATAAAAAGGTGCTGGTTGGCGGCATCGATGCCACGCCAGATGGCCTGAAAGCGCTGTCGCAGGACAAAATTCAGGTCACAGTGTTCCAGGATGCGGTCGGCCAGGGCAAAACGTCGGTGGATGTGGCGCAGAAGCTGATCAAAGGCGAGAAAGTCGATTCACACGTGTGGATCCCGTTCGAGCTGGTGACCAAAGAGAATATGCAGAAGTACGTTGATAAATCACAATAATTATCATCAATCGTACGGTCGCCATTTATGGCGACCGTAACGCAGGTTTAGTGCGGTTATCGACAGGGTCGCCATGAATGGCGACCCTACAGTTAACGTAATTGCGCCATCTGCACGATATCGTGATACTCGCCGTCGCGCAGGCAGGCTTTGCGCTTCACGCCTTCGCGCTCGAAGCCCAGCTTTTGATACAGACGCAGCGCGCGTTCGTTATCGTGGAACACTTCCAGCTCGATGCGCATAATGCCGAGCCAGTTAAAGGCGTAATCCATCGCGTTGCGGATGAGCTTTTCGCCAATGCCGCGCCCGCCAAACGCCGGATCGACGCCGATACCAAAACTAATGCTGTGACGCGTGCGTGGGCGCTGCTCGACAAACAGCGTGAGCTCGCCAACCATCGCGCCATCGATCTCCGCAACAAAGCCGATGTATCCCAGCTCATCCATCTTTTCGAATTTTTTCTGCCAGGTCGCCACGCTCGGGCACGGCAGCTGCGTGGTCCAGCGATAAACGTCAGGATGGCTGTAAAGGCGTTGGTAGGCGGCGGCATCGCCCGGCTCACGGCCGCGAATGTGTAAATCCATGTCGGTAATCCCTTTTCACTTGCACTAAGCTGTTAACTCTCACCATTTCGGGAAGAGTGACTCTATGTTGTATCGCCGTTTTGAACGTTTTATCAATATTTTCCAGGATGCGCCAACCGATTCCCCGCCCGCCAGCGTCTGGCCGTTCTACTTCTACTATCTGCGTCAGGTGTGGCCGAGCTTCGTCGCGCTGCTGATTGTCGGGCTGGTGCAGGCGCTGATCGAAGTGGCGCTGTTCAGCTATCTCAGCCGCATCATTGATCTGGTTAATCACTCCACGCCCGCCTCGTTGTTCAGCGATAACTGGCAAATATTGTTGTGGATGGGTTTTGTGGCGCTGATTCTGCGGCCAGTGGTGATTGCCGCGCACGATATGCTGGTGCATCAAAGCATTAACCCGAGCATGACCAGCATGATCCGCTGGCAGCATCACAACTACGTGCTGCGCCAGAGCCTGAACTTCTTCCAGAACGATTTTGCCGGGCGCATTGCCCAGCGCATCATGCAAACCGGTAACTCGCTGCGTGATTCGGCGGTACAGCTGGTGGATGCCATCTGGCATGTGGTGATTTACGCGGTGACCTCGCTGGTGCTGTTCGCCGAAGCGGACTGGCGCCTGATGATTCCGCTGGTGATCTGGATTGTGGCGTACAGCGTGTCGCTGAGCTTCTTCGTGCCGCGCGTTAAACAGCGTTCGGTGGTGTCATCGGAAGCGCGCTCAAAATTGATGGGCACCATCGTCGATGGCTACACCAACATCGCCACCATCAAACTGTTCTCGCACAACGATCTGGAGAAACGTTACGCGCGTGAGGCGATTCAGGAGCAAACCGACAAAACCCAGCACGCCAGCCGCATGGTCACTACCATGGATATCACGCTCTCGACGCTCAATGGCTTGCTGATTGTCAGCACTTCCGGCCTGGCGCTGTGGTTGTGGAGCCAGTCGCTGATCAGCGTCGGCGCGATAGCGCTGGCGACCGGCCTGGTGATCCGTCTGGTGAACATGTCCGGCTGGATCATGTGGGTGGTGAACGGCATCTTCGAGAACATCGGTATGGTTCAGGATGGCCTGAACACCATTGCGCAGCCGCTGAGCGTGCAGGATCAGCCGAACGCGAAAAACATGCAGGTGACGCGCGGCCAGATTCGCTTTGAGGATGTGCGCTTTGATTATGGCGGCAGTCGTCAGGTAATTAATCGCCTCAACCTCAATATCAAACCGGGCGAGAAAATCGGGTTGATTGGGCCGTCCGGCGCCGGTAAATCCACATTAGTGAACTTGCTGCTGCGGCTGTATGACATCAACAGCGGTCGCATCGTGATTGACGATCAAAACATCGCTGATGTGACGCAGGAAAGCCTGCGCGGGCAAATCGGCATGATCACCCAAGACACCTCGCTGCTGCACCGCTCGATTCGCGAAAACCTGCTGTATGGTCGCCCGGATGCGACGGAAGAGGAGCTGCAGGCGGCGATCATCCGCGCACGCGCCGACGAGTTCATTCCGCTGCTTTCCGATCCGCAAGGCCGCACCGGTCTGGATGCGCACGTGGGCGAGCGCGGCGTGAAGCTGTCGGGCGGTCAACGTCAGCGTATCGCCATCGCGCGCGTGCTGCTGAAAGACGCACCGATTCTGATCATGGACGAAGCCACCTCCGCGCTGGATTCCGAAGTGGAAGCGGCGATTCAGGAGAGCCTGGAAACACTGATGCAGGGTAAAACGGTGATTGCCATCGCGCACCGTCTTTCAACTATCGCCAAAATGGATCGTCTGGTGGTGCTGGAGAAAGGTGAGATTGTTGAGATGGGCAACCACCGCGAACTGCTGGCGCACGGCGGACTTTACGCGCGCCTGTGGCAGCATCAGACCGGCGGTTTTGTCGGCGCGGATTAATCACCACGCCGATACGGTAAGGCGTCGCGCGCTTCAATTGCCCAGCCGCGCACGCCTTCCCGTTCCTGCAGCAGAAAATCCCCCACCGCATCGCGCAAGCCGGGATGACATAGATAGTGCCATGAGTGCGTGATATGCGGTTCGAAGCCGCGCACCAGCTTGTGCTCGCCCTGCGCGCCCGCATCAAAACGCTGCAAACCTTCCGCGATGGCGAAATCCATGCCCTGATAGAAGCAGGTTTCGAAATGCAGCCGATCAAACTCCGCCAGACAGCCCCAATAGCGGCCATACAGCGTGTTGCCATCCATTAAGCAGAACGCCATCGCCGCTGGCTGGCCTTGCAGCGTTGAAATCACCACGCGAATTGAACGCGGCATGCGCTCCGCCAGCAGGCTAAAGAAGTGGCGCGTGAGATACGGCCGCTGGCCGCGCACCGCATAGGTGTTGGCGTAACAGGTGTAGACGAAATCCCACTGATCTTCGCGCAGCCCATCGCCGCGATACCAGCTGAATTCAAAGCCGCTGCTCATCACCTGTTCACGCTCTTTGCGCAGCTGTTTGCGCTTGCGCGACATCAGCGTGTCGAGGAAATCCTGAAAATCGCGATAGCCTTTGTTGTGCCAGTGATACTGCAAGCCAAGACGTTCCAGCCAATCCGGCTGCTGCTGCATGATTTGATTGGCGAACGGCGTGGTGAAATTGATGTGCGCGCCGCTCAAACCGTTTTCGTAGAGGTTATCCGGTAGCGCGCTGAGCAGTTTCAGCACCGCGTCTTCATCGCCCAGCAGACGTGCGCCGGTCACCGGACTGAACGGAATCGCGCCCAGCCATTTCGGGTAGTAAGGAATACCGGCGCGCTGGCAGGCATCCGCCCACGCATGGTCAAACACATATTCACCGCGCGAATGGCGTTTGCGATAGCCGGGAATGGCGGCACGCAGCACGCCGTTTTCGCGCCACAGCAGGTGATCGGACTGCCAGCCGTTTTCAGGCCGCACGCTGCCGCTCTCTTCAAGTGACAGAAGAAAGGCATGGCGTAAAAACGGTTGATCGTCAGGTAACAGCGCATCCCATTCGACGGCGGAGATCTCCGCCAGCGACGACAGATGTAGCAAAGACATTCACGGCTCCCGGCCAGATGAAAGCAGGCGCCTAGTTCAACAGGTTTTCCGGCGTGGGAAAAGGTGCAGCGCACTGAATGTGTAATCAGCAGATTTGACCCGATGCGCATTAATGCGCACCCTACGACGTAGGGTCGCCATTCATGGCGACCGATTAACATAAAACGCTGAACTAACAGGAAACGCCATGGATCGACTCGATTGTGACCGCATGTTTGTCGCCGTGCTGGAAGTCGGCAGCTTTGCCGGTGCGGCTGAACGCCTTGGCACCAGCAGTGGCCAGGCGTCGAAGCTGGTCTCCCGGCTGGAGCAGGAACTTGGCGTGCAGCTGTTTAAACGCAGCACGCGTGCTCTCTCGCCCACCGAAGTCGGTCGCGCCTATTACGAGCAGGTAAAAACGCTGCTGGAAGCCTTTGATACGCTGGATGCCACAGTGCGCGACAGCGCCACCACGCCGACCGGCCGCCTGAAAATCAGCGCGCCCGGCACCTTTGGTACTGCGGTGTTAGCCAGCGTGCTGGTGGAGTTCGCGCGCCATTATCCGCAGATCGAACTCGACGTGAATTTCTCCGATCGTGCAGTAAACATCGTCGATGAAGGCTTCGATATGGCGATCCGCATCGGCAAACTCGACGACAGCAGCCTAATTGCACGCCGCCTCGGCGATGTGCCGATTCGCGTGGCGGCCTCTTCCGGTTATTTACTGCAACACGGCACGCCACAGCACTGGCGTGATTTGGCGGCACATCAGTGCATCAGCGATACCAACTTCCGCGATCCCTGGCATTGGCCGTTTGTCACGCCGTGCGGCGACAGCGTCAGCATGCCGATTCGTGGTCGTCTCTGTTTCTCGAATACTGAAGCCTGTTTGCAGGCAGCGATTGCCGGGCTGGGCATTGCGCGGCTGCCAGGTTTTATTGCCGCGCCCGCTTTGCAGCGCGGTGAAATCGTCTCGATATTAGAGGAGTTCGCCACGCCGCCGCTCGGCTTGTTCGCGCTCTATCCGCCGGCACGTCATCTGGCGCAGAAAACCCGGCTGCTGATCGATTTCCTCGCCGCCCATTTCCAGCAGCATCCGCCCGGCTAATTCCTTCCAATTTGGAAGCAATGAAAGCCATTTTGCCCGGATTATCACCCAACCAGCAGCGCTGTATGCTCACTCCATCAACACATAGGAGAGAAGACGATGCTGGTAAACGGTAAGTGGAGTGCAGAGTGGCATCCGGTGCAAGCCACCGATAAACAGGGCGGATTTGTGCGCCAGACATCCAGTTTTCGTCACTGGATCACTGCAGATGGTTCCAGCGCATTTGCTGCCGAGCCGGATCGCTATCACCTCTATGTGGCACTGATTTGTCCGTGGGCCTCGCGCACGCTGCTGGCGCGCAGCCTGAAAGGGCTGGAGAAAGTGATTAGCGTGTCGGTGGTGGAACCGCAGCTTGGCGCGCAAGGCTGGCGCTTCGGTGATTATCCCGGCGCGGACCGCGACTGGCTAAATAAAGCCGAGTACATCCACGAGCTTTACACCCGCGCCGATGCCGATTTCACCGGCCGCGCCACCGTGCCGGTGCTGTGGGACAAAAAGACGCAAACCATCGTCAATAACGAGTCGGCCGATATCCTTCGTATGCTGAACAGCGGCTTTGGCGCGCTGGCGGACGATCGCATTGATCTTTATCCCGAAGATCTCCGTGCTGAGATCGACGCGCTGAACGAATCGATCTATCCGCGCCTGAATAACGGCGTGTATCGCACCGGTTTCGCCACCACGCAGGTAAGTTATCAGCAGGCGTTTAGCGATGTGTTCAGCCAGCTGGATGAGCTGGAGCTGCGTTTGCAGGATGGCCGCACCTTCCTGCTCGGCGAGCGCTTAACCGAAGCGGATATCCGCCTGTTCGTTACGCTGGTGCGCTTTGACGCCGCCTATCACGGCCTGTTTAAATGCAACCTGCGCCGCCTGCGCGACTATCCGCTGCTCGATCGTTATCTCAAGAGTATGCTGTCGGTTTCTGGCGTGCGTCAGACGGTGAATATCGACCATATCAAGCAGGGCTATTATTCGATTAAAGCGCTGAATCCCAACGGCATTGTGCCGGTTGGCCCGGATATGGCGGCCTACGGTTTATAAGGAGCAGTGCGATGGCAAAAGCGTTAGTGATTTTTTTACATGGCGTCGGCAGCAACGGCGACGACCTCGCGGTGCTCGGCGAACATTGGGCGCGCCTGCTGCCAGATGTGGCGTTTGCCTCGCCGAATGCGCCCTATCCTTTTGAACATGCGATGGGATATCAGTGGTTTAGCCTGACCGGCATCACGCCTGAAAATCGCCCGGCGCGGGTGCGTGAAGCGCGCGCTGCCTTTGATGACACACTGCAACAGCTGATGGCACAACACGGCATGGCGGATGCGTGGGACAAAGTGATTCTGGTGGGCTTTTCACAGGGTTCGATCATGGCGCTGGATGCACTGGCTTCAGGCCGCTATCCGCTGGCGGGCGTGGTGGCATTTTCCGGTCGTCTGGCGTTTGATGGCGCATTAACGCCACAACAGTACACGCCTGCGCTGCTGATTCACGGCAAAGCTGATGATGTGATTCCGTTTAGCGAAAGCGCATCGGCGGAGCAGCGTTTGCAACAGGCTGGCGTGACGGTGGAAGCGCGCTATGAAGCGGCCACCGGCCACACCATTTCATCGCAGGGTGCGATAGATGCCGCCGGTTTTATTGCGCAATGTTTACAGGATTAAGGCCAGTAGCGATTTAACGCCTGCCACGCCTTGTGCGCAGCCACGTCTGCTGGCTGCGCTTTCAACTTATCGTTAAACACTTCAATGCCGACCGGCCCGCTGTAACCGGCACTTTTCAGTTTATCGACAAAGCGTTCCACTTCGATGATGCCATCGCCCGGCAATAAGCGCTGATGACGCGCGTACTCGCTGAGCGGCTGCTTATCCTGCGGCGGCATTTCGGCCATGTCGCACAACTGCACTTCGTAGATACGATCGGCAGGGATACCATCCAGCTGAGACGCATCGCCGCCTAACGCGCAGATGTGGAACAGATCGACCACCAAACCGATATTCGGCTGGTCCAGCCGTTGCAGCCGTTCCCACGCCAGCGGCAGCGTATTATCCACGCTGCACCACGCCATCGGCTCATACATGATGCGCATGTTGTAGCGCGCAGCTTCCGAGGCCATCCAACGCAAATCTTCATCAATGCGCGATGCTACGCAATCTTCACGCGTGCTGGCGGGTGCCTGAATGGTGTCGCAGCCAATGGTTTGGGCAATTTGAATGAACTGACGCAGCTCTTCGCGTTTTTGCTGGCGCTCACGATCCGGCGCACCGGTGAAATCGCGCAGCACCTGAACATTGGTAAAGCCAAGCTGTAACTGCTTTGCTAACTGTGGCGTACTGGCTTGCACATCGTCGCGCCAGATCTCAACCTGCTCGAAACCGGCGGCGCGTGCGGCACGCAGCTTCTCCTCAGGTTCACCGTTTAACAACACCAGGTTAAGGAATTTGGGGTTACGACGCATGACACAGCTCCTTAATCGTCCGGATAATCGGTGACACATTCTGTGCGTCACGCGCACAGAATGGCGATCAGTATCTACCTCTGAGGAGTTATTTCAAGCCTGATGGTTATCCCAGCAGGTTTACCACGGCAAAACCGGCGAAGGTCATCAGCAGCGAACCGATGACATGCACCATCACGCTCGACATCGCCCACAGGTATTTGCCGGTTTGCAGCAGCCCGACAATTTCCGCAGAAAAGGTTGAGAACGTGGTTAAGCCGCCGCACAAGCCGGTGACAATCAGCAGTTTCCAGAAGGGATCGATATGCGGGTTACGCATGAAGAAAGCCAGCGCCGCACCGATGATAAAACCGCCCACCAGATTCACCATCAAGGTGCCCGGTGGCAGATTGGGAAACAGCGCGTTAAAACGTAATGAGATCAACCAACGCAGCGAACAGCCAACCGCACCGCCCAGTACCACCGCCAGTAACGACTTCAACATAGTTTGGAGCTCCTGAAATGAATTACGCGCAGGGCCGCGGCAGGACAGAATAACACCTGACACACCGCCGTCTCCCGCGCAGGGATACGAGTGTTGTCAGGCGTCATCAGCCGTCTGTGACCAGAACGGCGGTTGGAGAAGGTGGCACGCCATCACCTTAGGCGGGAGATAATACGCTGGCTTGGCAATGCAGACAATATGCGAGCCAGGTGCGCATTAATGCGCACCCTACGAAAACGTCACCGATCTGTCGTAGGGTCGCCATTCATGGCGACCGAACTTCCCGGAGAACTACCGCTCGAAGTGAATTACGCCTTTAATCAGTTCCCGGTTATTAATCACATCCGCTTCAAAACGCTCCACCAGCGTTGAAAAATCATAATGACGATTCAGCATCATGTCGGCACGAAGCTGCCCTTTCGCCATTAATTCGCCGACTTTAGCGAAATCTTCCAGCGTGGCGTTGCGGCTGCCCAGCAGCGTGGTTTCTTTTTTGTGGAACTCGATATCCGGGATCACCAGATCGCCTTTATGCAGGCCGACAAACACGATGGTGCCGCCGTGACGAATCAGTTTCACCGCGCCGTTCATCGCCGCCGGGCTGCCGGTGGCATCGATCACTTTGGCAGCCAAACGTCCACCAAACTCCGCTTTAAGCTGCGCATCAAAATCGGCGTCTAACGGATTCACCGTCGCCAAACCCAGTTTCTGCGCCACGTGCGCACGGCGCTGCTCGCTGGTATCGGCCACCACCACGTTGGCACCCGCCGCCGCCGCAATTGCGGCCACGCCAAGACCAATCGGGCCTGCGCCCACCACCAAAACCTGCTCATCCGCCGCCACGGCCGCACGGCGCACCGCATGCGCGCTGATGGCGAAGGGTTCAATCAGCGCGGCGGCTTCGGGATCAACATCATCCACCGCCAGCAAATTGCTGCTCGGCACGCTAAGAAATTCGCAGAAACCGCCATCCTGATGCACACCAATCACCGAGATGTTTTCGCAGCAGTTGGTTTTGCCGCTTAAACAGGCATCGCACTGCTGACAGGCAACGTAGGGAATCAGCGCCACACGCTGGCCCAGCCTGAAGCCGCTGGCCTGGCTGCCGAGTTCTACCACTTCGCCACACAGTTCATGCCCCAACACGCGTGGGTAGCTGAAGAACGGCTGATTTCCCGCCCAGGCGTGAATATCGGTGCCGCAAATCCCGGCTGCGATGGGTTTGATCAGAACGTCATTGGCGGCGGGTGTCGGCTTCGCGCGCTGCTGCCACACCATCTGGCGCGGCTCGGCGACCACCAGCGTTTTCATTGTTGTCATGGGCTTCTCCTGTGCTGTTGTCGCAGTTATGGCGAAAATCGCCGATGACAGCTTTTTGCGTTGGGGGAAGTGTGAAGCCAACCGCTTTTTTTGGGCTTTGTATGGTTTTTAATAGATAAAAAACCGGAGACGCGTATGAGCCGCAGCCAGAACCTACGTCAGAACGTGATTAACCAGATGCTGGAAGGCATTGCCAAACGGCATATCCGTTCGCCGTTGCCACCGCAGGCGGCGCTGGCCGAAATGTTCAATATCAGCCGCACCACGGTGCGCCACACCTTGCAGCATCTGCATGAGCGCGGCGTGCTGGAAAAGGTGGATGAAACCTACGTTATCGTGCGCGATCCCAGCGATGAAGATGGTTTTAACGCCCTGACGCCGCCGATTGATCAGCAGGCGCTGCAGTTCGAGCAGACCTTTTTCAACCTGATTAATCAGCGTCAGCTGATGCCGGGCGATACTTTTAGCGAGCTGCAGTTAGCGCAGCAGGTGAAGGTCAGCCCGATTGTGGTGCGCGAATTCCTGCTGCGTTTTATGCGTTATGACCTGCTGGAGCCCGTGAGACGCGGACAGTGGCGCATGAAGAAGTTCGATCAGAAGTATGCCGAGAACCTGTTTGAGCTGCGTGAAATGCTGGAAACCCACGCGCTGACGCGTTTTCTCAATCTGCCTTCGCAGGATGAGCGCTGGATGCAGGCGCGCGACCTGCTGGATCGCCATCGTTCAATGCGTGACACCATCGCCAGCAATTACCGCCACTTCGCCGCGCTGGATAAAGAGATGCACACGCTGATTCTCTCCGCCGCCAACAATCCGTTTTTTAATCAGTCGCTGGAGATTATTTCCGTGATTTTTCACTCGCATTATCAATGGGATGAAACCGACCTCAAGCAGCGCAATATTGTGGCGCTGGAGGAGCATATGGCGATTCTGACGGCGCTGATTAGCCGTCAGGATGTCGAAGCCTTGTGCGCCCTGCACAATCATCTCGGCACCGCTAAGACATCGATGATCCGATCTATCCGTCAGTACAATTAAAAACCGATTAAAAACCACAAAGCATTAGCTCCCGCACGAATCTGAAACATCTCCGCAACATCCCGATCTGATTGCTTCTAGTCTCGAAGTCAATCCGTTGGGGCAGCACCTTTTTGCTGCCGCAGGATCCCACTCAAACACATAACGATAAGTACCCAGATCCGGGAGGTCGCAATGGAAAATACTTCGGCTCGTGGCCGCGAAAACGCGCCGCAACCGGCTGCAGACGGGCAAGATTTTATCCCGGCACGCAGTGACGTGGTGCGCTCGCCGCGCATCAGAAAGATCCAGATTACCGCCATGTTGCTGCTGCTGTTCGCCGCCATGATCAACTATCTCGATCGCAGTTCACTGTCGGTCGCCAATATGACCATCCGTGGAGAACTGGGTTTATCTGCGACCGAAATTGGCGTGCTGCTGTCAGCGTTTTCACTGGCGTACGGCTTAGCACAGCTGCCGTGCGGAGCGCTGCTCGATCGCAAAGGGCCGCGCATCATGCTGGCGATTGGCATGTTCTTCTGGTCGCTGTTCCAGGCGGCGGCGGGTTTGGTGCATAATTTCACCCAGTTTATTTTGGTGCGCATCGGGTTAGGTATTGGTGAAGCGCCGATGAACCCGTGCGGCGTGAAGGTGATCAACGACTGGTTCAACATCAAAGATCGCGGCATGCCGATGGGCATGTTTAATGCCGCCTCGATGATTGGTTTGTCCATCGCGCCACCGATTCTGGCCGCGATGATGATGGTGATGGGCTGGCGCGGCATGTTTGTCACCATCGGCGTGCTCGGCATGTTCCTCGCCATCGGCTGGTATCTGATGTACCGCGATCGCGATAACAACAAGCTGAGCGGCGAAGAGATTCACTATCTGCAGGCGGGAAGCGTGGCATCGCGCAAAGAGCCGCTGAGTTTTGCCGAGTGGCGCGGCCTGTTTAAGCAGCGCACCATGTGGGGCATGATGATTGGCTTCAGCGGCATCAACTACACCGCATGGCTGTATATCGCGTGGCTGCCGGGTTATCTGCAATCCACCTATAACCTCGACCTGAAAAGTACCGGTTTACTGGCGGCGATTCCGTTCCTGTTCGGCGCGGCGGGCATGTTGCTGAACGGTTATGTGGTCGATGCGCTGGTGCGTCGTGGCCATGATGCGGTGAAAGTACGTAAGGTCTCAATCGTCACTGGCATGCTGTTGTCTGCTGCGTTTACCGCTTTCGTAACGCGTGCCACCGACACCACCAGCGCGGTGACCATGATCGGTATGGCGCTGTTCTGTATCCACTTTGCCGGTACATCGTGCTGGGGTTTGATTCACGCCAACGTCACGGCGCGCATGACCGCTTCGGTCGGCAGCATCCAGAACTTCGCCAGCTTCGTGTTCGCCTCGTTCGCGCCAGTGATCACCGGTTGGGTGCTGGATACCACCAAGTCGTTTAGCCTGGCGTTGATGATTTGCGCCGGTGTAACGGTGGTGGGTGCGCTGGCGTATTTGCTGCTGGTGCGTAAACCGATTACCGATGGGGTTTAATTGGTCGCCAGGAATGGCGTAATACATGTCAGTTAAGCGCAGTGCGACTTTCGTTCGCCATGTGCTGAGGCAGTTGCAGCACCTTCGTGCGGCGACCGAGCAGAGGGCGTCTGGCTGCACTGAACCCCAAAACCTGGACACATTTTACATCTCTTTTGATGCCCGGTATTCCACCGGGCTCATGCCCGTTCTGAGACAAATTCGT
>NZ_FPBU01000003.1:0-540971 GCF_900116775.1 Pantoea sp. YR525
ACCTGACCCCATGCCGAACTCAGAAGTGAAACGCCGTAGCGCCGATGGTAGTGTGGGGTCTCCCCATGCGAGAGTAGGGAACTGCCAGGCATCAAATTAAAGTGTGCTGATATGGCTCAGTTGGTAGAGCGCACCCTTGGTAAGGGTGAGGTCCCCAGTTCGACTCTGGGTATCAGCACCAGTTTTAAAGCGTGAGTTCGGTAAATTACAGAATTTGCCTGGCGGCTTTAGCGCGGTGGTCCCACCTGACCCCATGCCGAACTCAGAAGTGAAACGCCGTAGCGCCGATGGTAGTGTGGGGTCTCCCCATGCGAGAGTAGGGAACTGCCAGGCATCAAACACAGAAGCCCTGAACGAAAGTTCAGGGCTTTTTTGTATGGATCAAAACCTTCAACGCCGCCCAAAACCCCATTAAAATTGCAGTTATAAAAAAGCCCCTGCTTTGCAGCAGAGGCGATTTTCAATCTCACTATCTGGATATTAATGAATTACTTGTGACAGAAATGCACGCGTACGTTCTGATTTCGGGTTAGCGAAGAACTCCTGAGGTGGAGCTTCTTCAACAATTTCACCGCGATCCATAAAGATCACGCGATCCGCTACGGTACGCGCAAATCCCATCTCATGGGTAACACACAGCATGGTCATGCCATCTTCTGCCAGGCCAATCATCGTATCGAGCACTTCTTTGACCATCTCAGGATCGAGCGCTGAAGTTGGCTCATCAAACAGCATAATTTTCGGCTTCATACAGAGTGAGCGGGCGATCGCCACGCGCTGCTGCTGGCCGCCGGAAAGCTGGCCAGGAAACTTATGCGCATGCTCGGCAATGCGCACACGCTGAAGGTAATGCATGGCCAACTCTTCCGCTTCTTTCTTCGGCATTTTGCGTACCCAAATCGGTGCCAGCGTACAGTTTTGCAGAACGGAAAGATGCGGGAAAAGATTGAAATGTTGGAAAACCATGCCTACTTCGGTACGAACACGTTCAATATTGCGCACATCGTGATTGAGATGGATACCATCCACCACGATACGTCCTTGCTGATGTTCTTCGAGGTGGTTGATACAACGAATTGTCGTCGATTTACCCGAGCCAGAAGGTCCGCACAATACGATACGCTCACGTGGTTTTACTTTTAAGTTGATGTCTTTTAGTACATGGAACTGACCGTACCATTTGTTAACGTTTTCGAGTGTAATCATCATGGCATCAGCCGCATTAGTCATAGTTTGTGTCATGTTAAACCTCAGTGCGATGCACGCCCGGTGTGAAAACGCTTCTCCAGATACTGGCTATAGCGCGACATGCTAAAACAGAAAATCCAGTAAACCATGGCAGCAAACACATAGCCTTCTGTCGACATCCCCAACCAGGTTGGGTCGACGGTGGCTTGCTGCACGCTACTGAAGAGATCGAATAGGCCGATGATGATCACCAGGCTGGTATCTTTAAACAGCGCAATGATGGTGTTCACCAAGCCGGGAATGGTCATCTTGAGTGCCTGCGGTAAAATCACCAGCATCTGGGTTTTCCAGTAGCCCAGCGACAGCGATTCCGCAGCTTCATATTGGCCTTTCGGTAGCGCCTGCAAACCGCCACGCACCACTTCCGCGACATAAGCTGACTGGAACAAGATCACGCCAACCAGTGCACGCACCAGTTTATCGATGGTGGTGCCTTCCGCCATAAACAGCGGCAGCATGACCGACGACATAAACAGTACGGTGATCAGCGGTACACCACGCCAGAACTCAATGAAGATGATCGAAAGTGTACGCACCACCGGCATTTCTGAGCGGCGGCCCAGCGCCAGTAAAATCCCCAACGGCAGCGCGCCGGCAATCCCCACTGACGCGATAATCAGCGTCAATGTCAGGCCGCCCCACTGGCGAGTCTCTACGCGCTCTAAACCGAAATAGCCGCCATACATCAGGAACCAAACCACAATCGGATAGACCACCGCCCAGCAGGCGATATAGCGACCGCGACGCGGCATCGATTTGATGAACATCGGAATGATCGACAGTAAGCCGATGACCAGCGACAGATTGATGCGCCAGCGCAGCTCATGCGGATAGAGCCCATACATAAACTGGCCAAAGCGTGCATGGATAAACACCCAACATGCGCCTTCTTTGGTGCAATCTGCACGGGTCTCACCAATCCAGTTAGCCTGAAATACCAGCCAGTTCAGTGCCGGAGGAATCACATTCCAGATAAGCCAGATGCTGAACAACGTCAGCAGCGTATTCAGCCAGCTGGAGAACAGATTTTTGCGTGCCCAGAGCCAAGCCTTACTGAATGGATTGGTCGGAATCGGCGGTGTTTCATGTGTAGTAACAGACATAATGATCCCGTTCTCTTAACGCTCAACCAGCGCAATTTTGCGATTGTAGAGGTTCATCAGCAGTGAAATGATCAGGCTGATAATCAGGTAAACCGCCATGGTAATCGCGATTGTTTCAATCGCCTGACCGGTTTGGTTAAGCACCGTACCAGCAAACAGCGAAACCATGTCTGGATAGCCGATAGCGGCGGCCAGCGATGAGTTTTTCACGATATTCAGATACTGGCTGGTCAGTGGCGGGATAATCACACGCATGGCCTGCGGGATAATCACCTGACGCATGGTTACTGGATTAGGTAAACCGAGCGAACGTGCGGCTTCATTTTGACCATGCGGTACCGACTGAATACCGGAGCGAATCACTTCGGCGATGAACGACGAGGTATAAACCGACAGCGCGAGAGTCAACGCGGCGAGCTCAGGGATCATCACGAAACCACCGCGGAAGTTAAATCCACGCAGTTCCGGCACATCCCAATGCATGGCAACGCCAAACAGGGTATGAGCAATCAGCGGCAGTAGCACCAGCAGGCCAACCGCAGCCGGCCAGGTGCGACGCAGTTGGCCAGTTTTTAACTGATGCTTGCGGTTGTAGCGGAACAGCGCCACGCAACCCAGCACCGCTAACGCCAGCGCGATCAGGAATGGCCAGGTGCCAGGCGCGTACTCGGGCCACGGGATATACAAACCGCGATTGCTGACGAATGCCAAATCAAACGCGTTGAGTGCCTGACGCGGGCCGGGCAGGTTACGCAGTACCGCAAAGTACCAGAAAAAGATCTGCAGCAGCGGCGGGATATTACGGAAGGTCTCGATATAAATGGTTGAAAGCTTGCGCAGCAGCCAGTTCTCAGACAAGCGAGCCAGACCAACGGCAAAGCCAAGGATCGAAGCGAAAACAATACAGAGCGCGGAAACCAGCAGGGTATTGGTCAACCCCACCATAAACACGCGCGCGTAGGTGTCGCCTTCGGTGTAATCGATCAGGTGCTGGACGATGCCGAAGCCGGCACTGCGATCCAGAAACCCGAATCCGGAAGTGATGCCACGATTGGCCAGGTTGATTACGGTGTTGTGGATTAAATATCCCACCACAGCAAGCACGGCAACAATCGCGACGATCTGGTAAAGCCAGGCGCGAACCGTAGGATTACCGAACGAAAAATCCCTTTTTACGGTTGGGCGTTGCGACATGTTAAAACCTCAGTGAAGATTACGCGTGGGCACCGCAGGATGCGGTGCCCGACTGGCAGGACGGAATTAACGAACTGGCGGAGCGTACTGGATGCCGCCCGCATTCCACAGCGCATTCTGGCCGCGCTTAATTTTCAGTGCGCTGTCTTTACCGACGTTACGGTCAAACACTTCCTGATAGTTACCCACTTGTTTGATGATGTTGTAAGCCCACTTGTTATCGAGCTTAAGGTCTTTACCGAAGTCACCTTCCGCGCCCAGCAGATGTGCCATATCCGGCGTAGTTGGCTTGGCTACCATGTCATCGACATTTTTAGAGCTGATACCCATCTCTTCCGCGTTCAGCATGGCATACAGCGACCATTTAACGATGGTGAACCAATCGTCATCACCGCGACGCACAACCGGACCCAGCGGCTCTTTGGAGATCACTTCTGGTAGTACGATGAACTCGTCTGGCTTGCCAAGTTTAATGCGCAGCGCATACAGCTGAGATTGGTCAGAAGCGAGGGTGTCGCAACGGCCGCTGTCGAGCGCTTTGGCGGATTCGTCAGAGCGGTCAAAGGTCACTGGCGTGTACTGCATTTTGTGGGTTTTGAAGTAGTCAGCCACGTTCAGCTCGGTATCAGTACCGGCCTGAATACACACGGTGGCACCATCCAGCTCTTTAGCACTTTTAAGACCGGCTTTCTGGTGAGTCAGGAAGCCGATACCGTCGTAATAGTTCACGCCTGCAAACAGGAAGCCCATGCCGCCATCGCGTGATGAGGTCCATGTGGTGTTACGAGACAAGATGTCCACTTCGCCAGACTGCAGTGCGGTGAAGCGCTCTTTCGCGGTCAGCGGGGTGTATTTCACTTTGGTTGCGTCGCCGAATACCGCTGCAGCGGCCGCGCGGCACACATCCACGTCAATACCGGTGAATTTGCCGTTAGAGTCAGCATAAGAGAAGCCTGGCAGGCCGTCACTGATGCCGCACTGTACAAAACCTTTCTTCTTAATGGCATCCAGCGTGGTGCCAGCGTGCGCCTGTTGAGCAACGGCTAACAGCGAGGCTGCAGCAACCAGAGTGGAAAGCATCATCTTTTTCATAAAGCATCCTGTGTGGCGATATCGTGTGTTGTTATGTTTGCGCGCACTTTAATGTGCGCTTTTTTCTGTCTGTGGTGGTTAGCCATCCACAACTCTGCAAACCTGATGCCAGGTTTGCAGAATCCTGAATTCTCTGGAAAGATCTTTTAATAAACTGAAGCACTCAGAAGATTCTGGCTAATATGGCGCACCAAAAGGCAGCATGACGAGACGACACGATCACAAATAGTGCAAAAAGTTTCACTATATGGAAGCAGTGTGAGCTAACGCTCAGGAGTGGATGTATGAGTTTTCACGCTTACGGCCGAAGCGGTTGATGATCACAGAGAGAGCGGGCTGAAGCGTGATGAAAGGATAAATAAGTGCGAAGTAAAATGGAGGAAAAGGCGTTGCTAAGAGGGGCGGGATATCACTGCGGCAATTGCAACTATCGTTACCATTATCGCGCCAATTGTTTCATGCGTTGCTAACGTCAGGAAATTACTCGTGATGCAGAAACAAAAACGCCAGCCGCAAGGCTGGCGTTATCGCAGCAACGAACAGATTAGTTCATGCCGTATTTTTTCAGCTTCTTACGCAGGGTACCGCGGTTGATACCCATCATCAGAGCTGCACGGGTCTGGTTGCCACGGGTGTACTGCATCACCATGTCCAACAGAGGCTGCTCGACTTCTGCCAATACCAGCTCATACAGGTCACTCACATCCTGACCGTTCAGTTGAGCAAAATAGTTCTTCAGTGACTGTTTAACCGAATCACGCAGTGGCTTTTGGGTCACCTGATCCTGAGAGTTAACGGTAGAAACGGTGAGTACGTCAGAATTTACGCGTTGTTCGAACATAGTTCTTTCAGCTCTTTATTTCGTTTACGCAAGATTTTCGAAGTATGCCTCCAACGCCTCCAGCTGTTCGCTGGCATCCTCTATGGCGTTGAATGTGCGCCGAAACTGGTCATCAGGAGCACTTTCCTGCAAATACCAGGAAACGTGTTTTCGGGCAATACGGTATCCTTTGCGCTGACCGTAAAAGTCGTGCAGCTCCCGTATATGTCCAATCAGCATTTGCTTCACTTCAGCCAGCGGCTTCGGTGCCAGCAGCTCCCCTGTGTCCAGATAATGCTGGATTTCCCGGAAGATCCACGGTCTTCCCTGAGCGGCACGGCCAACCATAAGAGCATCGGCTCCGGTATAGTCGAGCACCGCTCTGGCTTTATGCGGGTCAGTAATGTCGCCATTCGCGATGATCGGAATGGAAACGCTCTGCTTAACTGTCCGAATGCTGTCGTATTCAGCAAATCCCTCAAACAAACAGGCGCGCGTGCGGCCATGAATGGTGAGAGCCTGAATGCCACAGCGTTCAGCCAATTGGGCAATCTCTACACAATTACGATTTTCTTTGTCCCAGCCGGTGCGAATCTTCAGCGTAACCGGTACATCCACTGCATTTACCACTGCGGTGAGAATCGACTCCACCAGTTGCGGATGTTGCAGCAGCGCTGAACCTGCCATCTTACGATTCACTTTTTTGGCCGGGCAGCCCATGTTGATATCGATAACCTGCGCGCCAGACGCCACATTAATGCGCGCGGCAGCAGCCATCTCATCAGGATCGCAACCGGCAATTTGCACGGCGCGGATACCAGGCTCGTCACTATGCACCATACGCAAACGGGATTTGTCACTGGCCCAAACTTCCGGGTTCGACGACAACATCTCGGAGACAGTCATACCGGCGCCGTTCTCATAACACAGGGTGCGAAATGGCTTATCGGATACTCCGGCCATAGGCGCAGCAATGAGTCGATTACGTAGCTGATGTTGTCCAATGCGCATGAAAAAGAAGTGACCCTAACTGTTCGCAAGGCGGCGTATATTACGCATTTTTTAAAGAAGATGAAAGGCCAAACTTTGAACAATTCGCCGTTAGAGAACAGGGAAATCAACTTATCAGGCACAAGGAAAGGTATTAATCTTTATATTTCATATGATTAAAAAAATATGCTGAAATTGTGTACAAAAATTTTTCTCAAAACATGACCGAAATCACAACATAAAAACCGCCACTTCAGGTAATTAGCCAGAGAAATGACGGCAATGTGATTATTAATTGTACTAATTGGTTTTTGTGAGGAAATGAAAATGGCACATAGACATCTAAAAGAACTGCTCTATACCAATGGCATAGAGCAGAACGCAGTCAGAGCGCAATAATGCAGGTTATTCGACGATCACGCGACCATTCAGCGGTTGTACTGGACGGCTATTACCATGTTCTCCCAGTAAACTGGTGAACTTTTTCAGCTGTTCAGCCGATGCATAAACCGGTTGCTTAAGCACCAGCCAGCGTACGCCTTCGGTGCAGGGTGGCGTAGTAAGTGAACCACTAAAGCGATAGTAGTGTTTGTCGCCCGGAATTAATGCACTGAGGTTGAGAGAGTGCTTCAGGGCCATTTCCTTGTTCACTTCAGCAGGCATTTCACGCAGGATTTCTGCCAGCGCAGGGTTTACTGCGCCAGCTTCAAACATCACGCCAACCACAGCTAAATGGCCATCCTTACTGGCATGAACAAAATGCGCCGCCATCGGATAGCGTTTGCCATCAATTAGGTTTTCACTAGGGGTATGGAAGTGGAATTGGCGCAGCGTAAAGTCTTCACCATCAAGCTTAAGGGCATCACCCTCTTTCACATTAATTTGGATGGTGTGGCCATTATTGACGATCGACTCTTTCCTGGCTTGATAGCTCAACGTAAGCGGCGGAAGCTGACCATTTACTGCCTGACGTATGTCGACAGGTGATTGATTTACGCCACTTTTGCAGGTCTGAAAGTCGGTGCTTAAATTGCCCCATTCAGCCGGAGCTTCATAAGACCAGGCGGTATCATGGGCATGCGTGTAGGAAGCCATGCTCGAAAGCAAAGCGAGTAAACAAAGTTTCTTTTTCATAGTCCATTACTTAAGCGATTTATCGACGTGTAATGCCACAAAGGCATTGCCAGCAGGGATAGCGCTATCGCCTGGAGCAGGATTGTAATGACTAATATGTAAAGAAACAGCAGTAGATCAGAAGCGCCTGAGGTTTGAGACTGGTCTCAAGCCAAATGGTTACATGCCAGGCATTTAGTGCGCTGGCATGGGGGAATGAGAGGATTAACGACGTACGCCAGTGATGCGGCACCACTCTTCTTTCTCGGCAACCGGATCAAGTTCAAATTGTTCGGCGTAGGCTTCACACACGCTTTCAGCCTGGCTTGCCAGCACACCGGACAATCCAAGATGCCCACCCGTTTTTGGCAGTACGCTAATCAGCGGCGCCAATTCGCGCAGCGGACCGGCGAGGATGTTGGCGACGACCACGTCAGCCTGCAAGTTATCAGGCTGCTGATGAGGCAGATAAAGCGCCAGACGCTCAGAGACGCCATTACGTTCGGCATTATCGCGGCTGGCCTGAATCGCCTGCGGATCGATATCAATACCGATCGCCTGCGCTGCGCCTAATTTTAGTGCGGCAATAGCGAGAATGCCGGAGCCACAGCCAAAGTCGATCACCGTTTTGCCTTGCAGATCCAGGCCATCAAGCCAGGTCAAACACATCGACGTGGTGGGGTGCGTGCCGGTACCAAACGCGAGCCCCGGATCCAGCATCACGTTGACGGCATCTGGATCCGGCACATCGCGCCAGCTCGGGCAGATCCACAGACGCTCACCGAAACGCATCGGGTGGAAGTTATCCATCCATTCACGTTCCCAATCTTTGTCTTCGATCTGCTCGATCTTATGGCGAAACGCGGATCCCAGCAGCGGGTGCTGACTTAATTCGGCCACCACATCGCTCATCTCGGTTTCAGCGTCGAACAGGCCGATGACATCAGTATCGCCCCACAGCAGCGTTTCGCCTGGCAGCGGCTCATAAACAGGATTGTCGTGCGTATCCTGGAAAGTGACCGACACGGCGCCAACATCCATCAGCGCATCGCTCAGGGTTTCGGCGTTTTCGCCGGTGCTGTTAATTTTGATTTGAATCCAAGGCATAGCGTTTCTCTTTATTCCAGTGCCGCTGCATGCGTTGCAGGCGTGCGGCCAAACAGATTACCCACCAGGAAGGCCAGCAGGCTTAAGGTCAATGACGGAACGATCGGGTGGAAACCCCACCACTCAATTTTCAGGCTGGCAAGCACCGTGTAGCATCCCGCACCGAACAGCATGCCGCTGATCGCACCCGTCGAATTGGCGCGCTCCCAATACAATCCCAGTACCAGCGGCCACAGGAACACCGCTTCAAGACCACCAAATGCCAGCAGATTCAGCCAGATAATCATATCGGGCGGATTCCACGCCGCCAGCAGCAGCAGCACACCAAGCACGAAAGTGATAGTGCCTGACAGCATGCGCAGGCGCGCCTCATTTTCACTGTGCTGCGGTGCAATACGCAGGTAGAGATCTTTGATCAGCGTAGCGGAGGATTGCAGCAGCTGCGCGTTAATGGTCGACATAATGGCCGCCATTGGCGCCGCAAGAAATACGCCCGCCGCCATCGGCGGTAAAACGGTAATCATCAGCGTGGGGATCACGCGATCGGGGATGGTGAGATCGGGCAAAATCACGCGTCCCAGCGCACCGGCCAGATGCATGCCAAACATCAGGATCACCACCACAATAGTGCCGAGTACAATGCCACGATGCATCGCTTTACTGTCTTTATACGAAATACAGCGCACCGCAGTGTGGGGCAGGCCAATCACACCGAAACATACCAGCACCGCAAACGAGCTAAGGAAGGTTGGATTGATGACATTGCCAACGCCTTCCGGCGACGTCAGTTGTGGATCGATGTTATGCAGTTTGGTTACTGCGCTTTCCAGCCCGCCCGCCTGGTGAATTACCGCGAAGAGGAGCAGGAAGGTGCCGATCAGCATCACCATGCCTTGCATCGCATCGTTCAGCACGCTGGCGCGGAAGCCACCGAAAGCGGTGTAAAGCGCGATGGTGCCGCCGAAGATGAGCAGGCCGGTGTCGTAAGGAATACCCGCAGCGGTTTCCAGCAGACGCGCGCCACCGATGAACTGCACGGTCATCGCGCCAATAAACGCCACCAATAAACTGATACTGGAGAGCCAAATCAGCAACGTGCTGCCGTAGCGGCCATAAAGCATGTCGTTGAGCGTCACAGCATTGTAACGACGCGCCAGAATCGCGAATTTCTTGCCTAATACGCCAAGCGAAAGCCAGACGGCGGGCACCTGAATCATCGCCAGCAGCACCCAACCAAGACCATATTTATAGGCTGCGCCCGGGCCGCCAATAAACGAACTGGCGCTGATGTAAGTGGTGGTGATGGTCATCGCCAGCACAAAGCCGCCCATCGAACGGCTGCCGAGAAAGTATTCGCTCAGGAAGTTGCCCTGACGCTGCTTGCGCATCGCAAACACCGACAGTGCGGCGATCAGCACCAGATAGGCCAACAGCGGAAGAATGATTTCAGAGTCCATCGTTATCCTCCAGCGACATGTCGCGGAACAGCACGCGCACCATCAGCCAGCACAACACAATAAACAGCAGCGGGGCGAACAGACACGAAAGCTCGAACCATCTTGGTAAGCCAAAGAAGCCGATCTCATTGCCGCCCAGCCAGGCAGAAAGTCCCCAAACGGCAAGGTAGGCCAGCGTCAGATAAAACGACCAGCGCGCCTCTTTGTTCGCTTGTAAAAAACGCCAATCCATTATGTAACCTCAAAGGCGACAAAAATGAAAAAGGCCGGAGTTAACCGGCCTCTGTCTTGCTCTGCGCTGCGATTACTTCTCTTGCAGGCCGAGTTTTTTCTCCAGATAGTGGATGTTGGTACCACCCTGCTGGAAGTTTTCGTCGGACATGATTTTCATCTGCAGCTCAATGTTGGTCTTGATACCGTCGATGATCAGTTCCGCCAGCGCATTTTTCATGCGCGAGATTGCCACGTCACGGTTTTCACCGTAGGTAATCAGCTTACCAATCATGGAATCGTAGTACGGTGGCACGCTGTAACCGGCATAGATATGCGATTCCCAACGAACACCGAAGCCGCCCGGCGCGTGGAAGCGGGTGATCTTGCCTGGGCTTGGCAGGAAGGTATTCGGATCTTCGGCGTTAATACGGCATTCCACCGCATGGCCGCGAATCACCACGTCTTCCTGTTTGATCGACAGCGGCTGACCAGCAGCAATACGCAGCTGCTCTTTGATCAGATCGACACCGGTGATCATTTCAGTCACCGGATGCTCAACCTGAATACGGGTGTTCATCTCAATGAAGTAGAACTCACCGTTTTCGTACAGGAACTCGAACGTACCCGCACCGCGATAGCCGATGTCGATACAGGCTTTAGAGCAGCGCTCGCCGATGTAGCGACGCAGTTCCGGCGTGATGCCTGGCGCTGGTGCTTCTTCAACGACTTTCTGGTGACGACGCTGCATTGAGCAGTCACGTTCGGCCAGATAGATAGCGTTACCCTGGCCGTCGGCCAGCACCTGAATCTCGATGTGGCGTGGATTCTCGAGGTACTTCTCCATGTACACCATGTCGTTGTTGAAAGCCGCTTTGGCTTCCGCTTTCGTCATGTTGATGGATTGCTCAAGATCCTTGTCGCTGCGCACGACGCGCATACCGCGACCGCCGCCGCCGCCGGAAGCTTTGATGATTACCGGATAGCCGATGCGCTTAGCGAAGGCACGGTTTTTTTCCATGTCGTCGGTCAGCGAGCCATCAGAACCTGGCACGGTTGGTACGCCGGCTTTCTTCATGGCGGTAATCGCAGACACTTTGTCGCCCATCAGGCGAATGGTGTCGGCTTTCGGGCCGATGAAGATAAAGCCTGAGCGCTCAACCTGCTCGGCGAAATCGGCGTTCTCAGAGAGGAAGCCGTAACCCGGGTGAATAGCGACCGCGCCGGTAATTTCAGCGGCGGAGATCAGTGCCGGGATGTTCAGGTAGCTTTTGACCGAAGGTGGCGGGCCAATGCAGACGGTTTCGTCTGCCAGCAGCACGTGCTTCAGGTCACGGTCCGCGGTGGAGTGCACGGCAACAGTCTTAATGCCCAGCTCTTTGCAGGCACGCAGAATGCGCAGCGCGATCTCACCACGGTTAGCAATGACAATTTTATCCAGCATGCTTCGCCTCGTTATTCGATGATGACCAGCGGCTCGTCAAATTCAACCGGTTGGCCGCTTTCGACCAGAATCGCCTTCACAACGCCGGATTTGTCGGCTTCGATCTGGTTCATCATTTTCATCGCTTCAACGATGCACAGGGTGTCGCCGGCATTCACTTTCTGGCCAACTTCAATGAAGGCTTTCGCGTCTGGGCTTGGGGTGCGATAGAAGGTACCCACCATCGGTGAACGCACGATGTGGCCACTGATTTCTGGTTTAGCGGCTTCTGCTGCAGCCGGTGCGGCAGGTGCCACAGCGGTCGCCAGCGCAGGCTGCTGCTGCATCATTGGCGCAGCATAAGCTTGCTGCATCATTGGGTAGCCGGCATTTGCAGGCGAACGGCTGATACGAACGGACTCTTCGCCCTCGGAGATTTCCAGCTCGGAGATGCCAGACTCTTCAACCAGTTCGATCAGTTTCTTAATTTTACGAATATCCATGAGTGTGGTTCCGTACTCTGTTTAATTGGAATGTGACAGGCGTTTTACTGCCGTTTGTAAAGCCCACGAGTATCCATCAGCGCCAAGTCCACAGATGACGCCGGCAGATACATCGGAAAGATAGGAGTGATGTCGGAACGGTTCGCGTGCATGCACGTTCGAGAGATGCACCTCAATAAAAGGAATGCTAACCGCCAACAGGGCATCACGCAGTGCAACGCTGGTATGCGTGAACGCAGCAGGATTGATGATGATGTAATCCACGTTGCCGCGGGCTTCGTGAATACGGTCAATCAACTGAAACTCTGCGTTCGATTGCAAATGACTCAATTTCACATGGTGCTGATCGGCCTGTTGCGTCAGATCGCCGACGATTTGCGCCAGCGTGGTGTGACCATACTTATCAGGCTCGCGCGTTCCCAGTAAATTCAGATTGGGACCGTTCAAAAGCAGTATGTGAAATTTGTGCGCCATCTTGCTGCTATCTCCTGCAATCAGTAAGGCATCGCGTAAAATACCGCGCCATCTTGCGTTTGTCACCCTTGAGGATGAAAAAGAAGACTTCGCTTGCAATAAAGCCGGGCATTATATCCGTTTCGTCGACATTCGCAGCAAAATACTGGTCTTATCTGCGAAGTTGATCGAATGCGGCCCGAAGGCCACACTTTTTAACAGATCTCGCGGGAGGAACACAACCGTGCGGGGATTATCTGGATAGAAGTTTACGCAACTTATTGTTACGCCACGCTAACAGCGCAATGGCCAGCACGGCGTAGATCACCGGCTGCGGGGACAATACTTTCACAGACCAAAGATAGTGGATAGGTGCGAGGATCGCGACCAGATAGACGCCATTATGCAGCGTTTGCCAGCGACGACCCAGTTTGCGCTGCATGCGTTGAAATGAGGTGATGGCGAGGGCGAAGAGGATAGTCCAGCTGATCATCCCCAGTAACAAATAAGGACGAGAAACCAACTCGCTACCGAGTAAACGCAGATGATCGTAGCCAAGTTCCAGCAAGTAGTAGCTGGTGAGATGCAAACTGGCCCAGGCGAAACACCACACGCCGAGCAGGCGGCGGGTACGAATCAGCAGCGGCTGTTTCAGGTAGCGCGTTAATGGGCTGACCAGCAGTGTGGCAAGCAGCAACTTCAGCGCCATTCTGCCGGTAAAATGCTGGATATCTTTCGCCGGATCGGCGCTCAGCCAGCCCTGACTCGCCGCCATAAACAGATAAACAAACGGCAGAAAAGCCGCCAGATGCAGCACGACTTTTAACGCGGTGATGTGGCGTAAATTGAGGCGCACTTAATAGTTCTCCCGTAAATCCAGCCCGCGATACAGTGAAGCCACTTCTTTCGCGTAGCCGTTGAACAGCAGCGTAGGTTGGCGATCAACCTTCAGAATGCCGCCCGCGCCAATAAAGCGTTCGGTAGCCTGCGACCAGCGCGGATGATTCACATGCGGGTTCACATTGGCATAGAAACCGTACTCATTGGCGGCGATCTGGCTCCAGGTGGTCGGCGGGCGATCGTGCGTCAGCGTGATCTTCACAATCGATTTAATCCCTTTGAAGCCATATTTCCACGGCACCGTCAGGCGAATCGGCGCACCATTCTGCGGCGGCAGCGCTTTGCCATATACGCCGGTACTCAGCAGCGTCAGCGGATGCATCGCTTCATCAAGACGCAAGCCTTCTACATAGGGATAATCCAGCCCGCCGCCGATAAAGCGATCTTTCTGACCGGGCATTTGGTCAGGTGCATACAGCGTTTCAAACGCCACATAGCGTGCATTGCTGGTGGGTTCAGCCAGTTTTAGTAGCTTGTTGAGCTCGAAGCCGACCCACGGAATCACCATCGACCAGGCTTCGACGCAGCGCATGCGATAGATGCGCTGTTCCATCGCGAAACGCTTGAAGATGTCATCCATATCCAGCGTGATCGGTTTGGCAACTTCTCCTTCAATGCGCAGTTTCCACGGATCGGTTTTAAGCGTGCCAGCATTGGCGGCAGGATCGGCTTTATCCAGACCAAATTCGTAGAAGTTATTGTAACCCGACACTTTATCAAATGGCGTGAGCGGCAAATCAGCCTGCCATTCGGCCGGTTTAGTGAAATCTAAATCTCTACCAGCAGGCGCGGGCGGGCGGTTATTGCCTTTAAACCAGCTCAGCACATCGGCTTGCGCCGTGCCTGGCAAACTGGCTGCTGCTGCGCCTAGTCCCAACGCTTTCAGCACCTGACGGCGGCGCATATTAAAGACGCTTTCTGGCGTGACGTCGGCTTCTGTGAGCAAGTGCTTCAGGTTCATGACGTTCTCCTGTGAATAGTAAGTTATAACCAGCATGCTCAACTTCAGCGTCAGGCGCGAACTTGCGGGGAAAAATGTGAAATTTCCTGGCAAAACGCACTCTTTGAGAATAGGACGAAAAAGCCCGTAGCAAAGTCAGGCCATCACGGTTTAACGCTATACTCGCGCCGTAGCGCTTATCAAGCTGTGTTATGTGCGATTTTGATGCCAGTCTGGCGCTGAATCACACCTTGATTTGTGCTATTTTGCTCAGGTTTGCGCCAGTGGTCAGAGTGGCGCCAACGGATTAACACCGTTCATAACCGCAGTGATGCAGGCACAGGGATGCGATTAACAACTAAATTTTCTGCGTTTATTACCTTATTAAGCTTACTGGCGATGATATTGATGCTGGTGGGCTGCGCTTTTAGTTTTATCTGGCTGTCGCAGCAGCGTGTAGAAACGCGCATGCAAACGCTGGCGACGGAAGTGGATAAAGCCCTGGCTTCACAATCGCCGCAGGAGATCACGCAGTGGCTGACGCGCATGATGCCGGTGGTTAATGCCGAACAGATGCAGCTGCTGAATGGCGATACCTTAGTATTCAGTTTAGCCCGCCACGAAAATCCGATGTTAGAAGATGAGCCCAATCGCTTTGTGCAGTTCGATTTGCCCCTGACGCATTCGCCTGGCCTTGAACTGCGCGTAGTGGTGCTCGATCCTGCCAAAACCCTGTTTCGCTCCTTTACCGGCACTTATACGCTGGTGGTCCTGTTTACTGTCGTCGCTATCATGTGTGTGCTGCTGGTTATGACCAACCGCTGGCTCAATCGGCGCTGGCACAATATGGAACAACTAGAGGCGCGCGCCGATCGCATTCTGGCCGGGGAACGCCGCTCCCCGGATGAGCATGCGGCGGAGTGGCCGCCGAAAGCCAGTCGCGCCATTGATACGCTTCTGGGCGATTTGCAGGAAGCGGGCGAGCAGCGTTTACGCATCGATACCTTAATTCGCACTTTTGCGGCGCAGGATTCGCGTACCGGTCTCAACAATCGTTTGTTCTTCGATAACCAGTTGGCGACGTTGCTGGAAGATCAGGAAGATGTCGGCACGCACGGCGTGGTGATGATGGTGCGCCTGCCGGATCTCGATACCCTGCACGAAACCCTCGGGCCAACGCTGGTGGAAGAGTATCTGTTTGACCTGATTAATATGCTGTCGACCTTTGTGCTGCGCTATCCGGGCGCATTGCTGGCACGTTACTTCCGCAGTGATTTCGCCGTCTTGCTGCCGCATCGCACTTTAAAAGAAGCCAACAGCATTGCCGACCAACTGATCAATGCCGTCGATTCACTGCCGCCGATGCGCATGGTCGATCGCGATGATTTGATCCACATCGGCATCAGCGCGTGGCGCAGCGGACAAAGTGTCTCGCAGGTGATGGAAAATGTAGAGATGGCCACGCGGCGTGCGGCATTGCAGGGCGGTAATAGCTGGTCGGTTGGCGAAGGCAATACGCTGGACATGGGGCGCGGCAGTGTGCGCTGGCGGACCTTGCTGGAGAACACGCTCAATCGTGGTGGCCCGCGAATGTACCAAAAACCGGCGGTGCTGCTGGATGGAAAAGTCCATCATCGCGAATTACTGACGCGCGTGTTCGATGGCGACAAAGAAGTGGTGTCGGCGGAGTTTATGCCGCTGGTGTTGCAGCTGGGTATGACCGATAGCTGGGATCGCCAACTGGTGGCGCGCATTGCAGCGCTCTCTGAAATGTGGCCGGATGAAACCCTGGCACTACCAGTGAATATTGACTCGCTATTGCAGCGGCCTTTTCAGCGCTGGCTGCAAAAACTGCTGCTGCAGTGCAGCAAATCGCAAAGAAAACGTTTTTTATTTGAACTTGCTGAGGCCGATGTTTGTCAACACATCAGCCGTTTAGTGCCGGTTTTCCATATGTTAACGGCATTTGGCTGTCGCATTGCGGTGGATCAGGCCGGATTGACGGTGGTGAGCAGCGCTTATATCAAGCAATTCCCGATTGAAGTGATTAAACTTGCGCCGGGTTTGGTACGCAATATTGAGCGACGTACTGAGAACCAACTGTTTGTGCAGAGTTTGCTGGAAGTGTGTAAGTCATCACCAACGCAGGTTTTCGCCGCAGGTGTGCGTACGCGCGCGGAGTGGCAAACGCTGTCGGGATTGGGTGTTTCTGGAGGGCAAGGCGATTTCTTTGCGCCCTCGTTGCCAGTCAACAGTAATGTAAAGAAACACTCGCAACGTTATCGAATTTAAACCTTCAGCGCGCGAACTGCGGGCTGAAGTCTGTTTTTATCGCTTATTAGTGCCGGAGCGCGCGATGCTGGCGGCTGGAAATGTTAGATTTTATGTCGAAATTTGCCCGCTATCGCCGGGAGAATTTAGGTTAAAACGGCGTGTTAACGCCATTTAACTGCGGCTAAAGACGATACGATCAGGCCAAAAAAGTATTCAGCGTATTTTTTCACCGAAGCAGAACGTTTTTGCGCCTTGTAGCGGCTTCGCGTGGTTGGTAAAGTAGGCGGATTTTATTTTCCGCCCCCAGCTTGCAGGATTATCCCTTAGTATGTTTAAAAAATTTCGTGGCATGTTTTCCAATGACTTGTCCATTGACCTGGGTACCGCGAATACCCTGATTTACGTGAAAGGACAAGGCATCGTGTTGAACGAGCCTTCTGTGGTTGCCATTCGTCAGGATCGTGCCGGCTCCCCAAAGAGCGTAGCGGCTGTCGGTCATGACGCTAAGCAGATGCTTGGCCGTACGCCGGGCAACATCGCTGCTATCCGTCCTATGAAAGATGGCGTTATCGCCGACTTCTTCGTCACCGAAAAAATGCTGCAGCACTTCATTAAGCAAGTGCATAGCAACAGCTTTATGCGTCCAAGCCCACGCGTGCTGGTCTGCGTACCGGTGGGTGCGACCCAGGTTGAGCGTCGTGCTATCCGTGAATCTGCACAGGGTGCAGGCGCGCGTGAAGTCTTCCTGATTGAAGAGCCAATGGCTGCGGCGATTGGTGCAGGTCTGCCGGTTTCTGAAGCAACCGGTTCGATGGTGGTTGATATCGGTGGTGGTACCACTGAAGTAGCAGTGATCTCGCTGAACGGCGTGGTTTACTCCTCTTCTGTGCGTATTGGTGGTGACCGCTTCGATGAAGCTATTATTAATTATGTCCGCCGCAACTACGGTTCACTGATCGGTGAAGCGACTGCGGAGCGCATCAAGCACGGCATCGGTTCTGCTTATCCGGGCGATGAAGTGCACGAGATTGAAGTGCGCGGCCGTAACCTGGCAGAAGGTGTACCTCGTGGCTTTACCCTGAACTCTAACGAGATTCTTGAAGCGCTGCAGGAACCGCTGACCGGTATCGTGAGCGCGGTGATGGTTGCACTGGAACAGTGCCCGCCAGAATTGGCTTCTGACATCTCCGAGCGCGGCATGGTGCTGACCGGTGGTGGCGCATTGCTGCGTAACCTCGATCGCCTGCTGATGGAAGAGACCGGTATTCCGGTGGTCGTGGCAGAAGATCCACTGACCTGCGTAGCACGCGGCGGTGGTAAAGCATTGGAAATGATCGACATGCATGGCGGCGATTTGTTCAGCGAGGAGTAATTCCTCAACGGCTAAGGCCCTGGTCAAATTGCGCAGGGAATAGCGCCTATGCTGACGCTGCTGCTGCAACGCACGACGGCGAGATGCGTCCAGCCCTGGAGGCGTTGGCTATACGGCTAACGCTTCTTCCCTGATGTCGAGGAACACGCAGAATTTATGAAGCCGATTTTTAGCAGGGGACCTTCCCTGCAGTTGCGCCTCTTTCTGGCAGTCATTGTGGCTATCGCGATTATTATCGCTGATAGCCGCGTGAGCTCCTTTTCCCAGATTCGCAACTACCTGGACACGTCGGTCAGTCCATTTTATTTTTTGGCCAACGGGCCAAGACAACTTCTTGATGGCGTTTCCGAAACGCTGGCGTCACGTCAGCAATTGGAGCTGGAAAATAAAGCACTGCGCCGTGAGCTCTTCCTGAAAAACAGTGACTTGCTGATGCTGGGGCAATATAAGCAGGAAAACGCGCGTCTGCGTGAACTGCTTGGCTCGCCGCTGCGCCAGGATGAGCACAAGATGGTGACGCAGGTGATCTCCACCGGCACCGATCCTTATACCGATCAAGTGGTTATCGACAAAGGCAGCGTAAACGGTGTTTACGAAGGCCAGCCGGTTATCAGTGATAAAGGGGTTGTTGGTCAGGTGGTTGCAGTCGGTCAGGTTACCAGCCGCGTATTGCTGATTTGCGATGCATCGCATGCCTTGCCGATTCAGGTGTTGCGTAACGATATTCGCGTGATTGCCGCCGGTAATGGCTGCAGCGAAGATCTGCAGCTGGAACATCTGCCGGGCAACACCGATATCCGCGTGGGCGATGTGCTGGTCACGTCTGGCCTGGGCGGCCGCTTCCCGGAAGGTTATCCGGTTGGCGTGGTCTCCTCGGTGAAAGTCGATACACAGCGTGCTTACACGGTGATTCAGGCGCGTCCAGCGGCTGGCTTGCAGCGTTTGCGCTATCTGTTGCTGCTGTGGGGCGCAGATCGCAACGGCGTAGCACCAATGGCGCCGGACGAAGTGCATCGCGTTGCCAATGAACGTTTGATGCAGATGATGCCGCAGGTTCTGCCGCCAGCAGGCGAAATGGGCCCACCGGCACCGGACACCTTGCAGTCGTCGCAGCAAATGGGGCCACCGCAACCCGCTAATAGCAGTCGTTCGCAAGGGAATTCTGCGAACACACGCGGAGGCCAGCCTTGAGTCGATATCGCAGCCAGGGCCGATGGGTTATCTGGCTGTCCTTTCTGATTGCCCTCATCCTGCAAATCATGCCGTGGCCGGAACAGATCTTCATGTTCCGGCCTTCATGGCTGTTGCTGATCCTGATTTACTGGGTGCTGGCGCTGCCGCATCGGGTGAATGTTGGTACCGGTTTTTTCCTCGGTGGCATCATGGATCTGGTAGCAGGTTCAACGCTGGGCGTGCGTGCGCTGGCATTCAGCATCATCGCGTATCTGGTGGCCTTTAAATTTCAGTTATTCCGAAACTTAGCGTTGTGGCAGCAGGCATTAATGGTTATGGTGCTGTCCCTTGCGGTGGATGTGATTGTTTTCTGGGCAGAATTCCTGGTGATCAACGTCTCATTCCGCCCGGAAATCTTCTGGAGTAGTGTGGTCGACGGCGTCCTGTGGCCCTGGCTATTCTTATTGATGAGAAAGATTCGCCGTCAATTCGCTGTTCAGTAAGGAATACTATGATTAGCCTGTACCTCGCATCCGGTTCACCGCGTCGACGTGAGCTGTTAACGCAGCTTGGTCTGCAATTTGAACGCCTGATTACCCACGTAGAAGAGCAGCGTCAGCCAGAAGAAGCGGCCGAAGCGTACGTGCGTCGTCTGGCGTCAGATAAGGCGCGCGCGGGCGTCGCGGTAGCACCGCAGGATCTGCCGGTGTTGGGTGCCGATACCATTGTGGTACTGAACGGTGAAGTACTGGAAAAACCGCAGGATGCCGCGCATGCCGCCGCGATGCTGAGTAAGCTTTCAGGACAAACCCATCAGGTAATGACCGCCGTAGCGCTGGCTGATAAACAGCGTGAACTGGATTGCCTGGTGACCACGGACGTGACCTTCCGCAAGATGACGGCGGAGGAAATTTCGCACTATATCGCCAGTGGCGAGCCGATGGATAAAGCCGGCGCGTACGGAATTCAGGGCCTTGGCGGCAATTTTGTCCGCAAGATTAATGGAAGCTATCACGCCGTGGTGGGATTGCCGCTGGTTGAGACCGGTGAGCTGCTGAGTCATTTTCAGTCACTGCGGGCGTTAAGGGGACAAGATGACGGCTGAACTGCTGGTAAATGTGACACCTTCGGAAACCCGTGTTGCCTACATTGATGGCGGCATTCTGCAGGAAATCCACATTGAGCGCGAAGCACGACGCGGCATCGTGGGCAACATCTATAAAGGACGCGTCAGTCGCGTCTTGCCGGGTATGCAGGCGGCTTTTGTCGATATCGGCATGGAAAAAGCCGCCTTTCTGCACGCCTCCGATATCATGCCGCACACCGAATGCGTGGCGGGTGATGAGAAGAAAAATTTTGTGGTGCGCGACATCGGCGAACTGGTGCGTCCCGGCCAGGATTTGATGGTGCAAGTGGTGAAAGATCCGCTTGGAACCAAAGGCGCGCGCCTCACCACCGACATTACCTTGCCTTCGCGCTATCTGGTGTTCATGCCTGGCGCATCACACGTTGGCGTCTCACAACGTATTGAGACCGAAGCCGAGCGCGAACGACTGAAAACGGTGGTTGCGGCGCACTGTGACGATCTCGGCGGCTTTATTATTCGTACCGCCGCCGAAGGCATTGGTTCGGAAGAGTTGTCGCAGGATGCCGCTTTCCTGAAACGTTTGTGGACCAAAGTCAGCGAGCGTAAAAAGCGTAATCAGACGCGCTGCCTGCTGTACGGTGAGCTGGCGTTAGCGCAGCGCGTACTGCGTGATTTCGCTGGTGCTGCGCTGGATCGCATCCGCGTGGATTCGCGTTTGACCTGCGATTTGCTGGTGGAATTCACCAGCGAATACATTCCGGAAATGGCCAGCAAGCTTGAGCTCTACAGCGGCAAGCAGCCGATTTTTGATCTGTTCGATGTCGAGAACGAAATTCAGCGTTCGCTGGAGCGCAAGGTCGAGCTGAAGTCCGGCGGCTATCTGATCATCGATCAAACCGAAGCCATGACCACGGTGGATATCAACACCGGCGCGTTTGTCGGACACCGTAATCTCGACGAAACCATCTTCAATACCAACATCGAAGCGACGCAAGCTATTGCGCGTCAGCTGCGACTGCGCAACCTCGGCGGCATCATCATTATCGATTTCATCGACATGAGTAACGACGAACATCGCCGTCGCGTGCTGCATTCGCTGGAGAGTGCGCTGAGCAAAGATCGGGTGAAAACCGGCATCAACAGTTTCTCGGCGCTGGGTTTGGTGGAGATGACGCGCAAGCGTACGCGAGAAAGTATTGAACATGTGCTGTGCGCCGATTGCCCGGTGTGCAAAGGGCGCGGCACCTTGAAAACGGTGGAAACCGTCTGCTATGAGATCATGCGTGAAATTGTGCGCGTGCATCACGCCTACGATTCCGACCGCTTCCTGGTCTACGTTTCTCCGGCGGTGGGCGACGCGCTGAAGGGCGAAGAGTCACACGCGTTGGCGGAAGTGGAAATCTTCGTCGGTAAGCAAGTCAAAGTTCATGTTGAACCGCTCTATACCCAAGAGCAGTTTGATGTCGTCATGATGTGATCGTGAGGTTAAGTTCCGTAAGCCAACGGACAGCAAGGAGAGGTGTGTGAGGCGGTTGCCGAGGATTTTGTTACTGCTGCTCGCCGCAATCATCGTAATTGTGGCGCTGCTGGTCAGCGGGTTGCGCCTCGTGATGCCGCACCTCAACAGTTATCGCAGCGATATTCTGCAGACGATCTCACGCGTCAGCGGCGTCACGGTCGATGCCAGCGAACTGCAAGGGAAATGGGAGAATTTCGGCCCGACGCTGCAGGTGCGCGATCTCAAAATCTCGATGCAGGAAGATGGTCAACTCACCATCGGCCGCGTCAATCTGGCGCTCAACGTGTGGCAATCGCTGCTGCACTGGCGCTGGCAATTCCGCGATCTCACCTTCTGGCAGCTGCATCTCGAAACCAATCATCCGCTGTTCACCAGCGACGAACAGAAGAACAGCTTTAAACCGGCGCAAATCAACGATCTGTTTTTGCGTCAGTTCGATCACTTCGATCTGCGCGACAGCAGCATTCGTTTTCTGACGCCGTCCGGCCAACATGCCGAACTGGCGATTCCGCGCCTCACCTGGCTGAACGAAAATACCCGTCATCGCGCGGAGGGCGAAGTAAGCCTCTCCAGTTTTACCGGCCAGCATGGCGTGGTGCAGGTGCGGCTTGATCTCAACGACAACAACGGCTTACTTAGCGATGGTCGCATCTGGATGCAGGCCGATGATGTTGATGTGCGGCCGTGGATTGGTCCGTGGCTGCGTGACAACACCAGCCTTGAAAGCGCGCGTTTCAGTCTGGCTGCGTGGGCGAATTTGCGTGATGGCGATCTCTACGCCGGTGATTTGCTGCTGAGCAAAGGCGGCGCGCGCTGGCGCGGCGAGCAGGGCGATCATCAATTACAGGTCGATGGTTTAACCGCGCACTTGTCGCGGTACCAAAATGGCTGGAGCCTTTCGGTACCGCAAACCCGCTTGAGCACCGACGGCATCGCCTGGGCGCCTGGGCATTTTTCTCTGCTGTGGAAGCCGGAAGATAAGCAGATGCTCGGCGCCAACAGCGCGGCGGAAGTGCGCGTGCGTGCCACCCAACTCGACTTAGAACGTCTGGCACCGATCGTGCCGCTGTTTAAGCCACTTTCGCCGACTTTGCTGGATAACTGGCGTTCACTGCAACCGCGCGGCCACATTGATGCGCTGGCGCTGGATATCCCGTTGCAGCAGCCGGAGCAAACGCGTTTGCAGGCGAAGTGGCGCGATCTCGCCTGGCAACAGTGGGAATTGCTGCCGGGTATCAGCAATCTCAGCGGTAGCGCCAGCGGCAGCTTAAACAACGGTTTGCTGGATGTGGCGATGGGCCAGGCGGAAGTACCGTATGGCGATATGTTCCAGGCTCCGCTGCAAATCAAACAGATCACCGGCCAGCTTAACTGGCTGCGCGATGCCAACGGCTTAACGCTGGATGGACATCAGCTGGATGTGCAGGCTCGCTCGCTGTGGGCACGCGGCGATTTCCGCTACCAGCAGAATTTGGGGACCGCGCCGCGCCTTGATATTCTCGCCGGGATTCGTGTCACCGATGCCGGCGATGCGTGGCGCTATTTCCCGCAGCAGTTGATGGGCCACGATCTTACGCACTATCTCAGCGACGCGATTAAAGGCGGGCAGGTGGATAACGCCACACTGCTGTTTGCTGGCGATCCCGCGCTGTTCCCGTTTAAGCACAATGACGGCATGTTTGAAGTTTGGGTACCGCTGCGTAACTCCACCTTCCAGTTCCAGCCCGGCTGGCCTGCACTGGAAAATCTCGACATTAATCTCGACTTCCTCAACAACGGTTTGTGGATGAAAGCCGATCAAACCAAGCTCGGCGAGGTTGATGCGCACAATGTCAGCGCGGTAATTCCGGATTACCTGAAAGAGAAGTTGATCATCGATGGCGATATCAGCGGCGAAGGCAAAAAAATCGCCGACTATTTCGAGCAGACGCCGCTGAAACCAACACTTGGCGCGGCGCTGCAGGAGTTGCAGATTGGCGGCAATGTGCGCGGCAAACTCAATCTCGATATTCCGTTGGATGGCGAGCAGGTGCACGCCAGCGGCAATGTGGTGCTGAACAACAACACGCTGCATATCAAACCGTTAAAAACCACGCTGAACAATCTCACCGGCCGCTTCCGTTACAACAACGGCAATCTGGAGAGTGAAGAGTTGCAAGCCAACTGGTTCGGGCAGCCAACCGGGGTGAGTTTTAGCACGCAAGAGAATCCCAACGACTTTGGCGTGAACGTCAAGCTGCTGGGCGATTGGCAGCCAGGTAAACTTAAGGTGCTGCCGGACGCCATCGCGCGTCAGTTAGGTGGCTCTTTACCGTGGCAGGGCAATGTGGATATCACGCTGCCGCACAAAGGTGGCGCGACCTACAAAGTTGCACTGCAAGGCGAGGGCAAAGCAGTAAGTAGTCACTTACCTGCGCCGCTGGATAAAGTGGCCGGTGAAGCGATGCCGATCACCATCAATGCGGAGGGCGATCTCAAAGGCTTTACCTTGAGCGGTAGCGTGCGTGAGCACCATCGTTTCAATAGCCGCTGGATTCTGGAGCCGCAGCTGCGTGTTGATCGCGGTATCTGGCTTAACGATGCGAAAAGCACACCGAAGCTGCCGGAAAAACGCGGCATGGAGCTGAATCTTCCGCCGCTGGATGGCGAAGCCTGGATGGGAATGATGGCTGGCGCAGGCAGTTCACGCAATGCGCAAGGCGAACCTGAAGTGGGTGGCGCACTGCTGCCGGGCGACTTCATTCTGCGGACACCGGCGCTAACGCTCGGTGGTCAGCAATGGCACGACGTTAACGCCACCGTCACGCAGGGCGCAGGCGGCAATACGCGTTTGCAGCTGGAGAGCCGTGAAGCTCGCGGTAGCCTGCAGACGTCGCAGCAGTCTCCATGGCAGATCAACCTGAGCTATCTTTACTACAATCCTGAATGGGCTGAGAAAAGCGACGGAAAATCATCGCCGTTTGGCGGCAACAGCAGCAACATCAACTTCAGCAGTTGGCCAGCGTTGCAGCTTAACTGTGATGAGTGCTGGTTGCGCGGACAGAAATTCGGTCACATGCAGGCGAAGCTACAGCCGCAAGGCGATACGTTAGCACTTACTAACGCTTCGATTGATTCTGGCAGCTCGAAGCTCAACGTAGCGGGTGAATGGGTGAATAAACCCGGCGATCAGCGCACTTCACTGAAGGGCAGCCTGAGTGGCGACAATATTAATGACGCCGCCAACTGGTTTGGCATGAACACGCCGCTGCGCGACGCACCCTTCAAACTCGATTACGATTTGCATTGGCGTTCTGCGCCGTGGCAACCATCGGTAGAGACGCTGAGCGGTACGCTGAAAAGCCACTTTGGCAAAGGCCAGATCGCCGATGTTAATACCGGTCGCGCGGGACAGCTGCTGCGTCTGTTTAGCTTCGATGCCTTGCTACGTAAGATGCGCTTCGATTTCAGCGATACCTTTAGTGATGGTTTCTATTTCGATTCGATTAACGGCACCGCGTGGATTGAAAACGGCGTGATGCGCACCGATAACCTGCTGGTGGATGGCCTGGAAGCGGATATCGCCATGAAGGGCAACATCGATTTGGTGAAGCGTCAAATCGATATGGAAGCGGTGGTCGCCCCGGAAATCTCCGCCTCGGTCGGCGTCGCCACCGCCTTTGTGATCAATCCGGTGGTCGGCGCAGCGGTGTTCGCCGCCAGTAAAGTGCTGGGGCCGCTGTGGAATAAGATTTCGCTGTTGCGTTACCACATCAGCGGACCGCTGGATAAGCCTGAAATCAATGAAGTACTGCGCAAACCGCGCGAAGACGATAAGAAGTGAATTTGACGTCGTCGGGTAATTGCCGCAGGCTATGACTATCCGAGCACATAATGAGTGAGAAACGATGACTCTGAATCTGGTAAGTGAGCAGTTGCTAACTGCGAACAGCATTAATCAGCAGGACCTTTACTCCCTGTTAGGGCAGCTTTCAGAACGTCGTCTGGATTATGCCGATCTCTATTTCCAGTCCAGTTTCCACGAATCCTGGGTGCTGGAAGACAAAATTATCAAAGATGGTTCTTACCATATCGATCAGGGCGTGGGCGTCCGCGCCGTTAGCGGCGAGAAAACAGGTTTCGCCTATGCTGACCAGATTTCCCTGAATGCACTGCGTCAGTCATCTGAAGCGGCGCGTAGCATCGTGCGTGAACAAGGCAATGGCAAAGCGCATACCTTATCGGCGGTCCTGAACCGTTCGCTGTATGCGCCCGTCAATCCGCTGGATAGCCTGACGCGTGAAGACAAAATTGCCCTGCTGCATCGCGTCGATAAAGTGGCGCGCGCTGCCGATCCACGTGTGCAGGAAGTGAATGCCAGCCTGAGCGGCGTCTACGAACAAGTGCTGGTGGCGGCAACTGACGGTACGCTGGCGGCGGATATTCGTCCGCTGGTGCGCCTGTCCATCAGCGTGCAGGTCGAAGATCAAGGGAAACGCGAGCGTGGCTCAAGCGGCGGCGGCGCGCGTACCGGTTATGAATTCTTCCTCGCCGATGAGAGCGGTGATGTGCGTGCCGATGCCTGGGCGCGTGAAGCGGTGCGCATGGCGCTGGTCAATCTCTCTGCCGTGGCGGCACCCGCTGGCATGTTGCCGGTGGTGCTGGGCGCGGGCTGGCCGGGCGTGTTGCTGCATGAAGCGGTTGGACATGGTCTGGAGGGTGACTTCAACCGTCGTGCGACATCGGTGTTTAGCGGAAAAATGGGCCAGCTGGTGGCTTCAGAGCTGTGTACCGTGGTTGACGATGGCACCATTGAAGGTCTGCGCGGTTCGCTGGCCGTCGATGATGAAGGCGTGCCGGGCCAGTACAACATGCTGATCGAAAATGGCGTGTTGAAAGGCTACATGCAGGACAAGCTGAATGCGCGCCTGATGGGCGTCAATCCAACCGGCAACGGTCGCCGTGAATCTTACGCGCACCTGCCAATGCCGCGCATGACCAACACTTACATGCTGGCAGGCAAATCGACGCCGCAAGATATCATCGAAAGCGTGGAGTACGGCATTTATGCGCCGAACTTCGGTGGCGGCCAGGTTGATATCACCTCTGGCAAGTTCGTGTTCTCCACCTCAGAAGCTTACCTAATCGAGAAAGGCAAAGTGACTAAGCCAGTCAAAGGTGCCACGCTGATTGGCTCCGGCATTGAAGCGATGCAACAGATCTCGATGGTCGGCAACGATCTGGCGCTGGATAAAGGCGTCGGCGTATGCGGTAAAGAGGGACAAAGCGTGCCGGTTGGCGTGGGCCAGCCAACGCTGAAGCTGGATAAAATCACCGTAGGTGGCACCGCCTAATGCTGTAGGGTCGCCATTCATGGCGACCTTGGTGCGTCGCTGCCAGAACCACGCTGGGTTGTGGCGGTCCTCGCGCCGCTTACGCGGTGCCTTCACGCCGTTTGGCAGCCTTACGGACCGGCTCAGACGGGGCTTCCTGCCCCGGCTTCGCCTTAAGCTCGCGTCCTGCGAGCTTATCCTGGCCGCCTCACTCTGTTCAGCGCTGCGGATTGCCACAACCCAGCGCGGCTCTGTCAGCTTTTCAACATTGTTGCAGTGTTAGATAAATTCACAGTTTTCACTATCCAGTGGCAGCAGACGTTGCAGCTTCCGCACTAATCACAAAACAACTCAACCTTTCCGATGCTGCTGATACTGCTGCGCCACCTGTTTGAAATACTCGGTCAGATAATCAATACAGACCTGCACTTTCAGCGGCAGCTTATCTTTCTCGGTATAGAGCGCATAGACCGGGCGCGGCTCCGAGTGATATTGCGGGAACAGAATATCGATTTCCCCCGCGCTGATCTCATCAATCACCCACATCAACGGCACATAGGCGATACCGCAACCTGCTTTTAGCCAGCGAATCAGCGTCTGCGAATCGTTGGTGACGAAACGGCCCTGCGGCGTCAGGCGCGTCACCAATCCTTCCGGCGCAACCAGTTCAAACGTGTTATCTGGTCGCACGCTGTATTCCAGCCAGGAAAAATTATCGATCTCGCCGGGCTTCTCTGGCGTGCCGTGCTGCGCCAGATAGCTCTTCGCCGCGCACACCACCATCGGCATCGCACCCAGCCGACGCGAGAACAAGTTCGAATCCTGCAACGCACCTACGCGCACCACCAAATCCAAACCGTTGGCGATCAGATCGGGTGCAGGAATGCCCGTCACCAGATTGACGCTCAAACCCGGATATTCGCGTAACATTTCGCTGGTCATCGCCGATAAGACATTTTGCGCCATCGTCGATGAGCAGCCGATGCGTAGAATACCGATCGGCGTATTGTTAAAGGCATACAGCTGCTCGTGCACCTGCGAAGCCTCCGCTAACATGCGGCGACAGCCCTGAAAATAGATCTTTCCGGCTTCGGTCAGGCCAATGCTGCGCGTGCTGCGATTAAGCAATTTGACCTGTAACTCATCTTCCAGTTTGGCGACAATCTGGCTGATAGACGAAACGCTAAGCTGTAGCTGGCGCGCTGCGGCGGTAAATGAACCCAATTCAACCACTTTGGCGAAAATGGACATGCTTTTAAGTCGATCCATTGTTTACTCTGGCTAAAAAGTGATTTAGCTCACAATATGTAGAAAACGTATAGTCAAGCGCGTTACTATACGCGTCGCTGGGTCTCTTCACTGCACCTGTACATGGCTGTGTTAACCCGATGATACGCTATGATTAGCTCAACGCGGCCTGAATGTTGCCATCAGTTTATCCGTCATCCCCTGATCATAAACCCAACGTGCCGCACGGCATGTGGGCAGGTATCGGTGCAATCCGGCAAGGTCGAACTAAGGATCCGAAATGAGTGTGCTTCCGGTATTTGTCGTATTCGGGCTGAGTTTTCCGCCCATCTTCGTTGAACTATTAGTTTCACTGGCGCTGTTCTGGCTGGTGAAACGCGTGCTGACGCCCAGCGGGATCTACGATCTGGTTTGGCATCCCGCACTGTTTAACACCGCACTGTATTGCTGTGTGTTTTACCTTGTATCCCGTTTATTCGTCTGAGGTTCTTTAAGTGAAAGCGCTAATAAGAAAAATCGCGCGATACGCGATTACACTCCTGCTGGTTGTCATCGCCATCGTGATCATCTTCCGCGCGTGGGTGTTCTACACCGAATCACCGTGGACGCGTGATGCCAAATTCTCTGCCGATGTCGTGGCGATCTCGCCTGACGTCACCGGCATCATCACTGACGTGCCGGTGCACGATAACCAACTGGTGAAAAAAGGCGATACGCTGTTTGTGGTTGACCGTCCGCGCTACCAAAAAGCGCTGGATGAAGCCCAGGCGGATGTCGAATATTACCAGGCTTTGGTGAGTGAAAAACGCCGTGAAGCCACGCGTCGCAATCAGTTGGGTACCAGCGCTATGTCGCGTGAAGCGATTGAGCAATCCAACAACGATCTGCAAACCAGCGAGCATCAGTTGGCGAAGTCCGTGGCCACGCGCGATCTGGCGGTGATCGACCTCGATCGCACCACCATCAAAGCGCCATCTGACGGCTGGGTCACCAACCTCAATGTTTATCAGGGCGAATTTATCACGCGCGGTTCAGTCGCCGTGGCGCTGGTACAACAGCACTCCTTCTATGTGCTGGCCTATATGGAAGAGACCAAGCTGGATGGCGTGCGTCCTGGCTTCCGCGCGCAAATCACGCCGTTGGGTAGCAACGCAGTGCTGCGCGGCACCGTCGACAGCATCGCGGCAGGCGTAACCAACAGCAGCAGCAGCAGCGACAGCAAAGGCATGGCGACCATCGACTCGAATCTTGAGTGGGTACGTCTGGCGCAGCGTGTGCCGGTGCGCATTCGTCTCGATGAGCAACCGGGCAACCGCTTCCCGGCGGGTACCACCGCAACAGTGGTGATTACCGGCGCGCAGGATCGCGAAACCAAAGTCTCGCCGCTGGCGCAGTTGTTCAATCGCCTGCGTGAGTTTGGTTAAGCGAGGGCGATATGATTGAGTTTTTGCGTTTCCCGGTGAAGCTCACCTTCGCGCTGGTTGCGGCGTTGATGATTGGCTTTCACTTCAATCTGGAAACGCCGCGTTGGGCGGTGATGACCGCCGGCATCGTGGCCGGTGGTACCGCCTTTGCTGCGGGGGGCGATCCCTATTCTGGCGCACTGCGCTATCGCGGCATTCTGCGCATCATCGGTACCTTCATTGGCTGTATTGCCGCGCTCACTATCATGATTGCCACGGTGCGTGCGCCGGTGGTGATGCTGCTGCTGTGCTGTATGTGGGCTGGCATGTGCGTGTGGCTCTCTTCGCTGATCAAAGTCGAAAACTCCTATGCGCTCGGCCTTGCCGGTTATACCGCGCTGATCATCGTGGTCACGGCGGATGCCAGCGGCGGCTTAACGCTGGCTCCGCAGTTTGCGGTTGAGCGCTGCAGTGAAATCGTCATCGGTATTCTGTGTGCGATTCTCGCCGACATGCTGTTCTCGCCGCGTTCGATCAAAAAAGTGATTGAGCAGGAAGTGGATGCGCTGCTGGTGGCGCACTACAAACTGCTGCAGCTGTGTGTAGCGCATGAAGATAAAGACGAAGTGGATAAAGCCTGGAGCGCGTTAGTGCGTCGCACCACGGCGCTCAACGGCATGCGCGGCCAGCTGATGATGGAATCGTCACGCTGGAAAAACTCCAGTCGCCGCCTGCAAATGCTCAACACCTTATCGCTAACGCTGATCACCCAGGCCGCCGAAACCTTCCTGATTCAAAACTCGCGCCCGGAATACATTCCACCGCACTATCGTTTGCTGATCGAAAAAGAGGTCAACGACGTCAACGATGTGCATAAGCGCATGAAGGTGATGCGTCGCTTGATTGGTGTGAGCAGCAAAACCGTGCCGGTGACGCTGGCGAGCTGGGTGGGCGCAGCCACCGAATATCTGCTGCTGATTAACGGCATCAAAAGCAATAGCCGCATCACCACGCTGGAAGAGAGCATTCTGCAGCGCGAAGTGGTGATTCAGGCGCGGTCCGCTGAAACCCATCACGCAATGATCAACGGCGTGCGTACCTTTGTCGCCACCGCGCTGGGTTCTCTGTTCTGGCTGTATACCGGCTGGACATCCGGCAGCGGCTGCATGGTGATGCTGGCGGTGATTACCGCGCTGGCGATGCGTATGCCGAATCCGTTGATGATGGCGAAAGACTTTCTTTACGGCATGACGGTTGCGGTGCCGCTCGGCGCGCTTTACTTCATCTTTATTCTGCCCGCGACCCAGCAAAGTGCGTTGCTGTTATGTATCGCCATTGGCGCGCTGGGCTTTATCGGCGGCATCTTCGTGCAGCGCCGCCAGTTAGGTACGCTGGGCGCGTTGATTGGTACCATCAACGTGCTGGTGCTGGATAATCCGATGAAGTTCGAGTTCAACGTGTTCCTTGATAACGTGTTGGGCCAGGTGATTGGCTGCTTTGTGGCGATGATGGTGATTCTGCTGATTCGTGATAAATCGCGCGATCGTACCGGACGTAAGCTGCTGAACCGCTTTATGTATGCAGCGGTTGCCGCGCTTACCACTAATCAGGCGCGTCGTCGTGAGAACCACTTGCCGGCGCTGTATCAGCAACTGTTCTTGCTGCTCAACCTGTTCCCCGGCGATATCGATAAATACCGTATTGCGCTGACGCTGATTATCGGCCATCAACGCCTGCGTAATGCCGAAGTGCCGGTGAATGCCGATCTCTCGGCCTATCACCGCCAGCTGCGTTACACCGCCGATCGCATTATCTCCGCGACCAGCGATGACAAGCGCCGCTATTACTTCGAGCGGCTGCTGCAGGAGCTGGATGTGTATCAGGAGAAGCTGCAGCACTATGCGGCACCTGATAACGTCACCGAACCGGTGAAACGCCTGGCGCTGATGCTGGATAAGTATCAGAACACCTTAATACAAATCTGAAACTGGCCGCTGCAACCTGCAGCGGCCTTTTAGATCCCACGCTGACACAAAAACCTCTGATATTGGCATCTATACTTTCCTGACAGGACGCAAACTGACAGGAGAAAACCGATGTCCACTTCCCTGCAACAACACGAATTATTCAAGACCGGCTATTTCGCTGATGGTCAGTGGCATAACGCCAGCACCACCTTTGAGGTAACCAATCCCGCTACCGGCGAAGTCATTGCCAACGTAGCGAAAGCCGGTCAGCACGAAACCGAACAGGCGATTTCCGCCGCGCAGCGTGCATTTCCCGCCTGGCGCGACAAAACCGCCAAGGCGCGTGCCGAAATCCTCAATCGCTGGTATCAGCTGATCATCGAGAACAAAAGCTGGCTCGGCCAGTTGATGACCGCCGAGCAGGGTAAACCGTTGAAAGAAGCCGAAGGTGAAGTGGAATACGCCGCCAGCTTTATTCAGTGGTTTGCCGAGCAGGCGAAACGCGCCAACGGTGAAATCATCCCGCCAGCTAAACCGGGTTCGCGCATTCTGGCGACGCGTGAACCGATTGGTGTGGTCGCAGCGATCACGCCGTGGAATTTCCCGATGGCGATGCTGACGCGCAAACTCGGTCCCGCATTGGCCGCTGGCTGTACCGGCATCATCAAACCTGCTAACGATACGCCGCTGAGCGCCTTCGCGCTGCTGGCGCTGGCGCAGAAAGCCGGTGTGCCTGATGGCGTGCTCAATGCGGTGGCGGGCGATACGCATGCCATCAGCGACGCGATCATGGCCAGCAAAGCGGTGCGCAAAATTTCCTTTACCGGTTCCACCGCAGTGGGCAAAACGCTGATGAGTAATGCCGCCGAAACCATGAAAAAAGTCTCGATGGAGTTAGGCGGCAATGCGCCTTATATCGTGTTTGATGATGCCGATATTGATGCGGCGGTGCAGGGCGCGATTGCCAACAAATTCCGCAATGCCGGACAGGTGTGCGTTAGCGTTAACCGCTTCTATGTGCATAACGCGGTGTACGATCGCTTCGTCAATCAGCTGGCCGATGCGGTGGGTAAACTCAAAGTCGGTAATGGCGTGGAAGAGGGCGTGATTGTCGGCCCGCTGATTGAGCAGTCCGCGCTGGAGAAAGTGGAAGAGCACGTCAAAGATGCGTTAAGCAAAGGCGGCAAATTGCTGGTTGGCGGCGAACGTCATCCTCTTGGCGGCAACTTCTGGCAACCGACGGTCATCGCCGAAGCACATGAAGAGATGAAGCTGGCGCAGGAAGAGACGTTTGGTCCGGTTGCAGCCTGCTTCCGCTTTGATGATGAAGCCGAGGTGATTGCGCGCGCCAACAATACTGAATATGGCCTGGCGGCTTACTTCTACACGCAGAATTTGCAGCGGGTGTTCCGCGTCTCAGCGGCGCTGGAAGCGGGCATGATCGGTATTAACGAATGCGCGGTATCAACGGAGCTGGCACCGTTTGGCGGTGTGAAAGAGTCCGGTTTGGGACGCGAAGGCTCGGTGTTGGGGATGGAAGAGTATCTGGAAGTCAAAGCGTTGCACCTCGGCGGACTCAGCTAGCCGCGACAACTAAGAGGGCGTCATGATGAGAACCGAGCGTTTCGATTTCGATGAGATTGTCGATCAAGCCCATTTTTATCGACAGTTTAGCGATCGTTTTGCGCTAGCCGATCTCGCCATCAACGATCTTGACGATCTTTGGGATGCGATTGTGGGTGAGCAACTGCCGTTGCCGCTGGAGATTGAGTTTGTAAATCTGGGGAAAGGGCAGAAACGCCGGTATGGCGCATTGATCCTGCTATTTGATGAAGCAGAAGAGGAGCTGGAGGGCCAGCTCCGCTTCAATATAAAGTAAAAAGGGCCCCGGCGAGCGGGGCCAAAGGGTTCGTCTTAATTGACGAGGAATTACTTATACAGCTCAGCTGTCACGTGATAGCTGTCGCCGGTTTTCGCTTCAATCACTTTGTAAGCGCTGGCACCTTGCTCATCCGCTTTCTGAGAAAGCTCGGCACGATAATCCATTGGCGAACCGCCGGTTCCGCTGATTGAAATAGTGCTGCCGGTAGGTTGCAGATTCTGCGCCTGTTGTTCAGTCACCAGCTGTGCTGCAGAAGCACCAAAGGCGAACAGGGAAAGCAGAGTAGCAGTTGCGATGGTTGTTTTGATTTTCATAATTTTCTCCTCGTTTAATCAACAACCTGCGGCAGAAAAGGGGTAGGCGGGTCGTCGATCTATTGCCTGGCGCCTTCAAGGCGCCGGACGTTCAATTAGTGATTATTTGTAGAGTTCAGCAGTAACGTGGAAGGTATCACCACGGTTGCTCTCAATGATGCGGTAATGGCTAGCACCCTGCGCATCAGCTTTCTGTGACAGTTCCTGACGAACGTTGGTTTGGTCGCCGTCAACACCGCTCACGCTGATGGTTTGGTTCAGGGATTGCAGCTGTTCAGCTTGTTGGTTTGAAACCAGGCTTGCGGCGCTCGCGCCAAAAGAAAGAACAGAAGCCAGGCCCAGTACTGCGATAGCTAATTTGGTTTTCATGATTCACTCTCCTGAAATTGGGGTCGGCAACCTGAGAGGCAAGAGCGTCTCAAACGGGTCGCCGTTCACATTGCGTCTTAAGTCAGTAACTTATTTATACAGCTCAGCGGTTGCGTGGTAGCTGTCACCGGTATTCGCCTCGATCACGCGGTATGCTTTCGCACCTTGCTGATCGGCTTTATCGTTTAACTGCTGACGGATATCCATTGGAGAACCGCCCACGCCGCTGACGCTGATGGTGCCTGCGGATTGCAGATTCGCTGCCTGTTCGGCATTAATAGAATCTGCTGCAAAAGCACCAAATGACAGAGCAGATAGAACACTCAGGGTTGCGATAGTAGTTTTAACGTTCATGATATTTTTCCTCGTCGTCTATTTTTATCTTTTTCTTTCGTGTGATTTGCATCACGAAACTAAGTATAGATCTAATCACCCATGAAATTAATATCCAGCTAATAATGTTTGGTTGTAATTCTTTATCCTTATGGCACTTTTTTAGAACCTGAAGTTATAAAAAACGCCTGGATCTTAACCATAGGTGGTTATTTAGCCGTAAAAACAATGATCTACATCAAATTATCTTTTAGTGCGAAAGATCATGGTTGATCTCGCTGGCTGATACGCATGGAGAAGGGAAAGGCACTGAGCACGATGTGTAAAGCAGTGTTAAATAGCGCATAAGGTTAAGCAGGCGCAAAGGTCGTACCAATCTGTTAGCTTGAAAAGAACCGCTAAGCATATGGATAACTTATTATTTACAAAGGGGTTTGTAACGGGTTGGTTATGAATGAAGCGGGAAGGGCAAGATAACCGGCAGAGGATCTGCCGGTATGCAGCAGGGTTTTATAGCTCTTGTTCGAATAAAACCAGAATCGCATCGTACAACTGTTTTACTGAGAAGGTGCGCGCAGGGGTAATAAAGATGGTGTCATCACCGGCGATGGTGCCGAGAATCCCTTCCGCTTTGCCCAGCGAATCCAGCAGGCGCGCAATCAGCTGCGCAGCGCCCGGACTGGTGTGAATCACTACTAACGCATCGTTGTAATCGATATCCAGCACCAGATTCTTCAGCGGGCTGGTGGTGGTTGGTACGCCGAGTTCAGCAGGCAGGCAATAAACCATTTCCATCTTGGCGTTACGCGTACGCACCGCGCCGAACTTGGTCAGCATGCGAGAAACTTTGGACTGATTGATATTCTCGAAGCCGTCTTCCTGCAGCGCCTGCACGATTTCGCCCTGGGAGCTGAATTTCTCTTCCTTCAATAAGGCTTTAAACGCCTTAATCAAGTCGTCTTGTTTCGATGGGTTTCGCATAAGCTACCAATTAAAAGAGGGTTGCAGCGGGCAACAGGCCCACGGCAGATAAATTATTATGCATTTAGATGAATTTTTATGCAATAAGTCTGATGAGAGAATCGCGGTAATGACCTGCGGGGCGGGCATAATAACAGAATATGAGGTTGCACCAAAATCGCGGGTGGACGCGCAAAGCGAAGGTTGCAAAGTTGTTATATTATTGAGGTGGTAACAACAATATCGATGATCATTGCCGTCCATTGTCTGCTGGCTGCGAATGAATCATTCAGGCGACTTCTGAAGTGGAGATGTCTCGGGAGCCGATTGCGGCGTAGTGTTAAGTGCGCGACAGGTTTAGTCGCTATCGCCTGAGAAGTTGATTAAACTCGTAACCTGATGGATTTTCGGCATATCTCTGCCCCACCTTAATAAGGAGTTCAGGATGAAAGTTGCCGTTCTCGGTGCCGCTGGTGGTATTGGCCAGGCGCTCGCACTGCTGCTCAAAACGCAATTACCCGCAGGCTCAGCTCTCTCACTTTACGATATCGCCCCGGTAACGCCGGGTGTGGCGGTCGATCTCAGTCACATCCCAACGGCAGTCACCGTGGAAGGGTTTAGCGGTGAAGACGCTACGCCTGCGCTGCATGGTGCCGATGTGGTGCTGATCTCTGCAGGTGTGGCACGTAAGCCGGGCATGGATCGCGCCGACCTGTTTAACGTTAACGCCGGTATCGTGCGTAACCTGATTGAACAGGTTGCCAGCACGGCGCCGAAAGCGCTTATTGGCGTGATCACCAATCCAGTCAACACCACGGTGGCGATTGCGGCCGAAGTGCTGAAGAAAGCTGGCGTGTATGACAAAAATCGCCTGTTTGGCGTTTCCACCCTCGATATCATCCGCGCTAATACCTTTGTCGCGGCGCTGAAAGGCAAGCAGCCTAACGAGATTGAAGTGCCGGTGGTGGGCGGGCATTCAGGCGTAACCATTCTGCCGCTGCTGTCGCAGGTAAAAGGCGTGAGCTTCAGCGAGCAGGAAGTGGCGGATCTCACCAAACGTATTCAGAACGCAGGTACCGAAGTGGTGGAAGCCAAAGCCGGTGGCGGATCGGCAACGCTGTCGATGGGACAAGCGGCGGCTCGTTTTGGCCTGTCATTGATTCGCGCCATGCAAGGTGAAGCCAACGTCGTGGAGTGCGCGTATGTGGAAGGCGATGGCGAATATGCCCGCTTCTTCTCACAGCCGCTGCTGCTGGGCAAAAACGGTATTGTTGAGCGCCGTCCGTTGGGTACGCTGAGTGCCTTTGAACAGCAGGCGCTAAACGGCATGCTGGAAACGCTGAAGAAAGATATCGCGCAGGGCGAAGAGTTTGTGAAGTGATCGGCTCTGAGCTGCAATAAAAAACGCCCGGCAATTGCCGGGCGTTTTGTTTTTATAATCCGCCAGATTTGAAGGTCTTATTGGCGGGCGCGCCGTTGCTGGCGGGATTTTGTTTTCCTAGCGTCTCCATGCGTACCTGGAACGGCGGGAATGGCATCTCAATGCCGTGTTCCTCAAAGCCGCGCAGAATCAGCTGATGAAGTTCATGGCGCAGCGGCATGCGATGTCCCATCTCCGCCGCATGCACGCGCAGTTCAAACAGCTGAATACCTTGCTGCAAATCGACAAGGAACACATCCGGTGCCGGCATATCCAGCACGTAGGTGCAGCGATCTGCCGCCTGCTTAAGAATGTTGGTCACTTCATCGCTGTTGACTCTGGCCGGCGCCGGAATCGTCAGCACCACACGCGTCACCGAATCCGACAGCGACCAGTTTACGAACTGCTCCGTAATGAAGGCCTTGTTCGGCACGATGATCTCTTTGCGATCCCAATCGGTAATGGTGGTGGCGCGCGTGTTGATGCGGGTGATACTGCCGGTCAGATCGCGAATGGTTACGGTATCGCCGATACGGATCGGTTTCTCAAACAGGATAATCAGTCCCGAGATAAAGTTGGCGAAAATCTCCTGCATCCCGAAGCCCAAACCCAGACCTAACGCGGCAACCAGCCACTGTAGCTTCGACCACTCAATGCCCATCATCGAGAAGCCAATCAAGCCGCCAATCAGCATCAACGCATATTTGGTCAAAGTGGTAATGGCGTAGCCGGTGCCCGGCGCCAGGCTGAGATGCTGTAACAGCGCCAGCTCCAGCAGCGCGGGCATATTGCGCACCAGCTGCGTGGTAATAATCAGCACCAGAATCGCAATCAGCACCGCACCCAGCGTAATCGCCTGCACGCTATCGACGCCCTGAATGGTGGTGCTGGCATTCCACAGCGGAATGTTATCGAGGAAGCTAAACGCCGAGTGAATTTCTGACCACAGCACAATCACCGAAACCAGCGCGATTAGCGTCAGGATTGAACGCACCAGACGCAGCGACTGCGCGCTGATCTCATCGAGATCAATGCTGGGCTCATCGATTTCGATGGTGTCGGCATTCGTGGGCGTTGATTGCTCTTTCTCTTCTTCACTGCGCGCGCGGTTGGCCAGCATATCGGCACGACGCTGACGTGCACGGTCAAAGGCGATGCGGCGGCGCTGAATCAGCATCCAGCGGCGGATAATGTGATACACCACCAACAGGAAGAACCAGATGCCCACCGAGGTTTCCAGACGCGCCAGCAGCGCCTGCGCGGTGGCGAGATAACCGATGCAGGAGGCGAGGGCAGCAACCAGCGGCAGGGCGATCATCAGGTTCCACAGAATGCGGTTTACGAAGTTATCGCCGTTGCCCTCTTTATCCAGATAGAGCGGAATACCGGCGCGTTTCAGGCTAACGGTAACGATGCTCAGCGCGCCACAAATCAGGATGAAGCACACGCGACCCAGCGTGCCGGAGAATTGCGGATCGTCGAGATTAGCAAAGGCGATCAGCAGCATGATCAGCGGCACAATCAGCCCAACCGACAGCGAGTAATAGCGCATCGCACGCGCCACGCGCGCCTGCGGCCAGCGGAAGTGCACCACAAACAAGCCGTCGGGACGCGCAAAGGCGGCGCTGATCATAAAGGCCCACAGCAGCGGCAGCGTGGCGGTGATGCCATCGCCAATCGCCACCGCGAATGGATAAGGCCAGGCATGCTGTAAACCGTAACCAAGCGCGGCCCACAGCACCGGCAGCGGCACCGCCACCAGAATCGACCAAAATACCGTGCGCAGCGTCAGGCTAAAGCGGTCCTGCGTGACTTTGCCGACACGGCTGGCGGAGCGCTCCATAAAGGCGTTGTAGTGACGACGTGAGCTGATGCTGAAGCCCACAAGCAGCACGGCACCAATAATCGGCAACACAGTTTCGCGATTGGTGAACATCATCGCCAGCGCTTTGCCGAGCTGACCCGCCGTATCCAGCGACAGCAGACGCTTAAGGTCCTGCGCCATCTCGACCGGGAAATTCAGGCCGATGGTGTTGACGTCGGCGGTCCAGAACAGATAGCGATGCGTCGCATCTTTAACTTCGGCTAAGGCATCCTGCAGCTGCGTATTGGAAACTTTGAGCTTGGTGATTTCCAGAATCAGCGTATCGCAACCGGAAATCAGGGAGTTCAGCAGTTCGCGCTGGGTTTTGAGTTGCGCTTCGAGGATGCGCACCTGATCGCTGCTGAACGGCGTGCCATCATCCTGTTTGGACTTGCGCAAATCCTGCTGGCGCTCAAGCAGATCTTCATAATGCAGACGCTGCACGCGCAGCTGGCCCATTTCGCTGTCGATCTGCTGAGATTTCGGCATCTCAGGCAGACGCGCGACCTGCGCGCGCAAGGCTTCACCCAGCAGATTGGACGCGCCCAGCCACTGCGACTGCTCACGCAGCGTGCTCAGCGCCTGACGCACCTGCAAGGTCTGATTGGTGGCTAAACGCTGCTGCGAAGCAACTAAATCCATGCGCTGCGCTTGTTGATTGAGGTCAGCGGAGAGTTCTCGGTTAACGCGGAACTGATCGCTGATCGAACTTGGCAGATCGCCGCTGTTTTCAGCCAGTTGCTCGGTGCGCTCCAGCGCCAGTTCAGCTTCGCGCTGGCGCTGGTTGTTGAGCTGATTGCGCAGCGCCTGCAGATAGTTATCCAGTTGGGTGGCTTTGCGCTGATGCACTTCGGCGCGCATACGCGCCAGTTCCTGACGGTTATTCGCCGACAGCTGTGCCAGCTCTAACTCGTCCACGCGCGCTTTGTTGGCAGCGTTTTCCGCCTGATGCGCGTAAATCTGCGCCTGCGCTAACGGCGTGGTCGCCGCTGAGGAACTCTGCGCGCGGCGATCGCTTTCGGTCATCGCGCGGCGTGCGTCAGTTTGCTGCTGCGGCAGCTGCGACAGTGAATCGCTGATCTCACGGGCGCGATCCTGCTCCTGCTGTGCCTGGCGGCCTTCCTCCAGCAGCTGGCTGCTGACCTGCAACAACTCCTGATCCAGCTCGGCGCTGCTCATATTGCTGCGCACCGTCTTGCTGCTGTCCGTCAGCGTGGCGATCTGCTGGCGTAATTCACGCGCCAGGCGCGGGAAATCATCAATCACCTGCTGATACTGCTTCGCGCGCTCCAGCGACTCATCGCGCTCGTTAAGGAAGTTGATTGCCGCTTCCAGCGCCTGCACCTGTTCGGTTTGCGCGGGTGAGCTTTTTGCGGATTTAGCCGCATCCAGTTCCTGCTTAAGCTGGCTGGATTGCGGAACGGTCGCTGCAAATACAGAACTGCTGAGCACAAGGCTCAGCAGCAGGGAGAGGAGAACACGCACGGGAGAGGTTCCGGTTATTTGCTTAGTGAGACGCTGTCGCCAAGCTGAGGCAGGGCGATGGCCAGCGGCTGACCGAGGCGGGTTTTGCTTTCGGCTTCAAGGCTTTCCGCCAGCTTCACACGATTCGGTGCGAACAGGTTAATCACCGTTGAACCCAGCTTGAAGCGACCCATTTCCTGGCCTTTCAGCAGCACGACCGCACCGTCATGATCGGCAGACGGATAGCGCCAGCGTTTGATCACACCTTCACGCGGTGGCGTGATGGTGCCCGCCCACACGGTTTCGATGCTGCCGACAATGGTGGCACCGACAAGGATCTGCACCATCGGACCATGATCGGTATCGAATACGCAGATCACGCGCTCGTTACGCGCAAACAGATTCGGGATGTTACGCGCGGTCAGCGGATTGACGGAGTAGAGATCGCCGGGCACATAGATCATTTCGCGCAGGACACCGTTACACGGCATGTGTACGCGGTGATAATCGCGCGGGGCGAGGTAAGTGGTAACGAACTCACCGTCGTGGAACTGATCCGCCAGATCTTCGTTACCGGCCAGCAGCGCCTGCAAGCTGTAAGTGTGGCCTTTGGCCTGGAAGATCTGATCGCCGGCAATGCGGCCCAGCTGGCTGATCGCGCCATCGGCGGGCAGCGCCAGTAAAGAGGCGTCAGGATCGACAGGACGCGCGCCCTCTTTTAACGGACGCACGAAGAAATCATTGAAGGTGCGGTAGCTGCCGGTATGTGGCTTGCTGGCTTCTGCCATATCCACTTTGTAGTACCAAACAAATATGTCGATGACCGCTTTAGTGAGCCAGCCACCACGACGGCTGGCGCCCCAACCGGCGAGTTCGGTGAGCCCTTTTTTGGGCAAAATATGATTCAGGCCGAGTTTAAAACGATCAAACACCGTTGCCTCCTGGCTTAATTACGTATCGTTAACAAAAAGGGGGGCGGATTGTAGCAGCGCCCCAGCGCGTTGGCGAATGTGCCGTTGTACTGCTTAATCCGCGTCGGAGGAAAAGTTTTTACGCGTCTTTACCTGCGCCATACTTTCCAGAATTCGGTGGTAGTTATCGAAGCGCGAGATATCGATCTTGCCTTCTTCTACCGCTTCGCGGATGGCGCAGCCAGGATCGGTATCGTGCTTACAGTCGCGGAAACGGCAACTGCCAAGGAATTCACGGAATTCGACAAATCCGCGCGTCACTTGTTCCGGCTCCAGATGCCATAAACCGAATTCACGCACGCCAGGTGAATCGATCACATCGCCGCCCGCCGGGAAGTGATAAAGGCGTGAAGCGGTGGTGGTGTGTTGACCCAAACCAGAAACGTTCGACACATCATTAGTCAGAATTTCCGCCGCCACATCCAGGCCAAGCAGGTTATTCAACAGGCTCGATTTGCCTACGCCAGATTGACCGGCAAAGATGCTGACGCGGCCGGTTAAGGCACTTTCCAGTTCAACCAAACCATCTTTGGAGTGGCTGGAAACCATCAATACGCGATAACCAATATTGCGATAGATCTCCATCTGCTCATCAACAAACGCGCGGCCTTCGGCATCCAAAAGATCGGTTTTGTTAAGCACCAGCAGCGGTTCCACGCCAAGCGTTTCGCTGGCGACCAGATAGCGATCGATAATGTTAAGTGACAGTTCCGGCAGGATCGCCGAAACGATAATGATCTGATCGATGTTGGCGGCGATCGGTTTAACGCCGTCATAGAAGTCTGGGCGCGTTAGTACGGTTTTGCGATCGTGTACCGCTTCGACGATCCCTTTACCGCCGCCAATCGCGACGCGCCATAAAACGCGATCGCCGGTGACCAGCGAGCGAATGGTGCGGCGGATGTTACAGCGATGCACAACGCCTTCGCTATCTTCCACGTCTGCGTGCATGCCGAAACGGCTGATCACCACGCCATCAGCCGCTTCTCCAAACAGACTATCATCCGGCTCCGGCTTATCGCTCCGTTGCTGCAGACGACGCTGATGGTTGGCGCTTACGCGACGTTGTTGACCTTTCGACAGTTTGTTTTTACTCACGCATCCTCTCACGGCTTTCGCCAGGCTTCGCCCTGCTGGGCAAAACGTCTATGATACACCTGAAATGAGTTTAATGACGACTTTGGCAACAGGCGGGAAACGCATGACAGCTGGAAATGAAAACAACCTGATTTGGATCGACCTCGAAATGACCGGATTAGATCCGGAGCGCGATCGCATTATTGAGATCGCCACCATCGTGACCGATGCCAACTTGAACATCCTGGCAGAAGGCCCAGTGTTCGCAGTGCATCAATCAGACGAGCAGCTGGCGTTGATGGATGACTGGAACGTGCGCACGCATACCAATAGCGGTTTGGTAGCGCGTGTTAAAGCCAGCGAGCATGACGACCGCGCAGCAGAATTGGCCACCATCGAGTTCCTGAAGCAGTGGGTGCCGGCGAACACCTCGCCGATTTGCGGCAACAGTATTGGTCAGGATCGTCGCTTCCTGTTTAAGTACATGCCTGAACTGGAAGCCTATTTCCATTATCGCTATCTTGACGTCAGCACGCTGAAAGAGCTGGCGCGTCGCTGGAAACCGGATATCTTGCCTGGCTTCAAAAAGTCCGGTAGCCATCAGGCACTGGATGACATTCGCGAGTCCGTCGCCGAGCTGGCGTACTATCGCGAGCACTTCTTGCAGCTTTAATCGACAGTGGGTGCGCAGGAAATCATCAGGTTGTCGATAAAAGCAGCGAACGCGCGGAAAGCGCAAAATTTTGCTTTTAGACTCTTGCGACTGAAAGGATTTCTCGTATAATGCGCACCCCGTACCGGTGAAGAATTTGATTCGGAATTCGGAACGGAGAAGTAAAACGAAGTTCAGAATCGAGCATGTTTGTTTGATGCAAGGCGGCAACTGAACGAGTCACAGCGAGCTTACATCAGTAAGTGACCTGTGCGAGTGAAGGCAGCCAACGCAGCAGCAAATAAACAGGCGAAGATTATGCGGGAATAGCTCAGTTGGTAGAGCACGACCTTGCCAAGGTCGGGGTCGCGAGTTCGAGTCTCGTTTCCCGCTCCAAACTTTCGTTGCGTAGTAAACCTCTAATGCGGGAATAGCTCAGTTGGTAGAGCACGACCTTGCCAAGGTCGGGGTCGCGAGTTCGAGTCTCGTTTCCCGCTCCAGAGTTGCAGTAAACCATCCAAATCACGGATTTAGTTTGCCAACGCAGTAGCGAACTAAAATACGAAGATTATGCGGGAATAGCTCAGTTGGTAGAGCACGACCTTGCCAAGGTCGGGGTCGCGAGTTCGAGTCTCGTTTCCCGCTCCAAATTTTTATATTCACTAATGTTATTTGCCCTTAGGCGCAATCAGAATTAAAACTGCTGCTGATATTTTTATCACATGCAAAACCGTTTTTTTCTGGAAATTTTGCACGCCTCGCTAGCACGGATAATGCTTGTTGTCTGACGCAGTTATCTTACAGGTTATCCACAATGTGCCTGCAAGGTTCTGACGGCGTTTTCCCCGTTGTTTAAAACTGTTTTGAACAGAGTTATCCACAAGCTCTGGACAAACCCCTGCGCGCTAAACACGACGTGAGTATTTACAATAATCGCTTAATTGATTGATTTATAAGTGGTTAAACATATTTCAGACTGTGATCCTACCCTTTAGACGAAATTACGATCTCCGTCACTATTCCGTTGGATAATTTTATTCACAGCATGTGGAAAAGCGTTTTATTCTGTGCGACTGCTCAATCAAGCATCACGTGGCAGGCCTTTTTCAACCGCGCGCACCAGCCGCTGTTTCTTCGCTGGCTGCACTTCCACCGCTTGTGCCGCGCGCTTCTGCAACTGCTGTGCAATCGCCCATTCAATATGTTCATCAAGCAGTGGATGTTCGCCGCTACGCGATGCTAATGCCGCCATATTTTCTTCTGCCCAGGGCGCATTGCCCAATGCCACCGCAATGTTACGCAACCAGCGCAAATGCCCAATACGCCGAATCGCTGAACCTTCAGTGATGCGCAGAAATTTGGCTTCGTCCCATTTGAACAGTTCGGTGAGCGGTGGCGCATGTAGCACCGCGCGCGGTGAGAAATCATCTTCATCGGTTAACTGGCCGTAACGATTCCATGGGCAGATCAGCTGGCAATCGTCGCAGCCATAAATTCGATTCCCAATTAGCGGACGGAACTCTTCAGGAATTGCGCCTTCCAACTCGATGGTGAGATAGGAGATGCAGCGACGCGCATCGACCACGTAAGGTTCGACGATAGCGGAAGTGGGGCAGATAGTGATGCAGGCGACACAGCGCCCACACTGCTCTTCCAGTGGCTGATCAACCGGTAACGGCAGATCAATCAGCAATTCGCCGAGGAAGAACCAGGAACCCGCTTCACGGTTAAGGATCAGTGAATGTTTGCCGGTCCAGCCTAAACCGGCTTTAGCGGCAATCGGGCGTTCAAGAATCGGCGCGGAATCGACGAACGGGCGAAAATTGAGTTCGCCACAGTGCGCCTGAATCATTTCTCCGAGCTTTTTCAGTCGATTGCGCAATACTTTGTGATAGTCGCGGCCCAGCGCATAGCGGCTTACATAGCCCAGCTGCGGATTTTTCAAGGTGCTGGCAAAGGCGGCTTTGGCTGGAAGGTAATTCATGCGTACGCTAATCACGCGCAGCGTGCCGGGCAGCAGCTCATGCGGCCGTGCGCGCATCATGCCGTGGCGCGCCATCCAATCCATCTCGCCGTGATATTGCTTATCCAGCCACGCCTGCAGTTTGGGCTCTTCGGCGCTCAGATCGGTATCGCAAATACCCACCTGCTGGAAGCCGAGGTCGCGTCCCCACTGTTTGATTTGTTGAGCGAGCTGTTGAAGATCGAGAGGATATGACATGAGAAACCAGGCAATTGAAGCAAACGCGCGCAGTTTACCACACTCTGTCTGGCCTGCGCAGGCGATGGCACAACTGGAACGCGATGCCGCCGATAGCCTGGGCTTAACGCTGTTTGAGCTGATGCAACGCGCTGGCCAGGCCAGCTATGAATTAGGCCGCCAGCTGTGGCCGCAGGCGCACCATTGGTTGGTGCTGTGCGGGCACGGCAACAATGGCGGCGATGGTTTTGTAGTGGCGCGACTGGCGCAAGCAGCAGGCTTGAACGTAACGCTGATGGCGTGCGCCGGCAGCAAAGCCTTGCCAGAAGAGGCGCAGCAGGCGCAAGACGCATGGCTGGCGGCGGGCGGTGTGATTCACGCGGCAGATGCGCCGTGGCCGGAAAAGGTTGATGTGATTGTTGATGCGCTGCTCGGCACCGGCCTGAATCGTGCACCTGCGGATCCCTACGATCGCCTGATTACGCTGATTAACGCGCATGCCGCACCGGTGCTGGCGATCGATATTCCCTCCGGTTTGCTGGCGGCTAGCGGCACGGCGCCGGGCGAGACGGTCATCGCCGATCACACGCTGAGCATGATTGCGCTGAAACCCGGCCAACTGACCGGTAAGGCGCGTGATTACGTTGGTGTGCTGCATAACCACGAGTTGGGTTTGTCGGCGTACCTTGCCGCTGAACAGGCACCGATTTCACGCTATGACGCCGGGGACTTAACGCGCTGGCTGAAGCCGCGCCGCGCGACCTCACACAAAGGCGACCAAGGCCGGCTGTTGGTGGTCGGCGGCGATAGCGGCACGGCGGGCGCGATTCGCATGACTGGTGAAGCCGCATTGCGAAGCGGTGCCGGACTTGTGCGCGTGCTGACGCATGAAGATAATATTGGCCCGATTCTCACCGCACGACCGGAGCTAATGGTTGATGCGCTGAGCGATGAACGTCTGGATCAGGCGCTGGAGTGGGCGGATGTAATCGCCGTTGGGCCGGGGCTTGGCCAGCGTGATTGGGCTCAGAAGGCACTGAAAAAGATCGCGGCCAGTGAAAAGCCGATGCTTTGGGATGCGGATGCGCTTAACCTGCTGGCAATCAAGCAGGATAACCGTCAGAATCGCATCATTACGCCGCATCCCGGCGAAGCTGCACGCTTGCTGGGAGTGAAAACCAGCGAGATTGAGAGTGACCGCTTACATGCTGCGCGCGCCCTGGCGAAACGCTACGGCGGCGTGGTGGTATTGAAAGGTGCGGGCACGGTGATTGCCAGCGCGGCGGATGACATCGCGATTACCGATGTTGGCAACGCGGGCATGGCGTCCGGTGGCATGGGCGATGTGCTGAGCGGGATTATTGCCGCTCTGCTCGGCCAGAAACTGACATTACTTGATGCAGCCTGCGCAGGCTGTGTCGCGCATGGGGCAACAGCCGATGCCGTCGCGCGTCAGCGCGGTACTCGCGGCATGTTAGCCACTGATTTGTTCGAGCTGCTGTGGCAGTTTGTTAATCCAGAGATGATCCAACAATAAAGCATGAAGACCTGTGTTATCCCTTTGCCCGATGAGGCGGCAACCCTGAATCTGGGTGCGCAATTGGCGCGCGTCTGCAACAGCGCGCTAGTGATCTATCTTTATGGCGATTTGGGTGCCGGTAAGACCACCTTTAGCCGTGGTTTTCTGCAGGCGCTCGGCCATCAAGGCAATGTAAAAAGCCCAACTTATACGCTGGTCGAGCCCTACGAGCTCGGCTCTCGCACGCTGTACCATTTCGATCTCTATCGTCTTGCCGATCCTGAAGAGCTGGAGTTCATGGGCATCCGCGACTATTTCACCGGCGATGCGCTTTGTCTGGTGGAGTGGCCGCAGCAGGGAACTGGCGTATTGCCTGAGCCCGATTTAGCGCTGACGTTGCGCTATGTTAATGCGGCGCGTGAAGCCGAAATTAGTGCGGTTTCCGCCACGGGCGAAGCGCTGTTAACCCAATTCCAGCAAGGCAGGGATCCGGCATGATGTCACGGATGAGAATCATTGTACTGGGCTTGCTGTGCCTGTTTTCTGCCTCGGCGTTGTCTGCCACGTTATCAGATATCAAAGTTGAAAATGGCGATAGCCAGGCCACCGTCACGCTGAGCTTTAACGGTCAACCGGTGTATGGCTTTTTCCCGCTGCATAATCCCAATCGTGTGGTGCTGGATATTCGTCAAAGCGGCGCGATTAAAGGTTTGCCGCTGAATTTTAGCGGCGAAAATATTGTGCAGCGCATTCGCCATAGCCAGCCGAAAGATAAGCAAAGCCTGCGTCTGGTGTTCGAACTGACGCAGCCTGCACAGACGCGCGCCAGCACGCAGCGCGATGGCAGTAATTATCGCGTGGTGTTCACCATTCGTGGGACGCAGCCAGCGAAGCGTCCGGCCGTTGCCGCACCTGTCACCACGGCGCGTGAAAGCCAGCCGCAAAGCAGCAGCCAGGGCAATCCGTTCAACGCCAATCAGGTGACTGCGGTGACCAGCAGCAATACCACCGTGCGTCCCGGCAACTCGGTCAGCCGCAACGATGTGGTGATTGTGGCGATTGACGCCGGACACGGCGGCCAAGATCCCGGTGCATCAGGTCAGCACGGTTTGCACGAGAAAAATGTCACCATCTCGATTGCGCGTAAATTGAAAGCGCTGATGGATCAGGATCCGATGTTCAAACCGGTGCTGACGCGTAACGGCGACTATTTCATCTCGGTGATGGGCCGTTCGGAAGTGGCGCGTAAAGAGAACGCGAACCTGCTGGTATCCATTCACGCCGACGCCGCGCCAAACCATTCCGCCACCGGCGCATCAGTTTGGGTGCTGTCTAACCGGCGCGCAAATAATGAAATGGCGAACTGGCTGGAACAGAAAGAAAAACAATCTGAGCTGCTGGGCGGCGCAGGCGATCTGCTGGCGAACAGCCAGGCCGATCCCTATCTCAGCCAGGCGGTTCTGGACTTGCAGTTTGGTCATTCACAGCGTGTAGGCTATGACGTCGCCGTCAAAGTCCTGCAGCAGCTGCGCGGTATTACGCCGCTGCATAAACGTCTGCCGGAACATGCCAGTCTTGGCGTTTTACGTTCCCCGGATATTCCTTCTTTACTGGTCGAAACCGGCTTTATTAGTAATGCCGCGGAGGAGCGGCTGCTTGGCAGCAGCGCGTATCAGGAGAAGATTGCTCAGTCGATTTATAAAGGCCTGCGCAATTATTTCCTTACGCATCCGCTGCAATCGATCCCAAAGGAGGAAAACCGGCCGCTGGACAGCGCACCAGCGGTTAGCGTCGCCAGCAACCCGGCAACCGGCACGGTGCAATATACCGGCGCGACGCAGCGTCATACCGTGACGCGTGGCGAAACGCTGTCCGGCATCGCGGCAAAATATGGCGTGAGCATGGCGACGTTACGTGAGATGAATAGCCTGAAGCGCGATGTGGTTTGGGTAGGACAGCGCCTGAAGGTGCCCGCTAAATCCAGCGTTAGCGTGGCGGCGGCGAGTCGTCCAACCCGGCATAAAGTGGTGCGCGGCGATTCGTTAACGGCCATTGCCGCGCGCTATGGTGTGAGCTCGAAAGCCATCATGCAGGCGAATAATATGAAGTCGAGCAATGTGATGCTGGGGCAAAACTTAAAAATTCCGCAATCCTGATTGTTGGCTCCTCGTGAGCCAACCAGCCAGAAGGATCACCACCATGCCAATACAAATTTTACCGCCGCAGCTGGCGAACCAGATTGCCGCAGGCGAAGTGGTTGAGCGCCCGGCATCGGTCGTAAAAGAGCTGGTGGAAAACAGCCTGGATGCCGGTGCCACGCGCATTGATGTCGATATTGAGAAAGGTGGCGCGAAGCTCATCCGCATTCGCGACAATGGCTGCGGCATCGCCAAAGACGAACTGGCGATGGCGCTGGCGCGGCATGCGACCAGCAAAATAGCCTCGCTCGATGACCTTGAAGCGATCATGAGCCTCGGTTTTCGTGGCGAAGCGCTCGCCAGTATCAGTTCTGTTTCTCGCTTAACGCTGACTTCACGCACCGCCGATCAAAGCGAAGCCTGGCAAGCCTATGCGGAAGGGCGCGACATGGATGTGACGGTGAAACCGGCTGCGCATCCGATGGGTACATCACTGGAAGTGCTCGACCTGTTCTATAACACGCCCGCCCGCCGCAAATTCATGCGCACTGAAAAGACCGAATTTACCCATATCGATGAGGTGATTCGTCGCATTGCGCTGGCACGCTTCGACGTCGCCATCTCGCTTAGCCACAACGGTAAGTTAATGCGCCAATATCGCGCGGTCAGTGAAGATACGCAGCGGGAGCGGCGTTTAGGTGCCATTTGTGGCACTACGTTTATGCAGCACGCTTTGCGTATTGAGTGGCAGCACGACGATTTAGCGCTGCGCGGTTGGGTCGCCGATCCTAACGGCTCGCGCCAGGTTACCGACCTGCAATATTGCTACGTCAACGGACGCATGATGCGCGACAAGCTGATCAATCACGCAATTCGTCAGGCGTATCAAACGCAGCTTGGCGATGATCAGCAGCCGGCTTACGTGCTCTATCTGGAGATCGATCCGCATCAGGTGGATGTTAATGTTCATCCAGCTAAGCATGAGGTGCGTTTCCATCAGTCGCGTTTGGTACATGATTTTATCTGGCAAGGCGTGATGAGTGCGCTGCAAGCCAGCCGCGCGCCGGAATTGCCCATCGCCCACGCCGAAGAACCGGCACCGAAGTGGCAGCCAGAAAACCGCCAGGCAGCAGGCGCGAACCACTTTGCCCAGCCCAGCAACACGCCACGCAGCGGCGGCGCTTCTGCAGCGGCGGGTGCGAGCTGGCAGAGTAATGAGCCGGTTTACAGTGCGCGTGAAGGCAATGCGTATAAGCAGTTGATGAAAACGCCGGTGGTAGAAACGCCGCGCGCTGCGCCAGTTCCTGCAACGGCTCCGGTGCGTCAGCCGGAAACGCGTGAAGCACCGCTGGCCGCCCACGCGCAAAGTTTTGGCCGCGTGTTAAGCGTTTTACAGGATCGTTATGCGCTGCTGGAACGTGGCAGTGCGCTGCAATTGTTATCGCTGGCCGTGGCTGCACGCTGGTTAAAACAGGCCCAGCTGCAACCAGGCGAAGAGGGCTTAAAACCGCAGCCATTGCTGATCCCGGTACGGCTGAAAATTGCCGCGCCGGAGCTGGCCGCTATCGCCGAGCACGCCGCGCTGCTAAGCCAGATGGGCATTGATTTACAACGAGAAGGGCAGCACGTGACGCTACGTGCGGTGCCTTTACCGTTACGAACACAAAATTTACAAATCTTGATTCCAGAACTGTTAGGCTACCTGGCCCGGCAGCAAGAGGTTTCTGCATCCACGTTGGCCCAATGGCTGGCGCGTCGCGATGATGCAGAAGACGCTCACTGGAATCACTCGCAGGCGATTGCACTGCTGGCAGAGCTGGAAAGGCTTTGCCCGCAACTGCTGAAGTCGCCGCCTTCAGGTCTGTTACAGACCATTGAGATTGAGAGCGCGCTGAACGCGTTGAAGCATGAGTGAACTAAACCAGGCTAGCCGGCCAAAGGCAATTTTTTTGATGGGGCCTACCGCCTCCGGTAAGACGGCATTAGCGATTTCGCTGCGTCAGCAACTTCCGGTGGAACTTATTAGCGTTGACTCTGCCTTAATCTATCGCGGGATGGATATTGGCACGGCGAAACCGTCGGCAGAAGAGTTAGCACTGGCGCCCCATCGTTTGCTGGACATTCGCGATCCGGCGGAAGCCTATTCCGCCGCTGAATTTCGTCGCGATGCGTTGGCAGAAATGGCGGAGATCACCCGGAAGGGGAAGATTCCGTTGCTTGTTGGTGGAACCATGCTCTACTTCAAGGCGTTGCTTGAAGGATTGTCGCCGTTGCCCTCGGCCGATCCCGAGGTGCGTCAGCGAATAGAGCAAATGGCGGCGGAGAAAGGGTGGGAAGCCCTGCACCGTCAGCTGTGTGAAATCGATCCGGTCGCCGGTAGTCGTATTCATCCGAATGATCCGCAGAGACTTTCGCGAGCACTGGAAGTTTTTTTTATTTCGGGTAAAACTTTAACGGAACTGACAAAAACCTCCGGCGAAGCGTTACCCTACGACGTGTACCAGTTTGCTATCGCACCTGCGAGTCGCGAACTGATACATCAACGCATTGCGTTGCGTTACGACCAGATGCTAGCGTCAGGATTTGAAGCGGAGGCTCGTGCACTGTTTGCGCGAGGTGATTTGCATACGGACATGCCTTCCATTCGTTGTGTAGGTTATCGCCAGATGTGGTCTTATTTATCAGGCGAAATCGATTACGACGAAATGGTTTATCGGGGAATTTGCGCCACTCGGCAGCTCGCTAAACGCCAGATGACCTGGTTACGTGGCTGGCCTGAAGTACACTGGTTAAACAGTGATGAGCCAGAGTTAGCGCGTAATGCGGTGCTTAAGGTAGTTAGTGCGTAGCAGGGATGATTGTGTACAATTGATTGGTTATCGTGCGCAAATTTTTACGCAGTTTTTCTGAACCACGGTTCTTAAAGCAACAAACAACAAGCATATAAGGAAAAGATAGAATGGCTAAGGGGCAATCTTTACAAGACCCGTTTTTGAACGCATTGCGTCGTGAACGTGTACCGGTTTCGATCTATTTGGTGAATGGTATTAAGCTGCAAGGGCAAATTGAATCCTTTGATCAGTTCGTCATTCTGTTAAAAAACACGGTCAGCCAGATGGTGTATAAGCACGCCATCTCTACAGTGGTTCCTTCTCGTCCAGTGTCGCACCATAGCAATAACGCGGGCGGCAGCGGTGGTAGCAGCAACTATCATCACAGCGGAAGCAACCAAGGCGCTCAGTCGCAGCCACAACAAGACGGCGATAACGCAGAATAATTTTGCGCTGCCGTAAAGCCAGGGCTGGAGAACGAGCACGTTTTCCTGTCCTGGTTATTTTATTTTAGCGAGGTTATAGCTTGTTTGACCGTTATGAAGCCGGTGAGCAGGCCGTACTGGTACACATCTGGTTCTCCCAAGACAAAGAGCTGGAAGATTTGCAGGAGTTTGAAACTCTTGTCTCTTCTGCGGGCGTTGAAGCGCTGCAAGTCATTACGGGCAGCCGTAAAGCGCCACATCCCAAATATTTTGTCGGTGAAGGAAAGGCAGTTGAAATTGCCGATGCGGTGAAAGCGAGTGGAGCATCGGTCGTTTTATTCGATCATGCCTTAACTCCTGCCCAGGAACGTAATTTAGAGCGTGTGTGCGAATGTCGTGTCGTTGACCGCACCGGCCTAATTCTTGATATTTTCGCTCAGCGCGCCCGTACCCATGAGGGTAAATTACAGGTCGAGCTGGCACAGTTACGCCATATGGCAACACGTTTAGTGCGTGGATGGACGCACCTTGAACGCCAAAAAGGTGGTATCGGTTTACGTGGTCCGGGTGAAACCCAGTTGGAAACGGACCGTCGTTTACTACGCAATCGAATTAGCCTGATCCTTTCCCGTCTTGAGCGTGTTGAGAAGCAGCGCGATCAGGGCCGCCAATCACGTGCTAAAGCTGACGTGCCAACCGTTTCTCTGGTGGGCTACACCAACGCAGGCAAATCTACCCTGTTTAATGCAATAACCTCCGCTGATGTTTATGTGGCAGATCAACTGTTTGCGACGCTTGATCCGACTTTACGTCGCCTGAATGTTGCAGACGTTGGTGAAGTGGTTCTGGCTGACACAGTGGGATTTATTCGTCATTTGCCACATGACTTAGTGGCTGCGTTTAAAGCTACGCTGCAGGAAACGCGTCAGGCAGCGCTGCTGCTCCATGTCGTTGATGCGGCTGATTTACGTATCAATGACAACATCGAAGCCGTGAATGAAGTGCTGGCAGAAATAGAATCCGATGAAATTCCAGCACTGATGGTCATGAACAAAATCGATATGCTGGAGGACTTTGAGCCGCGTATCGATCGCAACGAAGATAACCAACCGATTCGCGTTTGGTTATCTGCACAGAGCGGCGTGGGTCTGCCGTTACTGTGGCAGGCGCTTTCTGAGCGTTTAGCCGGTGAGATTGCACAGTACGATTTACGTCTGCCGCCGGAAGCGGGCCGTTTACGCAGTCGTTTTTATCAGTTGCATGCTATAGAAAAAGAATGGAATGAAGATGATGGCTGTGTGAGTTTACACGTGCGTATGCCGATCGTTGATTGGCGTCGTCTGTGTAAACAAGAGCCGTCGCTAGCCAGTTATATTGTTTGACCGTTGCCTAACCGATCTTACCCAAAAGATTTCAGGTTGTAGCAAGGCGGCAATTGAACGAATTCCCGGGAGCTTACATCAGTAAGTGACCGGGATGAGTGAAAGCAGCCAACGCCGCTACAATCTGAAAGATGAAGGGTAAGCCGTAAATACAATAAATGGAGTAGAAACATGGCGTGGAATCAGCCCGGAAATAACGGACAGGACCGCGACCCGTGGGGAAGCAGCAATAATCAAGGCGGCAACTCTGGGGGAAATAAAGGAGGTCGCGATCAGGGACCACCTGATCTGGATGATATCTTCCGAAAGCTGAGTAAAAAACTCGGCGGACTGGGCGGTGGCAAACAGAATGACAATGGCCAACGCAGCGGCGGTAGCGGTGGCAAAATAGTTGGCATCGTTGCCGTAGCGGCGGTCGTTATCTGGGCGGCTAGCGGTTTCTACACCATCAAAGAAGCGGAACGTGGCGTCGTCACGCGCTTTGGCAAATTTAGCCATCTGGTTGAGCCTGGCCTCAACTGGAAACCGACTTTCGTCGATCAGGTTCGTGCCGTAAACGTAGAAGCCGTACGTGAACTGGCCGCGTCTGGCGTGATGTTGACGTCGGATGAGAACGTGGTGCGCGTTGAGATGAACGTACAGTACCGCGTGACCGATCCTGAGCGTTATCTATATGCCGTGACCAGCGCTGACGACAGCCTGCGTCAGGCCACTGACAGCGCCTTGCGTGGCGTTATTGGTCGCTCAACCATGGACCGCATCCTGACGGAAGGCCGTACCGTGGTACGTAGCGAAACTCAGCGTGAGCTCGACGAGACCATCCGTCCGTACAACATGGGTATTACCCTGCTGGACGTAAACTTCCAGGCGGCGCGTCCACCGGAAGAAGTTAAAGCCGCATTTGACGATGCGATTGCCGCGCGTGAAAACCGTGAACAGTACGTGCGTGAAGCTGAAGCTTATTCGAACGAAGTTCAGCCGCGTGCTAATGGTCAGGCGCAGCGTATCCTCGAAGAGGGGCGTGCTTACAAAGAGCGTACGGTGTTAGAAGCGCAAGGTGAAGTGGCTCGTTTTGCCCGCTTGTTGCCGGAATATAAAGCTGCACCAGAAATCACGAAAGAGCGTCTCTACATTGAAACCATGGAACGTGTGCTGAGCCATACCCGTAAGGTGTTGATCAGCGATCGTGGTAACAATTTGACGGTTCTGCCACTGGATCAACTGATGCGCGGTGGTCAGGCATCTGGCCAGGGCGGTCAGAAAATGACGAATTTAATGAAGTCTCCTTCGTCGTCCGATAGCAATGCGAATCGGGGAGATACTTCATCTTACAGTCCAGACAGCATCATGGATCAGCGTCGCGCCAATGCGCTGCGCAACGATACCCAGCGCCAGGGGAGGGAGTAATCGATGCGTAAGCCAATCATCGCCGTAATTATTGTAGTGCTGGTGGTGCTTTACGCGTCACTGTTCGTGGTGCAGGAAGGCCAACGCGGCATCGTGCTGCGCTTTGGTAAGGTTCTGCGTGATGACGAAAACAAACCGCTGGTGTACGCACCGGGTCTGCATTTCAAAATTCCGTTTATCGAAACCATGAAATCACTGGATGCGCGCATTCAGACCATGGATAACCAGGCTGACCGCTTTGTTACCAAAGAGAAGAAAGACCTGATCGTTGATTCTTACATCAAATGGCGTATCAGTGACTTCAGCCGTTACTACCTGGCAACCGGTGGTGGCGACGTTTCTCAGGCTGAAGTGCTGCTGAAACGTAAGTTCAGTGACCGTCTGCGTTCTGAAATGGGGCGTCTGGATGTGAAAGACATCGTGACCGATTCGCGTGGCCGTTTGACCACCGACGTGCGTGATGCCCTGAACACCGGTAGCGCAGGCAATGATGATGACGTTCAGACGCCAGCTGCGGATGACGCAATTGCGAATGCGGCAGCACGTGTAGAACGTGAAACCAACAGCAGCGAGCCTGCTCCAAACCCGAACAGTATGGCTGCGTTGGGTATTGAAGTTGTCGACGTGCGCATCAAGCAGATCAACCTGCCGACTGAAGTTTCTGACGCGATCTACAACCGTATGCGCGCTGAGCGTGAAGCGGTAGCGCGTAGTCAGCGTTCACAAGGTCAGGAAGAGGCAGAGAAACTGCGTGCGCAGGCCGATTATCAGGTCACGCGTACGCTGGCAGAAGCACAGCGTGAAGCGCTGATTTCTCGCGGTGAAGGTGATGGTGAAGCGGCAAAACTGTTTGCGGATGCCTTCAGCCAGGATCCGGATTTCTATGCCTTTATCCGCAGCCTGCGTGCCTATGAGAATAGCTTCTCAGACAATCAGGATGTGTTGGTGCTAAGCCCGGATAGCGATTTCTTCCGCTATATGAAAGCGCCCTCTAACGCCACGCGTTAAGAACTGATATAAAGTCCAGGCCGACAATGTTGTCGGCCTTTTTTTTGGGAAAAAATCATGAATTCAACCATCTGGATGGCGCTGGCTTTGGTTTTGGTGCTGGAAGGACTTGGACCGATGTTTATGCCCCGCGCCTGGCGACGCATGATCCTGGCGATGACGCAGTTACCCGACCGCCTCTTGCATCGTTTTGGTGGCGGTTTAGTGGTGGCCGGCGTGGTGATCTACGCGATGATCAGTATGCACGCGCGCTAATCAGCGTAAATTTTTTGTGATGCTGCGCGACTCAATTGTGTCTGTTGGCCGCTGTTCCCCCAACATGTTGTGAGCTGAGCAAAACTCAGGCAAAAAACAGCGCAATCGTATGCTAAAAGTGCTGAAAGAGTAAAAGTCAGGTGGTAGAATCCATTTTTAAGCAATCGGTGATTTTGAAAAAATGGGTAAGAACGTCGTCGTACTGGGCACCCAATGGGGTGACGAAGGTAAAGGTAAGATCGTAGACCTTCTGACAGAGCGCGCGAATTACGTCGTGCGTTACCAAGGTGGCCATAATGCAGGCCACACACTTGTCATCAACGGTGAAAAAACCGTCCTCCACTTAATTCCATCTGGCATCCTGCGTGAAAACGTCACCAGCATCATTGGTAATGGCGTTGTATTGTCGCCTGAAGCGCTGATGAAAGAGATGAAAGGTCTGGAAGAGCGCGGTGTGCCGGTACGTGAACGTCTGTTGATCTCTGAAGCCTGCCCATTGATTCTGCAATACCACGTAGCAATGGATGTGGCGCGCGAGAAAGCGCGTGGCGCCAAAGCTATCGGCACCACCGGTCGCGGTATCGGTCCTGCCTATGAAGATAAAGTGGCACGTCGCGGTCTGCGCGTGAGCGATCTCTTCAATAAAGAAACCTTTGCTGTGAAGCTGAAAGAGATCGTCGATTTCTACAACTTCCAGCTGGTTAACTATTACAAAACTGACGCTGTTGACTACGAAAAAGTGCTGAGTGATACGCTGGCGGTTGCCGATATCATTACTAGCATGGTGGTTGATGTGTCTGATCTGCTGGACGGCGCGCGTAAGCGTGGCGACCTGATCATGTTCGAAGGTGCACAGGGTACGCTGCTGGATATCGACCACGGTACCTATCCGTACGTGACCTCATCGAACACCACCGCAGGTGGCGTAGCGACGGGTTCAGGTATTGGTCCACGCTATGTTGATTACGTGCTGGGGATCGTGAAAGCCTACTCAACGCGCGTTGGTGCAGGTCCATTCCCGACCGAACTGTTCGACGAAACCGGCGAGTTCCTGTGTGCACAAGGTAACGAGTTCGGCGCGACCACCGGTCGTCGTCGTCGTACCGGCTGGCTGGATGCGGTTGCCGTTCGCCGTGCAGTACAGATCAACTCGCTGTCAGGTTTCTGCATGACCAAGCTGGACGTGCTGGATGGCCTGAAAGAAGTGAAAATCTGTGTGGCTTATCGCATGCCAGATGGCCGCGAAATGACCACCACGCCGCTGGCGGCTGAAGGCTGGGAAGGCATTGAGCCGATTTACGAAACCATGCCAGGCTGGAGCGAGACCACATTCGGCGTTAAGACGCTGGAAGGTCTGCCGCAAGCTGCACGTGACTACATCAAACGTGTAGAAGAAGTGACCGGTGTGCCGATTGATATTATTTCTACCGGCCCAGACCGCAGTGAGACCATGATTCTGCGCGACCCGTTCGACGCATAATCTCCTCAGGCCGGACTCTGTCCGGCCTTTGTATTTCTAATCTTTGACTCCACTCACTCTATTTTTTCTTGCAGATATCGATACTTGCCAGAAAAAACGCACCGGCCACCACGCTCTGGTTTATCATCATATTTAAACATCACGCCGACCGGCGCATAACCATAACGTTCGATGATTCACTGAGGTATATGTGCAGCTAACAAGTTTTACCGATTATGGTCTGCGTGCCCTGATTTACATGGCGACGTTACCGGAAGGTAAGCAGACCAACATTACCGAAGTCACCGATACCTACGGGGTGTCGCGTAACCATATGGTTAAAATCATCAACCAACTGAGCCGGGCTGGCTTTGTCGCCGCAACACGCGGTAAAAACGGCGGAATTCGTTTAGGCATGGACCCGGAAAAAATCGTCATTGGCGATGTGGTGCGAAGAATGGAGCCATTGCAGCTCGTGAACTGCGACGAGTGTGTGATCACGCCGGCCTGTCGTTTGCGTAAAGCATTGCACGATGCGGTCCAGCTATTCCTCAAGGAACTGGACAAGTATACGCTGGCCGATTTGGTCAAAGATAACGATTCGCTGTACCAACTTTTATTGTCCGAACCGCCGGTGGCAATCCAAATTAAATGACATCGGAGGAACCGTAATGTCAAAAGATCCTTTTCAGGATAGAGAAGCTGAAAAATACGAAAACCCAATTCCAAGCCGCGAATTTATTCTGGCACTGCTAGAAAAACGGGAAAAACCGACCAACCGCGATGACATCGCGCAGGAATTGAATATCACCAGCGAAGAGCAGCTGGAAGCGCTGCGTCGTCGTCTGCGCGCCATGGAGCGCGATGGTCAGCTGGTGTTTACACGTCGTCAATGTTACGCCCTGCCAGAACGTCTCGATCTCTTGCGCGGAAAAGTGATTGGTCATCGCGATGGCTACGGCTTCCTGCGCGTGGAAGGCCAGAAAGATGATTTCTATCTCTCTGCCGAACAGATGAAATTCTGCCTGCACGGCGACGTAATTCTGGCGCAGCCAGGCAGCGCCGATCGTAAAGGTCGTCGCGAAGCGCGCGTTGTGCGTGTGCTTGAACCGCGTAACAGCCAGATCGTTGGTCGCTACTTCACCGATGCGGGCACCGGATTTGTGGTGCCAGACGACAGCCGCCTGAGCTTTGATATTCTGATCCCGCAAGAAGAAACGCTCAACGCGCGTATGGGTTCGGTGGTGGTGGTGGAAATCACCCAACGTGCCACGCGTCGCACCAAGGCGCTCGGCAAGATTACGGAACTGCTTGGCGACGATATGGGCACCAGCCTTGCGGTCGATATGGCGGTGCGCACCCATGAAATCCCGCACACCTGGCCGGAAGAAGTTGAGAAGCAGATCGCTAAGCTGAAAGAAGAAGTGCCGGAAGAGGCGAAGCTTGGGCGTGTTGATTTACGTAAGTTGCCGCTGGTCACCATTGATGGTGAAGATGCGCGCGACTTTGATGATGCTGTTTTCTGCGAGAAGAAGCGCGGCGGCGGCTGGCGTTTGTGGGTGGCGATTGCTGACGTCAGCTATTACGTGCGTCCGGGCACGCCGCTGGACGATGAAGCGCATCAGCGCGGCACCTCGGTCTATTTCCCGTCGCAGGTTATCCCGATGCTGCCGGAGATTCTCTCCAACGGCTTGTGCTCGTTGAATCCGCAGGTTGATCGTTTGTGCATGGTGTGCGAGATGACCATCTCCTCCAGCGGCAAACTCACCGGTTTCAAACACTATGAAGCGGTGATGAACTCCCATGCGCGACTGACCTACAACAAAGTGTGGAACATTCTGCAAGGTGATGCCGATCTGCGTGAACAATACGCGGCGCAGGTTCCCCATTTGCAAGAGCTGCACAACATGTATCAGGTGTTGGAAACCGCGCGCGAGCAGCGTGGCGGCATTTCGTTTGAGACCGATGAAGCCAAGTTCATCTTCAACGCCGAGCGTCGCATTGAGCGCGTTGAGCGCACTTCACGCAATGATGCGCACAAGCTGATTGAAGAGTGCATGATTCTCGCCAACATCGCCTCGGCGCGTTTTGTTGAGAAAAATGAAGAGCCTGCGCTGTTCCGCGATCACGATCGCCCTAGCGAAGACAGCATCAAAAGCTTCCGTACCGTGTTGAATGAGCTGGGCTTAAGCCTGCCGGGCGGCGCTAAGCCGCATCCGACCGATTATGCTGCTCTGCTGAAACAAGTTGCCGATCGTCCAGACGCGGAAATGCTGCAAACCATGCTGCTGCGTTCGATGAAGCAGGCGGTTTACGATCCTGAAAACCGCGGGCACTTCGGCCTGGCGCTGGCGTCTTATGCGCACTTTACCTCGCCGATTCGCCGTTATCCGGATTTGCTGCTGCATCGCGCCATCAAATATCTGCTGGCAAAAGAGCGCGGCGAAGTCGATGGCATCACCACGCCGACCGGCGGTTATCACTACGACATGCAGCAAATGCTGCAGCTGGGCCAGCACTGTTCGCTGACCGAGCGCCGTGCTGATGAAGCCACGCGCGATGTTGCTGATTGGCTGAAGTGTGACTTCATGCAGGATCAGGTTGGCACCGTGTTCAACGGCGTAATCTCCAGCGTGACTGGCTTTGGTTTCTTCGTGCGTCTCAACGATCTGTTTATCGATGGTTTGGTGCACGTCTCGACGCTGGATAATGACTATTATCGCTTCGATGCGGTGGGCCAGCGTCTGATTGGCGAATCCGGCGGTCGTACTTATCGTCTGGGCGATGCGGTGGAAGTGCGCGTTGATGCAGTGCATATGGACGAGCGTAAAATCGACTTCGCGCTGATTTCCAGCAAGCGTGTCCCGCGCGGCGAAGGTAAAACCGAGCGCGAGCGTGAGAAACGCGGCGGCAAACCGCCAGCTAAACGTCGTCGTGATGCCGGTAAGAAGGGCACTTTCGAGCCTGATTCAGCGTTCCGTGGCGAGAAGAAAAAGCCTGCCGTTGCTGAGAAACCGGCTAAAAGCGATAAAAAAGGCAAAAAAGTTTCCGAGAAAACCCGTAAAATCGCCGCCGCCACCAAGTCCAAGCGTGCGTCGAAGAAGCAGCCTGACGAAGCCTGATAGTTTGGTCGCCTTGTATGGCGACCAGACGAAAACGTTGCAGGGTGCGCATTAATGCGCACCCGAATCTCCGTATTCAACGATCTAAATCCAACCTTGAGCAAAGTAATGAGTGAAATAATTTTTGGTATTCATAGCGTGCAGGCGCTGCTGGAGCGCGATCCTCAGCGTTTTCAGGAAGTCTTTATCCTTAAAGGCCGCGAAGATCGTCGCCTGCAGCCGCTGATCCTCGCACTGGAAGCTCAGGGAATCCCGGTGCAGGTGGCGAACCGTCAATGGCTCGATAGCCAGGTTGAAGGCGGCGTGCATCAGGGCATTGTGGCGCGCGTGAAGCCAGGCAAGCAGTATCAGGAAGGTGATTTGCCGGATCTGCTGCAGAGCCTCGAAAAGCCGTTCCTGCTGGTGCTGGATGGCGTTACCGATCCGCACAATCTCGGCGCTTGCCTACGTAGCGCTGATGCCGCTGGCGTGCATGCGGTCATCGTGCCAAAAGACCGTGCAGCACCGTTGAATGCCACCGCGAAGAAAGTGGCCAGCGGCGCGGCAGAAAACGTGCCGTTGATTCGCGTCACCAACCTGGCGCGTACCTTGCGCTTGCTGCAGGAATACAACGTCTGGGTAGTTGGCACCGCAGGCGAAGCCGATCACACCGTTTACCAAAGCAAAATGACTGGCCCAATGGCGCTGGTGATGGGTGCGGAAGGTGAAGGTATGCGTCGTTTGACGCGTGAGCATTGCGATGAGCTGATCAGCATCCCAATGGCCGGCAGCGTCTCGTCACTCAACGTGTCGGTTGCCACCGGCGTCTGCTTGTTCGAAGCCGTTCGCCAGCGTCAGGCGTGATCCCCACCGCAAAAAATTTTCCAGGCCAGGCATAACTGCAAAACAGCTACATACTTATACCCTAAATAATTCGAGTTACAGGAAGGCGGCAAGTGCGTGAGTCCCCAGGAGCTTACATCAGTAAGTGACTGGGGTGAACACACGCAGCCAACGCACCTGTAGCTCGAAGTATGACGGGGATATGTATGATCTGGGACACCCACACCGTATTCAATCAGCCCGATCCGCTCAGCAACAGCAACCTGTTCACGCGTGATATCGCCCTGTGCGAGGCCGTTGCACGCGAAGGCGCCAGTTGGGATCGCGAATGGCTGGCTTCCGTCGGCCTGCAACTTGGCAGCGCCGAATCCCTTGAGTTAGGCCGCTTAGCGAACGTTGAAGCGCCAGAACTGCTGCGCTACAACGCGCGCGGCGAACGTCTTGATGAAGTGCGTTTTCATCCCGCCTGGCATCTGCTGATGCAGGGATTGTGCGCCAGCCGGCTTCACAATCTCAGTTGGCAGCCCGACGTACAGCCGCAGGCGATGGTGACACGTGCCGCACGTTTTATCCTGCATGCACAGGTGGAAGCGGGCTCGCTCTGTCCAGTGACCATGACGCACGCCGCCATTCCGCTGCTGCAAAATCATCTGCCTGAACCCTACGCTGACTGGCGCGAAGCGCTGCTCAGCGATCGTTACGATGCGCATCACCTGCCGGGCAATAAGAAACGCGGCCTGCTGATTGGCATGGGCATGACGGAAAAACAGGGCGGCACCGATGTGTTGAGCAACACCACACGCGCCGAACCGCTCGGCGTGAGCGGGGCGGGCGAAGCGTATCGCATCACCGGCCATAAATGGTTTTTCTCGGTCCCACAAAGCGATGCGCATCTGATTCTGGCGCAGACTTCTCAAGGACTAAGTTGCTTCTTCCTGCCCCGCTTGCTGCCGGATGGCTCGCGCAACGCCATTCGCATCGAACGACTGAAAGACAAGCTCGGCAATCGTTCCAACGCCAGCGCTGAAGTGGAATTTCAGGATGCAATCGGCTGGCTGATGGGCGAAGAGGGCGACGGCGTGCGGCTGATCCTCAAGATGGGCGGCATGACGCGCTTCGACTGCGCGCTGGGCAGCCACGGACAGATGCGTCGTGCGCTGTCGATAGCCGTACACCATGCGCAGCAGCGTCAGGTGATGGGCAAGAACCTTATCGATCAGCCGCTGATGCGCGCGGTGCTGGCGCAACAGGCGCTGCTGCTGGAAGGACAAACCGCCTTGCTGTTGCGACTGGCGCGCGCCTGGTCAACACCGGCCAGCGAACATGAACGCTTGTACGCACGTTTGTTCACACCGGCCGCCAAATTCGTGGTCTGTCAGGCGGGCATGCCCTTTGTGGCAGAAGCAATGGAAGTGCTGGGCGGCATTGGCTATTGCGAAGAGAGCGAGCTGCCGCGTCTTTATCGTGAGATGCCGGTCAATAGCATTTGGGAAGGCTCCGGCAATGTGATGTGCCTGGATGTCCTGCGCGTGCTCGGCCGCCACGCCGAGGTGATGACCATGCTGCACGATGAGTTTGATGCGGTGAAAGGCAGTAATCGTCACTTTGATCGCCGCTGGCGGCAGTTACGCTTGCAGCTCGCGAATCCGCGCGAAGGGCAGGCGCGGGAGATCACGCGCGAATTACTGCAGCTGGCGAGTGCCGCGATTCTGCTCAAAGTGGCAGAGCCGCCGCTGGCCGATGGCTGGTGTCAGCAGCATCTCGATCTGCGCGGCACGCGTGCATTGAGCGACGATCTCTGCGCACGCTTATTGTTGCGCTGCAGCGCCGCTTGACGGTGCGCCATACAGAATGGCGGTGGCGTACCAGAAGCTGGGAATGGTGGTTTCATCCAGCATCAAAATTTGATAGTAAACCGCGCCCGCCTGATTGGCCTTAGCAGCAATAGCGCGCTGCGCATCATCCGGCGATCCGCGTGTGGTGGCGGTGATATTGCCGAGCTTTGGCAGACCATAACTTTGCGCGCGTGAAATCTCCTGCGCTTGCTGCGTGGGTGGCGGCGGAGCTTGTGGCGTGGTGGTGAAAGCGGCGCAGCCGCTGAGCAGCAGAGTTAAGGCCAAATAGAGGGTACGCATAGCAACTCCTGAAGCAGGAAGATGGCTCAAGTGTAAGCCATCTTCCTGTGGCTTTTAGTCCTTCAGATGAAAAATGCTCACCAGCTGCGTCAGATGATGACCTTTCTTACTCAGATGATTGGCAGTGGTTTCTGACTGGTTAATCATATCGCTGCTTTGATGCGTGGCCTGGCTGATGTGATTCATCGCCAGATTCACCTGACCAATGCCCGCCGCCTGTTCCTGCGCGGCAATATTGATTTCGCCCATCAGCGTTTTAACCTGCTCGATGTGATTGACGATATGGCTCATCGCATCACGCGTCTGCTCGGATAGCGTATGGCCAGCCGCCACTTTATCGATTGAGCTGGCAATCAAGCCATCAATCTCTTTGGCTGCCGTGGCACTGCGCTGTGCCAGCGCACGCACTTCCGCCGCAACCACCGCAAAGCCTTTACCGTGTTCACCGGCGCGCGCCGCTTCAACCGCCGCATTGAGCGCCAGAATGTTGGTCTGGAACGCAATTGACTCAATCACGTGAGTGATATCGGCGATGCTCTGCGACGCCACACGAATCTCCGACATGGTTTCCACCGAACGTGCCACGGTGCTGCCGCCATGATTCACGGTGTTAGCCGCTTCACCGACCAGCGCCATCGCCTGACGCACATTGGCCGCGGTTTGTGCCACCGTGGCGCCAAACTGCTCCATGCTGGCCGAGGTTTCCTCCACGCTGCTGGCCTGACGTCCAATCTGCTCGCTGATGCTGGAGCTGCTGGCGGCGATGGTATCGGTGCCGCTGCTGATTTCACGCGCCGCCGAACGCACCTGACTGACGACTTTCTCCAGCCCATCGCCAATGCCGTTGATCGCGCTGACCAGCTGACCAATCTCATCACGACGTGAAGAGTCGAGATGTGCCTGCAGATTACCGGCGGCGTACTGTTCTGCCAGATGGATCACCTGTTGCAGCGGACGCGTGATGGCGCGGCGGCTGTACCACATAAAGCCCATGGCAAAAGCGATCACCAGCGCCAGCCCAATCGCCATAAACAGGTTACGGCTGTGCGTGATCGGCGCCAGCAGGCTGGCACGGCTCACTTCACCGGCGATAATCCAGTTCCAGCCCGGCAGCTGCTGCCACGCCAGCAGTTTGGTTTCGCCATCCAGTTCAACCGCCACTAATCCCTTCGGCTGGCTAAGCAGCTGCTGCTGCGTGGCGTTATCCCAGCGCGGCAGTTTGCCTTCAGCATGACGATCAAACAGATATTGGCCCTGGCTGCTGCCCGGCGCACCGTTCAACACCGAGAAGGTGCCGCTGTCGCCAAGATGGCGCGCCAGCACTTTGTCACGCATCAGCGCGTATTGCGCATCAATCTGCACCCCGACGAACAGGATGGCGATCACCGTGCCGCTGCTATCCTGCACCGGCTGATACTGCGTGATGTAACGATGGCCGAACAGCGTCGCCAGGCCGCGATACACTGTGCCCTGATTGATGCTGCGCCAGGCAGCGCTGCTGCGATCCAGTTTGGTGCCCACCGCGCGGCTGCCATCCTCTTTTTTCAGCGAGGTAGCGATACGAATGTAATCCTCGCCGTCACGCACGAAGATGGTGGAAACCGCACCGGTGCGATCGAGAAAATCATCCACTGCGATTTGATCGAGGTTGAGGGTTTTCAATCCCGCGCGCAGCGTTGGCGTGCTGAATTCGCCCACCTGAACACGTTCGCTGTCGTCGCGACTAAAACGTTTTGGCAGGAAGCTTTGGAACAGTTTGGTGTAATTCGCCACCTCTTCCGACAGCGTGGCGTTGAACATGGTGGCCATTTCATTAATGCCTTGCACCTGATTCTGCATATCATCGGTTGCCAGTTGCTCCAGCTGACGTGCCGCGTTATGGCTCAGGGTTAAGGTCAGAGTAAATAGCACAATTGCCACGCTCAAAGACGTCAATACAGACAGCTTGATTCCGAGACCCATGGCGCTGAGAGAAAGACGCTTCATAAAGTACCTTTTGAGATTATTGAAGGGGTACAAGATCAACGGCAAAGCAGGCTAAATGTTTAGGGCAGAAATTATTCAAACTTAATGTGAAGTGGCTCGCATTTTGTCCGGCAGCGCTTACACTGAGTCCAGTGATAATCATTCTCAATGGAGGCGGTATGATTGAGTTGGCAACGGAGAATCTGGCGGGCATCGAATGTATTCACGCAGCACCGGCCGGGCAGCGCCAGGCGCGCTTACCCACGGTGCTGTTCTATCACGGTTTTACCTCATCGAAAGAGGTTTACAGCTACTTTGCCGTGGCGCTGGCGCAGGCCGGTTTCCGCGTGATCATGCCCGATGCGGACATGCACGGCGCGCGCTATAACGGCGATACCGACGCGCGCATGACCCACTTCTGGGAGATCCTCAAACAGAACATCGATGAAGTGCCGTTGCTGGAAAAGGTGCTGCGCGATAACGACTGGATTGCCGATGAGCGTTTTGCAGTGGCGGGAGCCTCGATGGGCGGCATGACCGCGTTGGGCGCAATGGCGCGCTATCCGCAAATCCACAGTGTGGCGTGTTTAATGGGTTCCGGCTACTTCATGCAGCTGAGTCATACGCTGTTTCCGCCGCTGGTGGCGCGTACGCCAGAACAGAAAGAGGCTTTTGCCGCGCGCTTAGCGCCGCTGGCGCCGTACGATCCCAGCGAGCAACTGGAGAAACTGGCGAATCGACCTTTACTGCTGTGGCACGGCGAAGCGGATGAAGTGGTGCCCTTTGCCGAAACGGCGCGTCTGCAGAAAGCGTTAGGCGAGGCGCAACTCGATCAACAGATGACCGCGCTTTCCGAAAAGAACATCGGCCACAAAATCACGCCTTCGGCCCTGACGGCGCTGGTCAGTTTCTTTAAACACCATTTATAAAAAATGCGGGTTGGCGTGATTGGCGCCAGCCCGTTTAAGTTGCCGAACTAAAGTTGTGATGACAACCGTTCGGCGGCGCTGGTATTGGCACTGACTGGGTTATTGCTTGCAGGCGCATCCAACCGATTGACGTAGACATAGCCTGATGCCGCGTTGCTGTTACTTCTCATCTGCTGCGCGTAGTCAGCGGAGCTGGCAAAAGCGGGTGGAGACAGGAAGAGACCCAGTAAAGTGGCGAAAATGATCATTTTCATAATCGACTCCAGACTCACAGGGATTGCACTCTCAGACGCGGCAAATAGGATTATTCGTTGCGCCTGTAAATAGTGTAGTTCTTAACCAACTTGCCGCCAGATCGTCCCATTGAAAGCCTTGTTCAGAGAATTTGATCAAACGCTCGCTAACTCACTGAGACATCTCACTTAGCACAAAAAGCCGCATCAGCTGGCACGATAGTCGCCATTTGATGAATTGTGCGCTTGAGTTTCCGTAAGGACGCCAGTATGATTACGCGTCAATTTTTCAGCTGCATTCAGAGGTGTGTTTCATTTTTTAAATGATTCGCAACCTATAACGTTCCTTGCTTCCGTGGGCCGCAGCTGACCCTGACAGGAGGCTGAATAATCCGTAAGGAGCTATCGATGCGTCATTACGAAATCGTATTTATGGTCCACCCTGACCAGAGCGAACAGGTTCCAGGTATGATCGAGCGTTACACTGGTGCTATCACCGGTGCACAGGGCACGATTCACCGTCTGGAAGACTGGGGCCGCCGTCAGCTGGCTTACCCAATCAACAAACTGCACAAAGCTCACTATGTTCTGCTGAACGTAGAAGCGCCGCAGGAAGTGATTGACGAGCTGGAAACTAACTTCCGCTTCAACGACGCCGTTATCCGCAGCATGGTTATGCGCGTTAAGCACGCGGTAACTGAAGCATCTCCGATGGTTAAAGCTAAAGACGAGCGTCGTGATCGCCGCGAAGACTTTGCTAACGAATCGGCTGATGACTCAGATGCTGGGGATTCTGAAGAGTAATCCGACATGACGGCAAATCGACTGCGCCTGTCTGGCACTGTGTGCAAGACGCCGGTTCGAAAAGTCAGTCCGTCAGGGATTCCTCATTGCCAGTTCGTGCTTGAGCATCGTTCTGTGCAAGAGGAAGCCGGTTTCCACCGGCAAGCCTGGTGTCAAATGCCGGTGATTATCAGCGGCAGCACCCATCAGGTGATTACTCAACATATAACGGTCGGCACGCAACTCACTCTCGAAGGCTTCATTAGCTGCCATCAGGCACGCAATGGTCAGAGCAGAATGGTGTTACATGCCGAGCAGATTGATTTGATAGATTCTGGAGACTAGCCAAATGGCACGTTATTTCCGTCGTCGCAAGTTCTGCCGTTTCACCGCGGAAGGCGTTGTAGAGATTGATTACAAAGATATCGCTACACTGAAAAACTACATTACCGAAAGCGGTAAAATTGTCCCGAGCCGTATTACCGGTACTCGTGCAAAATACCAGCGCCAGCTCGCTCGTTGCATCAAGCGCGCTCGCTACCTGTCCCTGCTTCCGTACACTGATCGTCATCAGTAATCGGTAGTTGTCCATTAACGACTTTAAGAGGATAAGGTAATGCAAGTTATTCTGCTTGATAAAGTAGCAAACCTGGGCAGCCTGGGTGATCAGGTTAACGTTAAAGCGGGCTACGCTCGTAACTTCCTGGTTCCACAGGGTAAAGCTGTTCCTGCTACCAAGAAAAACGTTGAGTTCTTCGAAACACGTCGCGCTGAACTGGAAGCCAAACTGGCTGACGTTCTGGCTGCTGCTAACGCACGTGCAGAGAAAATCAACGCACTGGGCAACGTAACCATCGCGTCTAAATCAGGCGACGCTGGTAAACTGTTCGGTTCCATCGGTACCCGTGACATCGCTGATGCAGTAACTGCAGCTGGCGTTGAAGTGGCTAAAAGCGAAGTTCGTCTTCCAGAAGGCGTACTGCGCACCACCGGTGAGCACGAAGTTGACTTCCAGATCCATAGCGAAGTATTCGCTAAACTGGTTGTGAATGTAGTTGCTGAGTAAGTTCACTCAGTGATGCGAAAACGCCGGCCATGTGCCGGCGTTTTTGTTTCTGCGTTTTACTGAGCGCGGATAAAGCTGCCATCCGGCTGACGCGTAAACAGCACCGGACCGTTGCTGCCATCCACCGTTAAACCGGTCACCACGCCTTGCGCGTCCTGACGAATCTTCACCTGCTGACCATTCTGCAATGCGCTCAGCGGCTGCCCATCACCTTCGACACGCGCCATGGCAAACACATCATTCACCGGCAAATTGTTGTCGCGGAACAGCTGCGCCAGCGTCTGGCCTGATGCCACATTGTAGGTGCGCCATTCGCCCTGCGAATCGGTTTTCGGCGGCGTGTTCTGCTGTTGATTGTTATCGTAAATCTCCGCCTGCATTGGTACTTCTTTAGCGTTAGTGTCTGCCGGGCGCTCAACCGGATACTGTGGCGTACTGCTTGGCCAGAGAAACGCCAGCAGCAGCACCAGCAGGGCAATAACAATGCCGCGACGATGCAAAGCGGGCAGCGGATCCATCCAGCGCACATCATCCAGCAAATGCCAGACGCGCTGCAGTGCGGCGGGAACGCGGGAAGGGTGATCGGAAGCCATTCGTGAATCCTCCTCGCTGGCGGCTTTGCGCGGAATGCGCTGCAGCCAACGTTGCAACCAAGGTAATAAAGTACGCGGTGCGCGCGTCCTGCGACGTCGTGGGGCGATCTGGCCCATGTATTCTCTCTTGTTCCGACGGTGGCAGGTGAAAACCTCGCCACAGCTATAGTATGAGCAATGCTGACAGGAAGTGCCTGGCAGCATTGAAAAATTTGACCGCTGTATTGTTTCCGTTTCGCCGGGAAATGTCATCTGCGGCGCGTGAGATTTTACGCCAGCCGCCCGCGCTGGTATGCTGCCGGTTCTATTTTTCTCCGGGATTAAGGAATCAAGATGACGACCCCTTCATTCGACAGCGTCGAATCACAAGCAAGTTACGGTATCGGTTTACAGGTAGGCCAGCAGCTGCAAGAGTCTGGACTGCAGGGTCTGCAGCCAGAAGCACTGCTCGCCGGCCTGCGCGACGCGCTGGAAGGGAACTCACCTGCCGTCCCGGTTGACGTGGTACATCGCGCACTGCGTGAAGTGCACGAACGCGCTGAAGGCGTGCGTCGTGAGCGTGTAGAAGCGATGGCGGCAGAAGGTCAGACTTTCCTTGAGCAGAACGCACAGCGCGAAGGCGTAAGCAGCACCGAAACCGGTCTGCAGTTCAGCGTCATCACCCAGGGCGAGGGTCCAATCCCTTCACGTCAGGATCGTGTGCGTGTGCATTACACCGGCAAACTGATCGATGGCACCGTATTCGACAGCTCAGTGGCACGTGGCGAGCCGGCAGAATTCCCGGTTAGCGGCGTGATCGCGGGTTGGATCGAAGCGCTGACGCTGATGCCAGTCGGTTCCAAGTGGGAACTGGCGATTCCACACAACCTCGCTTACGGCGAGCGCGGTGCAGGTGCCTCTATCCCGCCATTCAGCACCCTGATTTTCGAAGTTGAGCTGCTGGAAATTCTGTAAGTAGCAAGAGGGCGGCAATCGCCGCCCTTATTCGTCATTTCTTCTGCAAATCCATCTGCCACAGCGCAAAACCTATCTCATCGCTGCCCACGGCTTTCATCGGGTAATCGGCATGCTGCTCGATAAATTTCGTCGCTTTTTCGCCAGGCGCGGTTTCAAAACGGATATCCAGCGGCGTGGTGCTATTAATCGGTGCTAAACGCCAGTTGTGATCGGCCTGCGGTTTCACTTCGCCATGCGCTTTGGTTTCGCTGCTGATATAGGCGGCAACCACCGAGCGGTTCTCATCTGGTGAGGCGAAAGCAACATACTTATCGCCGGTACCGGCAAACTTGCCGCCGTAAGCGCGGTAGTTATTGGTGGCAACCAGGAAAGTGGCATCAGGATCGATAGGCTTGCCTTGCCAGCTGAGATCCTTAATGCGCGAAGCCCCTTTGTTGATTAGCGTACACTCCGCGTCATAGCGCGCCGGTTGTGTGACATCGATTTGATACTGCACGCCATCGATCACATCGAAGTTATAGGTGCGGAAATCCCAGTTAATCAGCGATTGCGGTTTGCTGCTGTGCGGATCGATTTGATTAAACTGCGCCGCTGAGCACTCCAGCCACTCCTTCACCTGCGCGCCGCTGACTTTCATCACCACCAGCGTATTGGGATAGAGATAAAGATCTGCGGCGTTACGGAAGGTGAGATTACCTTTTTCCACTTCGACATAGCTGGCGGGATCGTTTTTACGGCCGCCGGCTTTAAACGGCGCGGCGGCGGAGAGCACCGGCAAGCGACCAAGATCAGGATCGCCCTGAATAAAATGCTCAACGTAAGCGCGCTGCGCGTTGTTAACGATCTGCACAGTAGGATCGTCCTGCACCAGCGACAGGTAGCTGTACATCACGTCGGCAGATTTACCGATCGGTTTGGCAACAAACTCGCGCGTGGCGCGGTGATCCTGCTCCAGCACTTTCACCAGATCGGCATCTTCAGCCGCCAGCGATTTTTTCGCTGCGCTGTCATAAATTGGGCGTGCTTCGGCTTTGCCCTGCGCGACCTGCCATTTACCATCCTCGTTATTCAGCACCAGATCGACCACCCCAAGATGATCGCCCCACATGCCGGGCATCACCGACGGAACATCGTTGAGCGTGCCTTGAGCGATATCAGCGCCTTTAATTGCCGCAAACTCTTTGCTCGGGAACACCGCGTGAGCGTGGCCGAACATGATGGCGTTGATGCCGGGAACCTGGCTGAGGTAGTAAACCGAATTTTCTGCCATGGCGTGATAGGGTTCACTGCTCAAACCGGAGTGCGGAATAGCGATGATTATTTCAGCACCTTTTGCGCGCATTTCCGGCACATAACGCTTCGCTGTTTCAGTGATGTCATCAACCCGTACTTTTCCCTGAAGATTGTTGCGATCCCACACCATAATCTGTGGCGGAACGAAGCCGATGTAACCAATTTTCAGCGTATGCGGCTTACCGTCACGGTCTGTTACCGTGGTTTCTTTGATTAAGTAGGGCGTAAACAGCGGTTTTCCACTTTTCTCGTCGATAATGTTGGCATTGACGTAAGGAAAACGCGCGCCGGCCAACGCTTTTTGCAGATAAGGTAAGCCGTAATTGAATTCGTGATTGCCGAGGTTTCCGACCGCGTAATCCAGCGTGTTCATCGCTTTATACACTGGATTCACTTCGCCTGTTTTCAGCCCTTTCGCCGCCATGTAATCGCCCAGCGGACTGCCCTGAATAATATCGCCGTTATCGACCAGCACGCTGTTCTTCGCTTCGGCGCGTGCCTGCTGGATTAAGGTGGCGGTGCGCACCAGGCCGAACTTCTCCGTCGGCGTATCTTTGTAATAATCGAAATCCATCATATTGCTGTGCAGATCGGTGGTTTCCAGAATGCGCAGATCCACCGTAGCAGCCTGTACCGTGGCGGCAGTAATACAGAGTGCCAATAACGACATGCTCGCTTTGAACATCGCTTGCTCCTTGTTCGGTCCAATGGGCCTCTCAAAATAATGTAAAACCATGACGAATTATCATTTCAATTTGTGATGGAGCTCGGATTTTCATCCAATATCTGCTGCCGGGCCGCCATAAAAGCGCATTCAGCATCCCGCCATAGCCGCCGCTGATGAACTATGGTATTGATAATCATATAGATTGCCGGAGCAGACAGCGCAGTCGCAGGCTGTTGAATGACAACTGCTAAAATAAGAACAGATTGGCGGTTGGTGTCTGACAGGCAGAATCAGCGGAAAAGAGGTTAAGAATGTTAGATAAAATTTGTCAGCTGGCGCGTGATGCGGGCGATGCCATTATGCAGGTTTACAACGGCGCAGAGCCGGTTGATGTGACCCGCAAGTCGGATGATTCTCCAGTCACCGCGGCCGATCTCGCGGCGCATCGCGTTATTGTGCAAGGCCTGAAGGCGCTTTCGCCGGAGGTGCCGGTGCTGTCTGAAGAGGATCCACCGAGCTGGGACGTCCGTCAGCACTGGCAGAAATACTGGCTGGTCGATCCGCTGGATGGCACCAAAGAGTTTATCAAGCGCAACGGCGAGTTCACCGTGAATATTGCGCTAATCGAAAACGGCAAACCGGTGTTGGGCGTGGTGTATGCGCCAGTATTAGGCGTGATGTATTCGGCAGCGGAAGGTAAAGCCTGGAAAGAAGAGAACGGCAAGCAGACGCAGATTCATGCGCGTGAAGCGCGTCCACCGCTAGTGGTGGTTAGCCGTTCGCATTTTGATAGCGATACCGAGTTGCAGGAGTATTTGCATCAGCTTGGCGAGCATCAAACCACCGCGATTGGCTCATCGCTGAAGTTCTGTCTGGTGGCCGAAGGCAGCGCGCAGCTTTATCCGCGCTTTGGGCCGACTAACATCTGGGATACCGGCGCAGGCCATGCGGTGGCGATTGCCGCCGGCGCGCATGTCCACGATTGGCAGGGCAAAACTCTCGATTACGCCCCGCGCGAATCGTTCCTCAATCCTGGTTTCCGCGTTTCACTGTTTTAAGATTTGTAGGGTCGCCATTTATGGCGACCTCTACTCACTTCTGCAACAACTCATGAATTAACTTCATCGCCTGCTGCACTTCATCCTGCGTTAGCGGACCATCTTTGACGTAACGCACATGTGCGGTGTTATCCAGCACTACAATCGCCGATCCCCCTTTCTCCAATTGCCATGCCTGACGCGCGCTGCCGTTGCTATCGACGATAAACTGCGACCACGGATACTGCTGCTTATTGCTCTCAATGCTGCTGCGCACAAACATGCCGGTGCCAGGAATCGCATCATCGGTATTGACGATAGTGGTGGTTTGATAACGATCGTGCGGCAGATGCGCGGCTTTGATGGCTTCAATTAACGCCGCGTTCTGCTCTTTAGCCGAAGAGCGACCAGCAATATGCAGGATGACGCGAACTTTTCCGCTCAGTTGCGCGCTATTCCAGGATTTATAGCTAAACTTATCTTCATCTTGTTGATAAACCAGCTCTCCTTTGTCGTTAACGCCAACAGCGGGCACGCGTTCACCCAGTTTGAATGCATGTGCCGAAGCCAGGCCAGGCAGAAGTAGTGCCAGTGCTATCACAGTGTGTCTCAAACGCATTTATCAAACTCCTTGGTGATCCGACCAGTTGTTCATGTTCCTGCAATATTAGGCATGGATGATGCGTCTGTCGCAATGAGTTAACAGGTTTGCAACCTATGCCACAATTCCATAATGAGTGAAGGTTTATACTGGGTTTCGTGAGGCTGATAACAGAGTATTCTGTAATGATGTGTCAATTCAGTAAATAATTCACCTTTTCGGAACATTGGTAAGAAAGGATGCTCTATAGTTATGCCTCATTTGCGCTTCATGGGTTCGTACCAAATTTGGTCACGACGGAGCGTATTAAACATTTTCAGGAGTTAAACAGCATGAAGATCTTCCAGCGCTATAATCCGCTGCAAATTGCGAAATATGTAAAAACGCTATTTAGAGGAAGGTTGTACATCAAGGATGTGGGCGCGTTCGAGTTTGATAAGGGCAAAGTGATGTTGCCGCGTGTCAAAGATAAACAGCATCTTAGTGTGATGTCAGAAATCAATCGCCAGGTGCTGCGGCTGCAAGCCGAGTACAACTAAGTAAGCATAATAAAGGGCGCCGATGGCGCCCTCAGTTTTTTGTGCGGTTGGTCGCCATGAATGGCGACCCTACAGTGATTCTGTATCATCTACCGTATTCTTGGTCACATTCAGCACCGGCGGGCGTTCATCAATACGCGTGACCAGCAACTGGTCGATGCGGTAACTATCAATATCCACCACTTCAAACTTGTAGCCGGAAAACTTCACAAAGTCGGTACGCTTCGGAATCTTGCGCAGCATGTACATCATGAAGCCGCCGATGGTTTCGTAGTTGCCAGACTGAGGGAAATCATCAATATCCAGCACACGCATCACATCATCAATTGGCGTTCCGCCTTCCACCAGCCATGAGTTCTCATCACGCGCGACAATCTGCTCTTCCTGGCCCTGGCCCACCAAATCGCCCATCAGCGTAGTCATCACGTCATTCAGGGTAATGATGCCGACCACCAGCGCGTATTCGTTCATGATTACCGCGAAGTCTTCACCGGCGGTTTTGAAGCTTTCCAGTGCTTCGGAGAGCGTCAGCGTATCCGGCACAATCAGCGCAGAACGAATATTCACACCGCTGTTCAGCGTCAGGCTTTGATTGCCCAACACACGCAGCAGCAGCTCTTTGGAATCGACATAGCCGACGATGTGGTCGATATCGCCATCGCAGACAATGAATTTGGAGTGCGGATGCTGGGCGATTTTGGTTTTCAGCGTGGTTTCATCTTCGTGTAAATCGAACCACACCACGTTCTCGCGCGAGGTCATCGATGACGGCACGGTGCGTGATTCCAGCTCAAACACGTTCTCAATCAGCTCATGTTCCTGCTTACGCAGCACACCCGCCAACGCACCGGCTTCGACCACCGCATAAATATCGTCGGAGGTGATGTCGTCTTTACGCACCATCGGCAGTTTGAACAGGCGGAAGAAGACGTTCGCCAGGCCGTTGAACAGCCATACCAGCGGACGCAGCACCACTAAGCAGAAGCGCATCGGGTTAATGATGCGCAGCGCCACCGCTTCCGGAGCAATCATGCCGACGCGTTTTGGCGTCAGGTCAGCAAACAGAATGAACAGGCTGGTTACGATGGTGAAGGAGCAGATAAAGCTGAGCTGTTCAGCCAATTCGGGTGCCACGAAGCGGCTGAATAGGCTATTAAAGGCGGGCGAGAAGGCGGCATCGCCGACGATACCGCCGAGGATGGCGACGGCATTCAGGCCAATCTGCACCACGGTGAAGAACATGCCAGGTTGTTCCTGCATCTTCAGCACGCGCTGGGCATTGATGTTGCCTTCGTCAGCCAGCAGCTTCAGCTTGATCTTACGGGCGGCTGCCAGCGAGATCTCCGAAAGGGAAAAAAATGAACTGATGACTATCAGTAAAAGAATGACAAGCAAGCTATCGAGCATAAAAGATCCGTTGGGTTAATCACTTGTCATTTTTGGCCTGGGCAGCGCGGGAGTGGGCGTACATCCGGTACTTGCCAGTCAAACAGGCTATCCGTGCCAAAAATGTCTGCGCCATATCGACAAGATAAGGTTAACGTCGGGGCAGAAAAAGGTGCAGGCGAGGCCTGCTGGTCGCTGATTATAGCAGCAGCGCTTATCATGCCGCTATAGGGGCATGATAAGCGCTCGGATTAATCCGAGTGAGCAACCGTCTGCTGAAGAACAAGCTTGTGCTTGTTGTATCGTTTCCCCCATTTATCGACAATAGGTCACAATTTGGCTTAGTCGCTGGGTTTACGCCGATAGGCAGAAAAAAGGCGGCTATGCTGATGGGTACACGCGCGGTGATGATACCCTTCTACAGAATAAACGCCCCTGCGGAATAGGGGCCGGCATTATTAACAGGAGTACGTGTGCCACGATTTCATATTTATTGTTTGGCCAGCCTGTTGCTTGCTGCACCTGCCGTTGAGGCAGCCAAAGTGCGCTTGCAACTGGACGGTCTTACCGGGGATTTACAGAAGAACGTCAGGGCACGCTTGTCCACTATCGGCACTGACGAGGTGTCGAACGACGGGCGTTTCCAGGCGCGCGTTGCAGAAGCGATCAAAGAAGGCCTGCGTGCGCTCGGTTATTACGAACCCGAGATCGATTTCGAATCGCGCCCGGCACCGCCACAAGGTGGTCGTCCGGTATTGATCGCGCACGTTAAGCCCGGCGAACCAGTCAAGATCGGCGGCAGCACCATCGTGATTGAAGGTGAAGCCCGCACTGACAAAGATTATCAAGCATGGGTCAAACAGGGCACGCCGAAAGTCGGTACGCAGCTCAATCACGGCGACTACGACAAATTTAAAAACGGCTTCTCCAGCCTGGCATTGCGTAATGGTTACTTCGACGGTGACTTTAAGCAAAGCCAGCTTGGCGTTTCGGTTGAACGGCGCGAAGCCTTCTGGGACATCAATTACGATAGCGGCCCGCGCTACCGCTTTGGCGATGTCGGTTTCCAGGGCTCGCAAATCGACGAAGCTTATCTGCAAAATCTGGTGCCGTTCAAAAAGGGCGATCACTACAGCTCGCGGGATCTGGCGGAACTCAACCGCCGCTTATCGGCAACCGGCTGGTTCAACTCGGTGGTGGTCGCGCCTGAATTTGATAAAGGTCGTCAAACCAAAGTGCTACCGCTGAATGCGGTGGTATCGCCACGCGTGGAAAACACCATTGAAACCGGCGTCGGTTACTCCACCGATGTCGGGCCGCGCATTAAAGGCACGTGGAAAAAACCGTGGATTAACAGCAGCGGCCACAGCCTGGCCGCCAGCGCCTACGTCTCTGCGCCGGAGCAGCAGCTCGATCTCAGCTACAAAGTCCCGCTGTTGAAAAGTCCGCTCGAGCAGTATTACACCTTCTCTGGTGGCGTAAAGCGCACCGATCTCAACGACACCAAAGCCGATACCACCACGCTGGCGATGTCGCGTAACTGGGACAGCAGCAGCGGCTGGCAGAAAGCCATTAACCTGCGCTGGAGCCTCGATCACTTTACCCAGGCCAGCGTCACCAACACCACCATGCTGCTCTATCCGGGCGTCAGCCTGAACCGCACCCGTTCGCGCGGCGGTTTGATGCCGACGTGGGGCGATTCGCAGCGTTACTCGGTGGACGTGTCGGATACCACATGGGGTTCGGACGTTGATTTCGTCATCATGCAGGCGCAAAACGTCTGGATTCGCACGCTCGCCGATAAGCATCGCTTTGTGGCGCGCGGCAATGTTGGCTGGATCGAAACCAACGACTTCGACAAAGTGCCGCCGGATCTGCGCTTCTTCGCCGGTGGCGACCGCAGTATTCGCGGTTACAAATACAAAGACGTATCGCCACGTGATGACAATGGCAAGCTGACCGGCGCCTCGAAAATGGCCACCGGCTCGCTTGAGTATCAATACAACGTGACCGGCAAATGGTGGGGCGCGGTGTTCGTCGATTCTGGTGAAGCGGTCAACGACATCAAGCAGAGCAACCTGAAAACCGGTGCCGGCTTCGGCGTGCGCTGGTCTTCTCCGGTAGGGCCGATCAAGTTTGATATCGCGCGGCCGATTGGCGACGACAAGGAGCATGGATTGCAATTTTATGTAGGATTGGGGCCTGAACTATGAAGCTGTGGAAAAAGGTCCTGATTGGCATCGGTATTTTTCTGGTGCTGCTGTTGGGCAGCATCGCGTTTCTGGTGGGCACCACGCCGGGTTTGCATCTGCTGCTGAAAGGCGCCGATCGTTGGGTGCCAGGTTTGTCGATCAAACAGGTTGAAGGTGGCTGGCGCGACCTGACGCTAAGCGGCGTGAAGTATGAAATGCCGGGCGTCAGTGTGGATGCCGGACGTTTTCATCTGGCGCTGAATCTCAACTGCCTGCTGCATTCGTCAGTGTGTGTTAATGACATCGCGCTGCAGGATGTCAGCGTGGTGGTGGATAGCAAAAAAATGGCGCCGGCCAGCGCACCGCCGCCGGAAGAGCAGAGCGGCAGCACCAATCTCAGCACGCCGTATCCGATTACGCTCAGCAAAGTTGGGCTGCACAACATCAACGTTAAAGTTGATGACACGGCAATTTCCCTGCTCGATTTCACCACCGGCCTGCAGTGGCAGGATCGTGCACTGACGCTGACGCCAACCCATATCCAAAGCCTGCTGATCGCGCTGCCGAAAGCGGCCAAAGTGGTAGATGAACAAGTGGTGCAGCCAAAAGTGCAGCAGCCGCAGCCGGATGAAAAGCCGCTGGGCGAAACGCTGCAAGCGATGTTTGCTAAGCCGCTGTTACCGGACATGCCGGACTTCCAGCTGCCGCTGGATATCACCGTGCAGGAGCTTCTTGGTGAACAGCTGCGCATTACCGGCGATACCGACGTATCGATTACGCGTCTGTTGTTAAAAGCCAAAACCGCCGATCGTCATCTGCAGCTGGAAACCTTCGATGTCGATTCGCCGCAAGGGCAGGTGAACGCCAGCGGTGAAGCGACATTGGCCGATAACTGGCCGGTGAATTTCGCGCTTAACGGCACGCTCAATCTCGACCCGATCAAGGGCGAGAAGATCAAAATGAACCTCGCGGGTGCGATGCGTGACGAGCTGAAACTCGGGCTGAATCTTTCCGGTCCAGTGCGTGCGCAGCTGGATGCGACCACGCAACTTGCGGTTGCCGGTTTACCGCTGGCGCTGAAACTCACCAGCCCGCAGCTGCGTTGGCCGCTCACCGGCGCGGTGCAGTATCAGGCGGATAATCTCGATTATCAGTTTAAAGGCAAAGCCACCGATTACGTGATGTCGCTGCGCACCGCAGTGAAAGGTGAAGGCGTGCCGCCCGCGACTATTGCGCTGGACGGCAAAGGCAACGAGCAGCAGTTCAACCTCGATAAGCTGCGCGTGGCGGCGCTGCAGGGCAATATCGATCTGACGGCGCTGGTGGACTGGAGTAAAGCCATCAGCTGGCGCAGCGACTTGACGCTCTCCGGCATCAACACCGCCAAACAGTATCCGGATTGGCCAGCGAAGCTGGATGGCAAAATTGCCACGCGCGGCAGCCTGTACGGCGGAAGCTGGCAGCTCAGCGTGCCGCAGCTGGAGCTGAAAGGTAACGTCAAGCAGAACGCGGTAAGCGCCAAAGGTACCTTGAGCGGCAACAGCTATAACCAGTGGAAAGTGCCCGGCCTGAACATTGCGCTGGGCCGCAACCATCTGGACGTGAAAGGCGAGCTGGGCGACACGCTTAACCTCGATGCCAACATTGATGCGCCAAATCTGGATAACGCGCTGCCGGGCCTGGGCGGCGTCGCCAAAGGCACCGTCAAAGCGCGCGGTACTTTGCAGGCGCCGCAGCTGCTGGCCGATCTCACCGCTACCGGTTTGCGCTGGCAGCAGCTGCAAATCCGTCGTGTGGCGTTACAGGGCGATGTGAAATCCAGCGATCAGATTGCCGGTAAGCTGCAACTGCGTGTGGAACAATTGCAGCAGGATGCGCTGAAAGTGAATCTGCTGACGCTGAACGCTGACGGCAACGAAAAGCAGCATCAGCTGAAGCTCGACGTACAGGGCGAACCGGTTTCCGGTCAGCTGGCGCTGAACGGCAGCTTTGATCGCAAAACCGAGCGCTGGCAGGGCAATCTCAACAACACGCGTTTCGACACGCCGGTAGGCGAATGGCGACTGACGCGGGCGATGGCGATTGATTACCTCAACAGCAAGCAAACCGCCACCATTGGGCCGCACTGCTGGCAGAATCCGAACGCGCAGCTGTGCGTACCGGAACCGATTGAAGCCGGTGCCAGCGGACATGCGCATGTGGTGCTCAACCGCTTCGATCTGGCGATGATCAAACCGTTCCTCACCGATGCCACCAAACTGAACGGCGTGTTCAGCGGTGATGCGCGTGTCAACTGGACCGCCGACGGCGCGCTGCCAACCGGCACCGTCGCGCTGAAAGGCAGCGGCGTGAAAGTGGAGCAGGACGTGCAGGGCAACACCTTGCCGATCGCCTTCGATACGCTGAACCTGAATGCCGCGCTGCGTAACGGTCGCGCCCAGCTTGATTGGCTGATCCATATCGTCAACAACGGCCAGCTGAGCGGCAATGTGCAGATCGCCGATCCAGAGAACCGTCGTCAGTTGTCAGGCAACATCGGCATCAGCAATATTTCGCTGGCGATGCTGAATCCGGCACTGATGCAGGGCGAGAAAATCAAAGGCAATCTGAACAGCAATCTGCGCCTTGGCGGCACATTGCAGCAGCCGCAGGTGTTTGGTCAGTTGGGGCTGAGTGATGTGGATGTCGATGGCAGCTTTATGCCGGTCGATCTCACCGCCGCCAATCTCAACATGGTGTTCAACGGCATGAGTTCAACGCTCAACGGCATGATACAGACGGCGCAGGGCAATCTTAACCTGAGCGGTAACGCCGACTGGAGCCAGCTGGATAACTGGCGTGCGCGCGTGGCGGCACAAGGCAGCCGCATCCGCGTCACCGTGCCGCCGATGGTGCGCATGGATGTCTCGCCGGATCTGGTGTTTGAGGCCACGCCAGCCGCATTCAGTCTCGACGGCAGAGTGGATATTCCGTGGGCGCGCATTACCGTGCAGGAAGTGCCGGAAAGCGCCACCGGCGTCTCTTCTGATGAGGTGATGCTGGATCAAAATCTCAAACCGATTCAGCCGAAAACCGCCGCGATACCGATCAACAGCAATCTGGTGATCCACGTCGGTAATGATGTGCGCCTTTCGGCGTTTGGTCTCAAAGCCAAACTGAATGGCGATCTCAAGCTGGTGCAGGATAAAAATGGCTTAGGCTTAAACGGCCAGATCAATATCCCATCCGGCCGCTTCCATGCGTATGGTCAGGATTTGGTGGTGCGCAAAGGTGAGCTGCAGTTCGCTGGGCCGCCGGACCAGCCTTACGTCAACCTCGAGGCGATTCGTAATCCAGAGGCTACCGAAGACGATGTCACCGCCGGATTACGCGTAACCGGGCTGGCGGATGAGCCGAAAGTGGAAGTGTTCTCCGATCCGGCGATGTCGCAACAGGAAGCGCTTTCTTACCTGTTACGCGGCCAGGGACTCAACAGCGATGGCGACAGCAACGCATTAACTTCAGCGCTTGTTGGATTGGGGGTTGCGCAAAGTGGTCAGGTTGTGGGTAAAATCGGCGAGACCTTCGGTGTCAGTAATCTCGCGGTTGATACCGCTGGCGTAGGCGATAGCCAGCAGGTGCAGGTGAGTGGTTACGTGTTACCGGGTCTACAAGTAAAATACGGTGTTGGCATATTTGATTCACTGGCGACCTTAACCTTGCGTTATCGCCTGATGCCCAAACTCTATTTAGAAGCCGTGTCGGGTCTCGATCAGGCACTGGATCTGCTCTATCAGTTTGAGTTTTAGCAATGCGAATAATTGTCTATGGCAGTTTACGGCGCAAACAGGGAAACAGTCATTGGATGACGAATGCGCAGTGGCTCGGCGACCATCAGATTGTGGGGTTTGAACTCTACAATCTGGGTCACTATCCGGGCGTGGTGGAAGGAGAAGGCAGCGTCTATTGCGAGGTGTATCGCATTGACGCCAGCACGCTCGGCGAACTTGATGCCTTGCGCACCAAAAATGGCGAATACAAACGCCAGCTTATTCAGACGCCTTACGGCAGTGCCTGGCTGTATGTCTATCAGCGTTCAGTTACGGGTCGCACGCATATCGCGAGCGGTGACTGGTTAAGGCGAGATGGCGAAACAGAGGCATAAATAAAAACACCGTCCATTGGACGGTGTTTTTTTATGCATGGCAGAAAACAGGCTTATTTCTTCTGCGCGCGCTCGTAAGAGGCGATGATTTCAGCTTTGGCCGCTTCTGCGTTGTCCCAGCCGTCAACCTTCACCCATTTGCCTTTTTCCAGATCTTTGTAGTGCTCGAAGAAGTGGGTGATCTGCGCTTTCAGCAGTTCTGGCAGGTCGTTCACATCTTTGATGTGATCGTACTCTTTGCTCAGCTTGGTGTGTGGAACCGCAACCAGTTTGGCATCTTCGCCAGACTCGTCGGTCATTTTCAGCACGCCAACGGGACGGCAGCGGATCACTGAGCCCGGCACCAGCGGATACGGGGTTGGCACCAGTACGTCAACCGGATCACCATCCAAAGACAGCGTGTGGTTGATGTAACCGTAGTTGCACGGATAGAACATGGCGGTAGACATGAAACGGTCTACAAACAGGGCGCCAGACTCTTTGTCGACTTCATATTTGATCGGATCGGCATTAGCCGGGATCTCAATGACAACGTAGATATCTTCTGGCAACTCTTTACCTGCAGGCACCTGGTTCAAACTCATCTGGCTTTCCTTCATTAGTCATATGTTGAGTGACGGCTATTATAGCCAACTGACTCTGAAAGTATGCCCCCTTTTTGGCGTTTCGGAATGCTCCAAGGCGCTACTTCGCCGTGACAAACAGCGAGACGATCCCCGCAGCAATCAGTGGTCCGACCGGCACACCACGGAAGAAGGCCACGCCAATCACCGTACCAATCAACAGCCCACCAATCACCGACGGCTGCACGCTCATAAAGTTCACGCCGCGTCCGCCCAGCCAGGCGACAAAAACGCCCACCACAATCGCGATAATCGATTGCCAGTTGGCGAACGATTTCAACAGCGAAGAAGCCGGCAGCGTGCCGCTGGCCAGCGGCGCCATCACCGCAACGGTGAGGATGATGATGCCGATCTGAATGCCCTGTTTTTCCACATAGGGAAAGAATTGCGACAGCGGAGTGAGCTTAATCGCCAGCAGGATCAGAATCGAAATGGTAACGGCGCTGTTATGAACGAAATAGCTGAGGACGGCGAGGCAAACAAGAATGATGGTGGAGGCATAAGCAGCCATGGTTTCTCCCTGCAGATTAATGGGTGCGCTGGCCGATGCCAGCGCTAAGCGTATTAAACGCTTACATTAATCAACAATCGTCGGGGTTGGTGCAACTGCCTTTGTTAATTGATTGCAACATCAGCGCCTGATTGCGCACCAGACTCACGCCCTGCGCACCGACCGACAGCGCGGCCATCGTGCCCTGGCTGCTAACAAAATAGCTGCGGCTGGCATCCAGCCAGCTGTCGCGATAAGTCAGCCACGCGCGCTGGGCGCTGCGCAATTTGTCTTTAGGCGCGCCGGTTAATTTTTTCATCGCTTGGGTGTACTGCGCGTTCATCTCTTTATCCCAGGCTTTATTGGCCGTGCCGTAGCATTGAGACATGCCGGCGGTGCTGGATTCCTTATTCAGACACTGCTCGAGCTGCTGATCGATAGGGTTTTGTTGCGCTGCAGCAAAACCACTGACCAACAAACACGCCATCGGGAGCCATTTTTTCATCGTTTCATTCCTTAAATTTTGCTGGGGCAGACTTCAGTAAAAGTGAAGTCTGGGTGATCGTCAGCCAATTGACCATCAACAATGGATAAAGTTTCCGCGATCAACTGCCGATAATCTTTCCGTTTTAGGGCCAGCGGATTTCTGCCTTTTCTTGCAAACGGGGATAATCATGTTCAAACAGCTATCAATTCGTACTGCATTACTCACGCTTTTGGCTTTTATGACGCTGCTGCTGCTGGCAGTCAGCGCGATGGGCATCTCGGCCATCAACGCAGGCAATCAATCACTGGATGCGCTCAACCGCATACAGGGGATTGAGCTCAACGCCTTGTATCAAAGTCGTTCCGAACTGATGCGCGCTCGCGCCAACGCTGCATTGGCGGTGCGTAAAATTGAAATTGGTTTACTGGATGACGGCGATGTTGTCACCAAACAAACCCAGGCGGCAGTAGAAAGCTCTCATAAGTATTTGCAGGCCTTTGTGGAGGCCGGAACGGTCACCGCTCACGGCAAAACGCTGGCTGATGCCGTCGTCGCGACTTATAACGCGTACGAGAAAGAGGGCATCACGCCGATGATTGATGCCCTGAAAAAGCAGTACACCGATGAGTATTATCAGGTGCTGGAGGGCAAACAGTCGGCGCTGGCGGCCAGTTACTCGAAAGCGGTGAATGATTTTAGCATCTACGCCAATGAAGTTTCGGCAGCGCGCCTGGCTCAAGCCGCGCATGATGAGCTGCAGCTGAAGATTCTGATTGGCGTTTCCGTGGCGCTGACCTTGCTGCTGATTGCGCTGGCCTGGCAACTGCTGCGTCGTCTGCTGCTGCGTCCACTCGACGGCGCAATTCTGCATCTGGAGCAAATTGCGGCGGGCGATTTATCACAGCCGCTGCCAGCCGCCGGAAAGAATGAGTTAGGTCGTCTCAATCAGGCGCTGGCGAATATGCAGCTGGCGCTTAGCAGTTCGGTCAGTCAGGTACGTGAAGCCAGTTTGCAGATTGATGTGGGCAGCCGCGAGTTAGCGGCAGGCACCGTGCATCTTTCTCAGCGTACCGAAGAGTCAGCCGCCTCGCTGGAGCAAACTGCCGCCAGCATGGAACAGCTCACCGCCACAGTGCGTCTCAATGCCAGCAATGCCAAAGAGGCTAATCAGCTTGCCAGCAATGTCTCCGACAGCGCCGATCGTGGTGCCGAAGTGGTTGGCTACGTGATGGAGAAGATGCAGGAGATCACTCAAAGCTCCAATCGCATTGGCGACATTCTCAGCGTGATTGATGGCATTGCTTTCCAGACCAACATCCTGGCGCTGAATGCTGCGGTTGAAGCCGCGCGTGCAGGTGAACAAGGGCGCGGCTTCGCCGTGGTCGCTAATGAAGTGCGCACGCTGGCCGGTCGCAGCGCTACCGCCGCTAAAGAGATCCGCGAGCTGATCGCGGAATCGCAGACGCGGGTGCAAGAGGGCAGCGACATGGCGACGCGCGCCGGTGAAACCATGGATGAGATCTCCAGCGAAGTGATGCGTGTCACCACGTTGATGAAAGAGATCTCTATCGCCTCGGAAGAGCAGAGTCGCGGTATCGAGCAGGTGAATCAGGCGGTGACGCAGATGGATGAAGCTGCGCAGCAGAACGCCGCGTTAGTCGAAGAAGCCAGCGCCGCGACGCAATCGCTGGAAGCGCAGTCGCAGCAGTTGCAGGATTCAATGGCGCAATTCCGCGTGTCTGCGGCGTAATAAAGTTAATAGGTGTGAAATAAGTTGGGTCGCTATAAATTGCGACCCAATAATCAATTTATCGCAGCGCGTATTTAGACGTAGCGAATCATTAAGCCGGAATTTAATTACTTTTATGCGTGCGAATGATTTCGGCTAGCGCATCATCTTCCGCGTAAAAATAAGCTGCGGGTATTTCTAATACGTCCGCCAATCGCTGCGCTGTATCCAAATCAACCTGATGAATTCCATTCTCGTAACGATTAATTCGCGTGCTGGCAACAAACTCATCGATCCCCGCCGCAATCCCCAATCCTTTTTGAGACAAACCCTTAGCCAGACGCGCTTGTTTCAAGCGTCTTTGGAAGGTTAGCTGGAGAGAGGAGGTCGATTTCATGGCTACGAGAATCGTAGATTTACTGCTTGTCAGATACTACGAGTAACGTAGTATCGTAAATAGAACAGATAAGCGGACTAAGGAGAGTTACGTGAATAATGCAAAACAAGACTGGCATCCTGCCGATATTATTGCTGCTCTGCGAAAGAAAGGAACTTCAATGGCGGCGGTGTCGCGGCAATCGGGATTATGTTCAACCACGCTCGCCAATGCATTAGTGCGGCCGTGGCCAAAAGGGGAATTATTAATTGCCGAAGCGATTGGTATTTCACCCGCAGAAATTTGGCCGAGTCGTTATTATGCGGAAGATGGCGCGTTAATTGATCGCCAGGCCAAAATCAGAAATATGAAAACAAAAAGCCCGCACTAAGGCGGGCTTGGTACAGCGGGAACAAACTTACGCTGAATGGTCGTCCGGATATTCACGGATGAAGCGTTCAACGTCGCCCACCATCGCGTCGTTGCCGCAGAAGAACGGGCAGCGTTGATGCAGCGTTTCTGGCTGGATGTCGAGGATGCGATTGGCACCATCGCTGGCTTTACCGCCCGCTTGCTCCGCCAGGAAGGCCATTGGGTTGCATTCGTACAACAGACGCAACTTACCTTTCGGATGGCTGGCAGTGCTTGGGTAAAGGTAGATGCCGCCTTTCAGCAGGTTACGGTGGAAATCGGCCACCAGTGAACCAATGTAGCGCGAGGTATACGGGCGCTTGGTGGCGATATCTTCTTCCTGACAGAACTTCAGGTATTTCTTCACGCCCTGCGGGAAGCGAATGTAGTTACCTTCGTTGATCGAGTAGGTGTAACCCTTCTCCGGGAAGGTCATGCGTTCGTGGCTCAGGCAGAACACGCCGAGCGACGGATCGTAAGTAAACGCATGCACGCCCACGCCGGTGGTGTAAACCATCATGGTGGAAGAACCGTAAACCACGTAACCCGCCGCAACTTGCTTGTTGCCCGGCTGCATGAAGTCGGCTTCGGTGATTGGCGTACCCGGCTCGCTGATGCGATGGTAGATAGAGAAAATGGTGCCGACGGAAACGTTAACGTCGATGTTCGAAGAACCATCCAGTGGATCCATCAACACAACGTATTTGCCATTCTCTGAGCCTTCAAAGATGACGAACTCGTCTTCTTCTTCCGACGCGATACCGGCCACCACGCCGCGCGCTTTCAGGGCGGCTTTCAGCTTTTCGTTGGCAAACAGATCGAGTTTCATCTGCTGCTCACCCTGCACGTTTTCCACGCCGCTGGCACCCAGAATATCCACCAGACCCGCTTTGTTGATGTCGCGGTGGATAATTTTAGCGCCAAGCTTAATGGAAGAAATCAGCGCCGTCAGTTCACCTGTGGCGTGTGGAAAGTCGTGTTGCTTCTCGACGATGAATTCGCCTAACGTTTTCATAACACATTCCCTGCATCTACGATGGAGTGGCAGCAGCTGTAACAAGCTACCAACGTATGAGCGCAGTTTAGCCGATTGAACTTTAAAAACCATAGTCCTAATCCGTTTCTTCCCTCTCAACTCGGCGTTACACTGTGCGCCGAACTTTTGAGTAATGGATCTCTTTATGCGTATTCACATCCTCGGGATTTGTGGCACTTTCATGGGCGGACTGGCGATGCTGGCACGCTCGCTGGGACATGAAGTTACCGGCTCAGACGCCAATGTCTATCCGCCGATGAGCACGTTGCTGGAACAGCAAGGCATTGAATTGACAGAAGGTTACGATGCCAGCCAGCTCGATCCGCAACCGGATCTGGTGATCATTGGTAACGCGATGACGCGCGGCAATCCTTGTGTGGAAGCGGTACTGGAACGCAACATTCCTTACCTCTCCGGCCCGCAATGGCTGCACGATTTCGTACTGCGCGATCGTTGGGTGCTGGCGGTGGCGGGAACCCACGGCAAAACCACCACAGCCGGCATGGCAGCGTGGATTCTCGAGGCCTGCGGCCTGGAACCGGGCTTTATCATCGGTGGTGTGCCAGGAAACTTCGAGGTTTCGGCAAAATTAGGAAAAAGTCCATTCTTCGTCATCGAAGCGGATGAGTACGACAGCGCGTTCTTCGACAAGCGTTCCAAGTTTGTCCATTACTGCCCGCGCACGCTGATCCTCAACAACCTCGAATTCGATCACGCGGATATCTTTGACGATCTGCGCGCCATCCAGAAGCAGTTCCATCACTTGATCCGCATCGTGCCGGGCCAGGGCAAGATCCTGCTGCCGGAGCATGACAACAACATCAAGCAAGTGATGGCGATGGGCTGCTGGAGCGAGCAGGAAAGCGTGGGCGATAACGGTCACTGGCAGGCGAAAAAGCTGACGCCGGACTCGTCACATTGGGAGATCTGGCTCGACGGCGAGAAAGTCGGCGAAGTGAACTGGGCGCTGGTGGGCGAGCACAACATGCACAATGGCCTGATGGCGATTGCGGCGGCGCGTCATGTTGGAGTGAAACCGGTGGATGCGGGTGAAGCGCTGAGCAGTTTCATTAATGCCCGTCGTCGTCTCGAATTGCGTGGTGAAGTGAACGCCATCAAGGTGTACGACGATTTTGCTCACCATCCGACTGCGATTCTCGCCACGCTGGCGGCGCTGCGCAGCAAAGTGGGCGGCACGGCACGCATTCTGGCGGTGCTGGAACCGCGTTCAAATACCATGAAGATGGGCGTGAGCAAGAACGAGTTAGCACCATCGCTGGGGCGCGCAGACGAAGTGTTCCTGTTCCAGCCGCACCATATTCCGTGGCAGGTTTCCGATGTCGCCGAGGCGTGCATCCAGCCGGCGCAGTGGAGCGCGGATATCGATACGCTGGTGGAAATGGTGGCGAAGAAAGCCCAGCCAGGCGATTCAATTCTGGTAATGAGTAACGGCGGGTTTGGTGGTATTCACCAGAAACTGCTGGAGCGGTTAGGGCGGTGATTGTGCGGTGGCCATAAATGGCCACCCTACAACAGGACATCGTAGGGTCGGCATTCATGCCGACCTTTTTCATGTCCGCAGAAAGCTTAAGCTTCTGCCAGCTCGCGCAGATACTGGAAAATCAGGCGGGCGGATTTTGGTGGCTTATTGGTGGCTTTCTCTTTCTGCGCGTTGCGGATCATGCTGCGCAGTTGCTGACGATCGGCGTGCGGATAGAGGTTAAACACCTCAGCGACCGCGTCATCACCTTGCTCGATCAAACGATCGCGCAACATCTCCAGCTTATGGAATAGCGCAACCTGCTGGTTGTGACGGTTCTTCAGCTTATCCAGCGCCTGACGAATCGGATCTTCATCGCGGGCACGCAGCATCTTACCGATCAGCTGCAGCTGACGGCGGCGGCCTTCTTTCTTGATGCGCTGCGCCAGTTCAATCGCGTCGCGCAGTTGTTCGTCGAGTGGAATCTTGTCGAGGGAATTTTTCCCCAGATCAACTAACTCGGCGCCAAGGCGTTTCAGCTCTTCGGCATCGCGTTTAATTTCGCTTTTACTGACCCAGATAATCTCTTCGTCTTCTTCGTCATTATTATCCGGCACATCGTCGAGCCAGTCATCGGGCTGCTTGGTCATCTCTTGGCTCCCAAAAAAAAGAGGCTAATCCTACCAGTTTATCGGGCGACTGCGAAATTGTTCTCTGAGTCTGATAGACTCAAACAATTCATACTTAAGATTAGACGGCAGGTCGATGAACGTATCTACTCAGGTTGCAGAACAACGTAAAGTGTTGGAACAGGCTGTCGCGCAGGCGTTGGAACTGGCAAAAGCCAGCACCGATGGCGCTGAAGTGGCGGTCACGAAAACCACCGGCATCGGCGTCAGTACCCGCTATGGCGAAGTGGAAAACGTCGAATTCAACAGCGATGGTGCGCTCGGCATCACCGTCTACCATCAAAACCGCAAAGGCAGCGCTTCCTCAACCGATCTCAGCCCGGATGCGATCAAACGCACCGTGCAGGCGGCGATCGACATTGCGCGCTACACCTCGGTGGATCCGTTCGGCGCACCGGCCGATCCCGAATTGCTGGCGTTTGAAGCGCCGGATCTCGATCTCTACCATCCGTGGGAGATCGATGCCGATCGCGCTATCGAACTGGCCGCTCAGGCGGAACAAGCTTCATTACAAGCTGACAAGCGCATCACCAATACCGAAGGCGGCAGCTTCAACAGCCACGTTGGCATCAAAGTCTTCGGCAACAGCCACGGCATGTTGCAGAGCTACTGCTCAAGCCGCCATTCGCTCTCCAGCTGTGTGATCGCAGAGCAGGATGGCAACATGGAACGCGATTACGCGTACACCATTGGCCGCTCTTTTGACGATCTGAAAAGCGCCGATTGGGTGGGGGCCGAGTGCGCCCGCCGCGTGCTGGCACGTCTGGCGCCGCGCAAGCTCTCGACCATGAAAGCGCCGGTGATCTTCGCGCCGGAAGTGGCGACCGGATTGTTTGGTCATCTGGTGGGCATGATCAGCGGCAGCAGCGTGTACCGTAAATCGACCTTCCTGCTCGATTCGCTCGGTAAGCAAATTCTGCCGGAGTGGCTGACCATTGAAGAGCATCCACATCTGCTGAAAGGCCTCGCATCCACGCCGTTCGACAGCGAAGGCGTGCGCACCCAATCGCGTGACATCATTAAAGATGGCGTGCTGCAGAACTGGCTGTTGACCAGCTATTCCGCGCGCAAGCTGGGCTTGCAGAGTACCGGCCACGCAGGCGGCATCCACAACTGGCGTATTGCCGGTCAGGGCCACAGCTTTGACGACATGCTGAAGCAGATGGGCACCGGTTTAGTGGTAACCGAGATGATGGGCTCTAGCATCAACGGCATGACCGGCGACTATTCACGCGGTGCATCCGGTTTCTGGGTGGAAAACGGTGAGATTCAATATCCTGTGAGCGAGATCACAATCGCCGGTAACCTCAAGGATATGTGGCTCAATATGGTAACCGTCGGTAACGACATTGAAACCCGCAGCAATATACAATGCGGTTCGGTGCTGCTGCCGGAGATGAAAATCGCCGGACAATAAGAGTCATCGCTTTCTGAAAGCAGCCCGCAAGGCTGCTTTTTTTTTGGCCCGACAATAATAAGGATAAAATTTATGCGTAAGCATGTGATTGCAATGTTGTCTCTCTCGCTGTTGTTCTCCTCGGCTAGCGTGTTTGCGGCCGATTTAGAAAAAGATATGGATGCGCTTAAAGATGGTCTGAGCGTGGTGAAGAAAACCTCCGACGCGCAGGAAATGCATACCGCGCTGGGCAAAATGCGTCAGGCGGCGACGGATGCTAAGCAATCCACGCCGGAAAAACTGGAAGGTCAGGCGGCCGATAGTGCGCAGATCAAGGATTATCACGCCGGTCTGGATTCGCTGATTGCTCAGATCGATGTGGTTGATCAGCTGGCGCAAGCCAACAAGCTGGACGAAGCCAAGGCTGAAGCGAAGAAACTGGAAGATATTCGCAACGCCAACCATAAGAAATTCCGCTGATAAACCGGCCAGCCCTGCCGCTGGCCTTATTCCTCCTTGCCTTCTCTCCGTTTTAATCCGCGTAAATACATCATTTCTCGCATTTTGTGACCGGTTTCGCACACTTCGTGCGTCCTGAGATCTGGCGCACACTCGCCCGTGGGATTTCCACTTTGAGGTGGAAAAGATGCGTCTCAACAGCCTGCAGCGGAAAGCGTAATTTCTTTTCAACGCGAATTATCTGTAATTGTCCGCTGTAAACAGGAGTAACAAGGTGAGGAGTGAAGCTGTCCCGCTGAAACAGAGCACGCCGGAAGCGATTCAGGCGCTGGCGGATAAGGTGTTAAGCCAAATTGCAGCGATCTACGCCGCGCATCACATCGAAGCCAACGCCGTGCAGCAGCAGATGCTGGCTTCGCATGTTCGGGCGATGGCATCGCGCTCCCTGACGGGCGAAGCGCTGCCGGAAGTAGAAGCTGAGCTGTTTGAAGATATCTCGCCGGAAACCATGGCGCTGGCGCAGCAGGTGGTTGATCTGTTTGGCAATCTGCCAAAAGAGGAAGCCTGGCTGTTATCCGTACATATTGAAGTTGCACGTGCAAACGAAGCTTAAATTTTAAGGAATTCAACATGGTAACTGTAGTGATTGGCGATCGTCTGGGTAAAGGTCAGAAAGTAGCCGCGGGCATCGAGAAAGCCGGTGGTCGTGCGGTGGTGGTGCCGGGCGTGGCAGCTGACATGAAGCTGGGCGACGTAATGAAAGCGGAAAACGCTGATTTCGGCATCTCCTTCTGCGGCAGCGGCGGCGCCGGTGCGATTACCGCGCAGAACAAATATGGCTACAAAGCCAAACACGGCATGCGTTCGATTGACGAAGGCGTGACCGCCATCAATGAAGGCGCCACCGTGCTGGGCTTCGGCTTTATGGATAAAGAAGAGCTGGGTGAGCGTCTGGTGCAGGCCTGGACTAAAAAACACGGCAGCTAAGTATGAAACAGCAATACGAGACGCAGGTAACGGTGCAGGGCAAAGGCGACAGTAAAGCAAAAGCCTTTGCCGATGCGCTGAGCAAGGTGCAGCAGCAAGTGCTGCGCACCAGCCAAAAGATTCTGTTGCGCATTGAACCCATGGATGTGCGGGTGCTGCGCGCGCAGGAGAGCGTGCGCAAGGAAAAATTCTTGTTCTTCTTCCTCGCGCGTGAGCGACGGAATTACAGCGTTGAGCTGGAAATTACCGTTAGCGTCACTGTGATCGACACCGACAAGGTGGACTTCATAGCGACTTAATAAAAACGACAACAAGGGTACGACGACATGTTTTTAATCATTTTGTTTAAGTCGTTAATCATTGGTGGATTGGTTGGCGTCGGGGTAGGAGCGGGCGCAGCGCGCATGTTCCACGCACCGACCACGCAAGGTATGGGCGCATTCCGTACCTTAGGTGAACTCAATTCCTGTGAAGGCGATCCAGCATCGCACTTCTCCTTTGGTCTCGGCTTCTTCTTTAACGCCTGGGCATCATCCGTTGCAGCGGGTTCTTTCACGCAGGACGTCGATCACCGCATTTTGCCAAACTGGGGCGCGGCGGCATTGATGGTGAAAAACCGCAACGTGGCGGAAACGCTGCACAACCCGAAACGCATGGCGATTGCCTGCGGCATCATCGGCATGATTGTGGTGGCCTTCCTTAATAGCACCGCATCTGCCGTTCCGGCGGCCTTGCAGGTCACCGCAGTGAAAGTGCTGGTGCCGGCAGCTAACCTGCTGGTGAACACCGTGATGCCAGTGATCTTCTGGCTGGCAGCGATTGATGCCGGTAAGAAATCCGGCTTCTGGGCCACCATCTTCGGCGGCCTGGCGCAGCTGATCATGGGCAACGCGGTACCGGGTTTGGTGCTGGGTATCCTGATCGGTAAAGGTGTGGAAGAGAGCGGCTGGAACAAAGTCACCAAGGTGATGATGTTCGCCATCGTGCTGCTGTTTGCTTTGAGCGGCTTCTTCCGCGGTTTCGACATGAAACTGCTGCAATCCTTCCAACTGGGTATTCCGGGCTGGCTGGATATGATCCACAACAGCGTCAGCGGCAAATAAGGAGCCATCAGCATGAACGAAACCGAAAACAAAGGGTTCTGGTACGCCGACTGGTCTTTCCCGATTTTTGTTGGCCTGCTCTCATCCGGCGTATTTGCCGGTACGCACATGTATTACCTGTACGGCATTGGTGCTTTTAACGAAGTGGCGTTTGTCTCGATGCTGCGTTCCGGTATGGAAACCGGCGTGTACGGCGCAGTGGCGGCGTTCGGTGCCAGCTTCCTGTTCGCGCGCATTATCGAAGGTTCGCTGGTGGGGATTCTCGATATCGGCGGCGCGATCCAGACCGGCGTCGGCCTTGGCGTGCCTGCGCTGCTGCTCGGTGCAGGCATCGTGTTCCCGGTCGCCAACTTCGCCGCTTCATTGGCCACCGGTTTGGTGGTGGGATTGGCGATTGGTTATCTGATCATCCTGGCGCGTAAGTTCACCATCAATCAGAGCGACTCAACCTACGGCGCCGACGTGATGATGGGCGCGGGTAACGCATCGGGCCGTTTCCTTGGGCCGTTGATTATCTTGTCGGCTATGGCTGCGTCGATTCCGATTGGCCTCGGTTCGCTGGTGGGCGCGCTGCTGTTCTACCTGTGGAATAAGCCGATCACCGGCGGCGCGATTTTGGGCGCGATGGTGTTGGGTGCGATGTTCCCAATCTCTCTCTGATGCTGGACGGTCGCCATGAATGGCGACCCTACGGCGGGTTGGAGCGATTTTCGTAGGGTGCCCATTTATGCGCACCTTAATGAGTAAGGAGTAAGCATGTTTGATCTGATTCTGCGCCGCGCACGTCTGTGCGACGAACAGCTGGTGGATATTGCCATCCAGCACGGCAAAATTGCCGCCGTCGGCGAGGTAAGCGGCCCGGCACAGCAGGAGCGCGATCTCGCGGGACGTTACTACGTCAGCGCTGGCTGGATTGACAGCCACGTGCACTGTTATCCCAAATCCCCGATTTATCACGACGAAGCCGACACCATTGGCATGGCGCAAGGCGTCACCACGGTGGTGGATGCCGGCAGCACCGGCGCTGATGACATCGACGACTTTTATCAGCTCACGCGTTCGGCTACTACTGAAGTGCGCGCGCTGATCAACATTTCGCGCACCGGCATTGTGACGCAAAACGAGCTGGCCGATATGGCGCAGATCGATGGCGATGCGGTGGTGCAGGCGGTGAAACGCCGTCCCGACTTTATCGTCGGCCTTAAAGCGCGCATGAGCAGCAGCGTGGTGGGCGAGAACGGCATTCAGCCGCTGGTGCGGGCCAAGGCGATTCAGCAGGCAGCCGGCAATTTGCCGCTGATGGTGCACATCGGCAACAACCCGCCGGTGCTGGAAGAGATCGCCGATCTGCTGACCGCCGGCGACATCATTACGCACTGCTTTAACGGCAAGCCGAACCGTATTTTGTCGCCGCAGGGCGAGCTGAAAGCGGCGGTGAAAAATGCCATCGCGCGCGGCGTGAAGCTGGATATCGGCCACGGCGGCGCCAGCTTCAGTTTTGAGGTAGCGCGTCAGGCGATCGCGCAGGGCATTCTGCCCGACACCATCAGTTCCGACATTTACTGTCGCAACCGCATCAACGGCCCGGTACATAGCCTGGCGCACGTGATGTCGAAATTCTTCAGCATTGGCATGACGCTGCCGCAAATCATCGAGTGCGTCACCGTAAATGCCGCTGCTGGTCTGCGTCTGGCGGGCAAAGGGCGCTTAACCGCCGGTTATGACGCCGACCTGACCATTTTTACCGTCAAAGAGGAAGCCCGCCCGTTCGTCGATGCTGAAGGCGAACAGGTTTTGGGTCAGCAACACATTTTGCCGCAGGCCGTGGTTATCGCCGGTCACTGGCATCTGACTGATGAAGGGAAAGCGAATCATGTCTTCGATTTATGAAAAATATGACCTGAAGCAGGTCATTAACGCCTCGGGCCGCATGACCATTCTCGGCGTTTCCACGCCGTCTGCGGATGTGGTGGATACCGTCAGCTACGGTCTGAATCACTACTTCGAGATGAAAGATCTGGTCAACAAGACTGGCGCTTACATCGCCAAACTGCTGGACGTGGAAAGCGCGGTGGTGGTGTCCTGCGCCTCGGCGGGCATTGCGCAGAGCGTGGCGGCGGTGATTGTGAAAGATAACGACTGGCTGCTGGAGAACCTGCACGCCGCGCCGCTCAGCGTGCCGCACGATATTGTGGTGCCGAAAGGGCACAACGTGAATTTCGGCGCGCCGGTGGGCAGCATGGTGGCGCTGGGTGGCGGTCGTTTGATCGAAGCCGGATACAGCAACGAATGTTCGCCTGAGCAGTTGGCAGCGGCGATTACGCCGACCACGGCGGCGCTGCTGTATATCAAATCGCATCACTGCGTGCAGAAAAGCCATCTCAGCGTGGAGCAGGCGGCGGTAGTGGCGCGCAAGCATGGCATTCCATTGATCGTCGATGCGGCAGCGGAAGAAGATTTGCAGTGCTACTACCAAATGGGTGCGGATCTGGTGATTTACAGCGGCGCCAAGGCGATTGAAGGGCCGACCAGCGGTTTAGTGATTGGTCGTACGCAATACGTTGAGTGGGTGAAACGTCAAAGCAACGGCATTGGCCGCGCGATGAAAGTCGGCAAAGAGGGCATTCTTGGTCTGACGCAGGCGATTGAAAACTATCTGGTGCAGCCAAAAACCACCGGCGCTGAAATGGTCGCCAACATGACGCCTTTCATTGAGAACCTCAACACGCTGAACGGCGTTAGCGCGCGCGTGGTGTGGGATGCAGCGGGACGCGATATTGCGCGTGCCGAAATCAAGTTTGATGAAGCGATCACCGGCTGGCCGACCGGCGAACTGGTGCAGGCGCTGAAAACCGGCGACATCGCCATCTATTTCCGTGGCTACAAAGCCAACGAAGGCATTATCGAAGCCGATGTGCGCAGCGTTAGCGCCGATCAGCTGCACATCATCTTTAGCGCTATTCAGGCGTTGATCAGCGGAGGAAAACGCGCATGAGTCTGAACCCTAATTTCTATCAGGATCGCCTGTGCCTTAACGTGCTGGCCGGTTCGAAGCAGAACGCCAAAGAGATTTGGCAGGCGGCTGAAGGCCATGTGCTGGTGGGCGTGCTGTCAAAAAACTACGCCAGCAATGAAGAAGCCATTGCCGACATGCGCGAGTATGCGGCGCTGATCGACAATGCGCTGTCCGTGGGTTTGGGCGCGGGCGATCCGAACCAATCGGCGATGGTGAGTGAGATCTCGGCGGTGCTGCAACCGCAGCACGTCAATCAGGTCTTCACCGGCGTGGCGACCAGCCGTGCGCTGCTCGGCCAGAACCAAACCGTGGTGAATGGTTTGATTTCACCAACCGGCACGCCAGGTATGGTGAAAATCTCTACCGGCCCACGCAGCTCAAAGAACGCCGACGCGATTGTACCGATCGACAGCGCCATCGCTATGTTGCAGGACATGGGCGGCAGCTCGGTGAAATACTTCCCGATGGGCGGCCTGAAAGCGGTGAATGAGTATCGTGCGGTGGCGGAAGCCTGCGCGCGTCATGACTTTTGGCTGGAGCCAACCGGCGGCATCGATCTCAATAACTTCGAAGAAATTGTCCGTATTGCGCTCGACGCAGGCGTGAGCAAAGTGATCCCGCACGTCTACAGTTCGATTATCGATAGCGCAAGCGGCGACACGCGCATTGACGATGTGCGTCAGCTTCTGGCAACGTGCAAGAAACTGCTGTAACAAATGAGTAACAGGTGAGGCTCCGTGAGATTTCCCAATCAGCGTCTGACCCAGCTTTTCGCTGCGCTGCAAAATGAAACGCTGCCGCAGGATGAGCTGGCACGCCGCTTTTCCGTTTCAACGCGCACGGTGCGCACCGATATCACCGCGCTGAACGCGCTGCTGGAACAGCACGGCGCGCAGTTTGTGCTGGCGCGCGGCGCGGGATATCAACTCAAAATTGACGATGCGGCGCGTTTTGGCCGCTTACAGCAAGAGAGCGCCACGCCGCTGCGCGTGCCGCGTACCTCGCAGGAGCGCGTGCGTTATTTGCTGACGCGCTTTCTGACGGCGGCGTATTCGATCAAGCTGGAAGATCTGTCGGAAGAGTGGTTTGTCAGCCGCGCCACGCTGCAGAGCGATATGGCGGAAGTGCGCGAATGGCTGGGCCGCTATCACCTCAATATCGAAACCAAACCACATTACGGCATGAAGCTGTTCGGCAGCGAGGCGGCGATCCGCACCTGCTTAACCGACTTGCTGTGGCAGATCGATCAGGAAACGCCGGACAGCCCGCTGCTGACGGTGGAAGCGCTGCACAGCGGCATTCTGGCGCAGCTTGAACCTTTGCTGCAACAGTGCTTTGCTCAGCACGCTATTCGCCTCAGCGATGAGGGCGATCGCTATCTGCAAATCTACTGCGCGGTGGCGGTGCGCCGCATCAGCGAAGGCTTCCCGCTCAACGATCCCGGAGCCGAAGATGTCGGCGATGAAGTGCGTGAGGCGGCGCACGACCTGATCAACCTGATGCGTCCGCTGGTCGGCAAACCGATTTCACAGGCGGAAGAGAACTGGCTGCGGGTCAATATCGCTGCGCGCCAGATTCAGGCGCTGGCACCCAGCACCATTAACGCCGACGACGCCGATGCGCTGGTCGATTACCTGCTGAATTACATCAACACCCATTACAACTATCGGCTGCAGCACGACGAACAGCTGCGCGCCGATCTGCTCACCCATATCAAAACCATGATCACGCGGGTGCGCTACCAGATTCACATCCCCAATCCGCTGTTAAGCAACATCAAGCAGCACTATCCAATGGCCTACGATGTGACGCTGGCGGCGGTGACCAGCTGGGGTAAATACACGCCTTACACCATCAGTGAGAACGAGATCGGCTTTCTGGTGCTGCACATCGGTGTTGGGTTAGAGAGGCATTACGACGTTGGCTATCAACGCCATCCGCAGGTGCTGCTGGTGTGCGACAGCGGCAACTCCACGCTGCGCATGATTGAGGCGCTGCTGCTGCGCAAATACCCGCAGTTGGTGGTAACAGCGCGGCTGTCGCAGCGCGACTATGAACTGCGCGAGCATATCGATGAAGACTTTGTCATCTCCACCGCGCGGCTCACTGAAAAGAACAAGCCGATTGCGGTGATGTCGCCATTCCCAACCGAGTTCCAGCTGGAGCAGCTCGGCAAGCTGGTGCTGGTGGATCGCACGCGTCCGTACATGCTGGAGAAGTACTTCGACGCCCAGCACTTTATGGTGCTGGACAAGCCGATGGCGCAGTCGGATCTGTTCCGCCTGCTGTGCGATCAGCTGGAGAGCGAAGGTTTTGTCGATGCGGATTTTTATCCGTCGGTGGAGGAGCGCGAAGCGATTGTCAGCACCATGCTCGGCGAAGGCATCGCGCTGCCGCATTCACTTGGCTTGCTGGCGCAGAAAACCGTGGTCTACACGGTGCTTGCGCCGCACGGCGTAAGCTGGGGCGAGGAAACCGCATCGGTGATTTTCCTGCTGGCGATCAGCAAGAGCGAATACGAAGAGGCGATGGCGATTTACGATCTGTTCGTCACCTTCCTGCGCGAAAGAGCGATGACGCGGCTGCGCGATTGCGCGGATTTTGTCAGTTTTAAAGCGGTGGCGATCGATTGTTTGAGTCGGTTGTGATCGGTGCGGTTTGCAACGAGGTCACCATAAATGGCGACCCTACAAAACGCACGATCCGTAGGGGCGCCATTCATGGCGACCTGGGGTTGTAATAGGTGCGGTTTGCAACGAGGTCACCATAAATGGCGACCCTACAAAACGCGCAATCCGTAGGGTCGCCATTCATGGCGACCTGCTCAATCAGATTACCCGCGCTTCGCCAGCAACCTCGGAATCTCACGCAAACACCAGGCTTTGGCTTCGCCCATACTGTCGCGGCGCCACGCCATAATAATATCCACTTCGCGGGTATATTCGGCGCTCACCACGCGTAAACGACCTTCAGCGATATCCTGCTCCACCATCGGATAGGGCATGGTCGCCACACCCAAACCGGCTAGCAACGCGCGGCGTTTATCATCCATGCTGCTTACCGTCAGACGCTGCTGCTTATCGAGCAACTGCACCGTCAGCACCGGGCGCTCGCGCGCGGTATCCGCCACCGCGATGCCGCGATACTTCACGCGTGTCACTTCTGACAACGGCTCAGCTTCCTGATGAATTGGATGGTCCGGGCTGGCAACATAGACGCTCATAATGCTGTACAGCTTGCGGGTGTTGATCTCGGTTGAAGCGCGGAAGTGCATATCGGGCGCAATCACGATATCGGCGCGTCCCTGTTCCAGCCGCTCCCAGGCACCGGCTAACACTTCCGTAATCAGCGAAATCTGCGTATTGGCTTTTTCTGACAGCTTTTCAACCAGCGGGAACAAACGCTCGGTAGGAACCAGCGCCTCGGCAACAATGGTGAGATGCGTTTCCCAACCGCGCGCCAGCGCTTCGGCATCGGTGGTGAGTTTATCGGCGGCTTCCAGCAGCACGCGGCCACGTTCCAGCAGCATACGACCCACGTTGGTGAACTTGGTGCGGTGGCCGGATCGGTCAAACAGCACCACATCCAACTCCTCTTCCAGCTTCTGCATGGTGTAACTCAGCGCGGAAGGGACGCGACCAAGTTCATCGGCCGCGGCGGCAAAGCTGCCACGACGGTCAATAGCATCCATCACACGTAAAGCTTCAAGGGTTAACGCGCGGTCTTTTGCCATGCCGATTCTCTGTCAGTAAATTTGAACATGCCAGGCAGATTAACTGGCTTACAATCCGGCGTCCAGACTTTTACCATGATCCCATCAAGCCTGCGGTCGAATCTCACCGCAGCGCGTCGGAGGATTATCATGATGACAACCCGCTGCGCGTCCGCATGTGGCCAGGCCGATTTCGGTTGGTTGCAGGCGCGCTACAGCTTCTCATTTGGCCACTATTTCGATCCAAAATTAATGGGCTACGCGTCACTGCGCGTGCTCAACCAGGAAATTCTGGCACCGGGCGCCGCCTTCCAGCCGCGCAGCTATCCGCAAGTCGATGTGCTGAATCTGGTGCTGCAAGGTGAAGCCGAGTATCGCGACAGCGAAGGCAATCATCTGGTGGCGCGTGAAGGCGAGGCGATGCTGCTCTCTGCGCGTCAGGGCGTGAATTATAGCGAAATCAACATCAGCAAAGATCGCCCGTTAACCCGCATGCAGCTGTGGCTGGCTGCCTGTCCTGAACGTGAAAACCCGCTGTTGCAGAAGCGCGATTTGCCGCAGCAAACCAGCGTGCTGATCGCCTCGCCCGATGGCGCGCAGGGCAGCCTGCAACTGCGCCAGCAGGTTTGGGTGCATCAGGTGACGCTAGCGCCGGGCGAGCAGTACACGGTGAAATTGCACGGGCCACGCGCTTATCTGCAATCGATCCATGGTTCTTTGGATGTGCAGGCCAGCAGCGCCAATCAGCAGCCGCTAAGCTGCGGCGACGGCGCGTTCCTCAGCGATGAGAATCAGATTAGCCTGCAGGCCAGAACGCCGCTGCGCGCGCTGGTGATTGACCTTCCCGCCTAACCCTCACGCACAAAAAAGGGCGACCGAAGTCGCCCTGATACGTTGCGTTAACGCTTACTTGAGAATGGTGAAGGCCGTTGTCACGTGCTTCACACCGCTCACACGGCTGGCAACATCGGCCGCCGCTTTCGCTTCTTCTGCAGTAACCAGACCCAACAGGAACACTTCACCGTTTTCGGTGGTCACTTTAACGTTCGAGGATTTCACCTGATCGCTGCCCAGCAGCTGCGAGCGGATTTTGGTGGTGATCCAGGTATCCGATGACGAAGTGCCGAGGCTGACTTTCTGTCCGCTACGGATTTCGTTATACACCTCGGTGGCACCGTCAACGCCCATGGCGATCTGTTTGGCACGGCTCGCCAGATCTGGGGTTGGCGACTGGCCGGTCAGCAGCACTTTGCCCTGATAGGCGGTGACCACTACGCGCGCCTGGTTTTTGATTTGTTCATCTTTGGCCAGTGCGTTTGAAACGCGCAGCTCCAGAGTACCGTCATCGACCTGCGTACCCACGGTGCGCGGGTCAGTGGCGGTTTTGGTGGCGACGGCAGCGCCGCCTGCAACCACGGCAACACAGCCTTGCAGCAGCATGGCGGTTAAGAGAATGGCGACAGCGTTCAATGCTTTCATTTGAGCTCCTTCAGTCATTCCTGGTGTGGGAATAAAGTATTATCAATCAAATCGCACAGGCAGTTCAGCGTCAGCATATGCATTTCCTGAATGCGTGCACTGCGATGTGATGGAATGCGAATTTCCACATCATGCGGACCCAACAGGCCCGCCAGCTCACCGCCGTCGTGGCCGGTTAACGCAACGATGGTCATATCGCGGGTAACCGCAGCTTCAACCGCTTTGACGATATCGCGGGTGTTGCCACGGGTGGAAATGGCCAGCAGCACATCACCAGCCTGACCAAGCGCTCGAACCTGCTTGGCGTAAATTTCATCGTGCAGACGATCGTTACCAATCGCCGTCAGCATCACATTATCAGCGCTCAGTGCCAGCGCAGGCAGGCTAGGGCGCTCCGTCTCGAAACGGTTAATCATGCTGGCGGCAAAATGCTGGGCATTCGCCGACGACGCACCGTTACCGCAGCTAAGGATTTTGTTACCGTTCAGCAGCGACTGCACCAGCGTCATCGCGGCGCGGGAAATCGCATCGGGCAGCGCTTCGGCTGCGGCGATTTGGGTCTGAATACTTTCGGTAAAACACGCTTTAATTCTGTCCTGCACAAGACCACCTGGTTCTATCCATCGGCATTAAAGGCATCGGGCAGCCACTCCAGCTCACGCCCGGTAATGGCAATGATGTCAAAACGGCAATTCACCGTATCAAAACTGCCGCCACGCGCCAGCAACCAGAGTGCGGCGGCACGCAGCAGCTTTTGTTGTTTCTGGCGCGTTACGCTGGCGGCGGCACCGCCGTAGCGCGCATCGCGTCGATAGCGCACTTCAACAAATACCCAGCAATCGGCGTCGCGCATTATCAGGTCAATTTCCCCGCTGCGACAGCGTACATTGCTGGCGAACCACTGCAGCCCGGCGCGCTCCAGATAGCGACGCGCCAGCTGTTCCTGCTCAGCGCCAATGCGCTGGCGGTTTACTGCACCGGAACGATCTGTCCCTGACGATACTGGTTCCATGCCAACTTCCTGTTGATCACGCAATCCGTGTCGGCGTTCAGCTTGCCGGTGTTGCCATCAATGGCAAAACCTGGCACCTGACGCATCTGGTTAAAGTGATTCGCCAGCGTCCAGGCATCAATGCCCATCGCGTAAAGGCGAACCAGCGAATAATCGTTGTTAAACGACTTCGCCGCCTGCTGCATCAGGCCCGGATTACTACCGGACAACAGCGGGATATCACTGAACTGCAAGCCATCCATCTCCAGACGGAAGTCCGGGCCTGCGCCCGCCTGCGCACTGCGTGAACTGGCATACAGCGCGGTGTTGTTGCGGCTGCTGGTACGCATCGCAATCATCGGCTTGATTAGCTGCAGCTCATCCTGGCTGGCAACAATGTACACCGCATCCACGCTAGCGCTGCTGGCATCGGCCGCTGGTGCCGGTGCGCTGGTTTGCGGCGCAGGAATCGTCAGGCCAGCAATCGCTACGCTCTGCGACTGCGCAGGCTCAACGCTCAGCGGCGTGCCGCTTAACGCGATACCCGCACCGCTGTTGATGCCTTGCTTCAGTTCGCCGACGCCGCCAAAACGCTGCTGCAGTACGGTTGAGCCACCCAGCGTTTGCCACTCTTGCGCGAACGCTTTGCTGATACGGTCGCCATAACTGCTGCGCGGCACCAGCAACAACGGCTGGCGTTTGCCTTGCTCGTAGATATGGTGCGCGGCATCGCGCGCTTCGTCTTCAGGAGAAAGCGCAAAGTAACAAATATTCGGATGGTTCTGGATCTGTTCGGGTTCATTCAGTGCCAGCACGTTCAGCGGAGTGTTGCTATTGGCGACGGTTTCAACGTCATTTTTTAGGAGCGGGCCGACCACCAGCGTGGCGCCATCTTGCTGGGCCTGCTGCATCACCTGCGCAATCGGCTGGCTGCTGGTGTCATACACTTTTACCTGCGCATTGCTGTTGCCCTGGGCGACAGCTGGTTGTGCGGCTGGCTGTGGCTGCTCGGTTTGCGGTGGTGTGTTACCGGCAACGGCGGGGCTGACAACGCTATTGGCGTCGGCTGGCGGCTGTGCGCTGGCATCGGCTGCAGCAGGCGCTGGCGCGGCTTGCGGTGCCGGCGCGTTGAGCACGCCATTGCGCGCATCGTTGAAGCCTTTCTGAATCGCGTTAGCAAACACCTGCGCCTGGCCGTTAAGCGGCAGCAGCAGCGCGATGGTGTTGGTCGACGCTTTAGTGAAGTTCTGCACCTGGCTGAGCTGGGTTGGCAGCGTCTTCGCGCCTGGATTCTGCGGATAACGCGTCTGCCAGTCCTGAATCGCCGCTTTCAGCATTTGTGGATCCTGGCTGTTTGCGCGCCAGGTATTCAGCAGATCGAGCCAGCCTTGCAGCGTATTTTCGTCAGCATTGATCACCAGACTGTTGATCTGATCCTGCGTCATCTGCGTCAGTGCTTGCCAGGTTGCATCGATATTACTCTGGTGATCGGCACCTTTCAGCAGCGGCTCCTGCGCAATATAGGCACGCAGCAGCGGAAGTGAAGGGCGATTCTGAGCCGCTGCGATTTGCAGCGCGTAGTAGCGCACCTGCTGATCCTGCGACAGATCGCCAGTTTTGACCTGAGCAAGCTGTTGTTGCGCACCGCTGTAATTCTGCTGACCAACCTGCATCTGCGCGCGCAGCAGCAGCAGTTCTTGCTGTTGCACATCGCTTAACTGCTGCGGCAGCTGATTGAGCTGATTCGCTGCCTGCGGATACTTTCCTTCCTTCAACAGGGCACGGATGGCAAGTAATTGCCAGTCGGTCTTGCTATCATCGCTGCTTTGCTGCACCTGTTGCAGATAATAGTCAGACCGGCCAGTCGCAGGACCCTGAATATTGACGTTAGAGGTTTGTTGCGGTCCCTGACCACTACAGGCGGCTAAAATCAGCCCAGCGAGAAGAACAGGTACTAAGCGTCCTGCTTTATGACGTACGACTTTTGAAGGAAGCATACTGTATCCAGTGATGTTTTTTTCAAGATGCTCAATATTAAATCGGCAATTCGGATGAAACAATGAAACAACTCGATCGGGCAGAGATTTCTGCCAGCACGCTCTATATCGTTCCTACCCCGATCGGTAACCTGGGTGATATCACTCAACGAGCGTTGACGGTGCTCTCAAGCGTCGATCTAGTCGCAGCGGAAGATACACGTCATACCGGGCTGTTGCTACAACATTTCGCCATCAATGCGCGACTCTTCGCACTTCACGACCACAACGAACAGCAGAAAGCTGAGGTGCTGTTAGCCAAGCTGCAAGAGGGCCAGAGCATCGCGCTGGTCTCCGATGCCGGCACGCCGTTAATCAACGATCCCGGCTACCATTTGGTGCGTCGCTGCCGGGAAGCTGGCGTGCGCGTGGTGCCGTTGCCAGGCGCCTGCGCGGCGATTACAGCATTAAGCGCCGCGGGATTACCGTCCGATCGTTTCTGTTACGAAGGGTTTCTACCGGCCAAAAGCAAAGGACGTTGCGATGTGCTGCGCGCGCTGGGTGAAGAGCCGCGAACGCTGATTTTCTATGAATCGACCCATCGCCTGATCGATAGCCTGCAAGATATGGTCAGCGTGTGGGGCGCCGAGCGCTACGTGGTGCTGGCGCGTGAGATCACCAAAACGTGGGAATCTATTCAAGGCGCACCGGTGGGAGAGTTGCTGGCGTGGGTGCTGGAAGATGAAAACCGCCGTAAAGGTGAGATGGTGCTGATTGTAGAAGGCCATAAAGCTGATGAAGAAGCGCTGCCGGCTGAGGCGCTGCGTACTTTGGCATTGCTGCAAAAAGAGCTGCCATTGAAGAAAGCCGCTGCGCTGACGGCGGAAATTCATGGCGTGAAGAAGAACGCACTCTATAAGTACGCGCTGGAGCAGCAAGAGGCGTGACAAACGCTGGCAGATCGCCTATTATCCCGCGCCGAAGCTGACTAGACAGTCGCCGCTTTGTCGTCGTCCTCTTTCGGGGGGAGACGGGCAAAGGGGAGGAAAGTCCGGGCTCCATAGGGCAGGGTGCCAGGTAACGCCTGGGGGGCGCAAGCCTACGACCAGTGCAACAGAGAGCAAACCGCCGATGGCCCAGTAATGGGATCAGGTAAGGGTGAAAGGGTGCGGTAAGAGCGCACCGCGCGGCTGGCAACAGTTCGTGGCACGGTAAACTCCACCCGGAGCAAGGCCAAATAGGGGTTCACAAGGTACGGCCCGTACTGAACCCGGGTAGGCTGCTTGAGCCAGTGAGCGATTGCTGGCCTAGATGAATGACTGTCCACGACAGAACCCGGCTTATCGGTCAGTTTCGACTTTTTCAAACACAAAACCCGCTTCGGCGGGTTTTGTGTTTTCTGGGGCTAGGATGAGGGCATCAACCCGCACATAATTAATTAAACTCTCCCACGTAAAGAAATGAAAATCCCTGAAAACATTATTGCCGCTATGCCAGAATAAGCGCGTGTTTAACTACTGAGGACAAATTTAATCCACACTGACGAGAAGCAACAACGTGGATAAGTTGTAATTTTATGGACAAAATGTTTGCGCCAAATAAGGCTTCACTCTCTTCCTTCCTTTCTGTATCAAACTGCTCAATCTGCGATCAGCACTGGCGCTTCGCGCTTTAGTTCCGTTCTCTCCTATTCTGACTTTTTAATTTAACTTGGCTAACACGCTTATTTTCGCGTGGGTGGCGTTTATTTCTCGTTCAGGAGAGAAATCATGCTGTATTGGATTTTATTGGCGCTGGCGATCGCTGCGGAAATTATTGGTACCGTCTCAATGAAATGGGCCAGCGTAAACGGTGGCAACGCCGGCTATATTTTTATGCTGGTGATGATCGCGCTGTCTTATATTTGTTTATCCTTCGCCATCAAGCGGATTGCCCTTGGCGTGGCGTATGCCATGTGGGAAGGCATTGGCATTCTGTTTATTACGATGTTTAGCGTGCTGTTGTTCGATGAAGCCTTATCCGCCGTTAAAGTCGCCGGCCTGCTGACGCTGATCCTCGGTATTGTGCTAATCAAATCAGGCACGTTGAGTCGTAAGGAGCTGCGCCATGGCAACGTTTAACTGGCTACATATCGCGTGGCTGGCGCTGGCCATTGGCCTGGAGATTGTCGCCAATATCTTTCTGAAATATTCCAACGGTTTCCGCCGTCCACTGTTTGGCATGCTATCGCTGGTGGCGGTGCTGGCAGCGTTCAGTGCGCTGGCGCAGGCGGTGAAAGGGATTGATTTGACGGTAGCCTACGCATTGTGGGGCGGGCTGGGATTGGTTGCCACCGTAGCGGCAGGCTGGATTCTGTTTGGTCAGCGTCTTAGTCGGGTTGGCTGGCTGGGCGTGGGATTGTTGTTGCTCGGTATGGTGCTGATTAAGTTCGCCTAAAGAGCCCGGTCGCACAATCCACCTCAACTTAGCGACGGCAATAGTTTAGGCTAGCGATCATTCTGCTCTGCTCAATCACAGGTGAACATAGCATGCATCTTCAGCAGATCGATCGCTGGCCAAACACGCTACGCGATGAAACCGCCACGTTGCGTCAGGAGATTGCGGCACACTTACAGCGCCACACCGGCAACAGGACCAATATCGTGACGCCATTTCGCGGCGTGATGATGGCCGAGTTGCATGAGCCGACGCCGCCGATGTCCTACATTTATGAACCCAGCCTCTCGCTGATTATTCAGGGTGAAAAACGCGTCTCCTTTGGCGATACGCTTTACACCTATAACGAGTCGCGTTTTTTCCTCACCGCCGTCAATTTGCCTACCGTTGCAGAAGTCCCGTACGCCAGCGCAGAAGCCCCGTTTATGTCATTGCTGCTCCAGCTAAATTTACCGCTGGCTCGGGAAGTGATTGCCGATATGGAGCAGCATGGCAACCGCATTAATCGGCAGAATACTGGCATGTCGCTGGGCGCGGCAGACTGCGCTCTGTTACATGCGGTGCTGCGCTATCTCGCTAATCAAGATTCGCCGCATAACAGCAGCTATGTCAGCGATCTCATTCAGCGCGAAATCCTGTACCGCATCTTAACCAGTGAAGCGGGCAGCGTGTTTCGTGAAACGGTTTTGACGGGAACCAGTAGCCAGCGTGTCTCAATTGCCATTAACTGGCTGCGAGAAAACTATGAACAACCGCTGAAAGTCGAAGCGTTAGCGCAACTGGCGGGCATGGGCGTTTCTACTTTGCATCACCATTTCCGCCGCATGACTACCATGAGCCCGCTGCAATTTCAGAAGCAGCTACGCCTGCATGAAGCGCGCCGGTTGCTGATTGCAGAGCCGGTGGATGCATCAAGTGCGGCAATCCGCGTCGGCTATGAAAGCGTGACGCAATTCCATCGTGAATATAAGCGCATGTTTGGCGCGACGCCGATGCGGGATAAGGAGCAACTTCTGGCGGGAATAGGCAATCTGGCTATTGCGATACGCTAGCATCAGCCGGGCGCACCGGCTGATGCTGAACGGCCATTAATCGGCAGTTAATGATGCCATATCAATCACAAAGCGATACTTCACATCGCCTCGCTCCATGCGCTTAAAAGCATCATTGATTTGCTGCATATTGATGGTTTCACAATCCGGATGGATGTTTTTGCGCGCGCAGAAATCCAGCATCTCCTGCGTTTCCGCAATACCACCCGAAGGTGAACCGGTAATGCGGCGGCGGCCCATAATCAGTGGTAACGAACTGAATGCTTCCATATTGCCGAGCGCGCCCACAATCACCAGCGCACCCTCGACATCCAGCAATTGCACGTAGGGTGAGACATCGTGACGGGTTGGAATAGTATCGATGATCACATCAAACGATGATGCTGCCTGCTGCATTGCCTTGTCTGAAGTGGAAAGCAACACATGCTCTGCGCCGAGTTGGTGCGCCTCTTCGGCTTTGGCCGCGCTGCGGGTAATCACCGTGACTTCTGCACCCAAGCCCGCCGCCAGCCGCACCGCCAGATGACCCAATCCACCGATGCCCACCACGCCAACGCGCGATCCCGGCCCAACATTCCAGGTGCGTAACGGCGAATAGACGGTGATGCCGGCGCACAGCAAGGGGGCAGCGCGCGCCGGATCGAGTCCTTCCGGCACATTCAGGACAAACTCTTCACGCACCACCACATGTTTGGCATAGCCGCCGTAAGTGATGTCGCCGGTCTGGCGATCGCGGCCGTTGTAGGTCACCGTGGGAAATTCACGACACATCTGCTCTTCCTGGCGGCGACACTGATCGCAAGTCTGGCAGCTATCAACAATGGTGCCGACCGCCACCAGTTGACCGGGCTTGTAGCGTTTAACGTCGCTGCCGATATCCATTACGCGGCCGATTATTTCATGGCCGGGCACAAGCGGATAAACCGTTGGGCCCCACTCCTGCCAGTCATTTCTCGCCTGATGCAAATCACTGTGGCATACGCCGGAGTAAAGGATTTCGATGGCCACATCATTGCTGCGCAGTGCGCGGCGCTCGAAGGCAAACGGGGTTAACGGCGCGTCAGCGCTCAGGGCAGCATAACCGTAGGTTTTCATAGTCGCTCCAGTTTACGGTGAATGTTCGTCAACTGTAGCCAGGGTGATGGCGGGAGAGTGAGTCTGATTCTGCCTGATAATTGCCTGTTTCTCTGAGGCGGGAGCGGCGAGTTTTGCCCTCATCCTAATCTTCTCCCAGAGTGAGGAAGATTAATCGCATTAACAGTTCCCTCTCCCTTTGGGAGAGGGTTAGCGTGGGGGAGTTAACCCCGCCCGTGCGGTTCATCCCAGTCAAATGCTGGGCCCAGCGAAATCACGCCGCTTGGGTTGATGGTTTTGTGGCTGCAATAGTAGTGATGACGGATGTGCGGCAAATTCACCGTGTCGGCGATGCCCGGCATTTGATAGATGTCGCGCAGGAAGCCGCTCAGATTGCGGTAATCACTGATGCGGTGACGATCGCACTTAAAGTGGGTGACGTAGACCGGATCGAAGCGCACCAGCGTGGTCCACAAGCGTAAATCCGCTTCGGTCAGTTGGTCGCCTGTGAGATAACGGTGTTGGCCGAGAATCTGTTCGAGACGCGCTAACGAATGGAACAGCGCCGTTACCGATTCATCGTAAGCCGCTTGCGAAGTGGCAAAACCACTTTTATACACACCATTGTTAACCGTGTCGTACACCCAGCTGTTCACATCATCAATCTTGTCGCGCAGCACGGCCGGATAATAGTCACCCGCACGGGCACCTTGCGCATCGAACGCGCTGTTGAGCATGCGCATGATGTCGGCGGATTCATTGCTAACGATGGTTTGCTGGGTTTTATCCCACAGCACCGGCACGGTCACGCGGCCGGAATAGTGCGCATCGGCGTGCAGATAGATCTGATAGAGAAACTCTTTTTGATACAGCGCGTCGCCGGTGGCGTCCGGGAAGCTGGCGTCAAAGGTCCAGCCGTTCTCCAGCATCAGCGGATGCACCACCGAAACTGAAATCATCTCTTCTAATCCCTTGAGCTTTAGCATCAACAGCGTGCGATGCGCCCACGGGCAGGCAAGCGAGACGTAAAGATGATAGCGACCACGCTCAGCAGCGAAGCCCGCTTTGCCGGTTGGACCGGCGCTGCCATCGGCGGTAACCCAGTTACGCCAGACGGCTTCTGTGCGTTTGAAGCGGCCACCGGTTGACTTCGTATCGTACCAGGTGTCGTGCCAGACACCGTCAATCAGCTGTCCCATAAGCCCTCCATAATAAAAAGGGGCGAGGAAAATCCTCGCCCCTGTGATTCAGTATATGTGTTCTCTAACGCTTATGCTGCTTAGCGTGCGGTCGCTGGCTGAACGCGCTGACGAATCAGACGGTCAATGCTGTAAGCGCCCGGACCTACCAGACCCAACACCAGGAAACCACCGGCGATGGAGAGGTTTTTCATGAACATCAGCTGGTTAACACCTTCCGCGAAGTTGCTGTGGAACAGGAATGCGGTCAGCAGGGTGAAGCCAGCGGTGAACAGTGCGGTAAAGCGCGTCAGGAAACCGAACAGAATAGCCAGACCGCCGCCGAACTCCAGCAGAATAACCAGCGGCAGCAGGAAGCCTGGGACGCCCATCGCCTGCATGTATTGTGCGGTACCGGCGTAGCCAGTGATTTTGCCCCAGCCTGCGGTAATAAACAGAATGGTCATTAATACGCGTGCTACCAGCAGGCCTGAGTCTTCGAATTTTTTCATCATCTACTCCAACAAGGTTTTTGTTGCAGGTTGTTGGCCTGCGGGTTTTGAATCCCCTTGAACCGGTTGTTTCAGTTCAGTGGGCTGATGGAGGGAGATGATAATCGCAGGTTGAAAGAGTTGTAAGCGAGATAAACTGTCAATGTTATTCAGTAAATTTGAGGAGGGCGAAACCGAATCGACTAGATCCGGTTTTAGAGAGAGGAATTAGCGGGTATTCAAGGTTGATTTGATCATGCGCCATGTGCTCCAGACGCCGAAACCACGCTTGGCCCAGCGCAGCAGACGATTGGGGCTGCGAATCGACCAGATGGCCAAAGCGCTGCTGCCAATCGCCAGATAACGACGCATGCCGATGATGGTTAACCATCCGCGATCGTATTGCGCGGTGCTGGTCAGCCAGTCGCGGCTGTCGGCGCTGAGATCAAGCCGCTGCTGCTGCACCTGATTGAGCAGTTCGTGAATGCGTGCTTCACGTTCGCGGCGGCTCATGAGCGATGCTCCTCCAGCAGTTTGCGATCGGTATCCAGCTCTTTACGCGTATGGCGCAGTAGCGTTGACTGACGCGATTTGTACAACGTCCACAAACCGAAGATCAGCGCCAGCGCAAACAGTACCGCAGTGGTAATCGCAATCGCCATCAAACGATATTGTGCATCCACCGCCCAGATGATCAGTACCATCAGGCTCATAAGACCGAAAGCGGTAAACAGCATAGTAAGGCCCACCATCATCAGCATCTGAATCAGGTTTGCCTTTTCCTCTTCCAGTTCCACAATCGCCAGTCGGACACGCGTCTCGACCATGCTGACCAGCGTGGTAACTATCCGTTGACCGATGTTAAAGACCCCTTTGCCCGGGCCGTGGCTTTGCTGACTATCACTCATCATTAACGCCGTGAGATTAAAATGCCGATGAGAATACCTACCGCTGCACCAATACCCACGCCGTGCCAAGGATTATCACGCACGTATTCGTCCGCTTTCTCCGCCGCTTCACGCGTGGTTTGTGCAATACGTTCGCCGGAATCGCCGAGACGTTCACGGGAGCTTTCAATAGCGCCGCGCGCTTTATGACGCAGCTTATCCAGCTCACCTTTGGATTTATCTGCTGAGCTGCTCAGCACTTCTTCCAGGGTATCAGCCAGATTTTTCAATTCAGCGCGCAGATGTTCAGATGTTGATTCTTTAGCCATGGAAATCTCCTTTTACAGCATTTAGTTAAGTCCGATTAATAAGGTTCAGCTTCAAGCTTTTTCAGTTCGTGCTGCGCCTCTTCCAGCTTACGTTCGCGCTTCTCAATTTTGTCCTTGTCGCCATCCTGACGCTCTTCTTTCAGCTCACGCTCACGTTCGGCGATTTTGTGCTTCTGATCGGCGATACGTTCACTGTGTGCGGATTTCAGCTTCTCATCGGTGCAGCCTGCGCGGACTTCGGTCAACGCGCGCTCCAGCCCGGTGACGCGGCGCTGGTTGTCGTGCTGTTTCGCCATATCGATCTCGCGCTGAATATCCTGCTCTTTTTGTTGGCAGAGCGATTCAGCCGCCAGCAGCGAACCCGAGAGTGAAAAAAGAATAGCACCTAGCAGTAATTGATGTTTCATCAGGTTGTGACCTTCCATTGTTGATGACCTGCCTGAGAGCAGACAGGAGAGGCTTCCCAGCATGTCTTAGGCTTACGCTACCTCTAAGGATAGACAGCAGACGAAAAAATTCAAAGAAGACGCGGGGATAGCGAGGATTAGCTCACCGCCTGGCTTAACGTCAGGCGGTGGAATTTAGCTGTAAGTTGGGCGATTAGCGTCGGGATATTGCTGCGAAGCCTGCGGGCCAGCGGCAACGACAAAGCCTTGTGGCAACAGGCGCTTCAACACTTTCTGCGCCGCGAGGCTCTGCTCTTCATTCTCAAAATGAATCACCAGCGCATCGCCTGAAGGCGTAATACTTTTGATACGCACGCCCTGTGCGGAAAGTTGCTGATAGAGATAAAAACCATCGGGCAGATTGGTGCCGCTGTTGGCGACACGAATCTGCACCACGGTTTCATGCTGCATCAGGGTCGGAACGAAACAGATCGCCAGCAGCGCCAACGCGCCACCCAGCGCCCAAGGCAGGAAACGCCTTGGGAATCCACGGAGTTTGATCATGACTGTGAATTCCCGTTACGCGTCGACTGACGTTTGCGCCAAATCACCACTAAAGAACCGACCAGACCAATAACCAGCAGCACCAGCGGCAGCAGCATCAGGCACAACATCAGTTCATCTTCGTAACGACGGAAAATCGGAGTTTTGCCCAGCGCGAAGCCCAGCACGGTAAGGATCAGCACCCACAGGAAGCCACTTACCCAGTTGAAGAACTGAAAGCGCGCATTACTCAGGCCAGAAAGCCCGGCGATGGTCGGGAGCAAGGTGCGGACGAAGGCAATAAAGCGACCCACCAGCAATGCAGACAAGCCATGGCGATGGAACAGTCGGTGGGCGCGTTGATGATATTGCGCAGGCAGGTGCGATAACCATTTTTGCACGGTAGGCGTATTACCGAGCCAGCGACCCTGAATGTAGCTTACCCAGCAGCCAAGGCTGGCGCCGGTGGTCAGAATCAGCAGTGTCAGCGGGAAACCCATGGTGCCTTTAGCAATCAGCACACCCACCAGAATCAGTAAACTATCGCCGGGCAAAAACGCGGCGGGCAGCAGTCCATTTTCCAGAAACAGAATCATGAACAGCACGCCATAAATGGCCCAAACCAGCGTCGGGTCGGAGAGCATTTCGTAATCCTGCTGCCATAAGGCATGCAGCAATGCTTGCAAAATATCCATCAATCATTCCTGAACATCATTGTTAAACGTGCCCGTGAGGGGCTTAGGCGCAGACTGGCGTTGGTTATACATTTTAGATAAGCAGCCTGAGCAGGAGTTTCCGGATCCTTCCAGAATTGATTGTTAAATCAGCGACTTTATAAAAGCCCTGTCGCAAAGGGTAATAAAAGGGCGATAACTGTAACAAAAATAACGTTATCCAGACAGGGGAAAGTGCCCGCCGCACAGGAGTTTTACCTTTAGACGCAGGTGGTCCAAAGGAGCTTTACATGAGCTGACACTATTGCAGACTAACTGACTTTTTCGACAACAAAACGGCTGAAAAATAAGCAGGATCAGCGTGGGTTTTCGCTACCTTCAGGCAGGATGACCGGATTTTCAGCAAACATGTAACGGTCGACGTTAAATTCAAAATCGTCGGTGGTGGCGTTAAACAGCATCTGCTTAGTATTTTCCAGATGTTGCCACATTGCCAGCTTACTGGCGGCGGGATCTTTGCGGATTAGGGCTTTGAGGATCTGGTCGTGATCGTCACACCAACTGGTGATATTTTTGGCATCAATGTGTTCGTGCAGCTTCAGCCAGTAAGGATTGTGCAGACGATGTAGCCACATCTTCTCGACAATTGCCGCTAAGGCGCTGTTCTGCGTAGATTGTGCGATGCGCACGTGAAACTCCATATCCCACGCCGAATCGCGCGAATGATCTTCCTGACGCGCTTTCTCCTGAATCGCCATCAATGCCACGATGTCCTGACGCGTTACCTGCGTGGCGGCAAACTCAGCCACGTTGCTTTCAATCAGCTGGCGCGCCTGCAATAACTCGAAGGGACCGAAATTGGCGAACTCCAGCTGGCTGGAGGTCACCACGCGGTTCTGCTGCTGGCTACTGATCACGTGAATGCCGGAACCTTTCCGCACCTCCACGTAACCTTCCACTTCCAGCATGATGATCGCTTCACGCACCACGGTACGGCTCACCTGCATCTCTTCCGCAATCAGACGTTCGGCAGGCAGCTTGTCGCCAACCCGGTAATCGGCGGCTTCAATGCGGCGTTTGAGTTCACTGGCGAGCTGTTGATAGAGGCGTCGTGATTCGGTCAGGTCCATTGCGCGGTCCGCTGTGGGAGAAAGTTGAGTTGTTATACCACTTCAGCCGCACAGAGGAAATGGGCTGGCCGATGCCAGCCCGATGAGGTTAGGTGCGTACCGCAGCGGACTGCACTGCGGGCTGATCGTCGAGTTCAGAAACCGGCTGATTTTTCAGGACCGTCCAGATAACCACCGCGCCTAACAGATCAAACACCGCCAGCGCTGCAAACAGCGGGCTGAAGCCCAGCGTATCGGCCAGCGCCCCGACCACCAGCGCAAACATGGTGCTCGCCGTCCAAGCCGCCATGCCGGTTAAGCCATTGGCGGTAGCCACTTCGTTGCGGCCAAATACATCTGAAGAGAGGGTGATCAGCGCACCAGAAAGCGCCTGATGGGCAAACCCGCCAACGCACAGCAGCCCAATCGCGACATACGGACTGGTGAACAAACCGATAGTGCCTGGCGCAATCATCAACACTGCGCCCATGGTGACCACCAGCTTGCGCGAGACGATAAGGTTGACGCCAAACCAGCGCTGGAACAGCGGCGGCAAGTAACCGCCGACAATGCAGCCGAGATCGGCGAACAGCATCGGCATCCAGGCAAACATGGCGATCTCTTTCAGGTTGAAGCCGTACACTTTGAACATAAATAGCGGTATCCACGCGTTGAAGGTTCCCCACGCCGGTTCGGCGAGGAAACGCGGCAGCGCAATGCCCCAGAACTGACGATTGCGCAGGATCTGGCGCGCCGACATCTTCTTGTTATTACCGGTTTGATGCTGCAGCTCCTGGCCGGCAATGATGTAGTGACGCTCCTCATCGCTCAGCTTGGTTTGCTGTTTGGGATGTTTGTAAAACACCAGCCAGCAGATGGCCCACACCATGCTCAGCACGCCGGTAATAATGAACGCCATTTGCCAGCTGTGCGCCATGATCGCCCACACCACCAGCGGCGGCGCCAGCATCGCACCAATCGACGATCCCACGTTGAAATAGCCCACCGCCACCGAACGCTCTTTGGCGGGGAACCACTCGCTACTGGCTTTCAGACCGGCCGGAATCATCGCTGCTTCGGCTGCGCCAACCGCACCGCGCGCCAGCGCAAAGCCGCCCCAACTGCCCGCCATCGCGGTTGCGGCACAGAAGATCGCCCACAGCACGGCAAACACCGCATAACCGATTTTGGTGCCGAGCATGTCCAGCACATAACCGGCCACCGGCTGCATGATGGTGTAGCACGCCGAGTAGGCGGCGACGATATAGGAATATTGTTGCGTGGTAATACCCAACTGCGTTTCCAGCGTGGGCGCCGCAACGGCAATGGTATTGCGCGTCAGGTAGCCGAGCACCGTGCCCAGCGTCACCAGCCCAATCATGTACCAGCGTAGCCCTTTGATCTTACGCATTATTAACCTCGTCCAGTCTGTCGTTGCGGTTTTACCGCTGTAGTTATCTGGAGCGGGAAGATGTGAACAGCGCTGCTCACTCCCGCAGTTCCTTGCCTGTGCCATTAATCCCTTTAGCAACGGAGCGAGAGGTTAACTTGTTATACAGCTTCAAAAGTTGAATGCCATCACATAAACCTTGCGGCGCGTGTGTGTTAGAGCGAAAGATCGTTAAAACAGCCATTTAACGCAATATCCACAACAGAATCGTCCATATACCCACAGTGAAACTGTCATTATTGTGAGTCGGATCGCAAACAATTTTGCCGTTCGCCTAAATTGGTATGATAACTTTTGGTTAAAAGCCATCTGGCTACAAAATGAGGAAGCAGGTATGTCGCGTTTTATGAGTGAGGATTTTCTACTCGACACCGAGTTCGCCCGTCGTCTGTACCATGACTACGCCAAAGACCAGCCGATTTTCGACTATCACTGTCACTTACCGCCGCAGCAGATTGCCGATAACTACCGCTTCACCAACCTCTATGACATCTGGCTCAAAGGCGATCACTACAAATGGCGTGCGATGCGCGCTAACGGCGTGCCGGAAGCGTTGTGTACCGGCGATGCCAGCGACCGTGAGAAATTTAATGCCTGGGCGTGCACCGTGCCGCATACCATCGGCAATCCGCTCTATCACTGGACGCATCTCGAATTGCGTCGACCTTTTGGCATCACCGATGTGCTGTTGAACGAACAGAGCGCGGAACGCATCTGGCAGCAGTGCAATGAGTTACTGGCGCAGGACGCATTCAGCGCGCGCGGCATCATGCAGCAGATGAAGGTGAAAATGGTCGGCACCACCGACGATCCGCTCGATGACTTACAGCATCACCGCAAGCTGGCGCAGGACAACAGTTTCGACGTCAAAGTGCTGCCGAGCTGGCGTCCGGACAAAGCCTTCAATATTGAGCTGGAGAGCTTCCTGCCATGGATTCAGCGCTTAGAGCAGGTGGCGGATGTCAGCGTGCTGCGCTTTGACGATCTGCGTCGCGCCTTAAGCCAGCGACTCGATCACTTCGCTGCGCATGGCTGCAAAATCTCCGATCACGCGCTGGATGTGGTGCTGTTTGCGGAAGCGGATGAGGCCACGCTGGACGGCATTCTGGCTCGTCGACTGCAAGGCGCAGCGCCTTCCGCTGAAGAGACGGCCCAATTCAAAACTGCCGTGCTGGTGTGGCTCGGCAGCGAATATGCGCGCCGTGGCTGGGCGCAGCAGTATCACATTGGCGCGCTGCGCAACGCTAATCGCCGCCAGTTCGATATCCTCGGCCCGGATGTTGGTTTCGATTCGATTAATGATGCGCCGCTGGCGATACCGCTGGCACGCCTGCTGGATGCGCAAAACCGCAATAACGCGCTGCCTAAAACCATCCTTTACTGCCTCAACCCGCGCGATAACGAAGTGCTGGCGACCATGGCGGGCAATTTCCAGGGTGAAGGCGAACCGGGCAAGATGCAATTTGGTTCGGCGTGGTGGTTCAACGATCAGCTGGATGGCATGCAGCGCCAGATGACACAGCTGGCGCAAATCGGCCTGCTGAGCCGTTTTGTCGGCATGCTGACCGACAGCCGCAGCTTCCTCTCCTACACGCGCCACGAATATTTCCGTCGTCTGTTGTGCCAGATGATCGGCAATTGGGTGGAGCGGGGCGAAGCGCCTGCCGACGAAGCGTTGTTAGGGCAGATGGTACAGAACATCAGTTTCAACAATGCGCGCGATTACTTCGGCATTGAGCTGGGAGCCTGATGATGCAGCGACTTAACCGTCACGATTTTCCCGGCGCGCACTATAGCGAACGCGTTATCCAGTTTGGTGAAGGCAATTTCCTGCGCGCTTTTATCGACTGGCAACTCGACTGGCTTAATCAATATCAAGACACCGATGCGGGCGTGGTGGTGGTGCGGCCGCGCAATCGCGTGGTGGAAGAGACGCTTAATCAGCAAGATGGCTTGTACACCACACTGATTCGCGGGCTAAACACGGCGGGCGAGCAGGTGAGTGAAGCTCGCCTGATCCGCAGCGTGAATCGTGAAATCCAGCCGTATCAACAGTTTGACGAATTTCTCGCGCTGGCACGCGCGCCACAAATGCGTTTTGTCTTCTCCAATACCACGGAAGCGGGCATTGCCTTCGCAGAGCAGGATCGGCTGGACGATACGCCCGCCTCGTCCTTCCCCGGCAAGCTGACGCAGCTGCTGTGGGCGCGCTTCAACCATTTTGCTGGCGCCAGTGATAAAGGCTGGCTGGTGGTGCCCTGTGAACTGATCGATTACAACGGCGACACGCTGCGTGAGGTGGTGCTGCGCTATAGCCAGCATTGGCAGCTGCCGCCGGAGTTTGCCTGCTGGGTGCAGGATCACTGCGCGTTCTACAACACGCTGGTGGATCGCATTGTCACCGGATATCCGGCGGATAGCGCGGCGATCGAAGCTTCATTGGGCTATGAAGATCGTTATCTGGTGGCGGGCGAAGTCTATTATCAGTTTGTGATTCAGGGGCCGGACGCATTGGCGCAGGAACTGCAGCTGCACGCGCTGGCACCGGAAGTGAAGTTGGTTGAGGACATCACGCCGTACAAAGCGCAAAAAGTGGCGATCCTCAACGGCGCACACACCGCGCTGGTGCCGGTGGCGTTTCAGGCCGGGCTGGAGAGCGTGGGAGACGCGATGGATGACGCGCAGATGGTCGGTTTTGTCGATGCGCTATTACGCGATGAGGTGATCCCCACGCTGAATCTGCCGCGCGATGAGCTGCACGCCTTTGCCGACGCGGTGCAGCGTCGCTTCCGCAATCCCTTTATTCGCCATGCGTTACTCTCCATCGCCCTCAACGGCATGACCAAATTCCGCACCCGTTTGCTGCCGCAACTGCTGATGTCGCAGCAGCAAAACGGTCAATGGCCTGTGCGCCTGACTTTCGCCTTTGCCGCGCTGCTGGCCTTTTATCGCGGTGCAGAGGGCGAGCGTCACTGGCCGCTGCAGGATGACGAACACTGGCTGCAGCGTTTTGCTGAGCTGTGGCCAGCGGTAAATAACGATAAACAGACTCCGGAACAGTTGGTGCGCGCGGTACTGAGCGATGCCAATCACTGGGGCGAAGATCTCACTCAGCGGCCCGGATTAGTGGCTGCGGTCAGCCAACACCTGCAAAACATCATCGTCCACGGGATGCGGACGGCGTTGACACAACTGAGATAACGCTATGCAAGATGCCATTAGAATACATTCACGCGACAACGTTGCTGTGGCGTTGCGCGATTTGCCAGCCAATACCCAGGTCGAAATCAATCAACAGACGATCACCTTGCAGCAGGAGGTTGGGCGCGGGCATAAATTTGCGTTGCAGCCTTTAGCGACTGATGCGCTGGTGATCAAATACGGTTTGCCGATCGCGCACGCCACTCAGCCGATTGCGGCCGGTGAGATCATCCACTCCAGCAATGCGCGCACCAATTTGAGCGACGTGGATGAGTACGACTATCAACCCGATTTCCTCGAACTGCCGCCGCAAGCAGGCGACCGCGACGTGCAGATCTACCGCCGCGCCAGCGGTGAAGTGGGCATCCGTAATGAGTTATGGATTCTGCCCACCGTCGGCTGCGTTAATGGCATCGCACGGCAAATCCTGACGCGCTTTATGAAAGAGACCAATGACGCCGAAGGCATTGATGGCGTGCATCTGTTCAGCCATCCGTTTGGTTGTTCGCAGCTTGGACAGGATCACGAGAACACCCGCACCATGCTGCAAAATATGGTGCGCCATCCCAATGCTGGCGCGGTGCTGGTGATTGGCCTTGGCTGCGAGAACAATCAGGTCGATGTGTTCCGTGAAACGCTTGGTGGTTTCGATAGCGATCGCGTGCAGTTCATGGAGTGTCAGAAGCAGGATGATGAGGTGGAAGCGGGGCTGGAACGCCTGCACGAACTCTATCGTGCCATGCGCGAAGATCAGCGTCAGCCGGGCAAACTCAGCGAGCTGAAGTTTGGTCTGGAGTGCGGCGGTTCGGATGGTTTTTCCGGCATCACCGCCAATCCCATGCTGGGCTGTTTCTCCGACCAGATGATTGCCAACGGCGGCACCACGGTGCTGACCGAAGTGCCGGAGATGTTCGGCGCAGAGCGTATCCTGATGAGTCGCTGCCGCGATGAAGCCACCTTTGAAAAAACCGTGGCGATGATTAACGACTTCAAGCGCTACTTTATCGATCACCAGCAGCCGATTTATGAGAATCCCTCACCCGGCAACAAAGCCGGCGGCATCACCACGCTGGAAGAGAAGTCGCTTGGCTGTACGCAGAAGGCCGGACAAAGTCAGGTGGTGGATGTGCTGAAGTACGGTGAGCGCTTGCATACGCCGGGACTCAATCTGCTAAGTGCGCCGGGAAACGATGCGGTGGCCACCAGCGCGCTGGCAGGCGCGGGATGTCACATGGTGCTGTTTACCACCGGACGCGGCACGCCGTATGGCGGTTTTGTGCCGACGGTGAAAATCGCCACCAACACGCAGCTCGCCGAGAAGAAGCCGCACTGGATCGATTTTAATGCCGGACGTTTGATTGAAGGGATGAGTATGGCGGCGATGCTGGAGGACTTCGTCGATATGATTGTGGCGATTGCCAATGGCCAACCGGCGCGCAATGAAACCAATGATTTCCGCGAGTTAGCCATCTTTAAAAGCGGAGTGACGTTGTAGAACCAGGTCGCCATGAATGGCGACCTGGAGCAATTATTCCGATTCTGACACCGTACGACGCGGCTCGCGCTCAGCTTCGGCCTGGCATACGGCGGCGGTAAACAGAATATCCGTCGAGGAGTTCAACGCGGTCTCGGCGGAATCCTGCAGCACGCCAATAATGAAGCCCACCGCCACTACCTGCATCGCCAAATCATTCGGAATACCAAACATATTGCAGGCTACCGGGATCAGCAGCAGCGAACCGCCGGCCACGCCGGATGCGCCACAGGCACACAGCGACGCCACCAGACTCAACAGAATGGCGGTTGGAACATCCACCGAAATACCCAGCGTATGCACTGCAGCCAACGTCAACACAGTGATGGTGATCGAAGCACCGGCCATGCTGATGGTGGCGCCCAGCGGGATCGACACGGAATAAGTGTCCTCATCCAGATTGAGGCGCTTCGCCAATGCCATATTCACCGGGATATTGGCCGCGGAACTGCGGGTGAAGAATGCGGTGACGCCACTTTCACGCATGCAGGTAAATACCAGCGGATAAGGGTTGCGGCGGATCTTCTGGAACACCAGCATCGGGTTAATCACCAGCGCCATAATCAGCATGCAGCCGAGCAGCAGCGTGAGCAGATTGGCGTATTCCCACAGCGCATCAAAACCGGTTGAGGCAAGGATGGAAGCTACCAGGCCAAAAATCCCCAGCGGCGCACAGCGGATCACGCAGCGCACCACCCAGGTCGCGGCATTTGACGCGTCATTAAGAAACGCTTTGCTGCTTGGGCTGGCATGACGAAACGCCAGGCCCAATCCCAGCGCCCACACCAGAATGCCGATGTAGTTGGCGTTCATCAGCGCTTCAATCGGATTCGATACCATGCTCATCAGCAAACCGTGCAGCACTTCGGCAATGCCCGACGGCGGCGTAATTTGCGTAGCACCCACGTTCATCGACAGCGTCTGAGGGAACAGATGGCTGAAGATCACTGCCACAACCGCAGCAAAGAACGTGCTGAGCAGATACAGCATGATAATCGGGCGGATATTGGTTTTCTGTCCCTGCTGATGGTTGGCGATCGAGGAGATCACCAGCACCAGAACCAGCAGCGGCGCGACGGCTTTCAGCGCACGCACGAACAGCTCGCCCAGCAAGCCAACGGCCAGTGCGGCATCACGTGAGAACCACGCCAGCGCCACGCCCGCCACCAGGCCGATCATGATTTGTTTTACCAGGCTTCCTGCGAACAGCGCGCCCAGACGTCCAATAAAGTTGTTTTGCATATCACAGTCTTTTTATATTCGCGGTCATGAGTATTGTGCGCGGTTCCACCACGCACAACGGTTTGCCCGGCGTAGTATAAGGAAAAGAGCTTATGAGGAAAGAGATAATTCTGTGCATGCGTGGCAGATCGGTTTTTTGATCTGCTGATGATGGGAAGTGTGACAGATATATAAAAGGCGAAGGTTGCCACTGGCGAAACAAAGCAGGGGCGATTAGCGCCCCTGCAGAAGATTATGGTGAGATCTTCTTCTGGTCGTTTCTGTGGTTCACCCAGGCGTTAATCAGCAGCGTACCGCCGAGAATCACGCCCACCACCGTCAGCGAGATGCCGACGGGAATGTGATAGAACTCGACGATCAGCATTTTGATACCGATAAACACCAGCACAATCGCCAGACCATATTTCAGCATCGAGAAGCGCTCCGCCACGTTAGCCAGCAGGAAGTACATGGCGCGCAGGCCAAGAATCGCGAACAGGTTTGAGGTCAGCACAATGAACGGATCGGTGGTCACCGCGAAGATGGCGGGAATGCTGTCTACGGCGAAAATCACATCGCTCAGTTCAACCATGATCAACACCAGCAGCAACGGCGTAGCAAACAGCACACCGTTTTTGCGGGTGAAGAACTTCTCGCCGTCCAGGCTATCGGTCATACGCAGATGCTTGCGCAGCCAGCGCACCACCGGCTTGTCGCCAACCGTGCTGTCATCTTCCTCTTTCGCCAGCGCCATTTTCAGGCCGGTGAACAGCAGGAAGGCGCCGAATACGTAAAGAATCCAGCTGAACTGGGTAACCAAATAGCTGCCAGCGAAGATCATGATGGTACGCAGCACAATCGCGCCCAATACGCCATAAATCAGCACGCGGCGCTGCAGGTTGGCTGGGACGGCGAAGTAGCTAAACAGCATCAGCCAGACAAAAACGTTATCCACCGCCAGCGCTTTTTCTAAAACGTAGCCGGTGAGGAAAGCGAGAGTTTGCGCGGTGGCGACTTCGCGCCCGGCGGTGCCGTCGAGATACCACCAGAAGGCGGCGCTGAACAGCAGTGAAACTGACACCCAAATCAGCGACCAGACCGCTGCTTGTTTGAATGACATGGTTTGTGCGCCACGTCGGCCCTGCAATAGCAGGTCGATCGCCAGCATGATGAGCACCACGACAGCGAAGCTGCCCCAAAGTAACGGTGTGCCAACTGAGTGCATAGTCGTATCCTTATTCCAGAAATAAAAAAAGCGGCTGAAGTCAGAAGACGTCAGCCGCTTTAATCGTGCTGCAAGCAAACCTCGCCTTCCGGCAAGGTCTCACTTACAACTCAGAATGGATTCCGGGTTGCCTGACGACCGGATGCGTGGCGCATCGTAATGACGATCAATCAGCTTACAAGTTACTCCCCTTTGCAGCGCTAAACATACGGAGTTCGATAATCGCTTTCAAGAGGGCTCCAGAAATGTTTTGCAATATTTACACTTCAGCCTGATCTGCCGGGAATACCACGCCGGTCTGGCGGCGGATTTCCGTGAGCAGTTGCGCCGTAATGCGCGAGATTTCTAACCCCGCATGCTCAACTTCACCGGCTTCTACCAATTTGGCGAAGGTTTCGGCTTCATACAGCATGGTGTTGATGTGCTGCGGCTGCGTCAGGTTTTGGCTCTCACCGCCGCGCGGGATAAAGCGCAGTTGCTGGCATTCGGAGATCTTTTCAATTATCAGCGATCCCGCTTCGCCCTGAATCTCACTCGGGATCAGTGAATCGCTGACTTTTGAGTGCAACAGCGTGACATCAAAATCGCCGTAGCCCAGCACCACAACGCCATGCGCATCAACGCCACTTTCCAGCAGGGAAGCTTGCGCTTTGACCTGCTGCGGCGCACCCCACAAGGTGACGGCGGCGGCGAGGCAGTAAAAGCCGATATCCATGATTGAGCCGTTCGACCAGCGAGGATTAAAGGTATTCGGGTTCTCGCCATCCAGATAGCGTTGATAACGCGAGGAATACTGGCAATAGTTGATCAGGGCTTTACGCAGTTTGCCCAATTGTGGCAGCGTTTTTTGCAGTTGCAGGAACGTCGGCAGGCTGGCGGTTTTAAAGGCTTCGAACAGCACCACCTGATGCTGGCGTGCGCAGGCAATCATCGCCTCGGCTTCACGCAGGTTAGACGCCATCGGCTTCTCGCAAATCACATGCTTGCCGTGCGACATAAACAGTATCGCCTGCTCACTGTGCAGCGCATTCGGACTGGCGATATACACCGCATCAATCTCACTGCTGGCGGCAAGTTCATCCAGTGAGGTGAAGGTCAGCTTGCAGGGATAATCCACCACAAAAGCGTCGGCCTGCTGCTGATTACGCGAATAGACGCCGCTCAGCTTCATCTTGCCGGTTTCATGCGCGGCGTCGATAAACTGGCGGGTAATCCAGTTGGTTCCCACGATGGCGAAACGAATCACGTGCTGCTCTCCTGCTAAAGTAAAACGGCAGAGTAACATGTTCATCTGAGCGCCAGGCAGGCGAAATTTGATCCTGAGATCCGCATTCCAATATGATGATGCCGCACAACTTTTTAACCGACTTAACGGGGACGCGCGGGTGAGTGGAAGTAAACATGCTCTGAACTGGACCACATTACTGATCGCCATCCCCGTTGGATGCGTGGCCTCGCTGGTGACGCTGGCCTTTCGTGGCGTGATCGATGTCATTAACCGCCTGCTGTTCAACAGCGATAACGAAATCACCGTGGCGATGCATGTCTGGCCGTGGATCTTCTGGCCGCTGCTGGTGGGCGCGGGCGGCGTTATAGCCGGTTTTTTCCTGCGCTATGCGGTGGCGATTGAGAAACAGGAAACGGTGCAGACCGATTATCTGGAAGTGATCAACGCGCGCCTTGATGCGGTGCCGACCAAAACTTCGCTGTTCCGTGCGCTGTCGTCGATTGCCAGTATCGGCAGCGGCGCATCGATTGGTAAAGAGGGGCCGATGGTGCAGTTATCGGCGCTGAGCGGCAGTTTAATCGGGCGCTGGCTGCCCAAATCGCTCAATCTGCGCAATAGCGATATCGTGGCGATGGCCGCTGCTGCCGGGCTGTCGTCGGTGTATCACGCTCCGCTGGCGTCAGCGATATTTGTGGCGGAAATCGCGTTTGGCATCTCGGCGCTGCAACGCTTGATTCCGCTGATTGTTTCGTCGGCAGTGGCGGTGATGACCATGTGGTCGCTGGGTTTCCGCAGCGCGCTCTATCCGTTATCCGAAGCGCTGTTTCAGATGGATATCAGCAGTTTGCTTATGACGTTGCTGATTGGTTTTGTCGCTGGATTCGCCGGTTGGCTGCTAATAAAACTCATTGCGCGCAGCAAGGCGCTGTTTGGCCGGGTGCGTTCGCTGCCGTTACGGCTGGGCGCGGGTGGATTAGCGGTGGGCTTTCTGGCGCTGATCTCCACCGATATTCTCGGTAACGGTTACGAAGTGATCGTCAAAATCATTGATGGCCAATATCTGCTGATGGGTTTGCTGGGATTGCTGGTGTTAAAAACGCTGGCGACCACGCTGTCGGTTGGCTCCAACGCGGTGGGCGGGCTGTTTACCCCTTCATTATTGATCGGCGCACTGCTTGGCGTGGCGCTGGCGCAGATTGGCGTGATGTTGCATTTACCGGTCGGCAATACCTTGCTGTATGCGGCAATCGGCATGGCGGCGGTGCTGGCAGCGGTCAGTCAGGCGCCGTTAATGGCGATGCTGATGGTGTTAGAGATGACGCTAAATAGCAGCCTGCTGTTCCCGATCATGATCGCGTCGGTGCTAGCGTCGATGGTGGTCTATCGCTTGCAATCGTCCAGCACTTATCCGGTGGTGAGCAGTCACTTCAGTCGTTCCGAAGCCAAGTATGATTTCGATAACATGCGCGTCGATCAGTTGATCATTCCCGGCGCGGCGCTGCAGCCGGAAGAGTCGGTGGGGCAGGCGCTGGCGGTGAGCTCACTCAAGCGTGAACGCTATGTGTATGTGATTAATAGCGAAGGGCAATTTCTTGGTGTGGTGTCGATTCACGATATCTCACGCAAGGTGCTGTCGCAGGAGATCACGCTGCATTCGCCAGTCAGCAGCGTGATGGACAATAACTTTCCCTGCATTTATCAGAATCAAAGCATGCGTGAAGGTTGGGAAGCCTTTGCCCGCGTCACGCTTGAGCGCTTGCCGGTGCTGAATAACCCGCAGGAGCGCCGTTTTATGGGCGCACTGACCAAAACCAGTTTGATTCAAAAAGCGCAGGAGTTTCTTTAAGCCGCGTTGCCGCGCATCGCCTGGTCGGTCATCCACAAGCGGGCGTCAAACTCCAGCTGATGATAATCCGGTTCCATGTGGCAGCAGAGTTGGTAAAACGCTTTGTCGTGCTCTTTCTCTTTGAGGTGTGCCAGCTCGTGCACCACGATCATGCGCAAAAACGCTTCCGGTGCGAGGCGGAAGAAAGTGGAGATGCGAATCTCCGCTTTGGCTTTTAGATTGCCGCCTTGCACGCGCGAAATCGCCGTATGCAGCCCCAACGCGTGCTTCATCACTTTGATCTTATTGTCCCAAATCACTTTGCTCACCGGCGGCGCGCTGCGCATATAGCGGTTTTTCAGCGCCTGGGTGTAATCATAGAGCGCGCGGTCGCTGACGATATTGTGCGTATCGGGATAGCGTTGCTGAAGAAATGAACCCAAACGCTCATGTTCGATCAGCGTCTGAACCTGCTCGAGGATGTTTTCAGGGTAACCCTGCAGATAGATTAATGACATTGGGATTCCCGGCGAAAGACAGTATACTGCGCCCCCTTTTTAGGGCGAAAATCGCGCAAAGTGTACCACGCCGGAGATTCCATGAGCCAACTTGAACTGACCAATCGCACGCTGACGCTGCACCGCTTCCCGCCTATGCGTGAGGAAAGCCCGCTACAGGCGTGGGATTCCGCCGATGAATACCTACTGCAGCAAGAGCTGCCTGAGGGACCGGTATTGGTGTTCAACGACAGCTTTGGCGCGCTGACCTGCGGGCTGGGCGCACGACCTGTGTGGCACGTCAGCGATTCGCTGCTGAGCGAACAGGCGGCAAAACAGAACCTGCGTCTCAATGAGATGGATGAAGATCAGGTGCACTTTATCGATAGCCTGGCGCCACTGCCCGCCGCGCCGGCGGTGGTGATGATCAAAATCCCCAAAGCGCTGGCGCTGCTGGAGCATCAACTGCGTGCATTGCGCGAAGTGATCACGCCAGACACGCTGATTCTGGCGGCGGCGAAAGCTAAAGACATTCACAACTCTACGCTGCAACTTTTCGAGCGCATCCTCGGCGAGAGTAAAACTTCGCTGGCGTGGAAAAAAGCGCGTCTGATTTATAGCCGCTACACCGCGCCTCAATTAGCGGATCAGCCTGCGACCACCGTTTGGCCGCTGGATGATTCTGAGTACCAGATCCACAACCACGCCAACGTGTTTTCCCGCGCGTCGCTGGATGTGGGCGCACGCTTCTTTATGCAGCATCTGCCTTTTGACATTGAAGGTGAGATTCTCGATCTGGGTTGCGGCAATGGCGTGATTGGCTTGCTGGCGCTGGAGCAGAATCCGAACGCGGACGTGCTGTTTTATGACGAATCCTACATGGCGGTGGCATCAAGCAAACTGAACGTAGAAGTGAACCGTCCGCAGGATATGGCGCGCTGTCAGTTCCGCGTTAACAACGTGCTGAGTGGCTTCCCGTCCGATCGCCTGCACGCGGTGCTGTGCAATCCGCCATTCCATCAGCAGCACGCGGTGACCGATCATCTGGCGTGGCAAATGCTGCGTGATGCCAAACGCTGCCTGCAGTATGGCGGCGAGTTGCGCATCGTCGGCAACCGCCACCTCGGCTATCACGTCAAAATGAAAAAGCTGTTTGGCAACTGCGAACTGGTGGCGTCTAACGCCAAGTTCGTGGTGCTGCGTTCGGTCAAACTGCGTTAATTAGATACTCAGCGCCAGTTCGGTCGCCTGAGCTATGGCGCGGCGAGCATCCAGCTCCTGCGCCACATCTGCACCGCCAATCACCCGAACGGATTTACCTCGCGCACTGAGCTGGTTCGCCAGCAGGCGCAGCGGTTCCTGTCCGGCACAAATCACCACGTTATCTACCGCCAGCGTTATCGCTTCGCCCTGATGACGCAGATGTAATCCGGCATCATCAATCTGCAAATACTCGACGTCGCCCCACATCTGCACGCCGTGCGCCTGCAAACTGGCGCGGTGGATCCAGCCAGTAGTTTTCGCTAAGCCTGCGCCCGGCTTGCCGGATTTACGTTGCAGCAGCCAGATTTGCCGATCGGCGGGCTGTGGCTGTGGCTGTGGCGCAATCAAACCGCCACGCGCCTGCAGGCTTCGGTCGATGCCCCAGCTTTGGTAAAAATCGTCATGGCTGGATTGATGCAGCAGAAACTCAGCGGTATCAAAACCAATGCCGCCCGCGCCGATAATCGCCACGCGTCTTCCCACCGGTTTTTTATCGCGTATGACGTCGAGATAGCTCAGCACGCTGGGATGATCGATGCCGGGAATCGCCAGCTGGCGCGGCAAGATACCGGTGGCGATAATCACTTCGTCAGCAGCTTCCAGTTCGTCTGCGTCTACGCGGTGATCCGTCTTAACGGTTACGCCTGCGGCAGCAAGCTGATGACGGAAATAGCGCAGCGTTTCACTGAATTCGGCCTTGCCGGGAATCTGCCGGGCGATATTAAACTGCCCGCCAATTTGTGCGTCGGCTTCGTACAGCGTGACCTGATGGCCGCGCTCCGCCGCCTGCAGCGCGAACGCCATGCCTGCGGGCCCAGCACCCACCACCGCTAACTGCTTTGGCTGTTCGCTGGCGATCACCGGCATCAGCGTTTCATGGCAGGCGCGTGGATTCACCAGGCAAGAGGTGACTTTGCCGACAAAGATTTGATCGAGGCAGGCCTGATTACAGGCAATGCAGGTGTTGATGGCATCGGGCTGGCCGGTTTCTGCTTTACGAACGAAAGCCGCATCGGCGAGGAAAGGGCGTGCCATTGATACCATATCGGCGATGCCATCAAGCAGAAGCTGTTCAGCAACATCGGGATGGTTGATGCGATTAGTGGCAATGACCGGCACCGACACGCGCTCGCGCAGATGCTGCGTGACCCAGGCAAAACCGGCGCGCGGCACGCAAGTGGCGATGGTGGGAATACGCGCTTCATGCCAGCCAATACCGCTGTTAAACAGCGTAACGCCACACTGCTCCAGCGCTTGCGCCAGCGACAGCGTTTCCTCGAGCGAACTGCCGTTATTCACCAGATCGAGCATCGACAGGCGGAAGATAATGATGAAGTCGCTGCCAACGGCATCGCGCACCGCTTGCGTCACAGCTAACGCAAAGCGCTGACGTCGCGCCACATCGCCGCCCCAGTCATCATCACGCTGGTTGGTATGTGCTACCAGAAACTGATTAATCAGATAACCTTCCGAACCCATGATCTCCACGCCGTCATAGCCAGCCTGTTGCGCCAGTTTGGCGCAGTGCGCGAAGTCCTGAATGGTCTGATGGATATCCGCATCGCTGAGCGCTTGCGGCGTAAAAGGATTGATCGGCGCCTGTAACGCCGAAGGGGCAACCAGATCGCGTTGATAGCTGTAGCGGCCAGCATGCAAAATCTGCAGCGCGATTTTCCCGCCTTCTGCATGCACCGCATCAGTGATGACGCGGTGCCAGTTGCACTGACTTTCCTGGTTTAGGATCGCTCCGCCTTGAGCCACCACGCCTTGCGAATTGGGCGCAATACCGCCGGTGACAATCAACGCCACGCCTTCACGCGCGCGCTCAGCGTAGAAGGCGGCGAGACGCTCTGCGCCATCGGCGTGTTCTTCCAATCCGGTATGCATCGAGCCCATCAGAAAACGGTTTTTAAGTTGGGTAAAGCCCAAATCCAGCGGGACGAACAGGTGGGCATAATGTTCAGACATGATCACATACTCAGAAAGTGGTCGGATGAGTGAACTCTAGCGGGATTTTGCAGGGAAGGAAGTATGTGGCGTTCAGCCTGTGAGAAGCATCAAAAAAAAGCAGGGCGGTAAGTCGCAGACGAAAGTATCGGACTTCTTTCGCCAGGCACGGGAAGAAACCTACTCGCCCTGTAATAGCATGAAGAAGGGGCTAATAAATTAGCTCTGTGGTTATTAATTCCTTTAAAACTCAATCTTTTTAAAAACTGTCCGGGGTAAGGACAAGGCACATCATGCCATGTCACTACACTGTTTATCCGCAAGACTAGTCTTGATTTTTCTTTTAGCACGCTCCATTACGACGTGCGAGTTCGATGATATCTACCAGGTTTTTTGACTCAAGTTTTTGGAATATTTTTGTTTTATAAGTACTGATGGTTTTATTATTTAATCCCAGCTCGCAAGCGATGGTTTTATTTGATTTTCCTTGTGCGAGTTGCCGTAAAATCAAATTTTCACGATCCGTCAGGCGAGAAAGCATGTCTTGCTCATTCGCATAACGCTGACGCTTATCCAGAATGTCACCAGGCAGATAATTCACGTTGTTAGAGACGCAACCAATCGCGGCGATCAGGGTTTGAATGGGATCGTAGGTTGACACGAACCCGTTAGCGCCCTGGCTAAGTGATTGTATAGATAAGTGATTATTTCCACCCTGGCTTATTAGAATGACTTTCATCCAGGTTTTTGATTTAACGATGTCTCGTAAAAATGCGATGCCATTTTTTTCTTTAAAGTCAGGATCTAATATTAGTATGTCGATGTGATGATGAATGATATCATCAATTCCATCGTTAATTGTGTGCGCAGTAGTGACACAATTAAAACCATTCATTAATAATAAAGCCTGCACGCCGGCGGCAACCAAACGATGCTCATCAACGATGAGGATTTTTGCATTAAACATATCTCTCCCTTTAACGCCACCATAATGATGACGTTGACGGTCATTATGTCCGGCGGATTAATAGGGCGAACCGAGAAATGTCTCGATAAGATTATGATTCTAGGAAAAGTGATGATTTTTCAGGCGAAGTTCTGAAAATTCTAATAGCGTTTGATTTACACGATCTATTTCCACTGTAATTTTCGCTATTAATGTTTGCGCATCATATGCCTCCTCGCGGTGCACCTCTAATTGACGACCTAATTTCACCAGAGCATGCGCATTCAAAATCGCGGCACCTCCTTTTAGTTTGTGGCCGAGTTGTGACAGCGCACTGGCTTCCTGAGTTTGCTGTAATTCTGCCAGCAACGTTTCGTGGCTGGTGCGGATGCTGGCAATCAACGCCAGGCAACTTTCAACATCACGTTCAGCCAACTGGGTTAACAGTGGAGGGAGATTGACAATAGCGCTTTCTGCACCATCATCATCCTGAATGAATTCTTCAGCGGCAGGCGATGGTTTTGAGTCCGTCGCGCCACGTCGGGTGCAATGCTCAATCTGCGCCAGTAAACGATCCAGATTCAGAGGCTTAAACAGGCAGTCATTCATGCCAGCCTGCAAACAGCGTTGCATGATGTGTTGTTCGGCCGAGGCCGTTAGGCCGTACAACATAATCGGCGGTAAATGATGCAGTTGCTCATATTGGCGGAGCGCCTCAGCAAACTGAAAGCCGTTCATTGTCGGCATATTGCAATCGGTGATGATTAAATCAAAACGCAGTGGCGCTTGCTGCCACAGCGCCAGCGCTTCAGCAGCACTTTCGCTGACCACCACCTGATGGCCTGATAACTCAAGTTGCTTACCGAGTAGCAAGCGATTGGGAGCATGATCGTCAATAACTAACACTGAGAGTTTGTCAGAGAACACAGGATGCGACAGATGCGGTTGGGTCTGATCGCGTGGTTCTCCTTGCGGTGCACGGAAATAAAAAGAGAAGACCGCTCCTTCGCCCGGTGCACTTTCTACAATCAGCTCGCCATCCAGCAAGTGCGCAAGATTACGGCAAATACTTAATCCTAATCCGGTGCCCAGCTGCTGTTGATGGCGTTCGCCGACCTGGACAAAGGGTTCAAAAATGGCATGTTGTTGATCTTCCGTCATACCACAACCGTTATCGCTCACTTCAATGACAAATTCGCTGCCTTCCTCTTCCTGCGCGATACCTTGCATCAGCACCACGGTAACTGTGCCTTCTTCCGTAAATTTAATAGCATTGCTTAAAAGATTAGAGAGGATCTGGTTGATCATCAGCGGATCTGTTTTCACCCAATAGGCGGCGATATCCATTTCGACACGTAGATCAATCCCTTTGCTTTCGGCTTTGTTGCGGAACAGTGCGACAGCTTGCTCAATGACATCCGGCAAATAGACAGTTTCCGGCGTGGGTTGATACATACCGGATTCGATCTTTGAAAGATCGAGTACATCACCAATTAATGATAACAATGCGTGTGCTGAACTGTAGGCAACACGAATATTCTCTGAAAGTGAATCCGTGGGCTGCGATCGTGTTTCCAGCTCTAGCAAGCCAATAATGGCATGCAACGGGGTGCGGATCTCATGGCTCATACTGGCGAGGAATTCGCTTTTGGAACGATTCGCTTTATCCGCCGCATCTTTTGCCAGCTGCAACTCCTGCAACAGCGCATTACGTTCGGTCACATCCAGCCAGCCACCAATTACGCCTGCTACATCGCCGAGACGATCGCGAAAAGGTAATGTCCAGTTGTAGAGCTGGAGAGGTTGTTGATCAAATACCATATGGATATCGCGCATCACGGCTTCGCCATCGCGTAAGGTTTGCTGATAACCCTCTTCAATACTTTGGATGCTGGCATTATTGCCCGTAAATACATCGGATAGCCGTTTGCCAATCACCTCTTCACGCTGGAAATTCATATAGCGCAAATAGGCTTTGTTACAGTCAACCAACCGGGTATTTTTGTCGCGAATATACATCGCGACCGGCGATTCATTAAATAGAGTATGGGTGAAATTGAGTTGATTCTTTAACGCATTTTCGGCCTGAATGCGCTGTTGAATGACCTTACGCAAATGACGGTTCCACAACAAAATAAGCACAATCAGCCCGGACGAAACTGAAACAATCATCAGGATCGCCTGTTTATAGTTCTGCCATGAAGCGCTAATAAAAGGGGTTTCTGCCTGCCGCCACTGCGCCAGCAGTTTGAACAGTGTTTCGGGAGGGATCGCTAATAAGGCTTTATTGAGAATGCTGACCAACATTTCATTACCGGGCTCAACACGCATAACGAAACGTGCTGGATCGGCACCCAGCGTACTCTCAACATGCAACGCATCGCCAAAATGATTACGTAGCAGATAATCTGCAAAAATTTTTGGCAGCACTACGGCATCAATCTTGTGCTCTTGCAACTGGCGCAGGGCATCAATTGGATCATCACTGTTAGCTAAACTAAGGTGGGGATAATGCTGCAACATCCACTCTTTCATCGTTTGATTGCTCAGCATTAGTACTGAGCCAAAGGGGAAGGAATCGCGTCCGACGATATTGCGGGGTTTCTGATTGCGGATGATCACCCAATGCGACACCAGCCATGGTCGGGTTGTTAACTGAGGATGCGCCTCGTCTTCCCGATCCAGGATATCCATGGGAAACAGGCGAGGAGAATTATATTTATCGCTGGAAGGTGATGCTGCTCCCAACGCATGATTACTGAAATTCAGCCCGGTCAGATTGGCGATCAGTTCCAGCACATCAACACTCATGCCGAGGAAGGGCATTTTCGCTGTACGGCTACTTAACGGGGCTAATTTGGTCGGTAATAAGGTGCTTATACGTGAGTGATCCTTCAGCCACTGCTCCTCTTCCAGGGTTAATGCGAGTGGATTACGTTGCAAAACATGGTGAACATCAAGCTGCCAGCGTTTGGCTATCTGCATGCGAATAGACAGCGGAATTTGCTGCAATGCCTTATCAACCGCTTTTGCCAGCAAGGGAAAGTGTGGACTAATTCCAAAGCTAACGTTCATTGGAATGCTGTGTGCGTCTGGCGCTATTTTAAGCGCATTAGCAAACAGATATCGGTTGAGATGATTTAGCGTTGCGGCATTTCCCCAAACCTGCCCAGTCTGATTAAAAACCACGGACGCAACTGCATCATAATAGCCAGGAAAGCGCACCAGTTGGTCGCCATGATAGTTACTTTCCAGATATTCGCGTCGTTGCGGTGCTCCGGACCAGGCGATACGTTGGCCCTGTGAAGGACTCAGGCTGATTGCGTGTTCTGCTTTAAAGCCAACCACGCTGTAATCCAACATCCAGGGTGCACTTGAGATCAACTGTTGTGGCGGTGAAGTGGGTAACACAACATTGATCGCCAGCATCTGCATCTCGCCACTGATCACGGCTTTCTGCGCGGCGCTGTGATCAGGATAGTAATAGAGCTCAATGGTGGTATCGAGCATGCTTTGTATCAGGGAGAGATAATCGGCACTCAGCCCTTCAAAGCGTCGTGTGTCGGTATCCATAAATAAAGGAGGCTGCGGCTGACCCGCTACTGCGACTTTGATCACTTTGTTGCGAAATTCCGAAGGAATGGGTTCGGCTAATTGCAATGCGGGTTGCGCAGTATCATATCGAGCCAGAAGCTGCAGTGTTTTTTCCGTTGCAGATGATGTACAGGAAAATAAAGCGACCAGCAATAGCACTGTCCGGCGAAAACTTGCGAGCGAATTGAACACGGCTACATCTCGAGAAAAGTAATGATATTAATTACAGTGAGGACATTGGAGTATAGAGATATTTATATACTTCTCTCCCCCTATTTCAATAGTGTCAATATTTTGCGACCATTCTCAAAAAAACAACCTGTCGTTAAAGAAAATGCTTGAGCATTCAAAAACTCGATTTTATTAATTGTTCATTTTATTCAAAGTGTTAACTATGTCTTGTCCTTTCAAGACAATTCTTATGTGGTCTTATTGTGGAGTTAAGTCAGAATTTTCGCAGTTTAACGTGAGTGGACAACATAAAAATCTATTGCGCTGAGAATTGAAAGCCAGTTAAACGACGTGAATAATCTATTTTCTGGCGAAAGCGTGTGGGAAATTATAATGCTGAGATGAAATTATTATCTCAATCTTTACATATTAATATCATCAGGTCACTTCAGCTGGTGTGGTTATCACAATTGGACAAAGTTAAAACTGTAATAAAGGAATATATAAATGGTATATGCACACAATAAACAAGTGCGTGTTGCTGTCCTTGATGATCACCCAATGGTCCGTACCGTTTTCGAGTTGTGTTTAAAACATGAGCCCGATATTCATTTGGTGGGAACCTGGGCTTCAAGTAATGAATTATTTAATCAGCTAAGAAGTACTGTGGTTGATGTGCTGGTACTGGATTTCCTGCTGGGTGAGCGTGAACTGGATGGTTTGGCGTTGGTGAAACAATTGCGTAATCACTATCCGCAGCAAAAAATTCTCATCTCATCTTCAATGGAAAGTCCGGCCATCGTCAAAATGGTGCTCAGCGCGGGTGTGAAAGGTTTTATTGGTAAAAGCCACAACATGCAGGAAATTACGCATGCGATTCGTCAGGTGGCGCAGGGACGTTTGTTCTTGTCCAAAGAAGTCGCTTACGAAGTGGAGAATCTCTATGTAATGAGCGAAGAGTCACTGGATGATAGCCTCGATTTCAGCAGCAAAGGCAACATGTATGAGAAGGTGAAAACCCTCAGTCCGCGCGAAGTGGAAGTGGTACGTTGTTTCCTCGACGGTTTGAGCGTGTCGCAAATTGCCGTGAAGTTTAAACGCAGTCGTAAAACCGTGAGCGGACAGAAACAATCTGCGCTGAAAAAACTCGGTTTGCGCTCCGATTCTGAGCTGTTCAAATACAGCCACGACCTGATGTCAGGCTATTAATTCTGTTCTGCGGCGGCCAATTACGGCCGCCTTTTTTCCTTTCTACATCACATGCTTCACGTTCCAGGTAACACCTTCTCGTAACATGTTTTAAGGTGATCTTTGTCACAGTTTAAAGCTGCATAACCCGGTCTGATGACCCCCATTGCGACAGCACTTATGGGGACGTTATGAATATCGATACGCAATCCGGCGTAATCACCGGAAAAAAACAAGTCAGCGTTGCGCAGCAGCAGGTGAAATGGGACGGCAAAGGTACGCTGGTGCGCATTACGCGTGGCGGCATTTGTGGCTCTGACCTGCATTACTATCAGGAAGGTAAGGTCGGCAGTTTTGAGATCAAAATGCCGATGATCCTTGGGCATGAAGTGATCGGCTACGTGGTCGAGAGCGATAACCCGAATCTCAAACCTGAGCAAAAAGTCGCGGTTAATCCCTCCAAGCCTTGCGGTACGTGCAAATATTGCCAGCGCGATCAGGAAAACCAGTGCACTACTATGCGCTTCTTCGGCAGCGCCATGTATGTGCCGCACGTTGATGGCGGTTTCACTCAATATAAAGTGGTAGATAGCGCGCAATGCGTGCCATTCCCGCAGGATGCTGATGAAACAGTCATGGTATTTGCTGAGCCGCTAGCGGTTTGCATTCACGCCACGCAGCAGGCGGGCGATCTCACCGGCAAGCACGTGTTTATCTCGGGCGTGGGGCCAATTGGCTGCCTGATTGCGGCGGCAGCACAAGCGCGCGGAGCTGCCTCCATTGTGTGCAGCGATATCAGCGAGCGTTCACTGGAGATGGCGCAGCAGATGGGCGCAACCGACGTGATTCATGCCGCAGAGGGCAATTTCGCGCCATACCTCGCCGACAAAGGCTATTTCGATGTGGCGTTTGAAGCCTCTGGTCATCCTTCTTCGCTGCAGCGCTGCCTTGATGTGGTGTGCGCCAAAGGCACGCTGGTGCAGGTTGGTATGGGCGGCACTATCCCAAACTTCCCGATCATGGCGCTGATTGCCAAAGAGATTAATCTGGTCGGCTCATTCCGCTTTACCCATGAATTCAACACCGCCGTCGAATGGCTGGCTACTGGCGTGGTAAACCCGTTGCCGCTGTTCAGCGGTGAGTTCGCCTTGCAGGATATTGATGCCGCGCTGCAGTTTGCCGGCGATAAAACCCGTGCCGCTAAAGTTCAGTTAACTTTCTAAGGAGCAGTGATGAGCCAGTTATTTTCCCTCGAAGGCAAGCGTGTGCTGCTAACCGGTTCGGCGCGTGGCATTGGATTCCTGCTGGCGCGCGGCTTAGCGGAAGCCGGTGCCGAAGTGATCGTCAACGCCACCACGCATGAAGGCGCAGAGAAAGCTGCAATCCAATTGCGCGAGCTCGGATTCCGTGCACATGCCAAAGCGTTTGATGTCACCCAATCGGCGCAGGTGAAGCAGGCGGTGGATGAGATTGAAGCGGAGTGGGGCGCGATTGATGTGCTGGTGAACAATGCCGGCATTCAGCGCCGCCGACCTTTCCTGGAATTCCCGGAGCAGGACTGGAATGACGTCATTGCGGTAAACCAGACTGCCGTATTCCTGGTTTCACAAACCGTGGCGAAGAAAATGGTTGAGCGTCAGCAGGGTAAAATCATCAATATTGGTTCGATGCAGAGCGAATTAGGGCGCGACACTATCACGCCTTACGCTGCCTCCAAAGGCGCGGTGACCATGCTAACGCGCGGCATGTGCGTGGAGCTGGCGCGCCACAATATTCAGGTCAATGCCATTGCGCCGGGCTATTTCGTTACTGAGATGACACAAGCATTGGCTGATGATCCTGCTTTTACCGGCTGGCTCACCAAGCGCACGCCAGCCGCACGCTGGGGCAAGCCGGAAGAGCTGATTGGCGCGGCGGTGTTCCTCGCTTCAGGTGCGTCGAACTTCGTCAACGGGCATCTGCTGTTCGTTGACGGTGGCATGCGCGTCGCCGTGTGATGCCTGTGCGCGGCTGGCGTTATCGTCGGGCCGCGCCTAAACCTTAATCACCCCTCTGTATTCCTAAGGATAATAAAAAATGCCAATAACCATCATTGTGCTGGGTGTGATACTGCTGCTGGTGTTGATGATTGTATTTAAGGTCAATGGTTTCATTGCCTTAGTGTTTGTCTCGGCGGTGGTCGGTATCGCCGAAGGCATGACGCCGCTGAATGTGATGGCCTCGATCCAGAAAGGTATCGGCTCCACGTTAGGCGGATTAGCGATGATCCTCGGCTTCGGCGCCATGCTGGGGCGGCTGGTTTCCGATACCGGTGCTGCTCAACGGGTGGCCACCACGTTGATCGCCGCGTTTGGTAAAGAGCGGCTGCAATGGGCGCTGGTAGTGACCGGACTGATCGTCGGCCTGGCAATGTTCTATGAAGTTGGCTTCGTACTGCTGCTGCCGCTGGTGTTCACTATCGTGGCGGCTGCCGGTTTGCCGCTGCTGTATGTCGGCGTGCCGATGGTGGCCGCGCTCTCGGTCACACACTGCTTCCTGCCGCCGCATCCGGGCCCAACGGCGATTGCCACCATCTTTGGCGCCAATCTCGGTACAACGTTGCTCTACGGCATGATCATCACCATTCCAACGGTGATTATTGCCGGGCCGGTTTTCTCGAAGTTCCTTAAAAGCTTTGAGAAGTCACCGCCAGAAGGTTTGTATAACCCAAAAATCTTCACCGAAGAGGAGATGCCGGGCTTTGGTATCAGTATCTTTGCCGCAGTCATACCCGTGGTACTGATGGCGATTGCCGCCGTCTTCGAGTTGACCACGCCGAAAGAGAACGCACTGCGTCAGTTCTTCGAATTCATCGGCAATCCAGCGGTAGCGCTGTTTATCGCGGTGGTGATTGCGGTGCTGACGTTGGGGCTGCGCAATGGCCGTAAGATGGAAGAAGTGATGGATATGTGCGGCGAATCGATTGCCGCCATCGCCATGATCATCTTTATCATCGCTGGCGGCGGTGCGTTCAAACAGGTGCTGGTGGACAGCGGCGTGGGTAACTACATCGCCGATATGATGAAGGGATCGTCACTGTCACCGCTGCTGATGTGCTGGACGGTTGCAGCGATGCTGCGCGTGGCGTTGGGTTCCGCCACGGTGGCCGCCATCACCACCGCAGGCATTGTGACGCCGATTATCGCGGCCACGCACGCCGATCCGGCCTTAATGGTGCTGGCGGTGGGTTCCGGCAGCGTGATCGCTTCACACGTTAACGATCCCGGCTTCTGGCTGTTTAAGGGCTACTTCAACCTGAGCGTGGTGGAAACCCTGAAAACCTGGACGGTGATGGAAACGCTGATCTCGATTCTCGGTTTAGCCGGCGTACTGGCGCTCAACGCAATAATTCACTGATCGACAAGGCTTCACAAGGATGTGAAGCCCTCAACCACGCGTGCGGATCCACGAGAAACGTGACTGATAGCCGCTGTCAAAATGGGTGTTGTAGCGATAGCTGGAACCCGATTCCGCCATGCAGTAAGTACAGACGTTCAGCACCTCAATATGTTCCGCCACTATTCCCCGCTGTAACAACAAGCGCCGCGCCAGATTAGGCAAATCAAACCAGATTCCATCTTGCTGGGCCCGCGCCTGCGGACGGATCGCTTGTGCGTTGTGCGGCTGCTGAGTGGAATAGGGTAACGGCGGAAGATCGTGACGATCCTGCATCTGTGTCACCAGATCGTTACCCAGCTCATAGCAGCACGGCCCGATCGCCGGACCGATGACCACACGCAGTGTTTCACGGCTAGCGCCGCGTTCCAGCAGACGATCAATCGCGTTGTTCAACACGCCGCCGAGCGTGCCTTTTAATCCGGCGTGCACCGCCGCCACTTGCTGCTGTTGCGGATCGGCAAATAACACCGGCAGACAATCGGCGGTATACACCGCGACCGGCAGATGATCTTCGCCAATCAAACCATCTGATTCGCAACGCTTAGGCGGGATGTTTTGATTAGCCAGCAGCACATTGGCGCTGTGACGCTGTTGGCCGTAAGCGGCATTGGCTGGAACGGGCTGGCCCGCCGGCTGAAAGGCATATTCCAGCCAGGAAAACTCATCCAATAGTCTTGATCGTGGACCGCTGTGTGGGTGCTGTGCCATAAGTGTCTCCTCTCACCAAACGGCTGCATTCTGCTGCCCACAGCTTACGTTAACTGCTACATTTTTAAAGCTTTACAAAAACTGACCCTAATCACTTAAGGATGAAATGATGAAGAAAACCACTTTGCTGGCGGCGTCCGGCTTAATGGCGTTGGCTTTGACCGGTTGCGCGCAACCTGCCAAACAGCAGGCTCAACAGCAGCTTGGCCAGCAATCGGTACTGGCAGTGAACTGGTTCCAGCAATCAGGCGAATATCAGGCATTGAGCTGGCAGGCGTTTAACAGCGCGCGCATGGCTTTTGATCAGGCGCCATCGCTGGCGGGTAAACCGAAAGCGGTTATCGTCGATTTAGATGAAACGATGATCGATAACAGCGCCTACAGCGCGTGGCAGGCAAAAAATGGGCAGCCCTTCTCGGGTAAAACCTGGTCAGCGTGGACGCAGGCACGTCAGGCAACCGCCGTGCCGGGCGCAGTGGAGTTTGCTAACTACGTCAACAGCCACGGCGGCACTATGTTCTATATCTCCAACCGCGATCAAAAAGACTATGCCGCAACGGTGGAGAACCTGAATAAGCTGGGCTTCAGCGGCGTGAGTGAGAAGACGGTGCGCCTGAGCACCGGCAATTCCAACAAGCAAGAGCGCTTCGATGCGGTGAAAAACGCTGGTTACAACGTGGTGCTGTATGTGGGCGACAACCTGAATGACTTTGGCGGTTCAACCTGGCATCAGGGAAATGCGCAGCGTCAGCAGTTCGTGAGCCTCAACCATCAGCGTTTTGGCACCCAATTCATCGTGTTACCGAACCCGCTGTATGGCGACTGGGAAAGTGGCATGGCAGAAAACTACAACAAACTAACGCCTGAACAGCAATTGCAGGTGCGTGAAGCGCGTATGAAAGCGTGGAACGGTAAATAATTCGTCAGGTGAAATAGCGTCTGCTTAGGCAGGCGCATTCATGTCCTCTTCAGGTCCAGTTATATTTACACTCCTGCGTAACTATTATTCCCCTCATTGTTTTCCTGATCTCTTGCTTAATTTACTGAGAATGAATAGTGAATTATATTGCCTTTCTGGCGCAATGGCAGTGAATACCGCTAATCATAAGTTTTGTAATTAGGAATCTTCCCAGCTCAAAAGGTTTAATTCTTATCGCCACTTGAAAGGCATACCATTATTACGTGTATATTTTTGTAATTGCATTACGAATATTATATTTAAAGATGCTCTTATTTAACTGTTAATAATGATTTTTATCGATATCGCCGATTGCTTGTCCAATTGCATAAACTTACCGAATTCATACGTTTACTGAACTTTTGTTTACAAAAAGACTCGCTTTGTCGACGTCAGATATATTCCTGATGCAACACCATGCTTAAGCGTCTATAAACAATTTCTGTGAGGAAGTTCTGCTTTAATCCTCGATTGTGCACCATAGCCGCGTTAAATGACGTCGCTATTTACCTGAAAACGATATTTTTAAACGTTGGGATAAGATTATTGTGACGCCCCTGAAACCCTTATTAGCGATAAATCGCAGTCTGGCTTTGCAGCGCCGCGCGCGGTTAATTCAGCAATCTGCAGAGGAATCAACGCCATGAATTTAAGCACGCTTCGTCAGGATATTCCGGCTGGTTTGGTGGTGTTTCTGGTCGCGCTGCCGCTCTGCCTTGGCATCGCGCAGGCGAGTGGATTACCACCCTTTGCTGGTCTGCTAACCGGTGTGATTGGCGGTTTGCTGGTTACTGCGCTGAGCCCGTCGCGCTTTGCCGTCAGCGGTCCAGCGGCGGGTTTGGTGACGATTGTGGTCGCATCGATCGCCACGCTAGGAAGCTTTTCCGCCTTTCTCACCGCGCTGATTCTGGCGGGTGTGTTGCAGTGCCTGTTTGGCTTACTGCGTGCCGGACGTTTTATCGCGCTGGTGCCGAGCAGCGTGATTAAAGGCATGCTGGCGGCGATTGGTATTCTGCTGATCATGCAGCAAATTCCGGTGGCATTCGGCGCGGCCGGCGATGTCGAGCTGCTGTCGCTGGTTAACGGGGAGTTTCAATTTTCGCGCAGCGCGATGCTGGTTGCTGGCGTGGGTTTAGTCATTCTCTGGCTGTGGACCACGCCGCTGATTAAATCGGTTAAAGCGCTGAGCTGGATGCCCGGTCCGCTGGTGGCGGTGCTGGTGGGCTGTGCCGCCACGGTATTTGGCGATCGTCTGTTCCCGGCGCTGGCCGAAGGCTTACCGCGCATCACGCTACCTGCGTTCGATAGCATGTCGGCGCTGGTTGCGGAGCTGGAAACGCCAGACTGGCAAGCGTGGCAGAACCCTACGGTGTGGATGGTGGCGATAACGCTGGCGCTGGTCGCGAGCCTTGAAACCCTGCTCAGCCAGGAAGCGCTGAAGAAACTGCGTCCGCAAAATCCTGCTCCTTCACCTAACAAAGAGATGTTTGCCCAGGGCATTGGTAACCTGACCGCCGGTTTTCTTGGCGCGATGCCGATTACTGCGGTGATCGTACGCAGCTCGGTGAACGTGAGCGTTGGCGCGCAAACCAAGCTGTCGATTCTGATTCATGGTGTGCTGCTGTTAATCTGCGGCCTGTGGTTCAGTAATCTGCTCAACGCGATTCCCCTTGCCAGCCTCGCGGCGGTACTCCTTTATACCGGCTATAAGCTGGCCACGCCGCGCCTGTTCATTGAGCAGATACGCATGGGGCCGCAGCAATATGTGCCATTCCTTGCCACTATCGGCGGGATTATTGTGTTTGGCATGCTGGCCGGCATTGGAATTGGCATCGCTACCCAAATTCTCTACAGCATCTATAAAAGCCATCGCAACGCCTTGCAGCTCACGCGTCATGACGGTCACTACGTTTTACGCCTCAAGCAAAATCTGACCTTTATGCACAATCCGAAACTGCAGGGATTGCTGGCGGAGATTCCGGAAAACAGCGTGGTGGTTGTGGATAACGATAACGCCGAGTATATGGATCCCGACGTTAAAGCGGTGCTAAAAGACTTTGGTGAAAACGCACGTGAACGTGGCATTCGTCTGAGTCAGTGGCCTGTTGCGGTGAAATAGCAATAAGTCTGCGCTGGAATAGCGGTTTTAAAACGAAAAATCGGATATCTCGGATAGCCGATTTTTTTATTTACAGGGCATAATTGCCGCAAGTTTTATCCTTTGTCTCTGGTGTTTCCACAATGCCATTTGGCCCGACGCTGCTGTTTATGGCAGGTTGAGCGCCGCCCAGCCGCAGAGTAGGATGACGAACACTTGCTTAATTACCGAATCATCGCACGGTTATTTCCGGTTTAATGCTTGCTGATGCCTATGGCTGATGGCGGCACTTTCCAGGTTACAGGGTTCAGACGTATGCGCGTTATGCTGTTTGAAGAGAATAATTTTAAAAAGAATGCTCTCACGCTGTTCTTCATTACGCTGTTTTTCTGCTTTATCGGCAGCCATTTACGCATCCCCGAAGAGTTCTCTCTGTTCTGGCCGGTGAATGCGCTGGTGGCGGGACTGATAGTGCGGAATCCGTTTTTGCACACCACCTCCAGCTATCTGGTGTGCTTCGGTGCGATGGTTTTTAACGACACGGTATTTTCCGGCTGGGCGCTACCGGCGTTTACCGTCAATTTTGCCAATATTCTGTTTATCCTCGTCGCGGTCAGCATGCTGATCAAACATCTGCAGCGTCCTTCCGCTAACAGTCAGGTATTCAATGCGATGCGCATATTTCCCGCCTGCTTTCTTGGCGCGGCGGCGTGTGCGACCTGGGGCGCATGGGCGCAGGATATCGATTTCAATGCGCGCTTTATCGTGGCGTGGGGCGACTGGTTTAGCGAACAGTTCTCCACTTCGCTGATGCTGCTGCCGGTGATGCTGGCGCGCCCGCTGCGCACCGTTTCACCGCGCACCTTGCTGCATCCCGGCAAACTGCTGCCGCTGGCGGCGGTCATCTTGTCGCTGATCGTTGGAGCATTGATTGGCGGGGCTGGCAGCCTGACATTCCCGGTTCCTGCGCTGATCTGGTGCGCTATCGTGTTGCCGATTCCGTTGACCAGTTTGGTAATCCTGATAACCGGTATCACCGAGATTGTGCTGGTGTCGCACGGCGTCATGAACATTCAGGGTGACGATGCGCTGCTGCCGATTAGCCATCTCACCTCCGCACGCCTCGGCGTCGCTACCGTCGCGCTCAGCCCATTGCTGGTGGCGGTGAGCATGGATGCCATCCGCCAGCTGAATCATCGCCTTGCTCTGCGCGCTAATTTTGATTTCCTCACCCAGTTGCTGTCCCGTTCCGGTCTGTATGAAAGTCTGAGAAATGAACCTTTTTCGTTACAGCGGGAAGCGGGCGTAGTGATGCTCGATGTCGACTATTTCAAGGCTATTAACGACAATTTCGGCCACGATGCCGGTGATTGCGTATTGGAAGAGATTGCGCGGCGCATTCAGCGCGTGGTCGGTAATCGTGGCATGGTATGTCGATTCGGTGGCGAAGAGTTTGTGATGGTGATGTTCGATTGTAGCCATAGCCAGCTCTATCAATTGGCCGAAACGATACGTCAGGCGATGGTTAAAGAGAAGTTCTGGATTCAGGGCAACACGGTAACGGTAACCGCCAGTTTAGGTCTGGCGCGCGGCAGTGCGCAGAGCGAACGTGAATGGCCTGGCGTAATTAATCGTTTAGTGTCAGCGGCGGATAAGAATCTCTATCTCTCTAAACGTAATGGCCGTAATCAAACCTCACCGGCGATGGAGCCGCGCAGCATGATGAATGACGTGGCCTGAGCCACGTCCGCCTTTTACACGCTGCTTTTCAGTTGGCTGGTCTGCTGATGGCGCTGCTGTGCCAGCTCGATCAGACGGGTAATCAGATCGCTGTAGCTTAAGCCCGCCGCCTGCCATAACTTCGGATACATGCTGATGTTGGTGAAGCCGGGCAAGGTATTCACTTCATTAACAATGATCTCGCCGCTTTCCGTCAGGAACACGTCAACACGCGCCATACCAAAACACTCCAGCGCCTGAAACGCGGTAACCGCCACCTGACGAATTGCCTCGCTGGCTTCATTGCTGATCGCTGCTGGCACCACCACTTGCGCGCCGCTTTCGCTGATGTATTTGGTATCGTAAGAGTAGAAGGCATCATGGACTACCACTTCGCCGCACGGGCTGGCTTCTGGCGCATCATTGCCAAGCACCGCACACTCAATCTCCCGTCCCTTGATCCCTTGCTCGATTAAGACTTTGCGGTCAAACGTAAAGGCCAGATCCAGTGCGGCATCGAACGCTTCAGCGCTGTCGACTTTGCTCACGCCGACTGACGATCCCTGATTAGCCGGTTTGATAAACAGCGGCAGACCAAAGCGGGCAATCACGGCCTCAGTATTAATACTCGCGCGCTGTGCCTGCGTCACGCTCAGCCAGGGTGCGACGTTCAGTCCGGCATCACGTAGCAGGCGCTTGGTGAAATCTTTGTCCATGCTGACCGCAGAACCGAGCACGTCAGAGCCGACAAACGGCAGATTCGCCATGCGTAATAAGCCCTGTAGCGAACCATCTTCACCCAGCGTGCCGTGCACGATGGGGAAAATGACATCCAGCTGTGACAGCGGCTGCGCTTGCTGACGGGTAATCAACTGCTGGGACGAACTTCCCGGTACCAGCGCGACATTTTCACCTGAACGATTAAGGGCAATCAGCTTCGGATTTTCTGCGTTGAGTAAGAAACCCGATGCATCATTTAGATGCCATTCGCCCTGTTTATCGATCCCCAGTAACACCACGTCATACTTGCTCTTATCGATGGCTTCGAGGATGTTTTTGGCTGATTGTAACGACACTTCATGCTCGGCTGATTTGCCGCCAAACACGATCCCTACGCGCTGTTTTACCATTGCTATTTGTCCGATTGCGATAAAGCGAGCCAGTAAGATAACACGCCCAGGACAGCCATCAACAGCCTTGCTTTTTCCTACGTAACGCCGCGCAAAACAGCCCCTCTCAGCGCCCTTAGTCACGAGTTTAAACAATTATTCATAACCGTTTGAGACAAGTCTTGGACGGCTGAAAACCTGCCTTCTGTCAGAATTTTCCCAATTCAAACAGGTGCAACGGTGGGCAATGTGCTCACCGTTTTTTGTCAGGTTTACAGGAGTCGGGAAATGGTCGACCAGAAGCAGGATGCTGTGGAGCAGGATGCGCGTTCTGTTGCTCGTATTGAAACCACGGTGGATGACACGTTATTAAAAAGCGTGGCTTGGATCTGCAAACACTACAAACGCGAGAAAAGTGAAGAAGCGCTGGTGGCAGGGTTGCCAAAAGCGACATTGCTCTCCCCATCACAAGCCATGACAGCGTTAGAGAATGCCGGTATCACAGGCGGCATGGTCGAGCGTCGTCTACAGGATCTTCCGGAACAGTTAATGCCGATGATTCTGCTGCGCAAAGAGGGCGGCGGTTGCATTGTTCTGTCACGTCGTATTCATACCAATGAGGAGAACCAACGCGAGTTGCGCTTCCAACTGGTGATGCCAGAAGTCAGCGCGGCCGCAGTCGAGATGAGCCTGGCAGAACTCAATGAGATCTACGCCGGCTTTGCTGTTATGACGAAGCCCACGGCGATCATTGATGAGCGCGCCAGTGAAATGCTGCCGGAAGTTAAGGGCCATTGGCTATTTAGCACGTTGTGGCGTTATCGCCGTTATTACCGCAGCGCCGCAATTGCAGCGGTATTGATCAACGTCCTCGGTCTTTCCAGCATCTTCTTTACCATGAACGTTTATGACCGCGTGGTACCGAATCAGGCATTCGTGACGTTGTGGTCGTTGGCGATTGGCGTCACCATAGCGATGATCTTCGAAGCGGTCACGCGTTTCGTACGTGCGCATCTGCTGGATATGGCCGGTAAAAAAGCCGATTTAGTGCTCGGCAGTATGCTGTTCCGCCAGGCGCTTTCCATCCAGATGGAGCATAAACCGGCTTCCTCGGGTACCTTCGCCAACCAGATTCGTGAGTATGAATCGGTACGTGACTTCGTGGCGTCCGCCACGCTGGCGGCGATTTCCGATCTACCCTTCATTCTGATGTTTGTCGGCGTGATCTTCTTTATCAGCGGTCCGCTGGCGATCATTCCACTCATGATGATCCCGCTGATCATCATCGTCAGTGCGGCGATCCAGTGGCCACTGGCACGTATCATGAAAGAGAACCTGCGTGACGCTTCACTGAAACAAGGCGTGCTGATCGAGTCGGTTGAAGGAATGGAAACGCTGAAAGCAGTTGGCGGCGAAGCGCACATGCAGCGCCGCTGGGAAAACTTCAGCGCACTGCAATCGGCTAACTCAATGAAATCCAAACGTTACTCAACGCTGGCAACCGGCGTGGTGACGTTCCTGCAGCAGTTCCAGACGGTGATGTTGGTGGTTGCCGGTGTTTATCTGATCAACGAAGGCACCTTTACCATGGGTGCGATGATCGCCACCGTAATGTTAGCCAGCCGCGCCACCGGCCCGCTCGGTCAGGTTATTGGTCTGGCGGTACGTTATCAGCAGGCAAAAGCAGCATTAACCTCACTTAACAAGCTGATGGAGATGCCTGTCGATCGTGACAGCAGCAAAACCTATCTCACCGATCCGCCGCTAAGTGGCGAGATCACGCTGACCAACGTCAACTTCTCCTATCCGGCACCACCAATGAAGCCGAACCCGGAGATTCTCAAAGATATCTCGTTGAGCATCAAAGCTGGAGAACGCATAGCGATTCTCGGCCGCATCGGTAGCGGTAAATCCACCTTATTACGTGTGATGGCGCGTCTCTACCAGCCGGTGAAAGGCCAGCTTTCAGCCGATGGTCTTGATGTAAACCAGATTGATCCTGCGGACTGGCGCAAGGCTGTTGGCTTTGTCGGGCAGGATGCGCGCCTGTTCTACGGCACGCTGCGCGAGAACGTGATGATTGGGCGTCCAGACGCTACAGCTAATGAGCTGCTGCGCGTGCTGAATCTCACCGGTTTGGATCATGTCGCCGCACGTCATCCAAGCGGGATCAATTTAACGGTCGGCGAGGGCGGTGAAGGCTTGTCCGGCGGTCAACGTCAGTTGGTTTCTCTGGCGAGAACACTGTTAACGCGTCCCAAAGTACTGCTGATGGATGAGCCAACCAGCGCCATGGATAGCATGACGGAGAATCAGTTCCTCGCGCACTTACGTCGTGCCAGTGAAGGACACACGTTGATTGTCGTGACGCATCGCCCATCCATTCTGGCGCTGGTTGATCGCATCATCGTGGTGGAAGAAGGAAAAGTGGTCGCGGACGGTCCTAAAGAGCAGGTTCTGGCGGCGCTGGAAGGAAAAAATAAAGCGCGCCAACAACCGCGTCAGGCGGTTGAACCGGCGGTACGTGAGCCAGCTCCCGCTAACGATGCTTCGGCGGTGCCAATGCCAGCGGAAGCAGCAGCAGAGGAGGCTGCAGTATGAGCAAGTTAATGCCATGGCGTAAGAGCGCGAAAGGGATGTCCGCCGCTGATGCCGAATTTATGAATGACGTGCAGGCTTCTCTGCTGTCGCAAACCACACCCGGTTCCAAGCTAGTGATGTGGATCATCATCGCGGTGTTAGGCGTGGGTATTACCTGGGCCAACTACGCGCGGGTGGAAGAGATCACCAAAGGCGATGGCAAGGTCATTTCACGCAGTCGTGAACAGGTCATTCAAAGCCTGGAAGGCGGCATTCTGGCGGAAATGAATGTGCGTGAAGGTACGGTGGTGGATCGCGGTGATGTGCTGCTGAAAATTGACCCGACGCGCGCGCAATCCAGCTATCGCGAAGTCCTGAGCAAAGTGGTGGGTCTGAAGGGGAGTATTGCGCGCCTTCGTGCTGAAGCCTATTCACTGCCACTGGCGTTTGATGAGCAGGTGAAGAGCGATCCAGCTGTGGTGGCGCAGGAAACCAAAGCCTATGAATCGCGTAAGCGTGCGTTAAGTGACAGCATCAACTCATTGCAACGTAGTTACGCACTTTCGATGCGTGAGATTCATCTGGCTGAGCCATTAGCGGCCAAAGGTCTGTTGTCGGAAGTCGAACTACTGCGCATGCAGCGTCAGGCCAATGACATCCAGGCGCAAATCGTCGAACGCCGTAACCGCTATCAATCTGATGCTCACACCGAGCTGGGCCGCCTGGAATTAGAACTGAGCCAGGTCAGCGAGAACCTTATTGGTCGTGCCGATATCGTTGATCGCACCACGATTGTGGCGCCGGTGCGCGGTACAGTGAAGAACGTGCGCGTGAATACCATTGGCGGGGTTATTCAGCCTGGTGAGCACATCCTCGAAATCGTTCCTCTGGAAGAGCAGTTGCTGGTGGAAGGGAAAATCCGTCCGTCGGATGTCGCCTTCCTGCGTCCTGGTTTGCCTGCGAAGGTGAAAATCACTGCCTATGACTTTGCCATTTACGGCGGACTTGATGGGCACGTGGAGTACATCAGTCCGGACACGTTGAAAGACGATCAAAAAGCGGCCAGTGGACGCCCGGATGATACCTACTATCGCGTACTCATCCTGACGGATAAGAGCACGCTGCACGCGGGTAACAAAGATCTGCCAATCATTCCTGGCATGATCGCTACCGTTGAGGTGCGCACGGGTGAGAAAACCATTCTCGATTACCTGCTGAAGCCGGTCCTGAAAGCCAAAGAAGCATTCCGCGAGCGTTAATAATCATGAAAAATAATAACAAGATGCGCCATGCACAGGCGCGTCATTTCTCTCTGCTTGCCGTTTGTGTTGCGGTGGTGATGGCATCTGCTGTCAACGTAATGGCTGATTCCACCAGTGAGTTGATGATGTTTGCGGAAATGAGTGGTCAACGTCCGGTGGCTCCGGCTCCGGCTCCGGCTCCGGTTCCAGCTCCAGCGCCGGTGCGAACTCAGCCTTTGCCGGTTCCTGTGGTACCAGTGTCTGCTCCACCGGCATCTGCGGCAAACGTTGCGCGACCAGTAATCGCTACGCCAGCGCAGCAGCCGATCTTCGCTGAAAGGCAGATACCTGCGGCCGCTATTACTCAGCCGGTTCAGCCGTCAGCTGCGCCAATCGCACCGGCTGCGATAGCTGAAGCTCCGCAACAGCTTAAGGCCGTCGAACGTGCAGCAACGATCAGCGCCAACCCGAGCCAGCCGGCTGAAATTCAGGGTGGCGGTTTCCTGACTGAGGAACAGCGTCGTCCCGAGCCAAAGCCGTTCAATCCGCTGCAACCGGCGCGGAACGTGAGTCAGCCTCAACCTGCGCAAACCTCAACTTATGCTCCAGTGGAAAGCCCACAGGCAAATATCAATTTTGTAAGCACGCCTTCAGCCGATGCTGCAGTGACTTCCCCGGTGACGCTGAGCGGTGGGGCTAATGAAACGGTTGCCGAGAGTGAAATTCGTCAAAAGTTTCTCTCAGCGGCGCGCATTACCTGGCGTATTAGCCCCTCGCTGAAGTCCTACATCGCTCAGGGTGATGCGGCTGAAGCCAGCGTAGATGAAGCAAAAGGCCAGCGCTGGCCGCAGGTTGATGTCAGCGCCGCATCCGCCACCAAAGAGTTTGGTAGTGGCACGAAGAATTATGAATACCAGGGGAATACGCCATCATTAGGTGTTTCAGTGGCGACCAACCTTATCGACTTTGGCCAAACCAGTCGCACCATTGAAAGTCGTGAAGAGCGTGTGACTTCTGCACTGCAATCAGTGCAGGCACAGCGTGAAGATCTGGCGATGCAGGTAAGTAATGCATTGATTGAGTGGAATAAACAGCAGCACGTCATTGCCATCAGCAAACAATATCTGGGGCGTATGGCAGAGCTGACCAAAATGCTCAGCGGTATTGTTCAGTCAGATACCGGACGTCGTAGTGAACTGACGCAGGCAAAAGGGCGCTTGCTGCAAGCGCAAAGCTATCTGGAAAATGCCGAATCGCGCGCACGTGATGTAGAAATCACCCTGAATCGCCTGATGGGCAACAGCCGCGTGACTTTACCAGCCAGCGATAAGTGGGCACTTTCCTTTGGCGATTTAAATCGCCAGCTGACTAGTCTGGACGTGCATCCATTGATCTTGCGCGCCAGCGCCGAAGAGCGAGCGGCCTTCAAAGAGGCGGAGGCGATCAAAGCTTCTGGTCTGCCAAAGCTCAACTGGACAGTTAGCAAAAACACCCGTGAAGATCAACTCGGGCGCCAGCAGGCATGGCAAACCGGCCTCAACGTGAGCTGGGGCTTATTCCGCGGCGGTTCAACCAATGCACAGGAAATTGCGGCGATTAAGCGTGCCGAAGCGAGCCGTCAGCAGGTGCAGGAGCAGCGCCGCGATCTGGAAAACCGTGTACGCGCTGCCAGCCAGAATGCACACTCAACAGCGGAACGCGCCGTGCTGTACAAAAACCTGATTGTGGAATCCGATCGTATTCGTAAGGACTTCTTTGATCAGTGGTATCACTTAGGCCGCCGTTCACTGCTGGACGTATTGAGCGCAGAAAGCGATCTGTACAACAACCAGGTCAGTGAAGTCAGCAACCGTTTTGATAGCTATGCCGCCATTATCAGCGGGTATGCTAACTCGGGCACGCTGAGTCGTTGGTTAACGACCGGACGATAAACTGGCACATAAACCCGCCTCGGCGGGTTTCTTGTCCTTACCCAACGTAAACGAACGGGCTTTTTGAGTTGGCAACGCGGCGCAAACCACTTTAGAATCGCGGCGAATTTTTACCCAAGAGGAGAACGGCATTGGACACTTGTCCCACACGATTACAGCAGGACCTCGCGGTAAGATAGCTTTCACGCTGTCTTAACTGCGCGTTAAGACGGTGGATTTCCTTCCAGAATCACCCCTTTTCATAAGCACAATGCAGCTGATTCCCAGCGGTATTCGCACTGTCTGTAATCCATTTTTTAACCTGTTGTTCCGCATATAAAAGCTGCGGAGTGAGGTCTATCATGGATTGGAAAATCTTTTTACTGCGCGTCACAGTCGCGCTGGTTTTGGGGGCTCTGATTGGTAGTGAGCGCCAGTTACGTCAACGCATGACCGGATTGCGCACCAATGCGCTGGTCAGCACCGGCGCTTGTCTCTTCGTTCTGATGACACAAAGCGTGCCGGGTATCGCCACCGATGCGTCGCGCGTTGCAGCCTATGTGGTATCCGGTATCGGTTTTCTCGGCGGAGGCGTGATCATGCGTGATGGCTTAAACATCCGCGGATTAAATACCGCCGCCACCTTGTGGTGCACCGCCGCCATTGGCGTGCTGTGCAGCATGGGATTGCTGCTGGAGGCAACAATCGGCTGTATGGTCATTCTGTGCGCGAACATTCTGCTGCGTGAACTGGCTTTGGGGATCAACCGTCAAACCATCGTCTCAGCCGCCGAAGCGATTCAACACTATAAAGTACAAATCATCTGCCTCGCGCAGGATGAAGTCCAGGTTCGCAGCTTGATGCTGCACACGCTCGGTGGCAGCGGCCTACGGCTACAATCTCTGCACAGTGAAGATATGGATCCGCCGCATCGCATGGAAGTAAATGCCGAGGTGATTGGTAATCCGACGTTAACCGATCAGCTTGAAAGCCTGGTGAGCCGTATTAGCCTGGAGAAAGGGGTGAGTTCGGTAAGATGGCAGGTGAGTGAGTTGGAGCGTGATTAATCTTTTAGCAAACGTGACGCCATTTAATCGCCACTTTGAATGAAGAAGAAAAAAGCCACCTTGAGAGAGGTGGCTTAATTATATGAATTTATTCGCTAAATTTGGTGGCCCCTGCTGGGTTTGAACCAGCGACCAAGCGATTATGAGAAAGTTGAAGGGCAACGGAAAAACAATAACTTGCCATACTTATCAATATCTTAATTGGTTTTAGTTAGCATCAATAGGTATCTCTAGGAACTTTCCATCGCCATTTCATCGCCATTATGCCAAAGGATTAAGCTTCACTGCATCCTCAAAGTGTTCGGGTGAAAAGTGAGCATATCTCATTGTCATTTTAATGTCGGTGTGACCCAAAATGCGCTGTAAAACTAATATATTTCCTCCATTCATCATGAAGTGACTAGCAAAGGTATGGCGTAGCACATGGGTTAATTGTCCATCCGGCAACTCAATGCCAGTCTTCTTAAGCGCTGCTCTAAATGCTCCATAACAAGAAGGGAATAATGAACCACTTTTCAATTCACCATCGTCATCCCTTGGAAGCTCCTTAGATAATTTATCGCTAATAGGAATGCTTCTGTTCTTTTTACCCTTGGTCTTGATGAACGTGATTTTGTTGGAAGCGATTTGTGAAGATTTTAGAGATTCGGCTTCTGACCATCGTGCGCCAGTCATAAGGCAAATTTTCACAACAGTCTGTAACTCCGCAACAGAGCTACGCCCACACTCTTCAATTAAGTTAGCTATCTGCTGCTTAGTGAGGAATGTCATTTCACTTTCTTCTGTGCGGAACGGGCGAACATGTTGCAAAGGGTTATCCCCCTTCCAATCACCAAGCCTTGTTAGTTCGTTAAAAACGGCCCTGAAGTAAGCAAGCTCAAGATTCAATGTGCGTGGCGATACTTCTTTAACACGAGAGGATCGGGCGAATTTTCCACTCAATCGTTTCTCACGATAATCCGTAAAGCCCTGCGCGCTAAAGTCTTTGGCTAATGGTTGGCGCATGCACTCACATGCATGGTGCATAGCCTTTTGCCTTTTTTCGCCGTCTCTTAAAGTTATACCGTGACGCGAATACCATGAATCAACCAGGTCTTTAAGCGTGCGTTTATCTTCTGCCTCTCCAAGCCAAGGTTTCAGATTTGCTTTTTCAATCTCGTGGTTCTCAAAAGCAATTGCCTCCCCTTTGGTAGCGAAAGTCCTTCTGATGCGCTTGCCGTCTGCGCCATTGGGATAAACTTCAGCCAGCCATTTACCATTTGGTTCTTTTCTAACAGTCATTGTGAAACTAGCCCGTCAAGCCGCAGGAAATGGGCAGGTAAGCGACAACCTCAATGTCTGAATGCGCACATTCAAAGCTCTCATTGTTGAATGAAACCTTCAAGCGCGATCCGGGTAATCGACTCACCCTCTTGATTGAATGAGACCCCTCAATGCTTATCAACCATAGCCCGTCGAAAATGTCTCTTTTTCCAAAGTCCGCAATGTATTGAGTTGAGCCATCAATAATGATCGCTGGTTCAGACAGTTGAATGTTGAAATGAGTTAGAAGTGACGCATCAATAGCTACGAAATCCAGAGTTTGCAGCCCACCACCCGTTAGCACCTTCCTCTCAAGTGAAAAGCGATTAGTGATATTCACTTTTTGTGAATCATCGATCTCTTTTCCTCTACCTGTTGCCAACCACTCCAACGACACACCAGTTTCAGCCATGCATTTCACAACAATATCAGAGGGGAAGTAGCCCCTTGTATAGCGGTTAGCCAAGCTACTGCTGGCAATTCCTAGGTGATCAGCTAAAGCCAGTTTGGTTTTAAAACCATAGGCCTCGATTACTCGATCAAGAACTTCCTTAGCCCCATCCTCAAAATTAATTTGTAGCTTCAAGCTAAAAACCTCTTGATGTGTAGATATAAGTGAATGTAGAGTGCGTCCTGTAGCCAAGAGCTAAATACCTATAGGAACTGATTAGCGCCAAGAAAGCCTAATCGATACTCAATAACCAACAGGAGATTTTGCAACATGAACCCGGTTATTACAATCCGCATCCCAAGCGCTACGGTATCAACTTTAGAGTTCGCACGCCTCGAAGGTTATGCTGTTGATACTGTGAGAAAAATGACTCAGCGCGGGCAGTTGGAAGCGGAACCAAAGCGCCTGCAGCCAGGTAAAAAACGTGTCGGTGGTAAAACCCGCATCCTCTACGCACGCTACAAAGAGAAGCAAGTGCGCGCCAATTTGGGACATTCTCGTTTCGAAATAGTAATCGGTTAATTCACTATAAGTGAATCAAAGGATTGGCATATGTTTGATTTTAAGATTTCCACCCAAACACATTTCGATGATGCATGCCGCAAATTTGCTCTCACGCACAATATGGCAGAGTTGGCCAATGTGGCAGGAATGAAAGTGCAAACGCTACGTAACAAGCTGAACCCTGATCAGATTCACCAGTTAACAGTTTGTGAAATGCTGTTGCTAACAGATTTAACTGAAGATGCAACGCTGGTAGATGGCGCTCTGGCGCAATTGCAATGCCTGCCATGTGTGCCAGTCAATGAAGTGGCGAACGAGAAATACTCGGCTTATGTGCTCAAGGCAACCGCCGAGGTTGGCATGTTGGCAGCAAAGGCAACAAACCCTGAGAAAATCACAGCCACTTGCCGCCGTGGAATGGTTGAAGCTGCTAACACCGGCATTCGCTGCCTAATGCTAGCCGCGATTGCAGTACAGACCCGCATTCACTCAAATCCGACATTAGCCTCAACCGTTGATGCAATTAGCGGGCTGAGCGCTTCAATCGGAATTAGTTGAGGGAAAGATGATGATCTCATTTGCAGCACACTTAAAACGACGAAGCCCGTCAATGTCGTATGGCGACGGCTGGATTATGGGGGAGAATGGTAGGCGTTGGCACCCATCAGCCGATCAGCAGGCTCTATTAAAAGGCTTGTCAACTAAGCGCAAGCGTACCGGATTATTTAATCGTCTGCGTCGTAAATTTGGTGGTTAATATGGCAAGAGTTATATGGGAAGTACCTAAACAACACGCACCTGCTAATTTTTCCAAAATTCATTTGATGGGCGCTCGTGTTGATAAACTTCAGCCAATGACGTTTGATGAATTTCGCAAAAAGTGGCGTCAAATGCGTGATAACAACGCAAATCCGGCACTGCGTTATTTTAATCGTCAGAATGATGAATTTAAGTTCTGCGTAATGACGTTGGCTAATCGTGATAATCCCAAAACATTCAAGCCGGAGGAAATCGGAAAGCCTTTTGAGTATTTCGATGAGCGCCGCCGAGAGTTAATTATCATCGCAATGAATAAAGTTGCGCGTTGGGGGAAAATATTGCCTGGTCGTTTTTCAACTGCTGACTGTTTTTTACCTGAGTAAATAAGACGTTAAACCTAATGGCGTAAACCCGCCGGGCATTCTTTTGCCTTAATTCTGGAGAATTAAATATGCGAAATATCGAAACAATAAAATTAGGGGTCGATGTTGAACAGCTTTCCACAATCATCACGCAGGCCCGCACAGAAGAACGTGCCGAGCGCGGTCTGCAGGTAGCTCGCCGATTAACTGATTTGGCTATGCGGATTCAACAAAAAGGACTGAGCGGCATTGAAGCTGCTGAGTTGTTGCGTCAGGAAGCCGAGCGCTATGAGAGCGAAGCTCAAGAGGCGGTGCACTGATGGCGGATTCGATGGATTTAGTACAACAGCGTGTGCAGGAAGAACTGGCGCGCAATCTTGCAAGCGCTAAACAGCATCCTACCGGCGCAAGCGAATTCTTCTGCCTGTCATGTGATGCCGAAATTCCTGAAGCCCGCCGCCGTGCTCTGCCGGGTGTCCAGCTTTGCGTTACCTGTAAATCAATTGGCGAGCTTAAGAGCATGCATTATCAAGGCGGTGCAGTATGAGCACGATTCTAAAATGGGCTGGCAGCAAAGCGGGCATTATGCCCGCTCTTTCTATTCATTTGCCACAGGGTAAGCGATTGGTTGAGCCTTTCGCTGGTTCATGTGCAGTGATGATGAATACGGATTATCCGCAATATTTAATAGCTGATATTAACCCTGATTTAATTAATCTCTATCGTCAGGTTAAAGAGCATTCGCGCCCGTTTATAGTCATGGCGGCTCAGATGTTTAACCAAAATGCTAATTATGAGGATTATTACCGCATCCGCGCAGAGTTTAATCTTTGTCTTTCACTGACACTTCTGCAGCGTGCCGTTTATTTCCTTTACCTTAATCGCCACGGATATCGTGGTCTCTGCCGTTACAACCAAAAAGGCGGGTTTAATACTCCGTTCGCCAAAAACGATACAGCTTATTTCCCACTGGCTGAAATCGAAGCATTTGCAATAAAGGCACAGCGCGCCACTTTCATTTGTGCAGATTTCAAAGAAACCCTGCAGATGGTTGAAGGAGGCGATGTTGTCTATTGCGATCCTCCATACGACGGCACATTCAGCCAGTATTTCGGCGAGGGGTTTGGTAAAGAACAACACTGCCAATTGGCCTCAATGTTATCCGGGATTGCCGAATCGAATACGGTGGTTTGTTCCAACAGCGATAACGAGTTTACCCGTCAGCTTTACAGCAAGTTTCACACCTCGTCTGTAACAGCACCGCGCAGCATTGGCAGCAAAGCAGGTGCATCAAAGCGAGGTGCTGAGATAATCGCAACCAATGTCCGGCATTTACCATACATCGGTTTTGAGAAGGCTATCAGTGGTTCCCAGTCAGCAGAAATGCAGGCGGCGGAATGAATCAAGAATTCGCTTACCCGTGGAACGCTCCACGGGAAGCCATCGCCAGCCCATACCCCACCTATGAGGAAATGCACAGCCGCAATCAGATGAATGCGGCTTTAGTTCGTGCGCAGGAACTACTTGAAAAGCAGCCGGCACTTGTACAGCTCGACGTAAAGCGCCGCATCAGTGATCTTGAAAAAACACAGGGGACAGCCCGTGCCAATGCGTACTTTACGAAGACTTTTGTAGAGCGCACATTGCCACGCGTTGAGGTTGTTAGCAGTCAATATCGCCTTGGTGTAATGAAAGGCAGCACCCTGAACTTACTGGGTGAAAATGCTACTGACCGGGAAAACGCCGCCGTTGCTGGCGGACAATTGCATAATTTAATGCGCCGTTTTAATCGCCTTCCTAACATGGCTCGCGCTGATGTTGATTTGCTGGCAGGTGATATTGCTAACCTAATCCTCGCTGAATTGGTGCAAGCCCACCAACAGGCAAAAGATGAGTCAGATTACAAATACACTCACCGTGTATACATGACCGCCGCCACCATCACACGCGAGTTCAACCAAACCCCGCCACTATGGGAGAAAGTCACATCCCGACTTTTTGATCCGGAAGAGGTAACACCTGCGATCAGGCGTATGCAAACCGAAAAGTGGTGGAAAGGTCGGCTGCGTCGCGTCGCTGCCTCATGGCGCGAGCATCTACAAATTGCGCTGGCGAACGTCAGCAAAAAACATACCCCATACGCCAGCAACATGACCGTTGCGGAATGGCGCGAGCAAAAGCGCCGCACGCGTGAATTTTTAAAGTCGCTTGAGCTTGAAGATGAAGAAGGCAACCGCATCAGCCTTATCGACAAATACGATGGAAGTGTGGCTAATCCGGCGATCCGTCGCTGCGAGTTAATGACGCGTATCCGCGGCTTTGAAAATATCTGCAATGACATGGGCTTTGTTGGTGAGTTTTACACACTGACCGCTCCGGCGCGCTTTCACGCTACCATCAAAACCGGCCATCGCAACCGTAAATGGAACGGAGCCAGCCCGGCAGACACGCAGCGTTATCTCTGCAATGTTTGGCAGAAAATCCGTGCAAAGTTGCACAGAGAAGAAATCCGTATTTTCGGGATTCGTGTTGCTGAGCCGCACCATGATGGTACACCACACTGGCACATGCTGATGTTTATGCGACCGGAAGATGTTGAGCTGGTGCGCGAGATAGTCCGCGATTATGCCTATCAGCAAGATAGTGACGAGCTGCGCACTGAGAAAGCCCGAAAGGCGAGGTTCCATGCTGAAGCCATCGATCCCGACAAAGGAAGCGCTACTGGTTATGTGGCGAAGTACATTTCTAAAAACATCGACGGCTATGCGCTCGATGGCGAGCTAGACGACGAAAGCGGAAAAGAGTTGAAGGAAACAGCGCCCGCTGTTTCTGCATGGGCGGCTCGCTGGCACATACGCCAATTCCAGTTCGTGGGCGGAGCGCCGGTAACGGTGTATCGCGAGTTGCGTCGCATGGCTGATAGTGAAACGGCGCACGGCCTTAGTGTTGAGTTTGCTGCTGCGCATGATGCGGCAGATGCCGGTGATTGGGCGGGATATGTTAACGCCCAAGGCGGGCCGTTTGTCCGTCGCGATGATCTGGCAGTGCGCACATGGTATCAGCCAGGCGAAGACGTTAATGAATATGGCGAAGAAACCGTGCGCATTAAGGGCGTCTTTGCTACCGAAGTTGGTGCCGATACACCAATTCTAACCCGCCTTACACAGTGGAAGATCGTTCCAAAGCGTTCAATTGATACCCTATTTGAAAGCGCACCTAAGCCGATTTCGGCGTTAGATGTTGACCTTGATTTGGCCTTTGAATTTTTGGACGCGCCCGCGTCCTCTCGGAGTTCTGTCAATAACTGTACGGAGGGTTTGAGATCTGAAGATTCGAACCCGCCGGAAAGTTACGCAAAAATCGACTTTGAGGGTATGAGTCGCAAAGAACGACGCAAGCTTCTTGCCCGAATCAGGGTGGAACAGCCTAAAAAACGGCTTAGGAAGTTAAGGCGATCGGAAAAAATAGAGGCTGCTTGCGACAACGTGATTAGCCAGGTGAGAGATTTTTGCGGTGAAACTATTAGTCGCGGACTTGCCGTGCGCCTCATCGGTGGAACTCAGACTGAGATAGCAGGAAAAATGTGTCGTGCTTCAACATGCGGTGATTTGTTGAGAACCAAACCAGAAGCTAGGAAGGGCAGCATATTAGCGAGATTTAACCGATTAGCAGATTCAGTTAGAGCAAAAAATGCTCACCCATAGGTTAAGGTTAACGAAACTCGGAAAATTGTTAGGCAACAACAGGCGATTCGCGGGTGATGTTAGTCGCTGGGGTAAGGGCGATAAAGATGTTTCATATCATGCAGATAAAAACCTGTTTCTACTGACACTTTTTTCTTCCGCTTAAACTAAATGCTATGATACTGTATAGATGTACAGTGATTGTTGGGGGAGGGCGCGTGGATAACGAATTACAAGAGCGGGTAATGCTTGAACGTGTTGAGTTGATTGCTCGACTTACTAGTGAAGGAATGTGCAGAGAACGCGATAGGGAGATTGCGCTAAATCTGATAGCTGAAATCGCTAGCAATACCGCGATGGCGAATAAACAATTTTCAGTCGTATTTTCGGCTGTACCCATTGAAAAATAATCCTTGAGGTAGCTGTGATGCGAATTGAAATCATGATCGATAAAGAGCAAAAGATTAGCCAGTCAACGCTTGATGCATTGGAATCGGAATTGCTTAAAAACCTGCACCCCCAATACCCAAGAATGGCAATCCGCATCCGCAAGGGCAGTGCAAATGGTGTTGAGTTAAGCGGCCTGAGGATGGACGAAGATAAAAAAAATGTAATGGATATCCTCCAGTCCGTATGGGAAGACGATAGCTGGCATCATTGAGAGAACGTTGTGCTTGTCAAAATCTTGATTTTGGCGAGAGCAATGTTGAACAACGAGCACGGCGAGGCGTTAGGCTATGTCAAAAAGTCCTGAAAAATTCCAGATCGTTTACCGGGGTGAAGTGCTCACCTACTACAAACCCGGCGAATGGGTGTTTTTCCAGAGGCCTAAAGAATGCGGTGGAGGTTACTGGCTGGGCAAAACTTACGATTTTGTTTTCATGCTGGAAATACCGTACCCCGTTTCGTTAAAGCAAGGCATGCAATTCATGAACGAGTTAGAAGGCATGATTCCTTTCAAATCCGATTCAGTGGATGATTTTAAGCTCCAATAAGTCATGCATGCATAAGGTGCATGGATCTGAATGAGATCAACACCGCTAGAAACGTCTAACGGGGCCAGTGCTGGCCTCGTTTTTTTTGGATCGTGCAAGTGCATTAAAAGCAGCCTATGAAGCGGGCAGGCGTGGCGGGGAAAGCATTGCGCGCCTGAGCTTGCGTGTCCACTCTGATAGCACTGCAATCAGTAACGGGGGTGATAATAACTAAGTGTTTGTTTTTGGTTTGTGTAATAACCGAATGATTAAATGAAGTAGAGTTGCAGGTAGGCAGCAAATTGAAATATCATTTGAGCTAATTTTTAGCTGGATTATAAAAATGAATAAAAATATGCATAAAATAGCGCGTAGAAAATTTAGAAGCAAATTGAAGAAGGTTTTTAAAAATACACTCGATAGTGGTACGAATCACGATAAAAAAAAGAATCTTAAGCAAGTTATTAAGCTGAGGTATTTAAAGCATGATTCAGATGTTAATTATTCGCTTAATGCCGAAGCTAAAGATGTAATTTATGCCCCTGTATGCATAGATTACTATAATGAGGTGAATTTTAATAAAACAAATAACTTTATCCTAAAAGTTAAGAGAGCTGTCTTAAATAAAAAGAAGAGAGTTTCAATAAACTTTGATAACACCAAGCAAATTACCGCATCTGCCATGATTTCATTTTTAGCAGAAGTCGATACTCTTTTGTCGACTAGTACTCTTGGGAAAAATTGCATAACTTTCACGCATCCTAAGAGTGACAAAGTTGAAAGTGTACTTAAGCAAATAGGTTTTTATGATTTATTGAAGAAAAATAAAAGAGAAACCAAAGATTACGACGACGTTGCTTATTGGAATTATGCTTCTGGAGTTAACTCAGATACAGAACATGCTTCAGGAGCGATGAGGGAAATAGAAGTTAAAATTAGTCACCGAGCACAAAGAAAACTTATTAAAGGTTTTATTGAAGCAATGGCTAACTGTGTCGAGCATGCATACCATGATATGCCTGATGCAAAACAAGAAATGACGAAATGGTGGGCTTTTGCAGGTGTAAAAGAAAATAAACTAGTAGTTGTGATTTGCGACAAAGGTATTGGTATACCTTGCTCTCTTCCGCTCACTCGTGCTGAAGGTGTCATTGAAAAATTTAAAAACGCTCTCCAGTTAAAAAGACTTAATGATTCTGCAATGATAAAGATTGCCTCAAGGATGGGCAGAACCAGAACACAACAAGGAAACAGGGGGAAAGGGCTTAAAGATATTCGATCTATTATAGACACTATGAATGAGGGGCATTTAACAATTTACAGTAACAAAGGTTATTATCGATATTTCAGAAATAACTCAAAGCTTGACGACTACATGAAAGAGCAAAAAACCAGTGTGTGTGGTACAATCATTGAATGGGCAATCCCTTTAGATGCCAGTGTGCATGAGGTCATCAATGAACAAAGTAATTAAAGTTTCTGAAAAGTTCCCCTATCCGGGACCAAGATTCATTAAGTTAGGCCCTCAATCAGGTGAGGCCTTCAAAATGTATTTATATAAACAGCTAAAAGATATCTATGGGGAAACTTTTAATGACAATTTAAATTATAAAGTTACCATTAATCTGGATCAAACAATTGGCTATGGTTCCTCTTTCCTTGAAGAGGGATTTGGTGGGCTTATAAGGATGGGTGTTCCATTTAATATTGTTAATAACATACATATCATCTCCAATGAAGAGCCTGAGTTAATTGGGGAGATTAAAGAATATATTGAAGATGAAAAAAATAAGCATGCATAAATGTGAGGTTTTTTTGAAAGATGGCGACTGATAATGGAATTACAGATGCTCAATGGATTACATGGGCTTTGAATGTGACAGGGTGGTTAGTTGCAGGTTTAGTTGCGCGGTTTGTTTTGAGAAAGAATGCTAGAAATTCATGGATTGGTGATGTGAAAAAAGCATTGGGTGAGCTTGAAGACAATGCAATTGAATTCTGGATGGGTAAGAACGAAGATAATGAAATCATCCATCTGAATAAACTTAAGCGTAAAATTAAAGAAATAACCACCTTGGCAAGCGAAATTCAAGTTTACGGAGGGAGGGAATATCCTTTAGGTGAATTCGCAATACTTAGAAAGGCAATAACAACTGAGTTCTATCATGATGAAAAAGACCTAAAGCTCATTAGAGAGCTTCCTGCAAATGATAACAGAATATTCCAGATTTCATCAGTTTGTGCAGATTTGTCTATTATTTATAGACGTAAATAAAAATTACTTAAAAGTGCCGCATTAGGCGGCACTTTTTTCAAGCTAAACCTAACGAGTAATCTTTAAAAGTTATTACACTTAGTCCAAGCCAATCATTTATTTCTCGCATCCTTTCCTGTAAAGGCGTCAACTCATTCCGCACAAAAACCTGCGCCGCCTTAACCGCATCCCCAAACCCGCCCGTGTTATCCGGAATAATACCCATCATCTGTGGCGGTACGCGGTGTGCACTTAGCAGATCGTCACGGCTGGCCTTCTTGATATTAAAAAAATCATCACGCGTTGCCACTTCGCTGAGCGGTAAAATCTTGATGCCGTCCGGCTTGCCGTTTGGCGCATACATAAACAGGTTGCGGAAGTTGCCGATACCTTTGGTGTCGCGCATCGCCTGTCGCATACGCTCGATATCGCTGCTGCTTTGCGCCGCGTCGGTCATATACAGGATGTAACCGGCGTGCGCCCCGTTCTGGTAATACTTGCGGCGGAACAGCGTAGCCGACTCATTCAGCCAGGCGGAGTTAAGCGCGCTAAGATATTCCGGCAGGCCGTACAGCTCCTGATTGATATCCGGTTCAATAAGGTGGAACACCTGATCCGTCTCGAACTGGTACGCCTCCTTCCATTCCCCGACAAACCAGTACACGCTATCTTCGACGCCGCGCCGCGTATATTTGGCCGGTGACGTTTCAAGGCGCAGCGGCTGACCAAGCGTGTTGCGGCGCAGCTCGGCAAAGGCGTTGCCAAACACCAGATAATCCAGCGCGAACTTGCTGAACTCCTGCTGGCTTAGCAGCGGGTGCGGGATAAAGGTTGAAGCCAGAATGTTGCGCTTAACGTACAGCGGCGAGCTGTGGTGCACCGCCGAGCGCAGGCTTTTCGCCAACCCGTGAAAACTGACCGGCGGCTCGTACCAGCGCCCGTTATGAATGCATTCGGTGTAATCCATAATATCGCGCTTATCCAGCACCGCCGTCGGCTCGCCGAAACTGAACGCCTCGAACGGCTGCGGTGCTGCCTGCGCAGTCTGGGTTTGTGCGGTGAATGCCCTGCGGTCTTTGCGTTTGCTCATCAGTAGAATTCCATAAATGAAGGGTTATCGCCGCCGCTCGCAGCGGTAAGCGGTTCGTTAAGCAGTGCGTGCATGATTGCCCAGGCGACGTCGGCGTGGCTGGCTTCCTCGCTGCGGCTGGCTTCGTAAGTTGAACGGTTGCCGCTGGCGGTCATGGTTTTGCGGATCGCCATAAAGGATTGCGTGATATCGGTCTGGCCCGCGTCGTATTCGAGCCGGCCGCTGCTGATGGTGTCTTTCGCTTTCAGTACCATGGCGGTTTTAACTTCGGGCGAGTATTTGATTTCGCGCGCCGCCGGGAAGAACTGGCGCACAAGCTGAAACACGCCCTGTCCGATGCCGGTGGCATCCACGCCGATGTACTCGATGGTGTATTTTTCGGTGAGCTGCTTAATCGACTGCGCCTGCGCGGCGAAGTCCATGCCGCGCCACTGGTGGCGCTCCAGCACGCGGAATTTGCCGCCCTTCACCAGCGGCGGCGCAATAACCGCACATCCGGCGCTGTCGCCGGTATGCGAAGGATCGTAACCAATCCACACCGGGCGATAGTCGAACGGGCGCAGGGCGTAAGGGTTAAAGTCCGTCCATTCTTCCAGGCTGTCGACCATGCAGGTCTGCAGCTCGGCGAACGGGAACACGCTGGCCTCATCGTCGACAAATTCACACATCAGTAGGTTCTGATATTCAGACGGGCTGTACTCGAGCTGCAGCTGATCGATATCGAACAGGTTGCAGCCGCCGGTCAGCGCGTCCTCAACCGTGACAATCTGCCGCCACTGCCCATCGCCGCACAGCGCGCCTTTCGCCAGGTGCGAGTGCGAGAGATCCAGCTCTATGCGGTCATCTCTGTTACGGCGCCCTTTGTTGAACAGCTCGCCAGACCAGAACGGATAAGCGCTGTGAGACAGGCTCGACGGCGTGGAAAAGTAGGTTGTGCGCCACTTCTTGTGCAGCGACATGCCGCTGGCGACTTTGCGCAGCTCCTGAAACTTCGGTATCCAGAAATATTCATCCAGGTACAGGTTGCCGGTGTAGCTCTGCGCGGTGCGCACGTTGGTGCCGAGGAATATAAGGCGCGCGCCGTTGGGCAGCACAATCGGATCGCCTTTCAGGTCGACGTCAGCCTGACGGGCAAAGTCGAGTATGTAGTTTTTGAAGACGTGCGCCTGCGCCTTACTGGCGGATAAGAAAATCTGGTTGCGCCCGGTGGTCAGCGCATCGATGAGCGCCTCGCGGGCAAAGTAAAACGTTGCGCCAATCTGGCGGGATTTGAGGATGTTGCGGATGCGGTGCGCGAGTCCGGCCTGATGCCAGCCGAGCTGATACGCAAAGCAGCCCTCCATAAACAGGCCGGTTAGCTTGTCGGTCTGCTTGTCGCTGAATACGTTTTTGATTACCGGCTGGCGCTCGCCCCTGTTGCGGTTGCGCACGTTGGGATTGAGATCCGCCTCGTTGCCGCTGCTGCGGTAGCGCTCGACGCGCGCCAGCCGTTCAATCTGACGCCCGAGCGCGTCTATCTCCTTGTAATCACCGTTCCCCTTGACCTCTTTCATGATGAGCTGAATCAACCGCGCTTCCACGCTGGCTTCCACGCGACTGATGGGCGCGATGCTGTCCCATTCGTCGCGCAGCTTCCAGCTCTGCACGGTCGGCGTTTTCTGTCCGAGCGTCTCCGCAATCTGGCGCACGGAAAATCCCTGCCAGTAAAGCAGCGCAGCCTGACGGCGCGGATCGCTGATGATGGTGCCGGGTGTCATGTTCATGCCGGTAAGGCTACCGGTGGCAAATTGGGCGCGCCTGCACTCGCTGTTTGCTGATGTATGAGCGGGCGGCCATGCGTTGAGGGATTGGGTGGCGGCGGTGAAACTGGCCCCGAACCGAACCAACCCACTGACCGGAGCCTGATTAATGGCAACTAAAGCAAAGCGTTTCCGCATCGCTGTGCAGGGAGCAACCACCGACGGCCGCGAGATTTCCCGCGACTGGATTTCGCAGATGGCGAAAAACTATGACCCTACCGTGTACGGCGCACGCGTCAATATGGAACACATCAAAGGCTATGCCGCCGACAGCACGTTCCGCCGCTTTGGTGACGTCACGAAGGTCGAAGCCGAAGAAATCACCGAAGGGCCGCTTGCGGGCAAGCTCGCGCTGTTTGGCTACATCGATCCCACGCCGGAGCTGGTCGAGCTGACCAGAGCGCGCCAGAAGGTTTACACCTCGATTGAAGTAAACCCGAAATTTTCCGACACCGGCGAAGCCTATCTGATTGGTCTGGCCGTGACCGACGACCCGGCAAGCCTCGGCACCGAATACCTGAGCTTCAGCGCCACCGCCAGAGCCAACCCGCTGGCGTCCCGCAAGCAGGACAAAGAAAACCTGTTTACCGCCGCCGAAGAAACCCTGATCGAGTTTTACGACGAAGCCGACGCGGGCCCGTCGCTGCTGTCACGCGTGAAAGAGCTGTTTACCCGCAAAGAAAAAACCGATGACGAGCGCTTTAGCGACGTGAGCGCGGCTGTCACTGCCGTCGCCGAGCAGGTGCAGAAGAACGGCGAAAACCATTCGCAGCAGGTAACAGCGCTGGAAAAAACCTTTTCCGATCGCATCGCGGCGCTTGAGCTGGAAGCCGGTAAAGACCGCGAAGCGCTGAGCACCCTGCAGGAGACGCTGGCGAAAACTGACGGCGGCTTTAACCGTCGTCCGCCTGCGACCGGCGGCGACAACAAAGGCAGCGTGCAGACCGACTGCTGATACGCCGTATTGAGAAAACCTGATTACTGATTAACAGGAGCGCCAATGCGCAAGAATACCCGCTTTAAATTTAACGCCTATATGTCCCGCGTCGCCGAGCTGAACGGCGTAGAAATCGACGACATGAACAAGAAATTCAGCGTCGAGCCGTCGGTCACGCAGAAGCTGATGACCCGCGTGCAGGAGTCGTCCGCGTTTCTGACCCGCATCAACATCGTGCCGGTACCGGAAATGAAGGGAGAAAAAATCGGCGTCGGCGTGTCCGGTTCGATTGCCAGCACCACCGACACCGCTGGCGGCGACGAGCGCGAAACCGCTGATTTCTCTTCGCTCGATAGCCAGGGCTATGAGTGCGCGCAGGTCAACTTTGATTTCCACATCCGCTACAACACGCTTGACCTGTGGGCGCGCTACGACGATTTCCAGACGCGTCTGCGCGATTCCATCATCCAGCGACAGGCGCTGGACCGCATCATGATCGGCTTTAACGGCACGCACCGCGCCAAAACCTCTAACCGCGCAGCGAATCCAATGCTGCAGGACGTGGCGGTGGGCTGGCTGCAGAAGTACCGCAACGAAGCGCCGAGCCGCGTGATGAGCAAAATCACGGAGAAAGATGGCACGGTGATTTCGCCCAAAATCCGCGTGGGCAAAGACGGCGATTACGCGAACCTCGACGCGCTGGTGATGGACGCCACCAATAACCTGATCGAGCCGTGGTATCAGGAAGACCCGGAGCTGGTTGTCATCGTGGGTCGTCAGTTGCTGGCCGATAAGTATTTCCCGATTGTGAACAAAGACCAGGCGAACACCGAGCAGCTTGCCGCTGACGTCATCATCAGCCAGAAGCGTATCGGCAACCTGCCAGCGGTGCGCGTGCCGTACTTCCCGGCGAACGCCATGATGATCACCCGCACCGATAACCTGTCGATTTACTGGCAGGAAGGCACGCAGCGCCGCCATATCGAAGAGGTGCCGAAGCGTGACCGCATCGAAAACTACGAATCCGCTAACGAGGATTACGTGGTGGAGGACTACGCGGCGGGCTGCGTGATTGAAAACATCGAGCTCGGTGATTTCAGCGAACCGGCAGCAGCCACCACCGAAACCCCGGCAGCGGGAGAGTAACGCATGCTGAGTCCCGCCCGCCGTCACCGGATGCGCGTCCAGGCCGAAACTGAATCGCAGCGGGATGCGAACCCGCTGCGCCACGCCACCGGCTATGAGCAGATGCTCGTGAAACTCAACGAGGACAAGCGCCGCCTGAAGAAAGTCCACTCGGTAGAGCGCAAGGCTGAGCTAAAGCGCCAGCTCCTGCCCGACTACCTGCCGTGGATTGCAGGCGTGATGAACAGCGGGCGCGGCGCGCAGGATGCCATCGTGATGACCGTCATGATCTGGCGACTGGACACAGGCGACGTAACCGGCGCGCTCGAAATCGCCCGTTACGCATTAACGCACGGTCTGGTGCCGCCCGACGGATTCAAACGCGACAGCCTGCCGTACCTGCTGGCCGAAGAAGTGGCCAGCGCCGCGACACGCGCCTGGACGGCAAAAGAGGCGGTCGATATTGCGCCGCTGCTTGAAACCATCCGGCTGACCGACGCCGAAGACATGCCCGATCAGGTGCGCGCCAAGCTGCACAAAATCGCCGGGTATGTGTATCGCGATTCGGGCGGGACTCCGGAAGCCATGCACCACCTGAAACGCGCGCTGCAGCTTAACGAGGGCTGCGGCGTGAAAAAAGACATAGAGCGGCTGGCGACTGCCATGAAAAAGCAGGCGCAGGCCAGCCGCTGACCGGACGCGACCCCGCGCAGGGCGGCAGGACGGCAACGCACTTTCAGTGTCTGCGCCGTCCTCCACCGCCCACCTATTTCTGAGGCCAACTATGAGCACGCTGGTAATTGCAGCACAGCGACCGGCAGAGACTGCCGAGCCGCCGGTAAAGAACACCTTTTTCTGGCCTGATATCGACCTGCAGCATCTGCGCGAGTCACTGCGCTACGAGGGAACCGTCACCGCGCAGCGCCTGCGGCTGGCGGTGAAAACGGCGATTAGCGAAGTGAACGCTGAGCTGTACGACTGGCGCGCCGACCAGATGGCGGCGGGCTTCAAAACGCTTGCTGACGTCCCGGCGGAAGCGCTGGACGGCGTGAGCGAAAAAATCACGCACTACCTCGCCGCCGTCGAGGCGATCACCGCCGCCACCATCGCCGAGCGCTATCGCGGCTATGACGCCAGCGGCACGAAGAAGGCCGGAGAAGTTGAGGCCAGCGCCGACGAATACTGGCGCGACGCGCGGTTCAGTATCAGCCGCGTCGGTGAGCGCCCTAACTGCATCGTGAGCCTGCTGTGACGCGGGTTTACGCGCTGCAGGGCGATACCGTCGACGATATCTGCTACCGCCACTACGGGCGCACGGAGCAGGTAACGGAATCGGTCTTTGATGCCAACCCCGGCCTCGCCGACGCCGGGCCGATACTGCCGCACGGCTGGCCGGTCGATCTGCCTGAGCTGCCGGAATCGCCAACGGGTGAGACCGTTAACCTTTGGGACTGAATCATGAACATCACGATGGAGCGCATCAGCGCCTTTATCACCTACAGCATTGCCGTGGTGATGGGCTGGCTCGGTAAATGGGATTTGCAGGACGTGGCGACGATCCTCGGCATGGTGCTCGGCGTCGGCATGTTTCTGGTGAGCTGGTATTACCGGCGCAAAACCTACCAGCTTTTTGCAACGGGCCGCATCAGCCGGAGTGACTATGAATCTGCAAACCGTTAAGCGCTGCTCGGTGGGCGTGGTGCTGGCGATTGCCGCCACGCTGCCGGGCTTTCAGCAGCTTCACACCTCGGTTGAGGGACTGAAACTTATCGCCGATTACGAAGGCTGTCGCCTGAGTCCGTACAAGTGCGACGCGGACAAATGGACGGACGGCATCGGCAACACTGTGGGCGTGATGCCGGGAAAAAGCATTACAGAACGGCAGGCGGCAGGAACCTTTATCGCTAACGTGCTCCGCACGGAAAAGGCGTTAACGCGTTGCCTGTTCGTGAAGGTGCCGCAAAAGGTTTACGACGCCGTGGTGTCGCTGGCCTTCAACGTCGGCACGGGCAACGCCTGCAGCTCAACAATGGTAAAGCTGCTGAATCAGAACCGCTGGCGCGAAGCCTGCTATCAGCTGCCGCGATGGGTATACGTGAAAGGCGTGTTCAATCAGGGACTGGATAACCGCCGCGTGCGCGAGCTGGCATGGTGTCTTGAGGGGGCGTTGTGATCCGCATTACGGAAACCCTTCTGGCCGTGGCGATTCTGGCGCTGGCGTTAACCGGCTGGCGCTGGTCGGTTGCCAGCGATGAGCTGGCGAGCGCGCAGCGGGTTATCGGCACACTGTCCGCCGGTATCGAGAGCAGGGATAAAGCCATCACCCGGCTTAAAACTGAAAACAACGAAGGGCAAAAGCGCGAAGCCACGCTGCGGCTGATGCAGGGCAAAGCCAGCGCCGGAGCGCTGACGCGAGAAGCACACATACAGAGGGAAACCGATGCAAACCCGATACTCCGTGACTGGTCTGTTACTGCTTTGCCTGACGATGTTATCAGGCTGCACACCCGCCCCGCCTTCACCAGCGCCAGAGATTATCTGGATTGGCTGTCCGCGCGTGACAAGCTGCCCGGTGCCGGGAAATAGCCTGAGAACGGCGGGCGATCTGGCGGCGGATAACCGGCAGCTCGAAGCGGCGCTTGCCTCATGCGGGCTGCAGGTCGAAATCATTAAAGAGTGCCAGGAGCAACACGATGCTGAAACCCCAACAACTGCGCAAGGCGCTGACCGACAGCGTGCCGCTGCTGCAGCGCAACCCTGACAGCCTGAATGTGTTTATTGACAGCGGGCGTATCGTGTCAACGCTCGCCACCTCGCTGTCGTTTGAATATCAGTACCGGCTGAACATGGTGATCACCGACTACACAGGCGATATCGATCTGCTGGTTGTCCCGATGCTGGAATGGTTGCGCGTGAATGAACCCGACATCATGGCGACCAAAGAAAAGCAACAGACCGGCTTCACATTTAAGGCCGATGTTATCAGCGACACGGCCAGCGATATCAGTATTGACCTGCAACTGAGCGAGCGGGTGATCGTTAAGCGCGTGGGTGAAGAACTGCACGTTAAACATGTTGGCGAAAATCCATTAGCTGAGAACGATGCGCGGCCCTTCCAGCTCTATGCTGGCGGTGATCTGGTTAGCGAGTGGCGACAATGAGCGACTTAAAACTGGTTAACGACCGCCTCAATGCGCTGATCGGCAACCTGTCTGCGCAGTCACGCAAAGAAATGGCCCGCAACATCGCGAAGAAGCTGCGCGCCAGTCAGCAGCAGAATATCAAGCGCCAGCAGGCACCAGACGGCACGCCGTTTAAGCCGCGCAAGCCGCAGCCTATACGCAGCAAAAAGGGCCGGGTTAAGCGCGAGATGTTTGCCAAACTCCGCACCGCGAAATACATGAAAGCGCAGGCAACCTCAAATGAAGCGGTAGTTGAGTTTACTGGGCGCGTGCAGCGCATGGTGCGGGTGCATCATTATGGCTTGAGGGACAGGCCATCGCGGAACGGCAAAGAGGTGCAGTACGAATCACGACCGCTGCTGGGCATCGGTGAGAGCGACATGATAGTTATTGAACAAGAGATTATTATAAGACTCTCGAAATAAGAGCCTTGTAATGAAAGATTGTATTAGATTTATGGGAATTGATGTGGTTGCATTATCTGGTCTGCAATTCCCTTGTACCCTGGGAAGATTTTTTCAGAACCATATCCATGAGACTCAAGATATTTGTATGCTTGTAGTGCAGAGTGGCGGGGAAATGTAATGTGTTTTAGTGGGTGAATGCCTTTAAGTAATTTTTCCATTGGAAATTTTTCTTCCATGTACTCATCAAGTGGTCTGCTTTCGTATTTCGCGTTCACAATTCCCATCTCTTTTTCCACTGTGGGGATTAATGTAAAAAGTCCTTTCTGTGCATTTAAGTTAGGATTGTTAAAATAAGGTGGCGTAATAATCCTTAGGGGAAAGTCAGGGTTGTTCATGCTCACAACCCTGACTAAGTTTGTATCTAAACACCAGATGCTTAAATTACCTTCAGCTTGCCATGAGTCCTTCAATGCAAAGTAAAGTGCTATGAATGGGTCATAAGACCAATCTAACAGGCGAGTTGGAATTCCGTAATGTTGTGCCAAACCAGCCAACTCATCAAGAGTTCTGGGAGGCCATTCCTGTTGATTGGCTAGATACTCTAATGCATTTGCTCCAATGAAATCACGGGGTGAGTTTCTTAAAATGTAATCATTGGGGACCTTCAAACCTTGTAGGTCTGCGCGAATGAAAAATTTTTGCAGGTAATTAAATTCATATGCAGCCTGAATAAACTCAGTTTCCTTTATGTCTTCAGGGAAATGCCCGTATAACGTTTTATATAAGGGCCTGTCTCGTTCGCTAATGCGTAATGATGTTGGGGTGAGTTTCCAAGATTCATCGTTATGCCCCCTAAACACGATGCCATTAAAATTGTTTTGCCAACTCAAAAAATAATTAAGTAACTCCTTTGGCTCATTTATTTCAATCTTAGAAACAATCATCTTTGCCTCTGCTTGGTGTTTGTTCGTTCATGACAGGACCATTGTTGATTGTTCCACTTGTCAGGTGAAAGCACAATTCAGATATGAACGAACAACTTACAGAAATTCTGCGCCTGCTGCGCAACTTAATCCGTATTGGCACCGTGTCCGCCGTAAAACTTGACGACGGGTTATGCCGCGTGGATACAGGAAACAACACAACCGGCTGGCTTCACTGGCTGTCTGCGCGTGCGGGTAAAACCCGTTCGTGGAATGCACCGTCAGTAGGTGAGCAGGTGCTCGTTTTATGCCTCGGCGGCGAACTCGATACCGGGTTTGTGCTGCCGGGCATCTTCTCGGATGACAACCCCGCCCCATCCGCATCTGCTGATGCGTTGCACTGGTCATTCCCTGACGGCGCAGTAATTGAGTACGAGCCGGAAACCGGTGCACTCAAAGCAACAGGCATACAGACCGCAACCATTGAGGCGGCGGTAAAAATCCTGCTGAGTACGCCAGAGGTTGAATGTTCTGCGCACCTAAAAGCCAAAACGTTTGAGTTTTCAGAGGGTGGCAAGATGACCGGCAACGTTGAGCACAGCGGCGGGAAATTCGACTCGAACGGCGTTGTTGTAGATGACCACGATCACGGTGGCGTGCAGCGCGGCGGAAGCAGAACGGATGGCCCTGAATGACGGCAGCAAAATATATCGGCATGAACCGGGAGACCGGCGAGGCGCTTAACGACCTCGACCATATCCGCCAGTCAGTGCGCGACATTCTGTTAACGCCGCTCGGCTCCAGGGTGATGCGGCGCAAATATGGATCGCTGCTGTCGGCGCTGATTGACCAGCCGCAAAACGAATCGCTACGCCTGCAGATTATGTCCGCTTGCTATATGGCGATCCTGCAGTGGGAGCCGCGCGTCAAACTCACCGCCATTAACTTTGAATCGGATTACAACGGCGGCATGGTGGTCGAGCTAACCGGCAACCGCACCGACACGACGCAACCTTTTTCCTTAACCGTTCCTGTGAGCTGAGAACATGGCAACAATCGACCTGAGCCAGCTACCTGCGCCCGACGTGGTGGAAACGCTGGACTATGAAATCCTGCTGGCCGAGCGCAAAGCCACGCTGATTTCGCTCTACCCGGAAGAACAGCAGGCCGCTGTCGCCCGCACGTTGGCGCTTGAATCTGAACCCATCGTGAAGCTGCTGCAGGAAAATGCCTATCGCGAAGTGATTCTGCGCCAGCGTATCAATGAAGCGGCTAAGGCCGTGATGGTGGCTTACGCGCTTGACGACGACCTCGACCAGCTCGGTGCGAATAACGGCGTTGAGCGCCTGACCATTTCAGCGGCAGACGAAACGACCATCCCGCCCACGGCGGCGGTGATGGAAAGTAATGATGATTTTCGCGCCCGTATCGCCGCTGCATTCGAAGGCTTAAGCGTTGCCGGGCCGACTGGCGCATATGAGTACCACGCCCGAAGCGCCGACGGCAGAGTGGCGGACGCGTCCGCCATCAGTCCATCGCCTGCCGTTGTTACGGTAACTGTGCTGGCGCGCGAGGGTAATGGCACCGCTGCCGACGACCTGCTGGCGGTGGTGGATGCAGCGCTAAACGATGAGAACGTGCGCCCGGTGGCTGACCGCGTAGGTGTGCAGTCGGCGCAGATCGTTGAATACGCTATCGAAGCTGAGCTTTATCTCTATCCGGGGCCGGAGGCTGAACCTATTCGCGCGGCATCAGAGGCAAAACTCGCGGCCTATGTCACGGCACAGAAACGGCTGGGCCGCGACATTCGCCTGTCTGCACTGTATGCGGCTATCCACGTTGAGGGCGTACAGCGCGTTAACCTGATTCAGCCTGTCGCAGATGTGGTGCTGGACAAGACGCAGGCGGCATATTGCACCGGCTACACGCTGACCGTGGGAGGCTCGGATGAGTGATCGCCTGCTGCCTACTGGCTCGTCGTCACTGGAAGTCGCCGCCGCTGAAGCGCTGGCGACTCTCAGCACGATGAATGTGCCGCTGCGCCAGCTCTGGAACCCGCAAACCTGCCCGGTGCAGTTGCTGCCCTATCTGGCGTGGGCATGGTCGGTTGACCGCTGGGATTCTGGCTGGAGTGAATCAACCAAGCGCGCCGTTGTTACTGCAGCGCGGTATGTGCACCGCCATAAAGGAACCATCGGCGCTATCCGTCGTGTGGTTGAGCCGCTGGGCTATCTGATCCGCGTTATCGAATGGTGGAAGACTAACGAAACGCCAGGCACGTTCCGGCTTGATGTGGGTGTGCTTGATACAGGCATCACCGAGGAAATGTACAACGAGCTGGAACGGTTAATTGCGGATGCTAAGCCGTGCAGCCGCCATCTGATCGGGCTGTCCATCAATCTCGATGCAAACGGCGCAATCCCGGTTGCTGTCGCCAGCTACAGCGGCGACGAGCTGACCGTTTATCCCTACACCCCTGAATTAATCAGCGTCGGCGGGCCGGTCTATTCCGGTGCGGCGGTGCATCTTATCGACCTGACGGAAGTGAGCGCATGACGACAAAATATTTTGCCCTGCTGACCAATCAGGGCGCGGCCTTGCTGGCTAACGCCGCCGCGCTCGGCACAAAAGTTAACATCACATCAATGGCGGTCGGTGACGGCGGCGGCACGTTGCCCACGCCTGATCCAGCGCAGACGAAACTCATCGGAGAGAAGCGCCGCGCGCAGCTTAATTCACTGACTATTGACGACGCCAACAGCAGCCAGATCGTTGCCGAGCAGATTATCCCGGAGGGTGAAGGCGGTTTCTGGATACGTGAAATTGGTCTGTATGACGAAGGCGGCATTTTGATTGCCGTTGCTAACTGTGCCGAGACCTACAAGCCGCTACTGGCTGAAGGCAGCGGGCGAACGCAGACTGTCCGCATGATTATCATCGTCAACAGCACGACAGCAGTGACGCTAAAAATCGATCCAGCCGTTGTGCTGGCGACCCGGCAGTATGTTGATAATGCCGTGATCGAGGTGAAAGCATACTCAGATAATCTCATGGCGCAGCACATTGCTGACGCTGATCCGCACAAGCAATATGCGCCTAAAGCCAGCCCGACACTGACCGGGATACCAAAAGCGCCCACACCGGCAGTAACAAAAAATGATACTCAGATTGCGACAACGGCATTTGTGCAGGCTGCATTCAAGGCGCTCCTGAGCAGCGACACCGACAGCAATAGCGAGGTGCTTGCAGCAACGCCGAAGGCCGTAAGTGATGCCATTGCTTTGATTAAAGGTCTGATGGGAACAGCCGCAGGTCGGGCAGTCGGTACCGGCGCAAATCAAATCCCTGATATGTCATCGTTTGCAGCTACGATGAACGGCTCAAACTTTTACGTTGAGTTTCCAAACGGATTTACCGTGCAGGGGGGAACTCTTTCACTGACGCCGGTAGGGGCTTTCAACCCGCAGGCGCTTGGCGGGCAGACGTATTACACGCATTACTATCGGGTGCCTTTCATTAAGGCATTTAAAACAGCACAGGTGACAACGCTTGCCGCCCTGACGAGTCCATCTTATGACACGCAAGGCTCTATGGCCGGGCGCTCGCTTGCCGTGCACCGCGATCAGGATCCGGGTGTATCTGGCGTCGCAAAAACACGTTTTTCTCTGGCAGTTACGCACCCGGTTACGGGTGAAACGCCGACTGTACATTGGGTGGCTTATGGTTACTGATACCGAAATGAAAGTTTTCAGCCCTGCAACGCTGGGATTTTATGACAACACTGATGAATCCCCGGATGACGCCGTGAAAGTGTCTGAAGAGGTAGAGGCATTTCTGAGAACTGCCATTATATGGGGGGCAAACCATTTTGACGTTAAGGAAAACGCAGCATCGGTCACTTACCCTGACTGGATGAAAGACTATGCGGAAGAGAACAGCGCACCGACGCAATGGCCTAACTGAAACACCTCCGGGCGTTTGCCCGGATTCTGTCTGCCTGTTCATGAGCAAACCGCAATCGCATGCACCGCCCCGCCTGAACTGCCACCCTGAGCACACCTTTAACCAGGAGTGCAACAGATGGCAGATTATCATCACGGTGTCCGCGTCGTCGAAATCAACGACGGCACGCGCACCATCTCCACCGTATCAACCGCAATTGTCGGCATGGTCTGCACCGCGCAGGATGCGGATGCGGCAACGTTTCCGCTTAATACGCCGGTACTGATCACCAACGTGCAGGGCGCAGTTGGCAAGGCTGGCGTGAAAGGCACGCTCTCAGCCTCGCTACAGGCAATCGCTGACCAGTCAAAGCCCGTCACCGTCGTGGTGCGCGTGGCAGAAGGCGCGGACGAAGCTGAAACCATTTCCAATATCATCGGCGGCACTGACCAAAACGGCCAGTACACTGGCATGAAAGCGCTGCTTGCCGCACAGACGCAGCTCGACGTTAAGCCTCGTATTCTCGGCGTGCCGGGACTCGACTCACTGGAAGTCGCCACCGCACTTGCCAGCATCGCACAGCAGCTTCGCGCCTTCGCCTACGTGTCAGCGTGGGAGTGCAAAACCATTTCCGAAGCCCGCCTGTATCGCGACAACTTCAGCCAGCGTGAGCTAATGGTGATCTGGCCGGATTTCCTCGCATGGAACACTACCGCGAATAAGTCAGACGTTGCTTACGCCACCGCCCGCGCGCTGGGCCTGCGCGCCAAAATCGACAACGATACCGGCTGGCATAAAACCCTGTCGAACGTTGGTGTTAACGGCGTGACCGGTATTTCGGCGTCAGTGTTCTGGGATTTGCAGCAAGTAGGAACTGACGCAGACCTGCTCAACGAGGCCGACGTCACCACGCTAATTCGCAAAGATGGTTTCCGCTTCTGGGGCAACCGCACCTGCAGTGACGATCCGCTGTTCCAGTTTGAGAACTACACCCGCACCGCGCAGGTGCTGGCGGACACCATCGCCGAGGCGCACATGTGGGCGGTTGACAAACCGCTAACGCCGATTCTCGTTAAGGAAATTATTGCGGGCATTAATGCCAAGTTCCGTGAGCTGGTAAACGCCGGTTATCTGCTCGGTGCGTCCGCCTGGTATGACGAGAGCGCCAACGACAAAGACACGCTCAAAGCGGGCAAGCTCTTTATCGACTACGACTACACGCCGGTACCGCCGCTGGAAGATCTCACCTTCCGCCAGCGCATTACCGACAGCTATCTGGCGACCTTCGCCGCATCCGTTAACAGCTGAGGAGCCGGATAAATGGCACTGCCACGCAAACTAAAGGCGATGAACCTTTTCAACGATGCAAACAGCTATCAGGGTGTCGTTACCGCCGTCACGCTGCCGAAACTGGCGCGCAAGCTCGATCCGTACCGTGCAGGCGGCATGAGCGGCGCGGCACACATCGACAATGGTCTGGAAGATGACGCGCTCGATGTGGAATGGAGCATTGGCGGCATAGATGAACTGGTGCTGACGCAGTGGGGCGCATCTGCCGTGCCGCTGCGTTTCACCGGTTCTTATCAGCGCGACGATACCGGCGAAGAGATCGCGGTAGAGGTTGAGGTGCGCGGGAAGCACCAGAGCTTTGACTTTGGCGAAGCCAAGCAGGGCGAAGACACCGAAACCAAAATCACCTCGAAGTGCACCTATTACAAACTGATGTGGAACGGCAAAGAGCTGATCGAAATCGACACCATCAACATGGTGGAGAAGGTTAACGGCGTTGACCGCCTCGAACAGCGCCGCAAAAACATCGGCCTGGTGTAAACCCAATACCAGCGCCAGACCGGCGCTGGCTTTCCCTGACTACAGTGAATAGAGATAGCTACTATGAACAACGAAAACACCGTGGTATTTGAAACACCACTCAAACGCGGCGACACCGAGATTAAACAGGTCGAGCTGATTAAACCGACTGCCGGAAGCCTGCGCGGTGTGCGCCTTTCAGACCTTGCAGGTTCGGATGTGGACTCACTAATTATCGTGCTGCCGCGCATCACTGCGCCGTCGCTGACTAAAGCGGAATGCAATAACCTTGATCCGGCTGATTTGATTGCGCTAGCGGGTAAGGTGATCGGTTTTTTATCGTCGAAGTCGGACGAATAGATTGGCCGCCCGGCCTGACGGTTAATGATCTAATGGCCGATGTTGCCACTATATTCCACTGGCCCCCCTCTGAAATGTATGACATGCCGTTGGCTGAATTGATGGGCTGGCGGCACAAAGCCTTTATCCGTAGCGGAGCAACACCGGATGAGCAATAACCTCAAAGTGCAGGTACTGCTGAACGCGGTAGACAAAGCCTCTCGCCCATTTAAAGCCGTTGAGAAAGCGACCAAAGGGCTTGCCTCGGAGATTAGCCAGACGCAAGCCAACATCAAGGAGCTGGATGCGCAGGCGGGTAAGATTGAAGGCTTCCGTAAAGCCAGCGCACAACTGGCCGTCACGCAACAAAGCCTGAAAAATGCCAAAGCTGAAGCGGCTGCTTTGGCCGTGGCTTTTAGAAACACAGAGCGACCAACAGCACAGCAGGCGCGCGCGCTTGAAAAGGCGCGGCAGGCTGCAGCAGAGTTACAAACCAAATCGAACTCTTTGCGCCTGTCAGTACAACAGCAGCGTGAGGCGCTTAAGGCTGCTGGAATTTCAACACGCAACCTTAGCAGTGAGCAGCAGCGGCTGAAATCCGCCTCAGCAATGGCAACGCTTAGCCTTAGTCGTCAGAAGCAGGAACTGCAGCGGTTGAACGCACAGCAGGAGAGGCTAAACCGAACCAGCGAGCGTTATCGGCGCGGGCAGGAACTGTCGGCAAAAGTGCGTAATATCGGGGCTGCTGGAATCGGTGCGGCAACGGTGGGTGCAATGGCAACAAAAACGCTGCTTACACCGGGCTTTGATTTTGCACAGAAAAACTCTGAGCTACAGGCTGTGCTAGGGCTATCCAAAGATTCGGCAGAAATGAAAGCGCTGCGAGCACAGGCAAGGCAGCTCGGCGATACCACGGCGGCTTCCTCTGATGATGCGGCAGGCGCGCAGATTATCATCGCCAAAGGTGGCGGAGATGCTGCAGCAATTAAGGCAGTAACGCCGGTTACTCTCAACATGGCATTGGCAAACAAGCGCACGATGGAAGAAAACGCCGGACTGCTAATGGGGATGAAATCAGCTTTCCAGCTCTCCAATGACAAGGTTGCGCATATTGGCGATGTGCTGTCGATGACCATGAATAAAACAGCCGCGGATTTTGATGGGTTGAGTGATGCGCTCACCTATGCTGCGCCGGTTGCTAAAAATGCCGGTGTCAGTATTGAGCAGGCAGCGGCAATGGTAGGTGCACTTCATGATGCCAAGATTACCGGCTCAATGGCGGGGACAGGAAGCCGCGCGGTATTGAGTCGCCTGCAGGCACCTACCGGACAGGCGTATAAAGCGATATCAGAGTTAGGAATTAAAACCGCCGACAAGAAAGGTAACACCCGCCCAATCTTTACCATCCTGAAAGAGATGCAAGCCAGCTTTGACCGAAACAAGCTGGGAACCGGGCAGCGCGCGGAGTACATGAAAACCATCTTCGGTGAGGAGGCAAGCTCCTCGGCGGCGGTTCTTATGGCTGCGGCATCTTCCGGCAAGCTTGATCAGCTGACAGCCAGCTTTAAGGCTTCAGACGGCAAAACGGCAGAGCTGGTCGAGGTAATGCAGGACAACCTCGGTGGTGATCTTAAACAGCTTCAGTCGGCCTATGAAGCAATCGGTACAGATTTATTCGACCAGCAAGATAGCGGCCTTCGCAAGCTCACACAGGGAACGGCTGAATATCTATTGAAAATTGATAACTGGATTAAAGCTAACCCTGAAGTGGCAAGTGGGTTAGGGAAAGTTGCAGGTGCTGGTCTGATCATTGTCGGCGTGCTGGGTGCAATTGGTCTGGTTGCATGGCCGGTAATAGCGGGCGTTAATTTGTTGATTGCCGGTGCTGGCTTGCTTGGCACAGCATTTAGCATTACGGGCGGTTCGATAGCGGCTGCATTGGGCACTATTACATTGCCTGTTATCGCTGTGGCGGCGGCAATCGCGGCCGGTGCTTTACTGGTGCGAAAATACTGGGAGCCCATCAGCGCATTTATTTCGGGAATGGCTGAGGGATTCACTGCAGCGATGGGGCCGATAGGTGATTCATTCGGTACGCTTACGCCAATTTTTGCAGCCGTGGGTGACAAAATTAAATGGCTATGGGACTGGTTTGGAAAGCTGCTGGAGCCGGTTAAGTCCACCCAATCAGAACTGGCCTCTGCCGGTGAGATGGGCAAAAAGTTCGGCAACATGCTAGCCGAGGCTTTGAAGATTCCGAGCCATGCACTCGATCAGCTCCGTAACGGCATTGATTGGGTGCTGGAAAAACTCGGCATCATCGACACGAAATCCGACGGTCTCAAAGATAAGGTGCCTTCACCTGATCCGATGGCGACCGGCGGCGCTGGCGTTAATACGGGCGGGTTGCAATACAGTTTGGCAACAGGTGGCGCACCTTATCGGCCTGTCTCCGCACCTTCAGCTGCAGGCGGTTACACCGACAGCAGTCAGAACAGTTATCAGTACGATATTCACATGCATCCGGGCATGACCAAAGATGATGCGCTGGCACTTATGGCGCAGCATCAGGCGCGTGAGCAGCGTAATCAGCAGGCTAAAAACCGCAGTAAAATGGGCTGGGAGGATTAAACGATGATGATGATTTACGGCATGATGCCGTTTATGCGCCAGACGTTGCCCTATGGCGAACTGCAGCAGAACATTGATTATCGCTGGCCGACTAACAGCCGCTTTGGTCAGCGCCCGGCAGCTCAATTTATCGGGCCGGGCGATGAAAAAATTACGTTGTCGGGCGAGCTTCGCCCGGAAATTACCGGCGGCGCTGTATCACTGATGACCGTCCGACTACTTGCCGATCAGGGAATGGCATGGCCTTTGATTGGTGGCAGCGGCATGATTTACGGCATGTATGTAATTGAGAGCATTTCCAATACGCACAGCGAATTTTTCCCCAACGGTGCCGCCAGTAAAATCATGTTCACCCTTAGCCTTCTGCGAGTGGATGAATCCCTCACCTCGATGTTTGGTGATCTGAAAAAGCAGGCTGACGGACTTATTAGCGGGGTGGGAAATCTGCCAGGGCAGATTACATCGGCTATCGGTAGCGTCCAGTCAGCGGCCGGCAGTCTGATTTCACAGGCGGGAGGGCTAATCGGATGACGGGTATTAGTGGCTTGCCGGTGCAGATGGGCGCGCAGTTAACCCCAGACTTCATGCTCAAGGTTAATTCGAAGGATGTAACCACGAACATCCGGGATCGCCTGATATCTCTCACGCTTACCGATAACCGAGGTTTTGAAGCTGACCAGCTCGACATCGAACTTGACGACGCAGACGGTCAAGTGGCAATGCCGGTGCGGGGCGCAGTCGTGACGCTGTTCCTTGGCTGGGTAGGGCAGGCGCTAATCGGCAAGGGAAGCTTTACCGTGGATGAGGTGGAGCACCACGGCGCACCGGACACCATGACCATTCGCGCACGCAGCGCAGACTTTCGCGGTTCGCTAAATTCCCGGCGTGAAGCGTCCTATCATGAAACCACCCTAGGCGACATCGTTACGCAGATTGCCGGGCGCAATAACCTGAAACCGATGCTGGCAGATGGTTTCGCAGGAATCGCTGTTGCCCACATTGACCAGACGCAGGAAACCGATGCTAAGTTTCTGACACGCCTCGCCACACTTTATGGCGCGGTGGCAGCAGTTAAGGCCGGGCGGTTGTTATTCATCCGACCGGGTAACGGCGTCACTATCGGTGGCAAGCCCATTCCCCAGATGATCATCACGCGCAAAGATGGCGACCGGCATAGTTTCAGTATTGCTGATCGCGGCGCTTATACCGGTGTTTCTGCTAGTTGGTTGCACACAAAAGACCCCAAACCAAAAAAAGTAAAGTTGCAGCGAAAGCCTAAAGTACAGCACCTGCGCGCGCTCCAGCATCCCGCCGCGAAAAAGGCGAAGGCGAAAGCAGTCAAGACACCAGAGGCAAAAGATGGGGATTACCTAGCCGGGAACGAAGATAATGTATTTACGCTGACGACGGTCTACTCCAGCAAGGCAACTGCGATGCGCGCTGCTAAAGCGAAATGGGAAAAGCTGCAACGCGGTGTCGCTGAATTCTCGCTTACGCTGGCTATGGGGCGTGCTGATCTCTACCCAGAAACGCCGGTAAGAGTAAACGGGTTTAAATCGGTGATCGATGCACAGCCTTGGATTATCAGCAAGGTGACACATAACTTGAGCAATAGCGGGTACACAACACAGCTTGAATTCGAGGTGCTACTTTCCGATGTAGAGTTCGAGGCAGAATCGGATAATGATGATTCACAATAAGTGAATTTTGTTGCTCTTTTTGTGAATGTAGAGTATTAAACCTACGAGCCAACAGGGAGACGATACCGATGATGCATTGCCCGCTATGCCAGACCGCCGCACACGCTAAAAGCAGCAGATACATATCGAAAGAAACTAAAGAACGTTACCACCAGTGCCAAAACATCAATTGCAGTTGTTCGTTTAAAACGCATGAGACACTGGCAATGATTATCGTTAGTCCGGGGCAAGTAAATAGAGTGCCTGTTTTCGCAAGCAACGGCGGACATACAAGCCAACCATCATTGCTTCACTAAATGTGAATTCAAACTTAGAACCCCGTTTACACGGGGTTTTTTATTACCAGTTACTTACCGTTGTAAGTGTGGGTGTTGCCGAGCATCAATGCTGCAGCGGGCTTTTCCATCAAGTTCCCCATTTCTTTACAGACGTTAAGCGGATTTTCGAAAGAGAAACCAATAGTCTTAAATTTATTGGTCACGTTGATTTGCTTAATATCTTTCAGATAGCTCGAAGGCACATCTTTTGTCCAGATTGGTGTACATACTCCGCCGGAAATAATCGCACTGTAAATCTCTGAATTGATATCTGCACTCGGTGTAACCACTGTGATTTGTTCACCGCTGACCGTGATCTCTGAAGGTTGCCAAGGTTTGAGTTTACTTTTCAGAACGGTGGCGTCTGTTTCATTTGCCGTAACAGATGAGGCAAACAGTAAAGCCGTGCTAATCAAAACGACGTTCAAGCATTTCATCTAGAGTCCCTCTAAATCAGTTGCAGCCCGGCCTCGATTGCTGGACTGAGAGTGCTAGCAGTAAATTTCCATCGCCATTTCATCGCCACTTTGAAATGAGGAAACAAAAAAGCCACCGCTAAGGGTGGCTTAAATATATGATTTTAATCACTAAATTTGGTGGCCCCTGCTGGGTTTGAACCAGCGACCAAGCGATTATGAGTCGCCTGCTCTAACCACTGAGCTAAGGGGCCAGCGGAGCGGGGATTATAGAGTATCTTGTTGGGGTGATCCAGAGTTCACCATTTGGATGGTGAAAATTAAAGCAATAGCTGACTCTTTGATCTCAAAAAGAAAAATCTACTATCCCATGCTTTATCGCTTATTAAGCGCCCAATCATCAGCGTTTTTTGAGACCAGGCTCATTCGAAAGTTTGTCGATACTACAAATAGCGCGTTGCAGGCTTGTTGAGCGAGATGAAGGGCAATATGGCGATGCGTGCATCCTCGTAATTCTGCCAAAGCTGCACATCTTCCACGGATGGGATCGTCACTAGCTCGCCGGCATCAAGTCCACGCAGCGCTGCCGAGACTAAATCATCCACTTCCATCAGCATCTCAGCGGGAAGATCGTTAATGGATTTTCCTGCGCGCTCAAAGATCTCAGTGCGCGTTAAGCCTGGCAACACAGCCTGCATACGCACACCGCTTTCGGCTAATTCTCGATGAAGATTACGAGTCAGGGAAAGTACATACGCTTTGCTGGCGTTGTATGCACCATTAGCTGATTCACTCACCAGCGCTAGCACCGAAGCAATATTCACAATTGTGCCATTGCGACGTGCACGAAATGCCTGTGCAGCACTGTGGGCCAGCTGAGTCAGCGCAACGATATTTAACGTCAGCATCGTTTGTATTTTCGCGATATCACCGTCAATGAATTCGCCTTCGACAGTCATACCAGCATTGTTTACCAGCAGCGTAATCGCTTTGTTTTGCTGGATTTCGCGATCAACTCTTAGCAAATCATCGTGGTTGGTGAGGTCGGCAGCCAGCACGCTGACTTCAACGCTATGCGCTTCACGCAGCGATTGCGCCAACAGATTGAGCCTGGCTTCATCGCGTGCCACCAGAATCAGGTTTGTGCCGCGTGCTGCCAGTTGTTTTGCATAGGTCGCGCCAATTCCGCTTGATGCGCCGGTGATTAAAGCCAGTTGTTGTGACATGGTGTGTTCCTCTAAATGATGGTTATCATATTTACGAGATTTAATATGACGATCATAATATTTGTCGTCAAGCTAGAATATGATGGTTGTAATAATTACACTGATTGCCATCAACGATGTCGGAGTCAATGAAGATGGAAAAGCTGAGCCATAAAGCGCGTACACGACAGCGCATTCTGGATGAAGCCTCGGTGGTGATGCGCGAGAACGGCACTGAAAGCATTGGCGTAGCGGCGTTGATGAAGCGCGTCGGTCTAACGCACGGCGGCTTTTATGCCCACTTCGCCTCCCGCGAAGATCTGGTGCAAGCGGTGATTGCTGAGATGTTTGCCGATTCGGCGCGACGCTTTGCGGATATCACCTCAATTAAAGATCCCACTGAACGACTAAATCAGCTGATTGATAGCTATTTATCCGAGCAGCATTGCAACACGCCGGGGGAAGGTTGTCCAATGCCTGCGCTGGTGAGTGAGATGGCGCATTTACCCGTCGAGGCGCGTACGTTGTTTTCACAGCGACGTGAAGCGATGCGGCAGCGTTTGGCGTTGACGCTACGCGAGCTTAATCATCCGCATGCGGATGACGCGGCGACCACCATGTTGGCTGAGATGGTTGGTGCGTTGGCAATAGCTCGCGCTTGTCCCGATGATGAGGAAGCGCGCACCATGCTGGCGAGTAGTCGTCGATCGGTAAAACAACGCGCCGGACTGGAGATTGCATGAGCGAGCACGATATCCGCGACATCATTGCGCCTGATTTACAGGTGCTGTTTTGCGGCATCAATCCGGGCAAGTCGTCGGCGCACACTGGATTTCACTTCGCCCATCCCGGCAATCGTTTCTGGAAGGTGATTTATCAGGCCGGCTTTACGCATGAGTTACTCAAGCCCGAGCAGGAGCAGCGGCTGCTGGAAACTGGCTGTGGCATCACCATGCTGGTGGAGCGTCCAACGGTGCAGGCTAACGAGTTGGACGGCGATGAATTACGCGACGGTGGTTCACGCTTGCAGCAAAAGATTTTGCACTATCAACCGCGTGCGTTGGCGGTGTTGGGCAAAGATGCCTTCCAGAAAGCATTTCGTCAGCGCAAAGTTGAGTGGGGCGAGCAGCCGCAAACGCTGGGTGAAACGCGTTTGTGGGTGCTGCCTAATCCGAGCGGGTTAAATCGTGCGACGCTGGAAGAGATGGCCGCATCCTATCGTCAACTGCATGATTGGCTGCAAAGTAATGCTTGATAGAGTGACTCTTCAGGCAATAAAAAACCCCGGCAAGCCGGGGTTTTTTCGTCTCGACAACGATTAATCGTCAAGGAAGCTACGCAGTACTTCTGAGCGGCTTGGGTGACGCAGTTTACGCAGCGCCTTGGCTTCGATCTGACGAATACGCTCACGTGTTACGTCAAACTGTTTGCCAACCTCTTCCAGCGTGTGGTCGGTGTTCATATCGATACCGAAACGCATACGCAGAACTTTAGCTTCACGCGCGGTTAGGCCAGCCAGCACGTCGTGAGTCGCTGAGCGCAGGCTTTCCGAGGTAGCGGAATCCAGCGGCAGTTCCAGCGTGGTGTCTTCGATAAAATCGCCCAGATGCGAATCTTCATCATCACCAATCGGCGTCTCCATAGAGATTGGCTCTTTAGCGATTTTCAGCACCTTGCGGATCTTATCTTCAGGCATCAGCATACGTTCAGCCAGCTCTTCCGGCGTCGGTTCGCGACCCATTTCCTGCAGCATCTGACGCGAAATACGGTTGAGTTTGTTGATGGTCTCAATCATATGCACCGGAATACGGATGGTGCGCGCCTGGTCAGCGATAGAGCGGGTGATAGCCTGACGAATCCACCATGTGGCGTAAGTTGAGAACTTATAACCACGACGGTATTCAAACTTATCAACGGCTTTCATCAGACCGATGTTGCCTTCCTGAATCAGATCGAGGAACTGCAGACCACGGTTGGTGTATTTCTTGGCGATAGAGATAACAAGACGTAAGTTTGCTTCAACCATCTCTTTCTTCGCACGACGCGCTTTGGCTTCGCCGATAGACATGCGACGGTTGATGTCCTTCACCTGCTCGATGGTCAAGCCGGTTTCTTCTTCGATCTGCTGCAGTTTGTACAGCGAACGATTCACATCATCTTCAACTTCCAGCAGCTTCTCAGACCACGGCTTGTTCATCGCCAGCGCGGCTTTGAACCAGCTTGGGTTGGTTTCGTTGCCGGTAAACAGCGTGATGAAGTTTTTCTTCGGCATTTTGCACAGTTCAATACACAGCTTCATGATCAGGCGCTCTTGCGTACGCACGCGCTCCATCATTTCACGCATATTGTTTACCAGGTAGTCGAACTGCTTCGGTACCAGGCGGAACTGCTTGAACACTTCAGAGAGGTTCTGGATTTCGGCAACGGCGTCAGCATGGCTGCGGCCTTTGGCTTTGATGACGGTACGCGTGGTTTCGTACTGCGTGCGCAGGTCGCCAAACTTCTCGCGAGCCAGTTCTGGATCGATTGAGTTATCGTCATCAGAGCTGTCGTCATCGTCTTCATCTTCTTCTTCGTCGTCATCACGGTCTTCCTGTGATAACTCAGAACCGACGTTGGTGGCGGTCGGCGCGATATCTTCTTCTGCGTTCGGATCGATGAAACCGATGATCAAGTCAGACAGACGAGCATCGCCCGCTTCTACGCGATCGTACTGATCGAGCAGATAGGTGATCGCTTCCGGATATTCGGCTACAGAGCATTGGACCTGGTTGATACCGTCTTCGATGCGCTTAGCGATGTCAATTTCGCCTTCACGCGTCAGCAGTTCAACGGTACCCATTTCGCGCATGTACATGCGCACCGGGTCGGTGGTACGGCCAATTTCAGATTCAACACTGGATAAAACCTGAGCGGCGGCTTCTGCGGCATCTTCGTCAGTATCGGAGCTGTTTTCATTCAGTATCAGATCATCAGCATCAGGCGCTTCTTCAACAACCTGAATACCCATGTCGTTAATCATCTGGATGATGTCTTCGATCTGATCGGAGTCGACGATATCTTCCGGCAGATGGTCATTGACCTCAGCATAGGTCAAATAGCCTTGCTCCTTACCACGGGTGACAAGTAGCTTAAGCTGTGACTGCGGGTTTTGCTCCATAAGACGGTATCCACACTTCTGTTAATTAGATTGGTGTCGGTCGGCGGCGAAAGCCAACAATAACAGTGAAGGCGTTGTGTTTTTGCCGCTGCCTACATCGCGGCCAGGGCCTTTGCCCTTCTATAATCGGCACTTAAGCCGCTTGAATTCTGTTCGGACCTGGCTCACTCGTCATTTTCGTCCCCGGCAGTGCTCGCAATCCTCACGTACTTCAGTACGCTCCGGTTGCTGCGCGCTGGCGGTAACGAAACTGACTTCGACGCCTACGGTCCTTTTTCCGGTTTCGCTTATATACAAGCCTTGTCCGGAGAATGAGTCAGAAAAGGAGCTTAAAGAGCGCTAACTGATCTAACCAAGTAAAAATCTTATTTTTTCGCTAATGCCTGGCTTAGAGCCCAGAACTCGCGGCGTTCGATGGCACTTAAGCCTTCCGTTCGCTCGCGTGCGATAAGCGCTTCAAGGCGCTGTTCGAGAGCGGAATCGTAAATACTTGCCAGTGAATCCTGGAATACTTCTTCCGCCTCTTCATCCACTATCATGTGGTTCCAGGTGGCCAATGTTTCAAGGGGCTGGCTAAAATTTGTTCCGCGATATAACTCTAGTAGCTGTCCGGTGGTCAGGCCAGGATTCTCTGTACAACGACTGACTAACTCCACAAATAGCGGTAAACCCGCCATTTTTGACTGCTCCAGTCCATCCAGTGTAGGCACGATGGAGGCAAATTGCGGATTCTGCACTAATAACGCGATCAATACGCGCATGGTGGTGCGCTTCAACGGTGGGGCAGTTGGCAGCACTCCGCTTTCCGCCAGCTTCGGCATCAGCTTGTCTAACTGGTTATCGTCAAGAATCCCGAGTTTATTACCCAACGTTTGACGCATGTAAATGCGCAGCGTTTCACCGGGAATCTGACTGATCAGCGGTAACGCCAGTGTCGCCAGCTTGGTTTTGCCATCGCGTGTACTCAAATCCACTTGCGGCATCAGGCTGTCAAACAGAAACGTGGAGAGCGGTGTAGCCTGCTCCATCCGCGCTTCAAAGGCTTCTTTGCCCTCTTTGCGTACCAGCGTGTCCGGATCCTCGCCATCGGGCAAAAACATAAAGCGTAGCTGACGGCCATCATTCATGTAAGGCAATGCGGTTTCGAGCGTACGCCATGCCGCTTCACGTCCGGCGCGGTCGCCGTCGTAACAGCAAATCACGGTATCCGTTGAGCGGTAAAGCAGCTGAACGTGTTCAGCAGTGGTCGAGGTGCCCAGCGATGCAACGGCATAATCGATGCCAAATTGCGCCAGCGCCACCACGTCCATATAACCTTCGACAACCAGCAAACGCGTGGGTTGCGGATGATTTTTCTGCGCTTCATAAAGTCCGTATAACTGGCGGCCTTTATGGAAAATCGGCGTTTCAGGCGAGTTCAGATACTTCGGCGTATCGTTGCCCAGCACGCGGCCACCAAAACCAATCACGCGGCCACGCTTATCGCGAATAGGGAACATCACGCGATCGCGGAAGCGATCGTAGGTGCGGCCTGAGTCATTGCTGACCAACATGCCCGCTTCCATCAGTGATTCGCGATCGTCTTTCTGCTGCCCAAAGCGCTTCAGAGCATTATCCCAACCGGCAGGCGCATAGCCGATAGCGAAGTGATCGATCACTTCCTGACTAAGACCACGCGTGGCGAGATAATTCTGTGCAGATTGCGCTTGTGGATTACGCAGGCTCTGTTGATAGAAGCCGTTCAGGCCATCCAGCAACTGATAAAGACTTTGACGTTGATGGCGCTCCATCTGGCTAGGACCATTGCCCGCTTCATACGGCACTTCTAAGCCATGAAGCGTGGCCAGTTCCTCAACGCTCTCAACAAATTCCAGACGATCGTGATTCATCAGGAAGTCGATGGCGTTACCTTTGGCGCCACAGCCGAAGCAGTAATAAAACTGCTTTTCACCGCTTACGGTGAAAGAGGGGGTTTTCTCGTTATGGAAAGGACAGCACGCGTGATAGTTCTTACCCTGCTTTTTCAGCTTAACGCGGGCATCGATAATATCCACGATGTCCGTGCGGGCAAGTAAGTCGTTGATAAATATGCGTGGAATTCGTCCAGCCATAAGCCCCGATTTTTCAGCTCATAAACGACAACAAGCCGCGCTTCCTTTCGGAAAGCACGGCCTTTTACTTGACTCTGTCTGCGTTTATCACGCGGCGGAAGCAAGCTTCCGCAAGAAATTAGTACAGACGAGTGCGGCGTGCGTTTTCGCGAGCCAGTTTCTTGGCATGACGCTTAACTGCAGATGCTTTAGCGCGCTTACGCTCAGTGGTAGGCTTCTCGTAGAACTCACGGCTACGAACTTCTGCCAAAACACCTGCTTTCTCGCATGAACGCTTGAAGCGACGCAGTGCTACGTCGAACGGCTCGTTTTCACGTACTTTAATTACCGGCATGTAACTCTTACCTCGATAAAATTCGGTTTTTGCTGCTGACTGCGGCGCCAGCACATTTCAAAATGGTGCAGCATTTTACTCCAGCCGCGGCCGACTTGTAAAGCACCATGTATAATTTAGAACCAACAGGGGCATATGCCATCGCGGCTGCCGGTTTTTTCAGGCCGTGGAGTATAGCGCACTCTTTGTGCGACAGAAAAACACTTTTTCAGGGGCAAAGTCTCTGGCGTGAGAATTGCCTGTGTTACACTGCGCGCCGCACGAAGAGGGTGATAAAAGCTATGCGAGTTCTGGGTATTGAAACGTCCTGCGATGAAACCGGCATCGCGATTTATGACGATGCGTCCGGTCTGCTGGCAAATCAACTATATAGCCAGGTGAAACTGCATGCCGATTACGGCGGAGTGGTGCCGGAACTGGCATCGCGTGACCACGTCCGTAAAACTGTGCCGCTGATTCAGGCGGCACTGAAAGAAGCAGGCCTTGAACCACAACAGATTGATGGCGTTGCCTACACTGCCGGACCCGGATTGGTGGGCGCGCTGCTGGTTGGCGCCACCATTGGTCGTGCGCTGGCGTTCGCCTGGAATGTGCCGGCGGTGCCGGTGCATCACATGGAAGGGCATCTTCTGGCGCCAATGTTGGAAGAGAATCCGCCGGAATTCCCGTTTGTTGCGCTGCTGGTTTCCGGCGGACATACACAATTGATCAGCGTGACCGGAATTGGTGAATACACCTTACTGGGCGAATCGATTGACGATGCGGCAGGCGAAGCGTTTGATAAAACTGCCAAGCTGCTGGGGCTGGATTATCCCGGCGGACCGATGTTGTCGCGTATGGCGCAGCAGGGCACGCCAAACCGTTTCCGCTTCCCACGCCCAATGACCGATCGTCCGGGGCTGGATTTTAGCTTCTCCGGCCTGAAAACCTTTGCAGCGAACACCATTCGCGAGCATCAGGGCGACGAGCAAGCCCGTGCGGATATCGCTCGCGCGTTTGAAGATGCGGTGGTTGATACCTTAATGATTAAGTGCAAACGCGCGCTTGAGCAAACCGGCTTTAAACGTTTGGTGATTGCGGGTGGCGTCAGCGCGAACCGCACGCTGCGTGAGCGCATGGCTGAGATGATGCAAAAGCGTGGCGGCGAAGTGTTTTATGCACGCCCTGAGTTTTGCACTGATAACGGCGCGATGATTGCTTACGCTGGCATGGTGCGCCTCAAAGGCGGCACCAGTGGTGGACTCGGCGTCAGTGTGCGACCGCGCTGGCCGCTGGCAGAATTACCCGCCATCTAAAACGAAAAAACCGGCCTCGCGCCGGTTTTTTTATTTCTTCTTTTTCCGCTTCCAGATCTTATTTTCCTGACCGCGCCACAGGCGCTGGATGTTGTCGTGGTGCCGTAACAGAATCAGGCACGAGAGCATCGAAACGGGGAAAGTGAATTGCGGTTTGAACCACCACACATAAAACGGTGCAATCAGCGCGCTGACAATCGCGCCGAGCGATGAATAGCCGCTCAGCAGCACCGTCAGCAGCCAGGTGCCGGTCATTAATCCCGTCAAATCCCAGCCAATCGGCGCAATCGCACCAAAGGCCGTCGCCACGCCTTTACCGCCGCGAAAACGAAAGAACACCGGATAGATGTGGCCCAGACAGGCGGCAATCGCCGTGAGGCCAAGATAGAGCGGGGCAACGTGCAGCAGATAAGCGACCCACACCGGCAGCATGCCTTTTGCCACATCGAAAATCAGCACTGCGGCAGCGGCGGCTTTGCCACCAATGCGTAAAACGTTTGTCGCGCCAGGATTACCTGAGCCTTGCGAACGCGGATCGGGTAAACCAGCCAGTTTACAGACCAGTATCGCACTGGAAATCGAGCCGCAAAGATACGCGAAAATAATCATACCAAGCGCGATAGCACTCATAGCGTCGTACCGTTCCTTTTGGGTCGTTTTGTTCTCGATAAGCGTGGATAATACGCATAATCCGCCGGAAGTGGTATCCGGCTTAGCCAAAAACAGAGACTGACATCATGGATATCGTATTTATCGAGCAGCTTACCGTGTTCACGACTATTGGCGTTTACGACTGGGAGCAGGGTATGCAGCAGAAGCTGGTGCTCGATGTCGAAATGGCGTGGGACAACCGTCAGGCCGCGGCCAGCGACGATGTGAATGATTGCCTGAGCTACGCCGATGTCACCGAAGTGATCCTCAATCATCTGCAAGGTCAGCGTTTTGCCCTGGTTGAAAGGGTGGCAGAAGAAATCGCCGATCTGTTGATGAATCGTTTCAAAACCCCCGGAGTACGTATAAAGGTAGGTAAACCGGGCGCTGTAGCCCAGGCGGCCAGCGTTGGCGTGCGTATTGAGCGCGGGACTATTCCGAAATAAAACTTCCGTGATTGCCATCACAATGAAACCAAACCAAATTATGGTGTGTCTCACTTGAGGCCGTTGCGCTAACGAGCAGGAAGTGACCGAATTTCTTAAGGTTTCCTTCAGCGTGACGCAGGCATAATTTCAGGCGGTAGCCCTTTGCGACCGCCTTTTTACTGTTTAAAACGGATAGAGGAAATATTTTGATGGCAGACATTCACCAGCTTTGGGTAGCTGCAATCCTGGGGGTTGTAGAAGGCCTCACGGAATTCCTGCCGGTCTCTTCCACGGGCCACATGATAATTGTTGGTCATCTGTTGGGTTTTGAAGGCCAGACCGCTGAAACCTTCGAAGTTGTGATTCAACTCGGTTCCATCCTCGCTGTGGTCGTGATGTTCTGGCGCCGCCTGTTTGGTTTGATCGGCATTCACTTCGGTGAGGTCAAACATGAAGGTGTTGGTACAGGTCGATTGACGCTGATTCATATTCTGTTGGGCATGGTGCCGGCGGTGGTGATTGGTTTGCTGCTGCACGACCAAATCAAAACGCTGTTTAACCCGATCAACGTGATGTATGCGCTGGTGGTCGGCGGTGTGCTGCTGCTGGTGGCGGAATACTTTAAGCCAAAGCAACCTAAAGCAGTGGGCGTCGACGATATCACTTATCTGCAAGCGTTTATGATTGGCTGCTTCCAGTGTCTGGCGCTGTGGCCGGGCTTCTCGCGCTCAGGTGCGACGATTTCTGGCGGTATGCTGATGGGCGTGAGCCGTTATGCGGCGTCGGAGTTCTCGTTCATTCTGGCGGTGCCGATGATGATTGGTGCAACCGGACTGGATCTCTACAAGAGCCTCGGCTTCCTGACAATGCAGGATTTCCCGATGTTTGCCGTCGGTTTTGTCACCGCCTTCGTTGTGGCGCTGCTGGCAATCAAAGTGTTCCTTGAGCTGATCAAGCGTATTTCGTTTGTCTCTTTCGCTATCTACCGCTTCATTGTGGCGGCCGTGGTTTACGCCATCTTTATGTAAGTCATCCCGCGCGGCCGGTTACACTGGCCGCGCGTTAATCAATTCCGCCTGCAGCACCGCAACACGCCGACGCGTCAACTCTTCCCGCACTTCTGCCCCTTTAAAGCCTGCTGCAACCACATCTTTGGTGGGTACCGCTTGCGCCAGCGTAAACGCCAGACGCAAATAGTCGCCTTGCGGATAAGCCATGCTTTCCAGGCCCGCACGCCCGCGCGCATCCGCTTCGCTGGTCAGCGCCATTTTCTCCACGCGATCAGGCTTACGCCAGGCATCGATACGATCAAAAAGCGCGATTAATGCGTCCGCTGACTGGCGCTCAATGGTGTGCACCACGTCATGGAATTCGGTCACCACTAACGCCAAATCACGCACCTGATTTGGCACGCGCAGGCGCTGGCACAGCGCTTCAACAATAGGCACGCCCGCGAGGCCATGACCATGATGGCTCGGCCATTTTTCCGGTGGCGTCAGCGCTTTACCGACATCGTGGAACAACGTAGCGAAACGCACATCAAGTTGATCCGAGAGCGCGGCGGACATCGCCAGCGTCATCAGCGCATGGATGCCGGTATCAATTTCAGGATGCCATTTGATCGGTGCCGGAATGCCATACAGGTTATCAATTTCCGGGAACAGCACCTGCAGCGCGCCGCAGTCACGCAGCACCTGGAAATAGACCTGTGGATTGTGCGTCAGCAACGCTTTTTCCGTCTCTTTCCACACGCGTTCTGCGGTGAGATGCGCCAGTTCGCCGCTGATAGCCATTTCACGCATCAGCGCCTGGGTTTCATCGGCAATACGGAAATTAAGATGGGCAAAGCGGGCGGCGAAACGCGCCACGCGTAATACACGCAGCGGATCTTCGTTAAAGGCGGCGGATACATGGCGCAGCTGGCGTTTTGCCAAATCGCGCTGACCGCCATAAGGATCAATCAGCTCGCCGCTGTCGCTTTGGGCGATAGCATTGATGGTGAGATCGCGGCGCTGTAGATCTTGCTCGAGCGTGACATCCGGCGCGAACTGCGTCACAAAACCGGTGTAACCGTTGCCGCTTTTGCGTTCCGTACGCGCCAGCGCATACTCTTCACGGCTGCGCGGATGCAAAAAAACCGGAAAATCCCGGCCAACCTGCTGATAACCTTCTGCCAGCATCGAATCTGGCGTCGCGCCAACAACCACCCAATCTCTATCTTTTACCGGCAAACGCAGTAAGGCATCGCGCACTGCGCCACCGACCAGAAACGTCTTCACTCAACCACTCCAGAGACAAATCAGAAATTGCGTGCTGAGCACGCTTGTTACTTTATTGTTGCATACTTTGGCTAAATATCGGGCACGCCAAAAAGGGCATCTTACGATCCCCTTAAATAAAAGAACAAATCTGCGTGGCGCGTTAGTTCATCCAGCGATCGTTTTTCTTGCGACGCGGCACCATGTGCGGCAGCAACAGACCCAACAGCAGACCAACGCCCAGCACGCCGCCACCATACATAAACCACTGCATGATGATGGTGCGCTGCTTGTCATCCAGCTGCACGTTGGCGGCACTCACTTTCTTCTGCGCGACAATCAGCTCATTTTTCAGCTTCTGATTCTCGGCTTTCAGGCCATCAATGGTGCCGTCGCTGTTGGCGACTTTGTTTTGCATCTCGGACGTGCGCTGATTCCAGCTGTTATCGATATTCGCCAGCTTGGCCGTCAGGTCTTTAACCTGCTGCTCCAGCTGCGGCACGCGGGTACGCAGGCTCGGATTGGCGCTCAGCTGCGACAGTGGAATCCAGTTGGTTTTGCCTTCTGCATCACGAATCTGACCATATTGAGAATCGTTATTGGTCTGCAGCAAGGTGACTTCCTCTCCGGCGTTCAGCTTACCGATCAGGCGATATTGATCGCCTGGACCGCTGCGCACCCAAGTGGATAATTCATCGGAGATGTAACGCTTTTCGTCAGCAGCATGAGCAGGCGTGATGGCGCTGAAAGCCAGCAAAGAAAGGGCAGCAAGTGTGATTTTTTTCATTCGATGTCGTTTTTTCTTAATGGCGTAAAATTACCGGCACAGTCTGGAGACGCTTCTCAAAAATCTGAATGAGAACTATCCTGGTCTCAATCCGGTGCGAAAAGGGTCGTAAAAGCACAAGAAAGCGGAGACAGCGGGCTTCCGGTGCATTACTCTTCGCCAGATTAAACTCGTAAGTGCCAGCAGCGTATTGAATAAAAAATTATGACCATCGAAATCGAATTAAAGTTCATTGCTACACCGCAAGCCGCCGAAAAATTGGCTGAAAAGCTTGCCGCGTGGCCACATCAGCACTTCGCCGCGCGCGAGCTGACTAATGTCTATTATGAAACCGACGACAACCAATTGCGTCGTTGGGATATGGGCCTGCGTATTCGTGGCGTTGACCAACGCTATGAAATGACACTGAAAGCTGCCGGTAAAACCGTCGGCGGCTTGCATCAGCGTCCTGAATATAATGTTGATCTCACCGAGCCGCAGCTGGATATCGCGCGCCTGCCGGCCGAGATCTGGCCGCAGGACACCGATATCGCCGCACTGCAATCGCGCCTGCAGCCGTTGTTCAGCACCCATTTCCAGCGCGAAGCCTGGCTGGTGCAATTTGGCGACAGTGAAATTGAAGTGGCATTTGACCGCGGCGAAGTCGCTGCCGGTGAATTCAGTGAACCGCTTTATGAAGTCGAGCTGGAGCTCAAAAGTGGGCAGCGCGATGACATGCTGAAATTCGCTGAAGCGCTGGTTGCGATGGGCGGTTTGCGTCTCGGCAGCCTGAGCAAAGCTGCGCGTGGCTACCAGTTGGCGCAGGGGAATTTACCGCGTCCAATCCGTACGTTGCCGTTGCAGAAAATCGCCGCGAAAGCGTCGGTTGAGCAGGGCATGATTAACGCGATGACGGCGGCACTGAATCATTGGCAATACCATGAAGAAGTGTGGCTGCGTGGTAATAAAGAGGCCAAAGCGGCGGTGATTGATGCGCTGGAAACGCTGCGTCAGGCGTTCTCACTGTTTGGCGCGTTGGTGCCTCGCAAGGCCAGCAGCGATCTGCGCCAGAAGTTAACCCGTCAGGAAGAGTTGCTGGCCGATGAAGAGAATAATGCAGAAACCACGTGTTTCTCGTTGACCTCCGTTGAAGCCCAGTTAGCGCTTACTCACTGGCTGGTGGAGTCGCAGTGGCAAAACTGGCTCGACGACAAGAGCAAAAGCAAGCTGCAGGGATCGTTTAAGCGCTTCAGCGATATTATGCTGAGCCGCATCTCAGCCGATCTCCGTGAAACCTTCGTGGACGTGCAACTGTTCAATGAGTTTCAGGATAAAGCGACGCGCCTGAATCGCCAGCTGCTGGCGGTGAATCTGCTGGCGGGCGCTTATCCGGCGGAAGAGGTGAATGTTTGGCTGGAAGGCTGGCTGGAGTTACAGCATTCCATTCGCGTCAAACAGAATCACGGCTTAATGCAACTGGTGAATCTGGCGATTAAACCAGCGCCGTTCTGGCTCAATAGCGGAATCAAACGCTAACGAAAAATCCAATCAGGGAGAGAAGATGTTGTTACCGTTACCGGCGCTAATGCAGGCGCAGTTGGCTAATGTGGCAGAGCGACTTAATTTGCCACCCTCAGCGTTCACGCCAGAACAGGCGGGCGCGCTGACTTTTAGTGACTTTATCCTCGATAACCTGCAGCAGCATCCCGAATGGTGGCAGCATCTGCAACAGCAAGCGCCTGCGCCAGATGAGTGGCAGCACTATGCCAGCTGGCTGAAGGACGCGCTGCAAGCCGTTGATAACGAAACCTCCCTGATGCGCGAACTGCGTTTGTTCCGTCGTCACATGCTGGTGCGCATCGCCTGGATGCAGGCGCTGCAACACGCCACTACCGAACAAAGTTTGCAGCAACTCAGTACGCTGGCGGAAATTCTCATCGCTGCCGCACGCGACTGGGTTTGGCAGGATTGCAGCCGTGATTTCGGTACGCCATGCAATGAAGCCGGTGAAGCTCAGCCGATGTTGATTCTTGGTATGGGTAAACTCGGCGGCTGTGAACTCAATTTCTCTTCTGATATCGATCTGATTTTTGCCTGGCCGGAAAATGGCGTTACGCAAGGTGGACGGCGCGAGCTCGACAATGCGCAATTCTTCACGCGCATGGGGCAGCGGCTGATCAAAGTGCTCGATCAGCCAACGGTGGATGGGTTTGTCTATCGCGTGGATATGCGTCTGCGCCCGTTCGGTGATAGCGGTCCGCTGGTGCTGAGCTTTGCAGCACTTGAAGACTATTATCAGGAGCAGGGCCGCGACTGGGAACGCTATGCAATGGTCAAAGCCCGCCTGATGGGCGACGATCACGGACACCGGAGCCAGGAATTGCAGCAAATGCTGCGGCCATTCGTCTATCGACGCTATATCGATTTCAGCGTGATTCAATCGCTGCGTAACATGAAGGGCATGATCGCGCGCGAAGTGCGTCGACGCGGCTTGAAAGACAATATCAAGCTCGGTGCCGGCGGCATTCGTGAAACAGAATTCATTGTGCAGGTCTTCCAGCTAATTCGCGGTGGACGTGAGCGCTCACTACAACTGCGTTCCTTGCTCCCTACGCTTGAAGCGATTGGCGAGCTGGCTTTGTTAAGTCAAAAACAGATCGAGCATCTGCGTGAAGCCTATCTGTTCCTGCGTCGGCTGGAAAACCTGCTGCAAAGTATTAATGACGAGCAAACGCAAACGCTGCCAGAGAACGAACTCGACCGCCAGCGCTTAGCCTGGGCGATGGGCGCGGCAGACTGGAGCGCTCTGATGGCGCAGCTGGAGCTGCAAATGGCCGGTGTGCGCGCCATCTTTGATGAGCTGATTGGCGACGATGCGCCGGATGTCGACGACCAGCCGCAGTTGGCCGAATTTGCCGGTTTGTGGCAGGACGCACTGGAAGAGAGCGATCTCGTCCCGGTTGTGCCGCAGCTGGACGATGCGCAGCGTCACGCGCTTTACAACGCGTTGAACAACTTCCGCCAGGATGTGAGCCGCCGCACCATTGGTCCGCGCGGTCGTCTGGCGCTTGATCAGTTGATGCCGCGTCTGCTCAGTGAAGTCTGCCCGCGCGAAGATGCGGATGTGCTGCTGAACCGCTTGACACCGCTGTTGCTGGGCGTGCTGACGCGCAGCACTTATCTGGAATTACTTACCGAATATCATGGCGCGCTGCGTCATCTGATTCGCCTGTGTGCCGCATCACCGATGGTTGCCAGCCAGCTGGCGCGCTATCCGCTGCTGCTGGATGAGCTACTCGATCCCGCAACGCTGTATCAACCTACCGCGACCGACGCTTACCGCGACGAACTGCGCCAATATCTGCTGCGTATTCCTACCGATGACGAAGAGCAGCAGCTGGAAGCATTACGCCAGTTTAAACAGGCGCAGCATCTGCGCATCGCCGCTGCCGATATTGCTGAAACGCTACCCGTGATGAAAGTGAGTGATCACTTAACCTGGCTGGCAGAAGCGATTATCGAATCGGTGGTACAGCAAGCCTGGCAGATGATGGTGCAGCGCTATGGTCGCCCATCGCATCTCACCAGCGACAACGAGCGCGGTTTTGCGGTTGTCGGTTACGGCAAGCTCGGTGGTTGGGAGCTGGGTTATAGCTCTGATCTTGATTTGGTGTTCCTGCATGATTGTCCGGATGATGCTGAAACCGATGGCGAGCGGGTCATTGATGGTCGTCAGTTCTATCTGCGCCTGGCGCAGCGTGTGATGCATCTGTTTAGTACGCGCACGTCGTCCGGCATTTTGTATGAAGTGGATGCGCGTCTGCGTCCTTCTGGCGCGGCGGGCATGCTGGTCAGTACCTTTGCTGCATTTAACGAATACCAGCGCAGCGAGGCGTGGACCTGGGAACATCAGGCGCTGGTGCGTGCGCGCATTGTGTTTGGCGAACCTGCACTATGTGAACGCTTTGATGAGATTCGACGTGGCATTCTTTGCCTGCCGCGTGAATTCGAGACGTTGCAAAAAGAAGTGCGTGAAATGCGTGAAAAAATGCGTGCGCATCTCAGCAATAAACATAAAGGTCGCTGGGAAATTAAGACCGATGAGGGCGGTATCACCGATATTGAATTCATCGCGCAATATCTTGTCTTAGGCTACGCGGCCCATCAGCCAGCGTTGACGCGTTGGTCGGATAACGTCCGCATTTTCGAGTTAATGGCGCGTCACGGCATTATGCCGGATGAAGAGGCGCAGGCTTTAACGCATGCTTACGTCACGTTACGTGATGCGCTGCACCATCTGGCGCTGCAGGAATTGCCGGGCCATGTGGCATCTGAAGCCTTTGTCGCTGAGCGCGCGGTGGTCAACAACAGTTGGCAGCGTTGGTTAAGCGGCACCGAATCTGACAGCGTGGAACAGTGAGCCTGATGGCTTATGTGGTAATATCCCGCGCATTATTTTGACCGTGTTGGAGTCTCTGAATGAAAGTAACACTGCCCACTTTTGGCAAGGCCACTGTGCTGGTCGTCGGCGATGTAATGTTAGATCGCTATTGGTATGGCCCAACCAGCCGTATTTCCCCGGAAGCGCCGGTGCCGGTGGTAAAAGTGGATACCATTGAAGAGCGTCCAGGCGGCGCGGCAAACGTCGCCATGAACATTGCTGCGCTCGGTGCAGCATCACGGCTGATTGGCTTGACGGGCGCCGATGATGCTGCGCGCGTGCTAAGTGAAACCCTGCAGAAGGTTAATGTCGACTGTGATTTTGTGGCAGTGCAAAGTCATCCAACCATCACCAAGCTGCGCGTGCTGTCGCGCAATCAGCAGCTGATTCGCCTCGATTTCGAAGAGGGTTTTGAGCAGATTGATCCGCAGCCGATTCACGATCGTATGCGTCAATCGCTGACGCAAGCGGGGGCGCTGGTGCTGTCTGATTACGCTAAAGGCGCGCTGAACAGCGTACAGACTATGATTCAACTGGCGCGTGAAGCTAATGTGCCGGTGCTGATTGATCCCAAAGGCACTGATTTTGAACGTTATCGCGGTGCGACACTGTTAACGCCGAATTTGTCTGAATTCGAAGCGGTAGTGGGTAAATGCAAAACCGTGGAAGAGATTGTCAGCCGTGGCATGCAGTTAATCGCTGATTATGAGCTCTCCGCTCTGCTGGTCACCCGTTCAGAGAACGGTATGACGCTGCTGCAGCCGGGCAAAGAACCTCTGCATCTGCCTACGCAGGCGCAGGAAGTGTATGACGTGACCGGTGCGGGCGATACCGTGATTGGCGTGCTGGCCGCGGTGCTGGCGGCGGGTGACAGCCTGGAAGAAGCCTGTTTCCTTGCCAATGCTGCTGCCGGCGTCGTCGTTGGTAAGCTGGGTACTTCTACTGTCAGCACGGTTGAGCTGGAAAATGCCATTCACGCCCGTCCGGAAACGGGATTTGGTGTGATGACCGAAGCGGAACTGAAAGCCGCTGTTGCGCTGGCGCGTCAGCGCGGTGAGAAAGTGGTGATGACCAACGGTGTGTTTGACATCCTGCACGCTGGCCATGTTTCTTATCTGGCGAATGCGCGCAAGCTGGGCGATCGCCTGATTGTGGCCGTTAACAGTGATGCCTCGACTAAACGTCTGAAAGGCGAAACGCGTCCGGTCAATCCGCAAGAAAATCGCATGATTGTGCTGGGTGCGCTGGAAGCGGTGGATTGGGTTGTACTGTTTGAAGAAGACACGCCACAGCGTCTGATTGCTGGCGTACTGCCGGATCTGCTGGTAAAAGGCGGCGACTACAAGCCAGAAGATATCGCGGGAAGCAAAGAAGTGTGGGCAAACGGCGGTGACGTGCGTGTGCTTAACTTCGAAGATGGCATCTCAACCAGCAACATCATCAAAACGATTCGCAGTCATTAAGTGTAAATCGGCGGGAGTCATACTCCCGCCGATGAGCTTACTGCGGAGTATCGATTTTTCCAGCAGGATCTGGCGTGATGATTGCCGGCGCGGGTGCTGCTGGACTTTCACTTTCTAACTTCGCCAAACGCTGTTCCAGCGCAGCTAATTTCTCGCGCGTGCGCAGCAGAACCTGCGTCTGCACATCAAACTCTTCACGGTTAACCAGGTCCATGCGCGTCAACTGCGCCTGCAATACCTGACGGATTTTCTTTTCGACATCATCGCCAAAATCGCGAATCCCTTTCGGCATAGCTTCATGTACCTGGCGAGCCAGTTGTTCAATTTTTTTCGTGTCGATCATGATTATTTCCTGGTTACGGTGGCCGATAGCTGCGCGTGTTCGGACTCAATAGCTATTAAGTGTAATGCCTGAAACGAAAAGGTTAAACCTGAAATCCGCAACGCAGGAAATGCAAAAGCATTTGCACTTTTGTCGATTGCCCGTCCAGATGATTGGCGTTATAGTTTGTTCGCTTATTCTCAGGGCGGGGCGAAATTCCCCACCGGCGGTAAATCAGCTATAGCTGAAAGCCCGCGAGCGCTTTGACAGCAATGTGAAAGGTCAGCAGATCCGGTGTAATTCCGGAGCCGACGGTTAGAGTCCGGATGGGAGAGGGTAACGACATCAGCCGGGCTTTGCCCGCGTCACGTTTTTGCCATGTGTTTTGTACGCACTCCTAAGCACGCCCTGGTTCTGGTAACTCATATTTTATAAGGTTTTTTACCATGAATCAGACGCTTCTTTCTGAATTTGGCACGCCTGAACAGCGTGTAGAGCGCGCCATTGATGCGCTGCGCAACGGCCGCGGTGTAATGGTGCTCGACGATGAAAATCGTGAAAACGAAGGTGACATGATCTTCCCGGCAGAAACCATGACCGTTGAGCAGATGGCATTAACCATCCGTCACGGCAGCGGTATTGTGTGCCTCTGCATCACCGAAGAACGCCGTCAGCAGCTTGAGCTGCCAATGATGGTGGAAACCAACACCAGCGCATACGGCACCGGTTTTACGGTGACGATTGAAGCCGCAAGCGGTGTCACCACCGGCGTTTCTGCTGCCGATCGTATCACCACCATTCGTGCTGCAGTCGCTGATGGCGCTAAGCCGTCAGACCTTAACCGTCCGGGCCATGTCTTCCCGCTGCGCGCGCGTGAAGGCGGAGTTCTGTCTCGCGGTGGACATACCGAAGCGACTATCGATCTGGTGACGCTGGCAGGATTTAAACCTGCGGGTGTACTGTGCGAGTTGACCAATGATGATGGCAGCATGGCGCATGCGCCTGAAGCGATCGTGTTTGCTAAGCAACACGATATGCCGGTCGTCACCATTGAAGATTTGGTGGCGTATCGCCGTCAGCGTGAAACGCGTCACGCCAGCTAACTGAATTGATATAGAAAAAGAGGCCGGATAGTGATCTATTCGGCCCCTTTTTTTGTTTTAGCGATTGGCATAAAACACATGATTACCAATCACCACGGTGCGTTCAAAAGCATGGCGCCAGGCCGGTTTAACGTGGTGCGCATGGAAGAACGTTGCGCCTTTGGTTACGTCCTGTAATTCCCCTTCAACAATCTTTTTTGCCAACTCTCTGGCGCGCTGCCAGCTTTTATCTTCCTTGGGTGGATAACGATAAGGATTCTTTTTGAGAGACGTCCAGGAGAACTGCTTAGGTGCGTACACCACAGGACAGATCTCTTTGACATCCCAATTGGCCCGATTCATGGTCACCGTGCCAACCGCTATTTGTCCTTTAATCGGTTCGCCACGCGCTTCATGGTAGATATTCATCGCCAGGCACAATATTGCTCCCTGAATTAACATACATTCCACTGCTCATATTTCCAAAACCGAGTGGAGTGTAAGAAGCCGATTCATTGTATGTAACAAGACCAGTCTCGCTCGGTCTTATGTGCGGGCTATATCACTGATATGTAAAAGGAGTGCACAAAATATTGAGACTCATCTTATCTCGAATTTTCTTGCAAAATATCATTCAAATTTCCTGATTGAGATCATCATGGTTATCAGCGTTAATCCCTCTGCAAAAGCGCGTATCGTAGCCGTTAATAAAGCGACACTTCGTCAGAGGATGAAACATGAGCACTACACGCATGCCTGCGCTATTCCTTGGCCACGGCAGCCCGATGAACGTACTGGAAGATAATCGTTATACCCAAACCTGGCAGCATTTGGGCGCAACGCTGCCACGTCCACGCGCGATTCTCGCGGTTTCGGCGCACTGGTACACACGCGGCACGGCAGTGACGGCGATGAGTAATCCGCGCACCATCCATGACTTCGGCGGCTTCCCTCAGGCGCTGTTTGATGTGCGTTATCCCGCGCCGGGATCGCCAGAGCTGGCCCAGCAAGTGATTGATCTGCTCGCGCCAGTCGCCGTTCATGCCGATCAGGAGTGGGGTTTTGATCATGGTTCGTGGGGCGTGCTGGCAAAAATGTATCCCGAGGCCGACATTCCGGTTGTGCAATTGAGTATAGACGGTACTAAACCTGCCGAATGGCACTATGCATTGGGGCAAAAGCTGGCGTCATTGCGAGATGAAGGTGTGATGATCGTGGCTAGCGGTAACGTGGTGCACAATCTGCGTATGCTGCGCTGGCAGGGGGCGGAAACCGCGTATCCGTGGGCGGAAAGCTTCAATCAGTTTGTACGTGAGAATCTGGGTTTCCAGGGCGAGGCCGCGGATCACCCCTTGGTGAACTTTATGCAGCATCCGGATGCACAGCTTGCAAACCCAACGCCTGAACATTATCTACCGCTGCTTTATATTCTTGGGGCGCGTGCTGCCGATGAAGCGATCAGCATTCCCGTGGAAGGTATGGAGATGGGCGCGATCAGCATGATGTCGGTGCAGATTGGTTAATGCGCGTGGCCGCCCGAAGATTGCGGGCGGCACAGCGTTTACTCAATAAAGGTATGCGGATAGAAGCGCGACAGATCCTGAGTGATCAATGCACGATCTTCACGTATGCCGATACCGGCAGGTTGATCGTCAATCAGCCAGCTACCGATCAAGGTGTAGCTATCACCAAATTTCGGTAGCTGATAGAACTGCTGAATAATCATGCCTTCTTCGCCATACGGACCATCCGCACGCGCGATCTCCTGGCCGTTCTCAATGATGCGAATATTGGCACCTTCACGTGAAAACAGCGGTTTCACTACGTATTTATCCATCTGCGGCGCGTTTTTATCATCGGCAAAATAGGCGGGCAGCAAATTGGGATGATCGGGGAACATTTCCCACAGCAGCGGTAACAGCGCTTTATTAGAGATGATGCTTTTCCATGCCGGTTCCAGCCAGCGCACGCCCGCATCTGCCAGCTTGGTGGAGAACACTTCGCGCAGCATGAATTCCCACGGATAGAGCTTGAACAGATTGCTGATGACCTGATCGTTTACATCAGTAAACTGGCCTCTTTCACCCAATCCAATCTCATCTATATAGAGAAACTCGCTCGGCAATCCGGCTTCGGTGGCGCAGTCCTGCAGATATTGCACCGTGGCGCGATCTTCTTCGGTATCACGACAGCAGGAGAAGTGCAGCCAGTTGAAACCGAACTGATGATGCAGCGTGGCGAAGCGCTCGATCAGCTTCTCTTGCAGGCTGTTGAACTGGTCACTGCCCTGCGGCAGGTTACCCGCTGTGACCTGGTCTTCCAGCCAAATCCACTGAAAGAAGGCAGCTTCATACAGCGAGGTTGGCGTGTCGGCGTTGTTTTCCAGCAGCTTAGCGTCACCTTTGCCATCCCATGCCAGATCAAGGCGCGAATAGAGCGACGGCTGGCGCAACTTCCAGGAGTCGCGCACAAAATCCCAGGTGTGCTTAGGAATGCAGAATCGGGTGAGCAGCTCGTCACTGTTCACCACTTTCTCCACCGCTTGCAAACACATCTGGTGTAGCTCGGCGGTGGTATCTTCCAGCTGTTCAACCTGCGCTAGCGTGAATTGGTAGTACGCATCTTCACACCAGTAAGGTTCGCCATACATGGTGTGAAACTGGAAACCATACTCCGCTGCTTTTTCACGCCAGTCTGGACGTTCAGGGATTGCAATACGTTGCATGCTACGGCTTAGCCTCCCAGCGAGCGGCTGCCGGTGCCAGAGGCACTGCTGCGCTGCATGGTGTTTTGTTTTGCCACGCTGTCACCAAAGCCGCCACGCGTGATGGTGGAAGTGGTGGCAGGTTTCGGCGCCATGGCTGTTTTCGGCACGTTGATGGTACGACCTGATGTCGCATTGCCGTAATTTTTACCCGACGCGTCGACAAATTTACCGTTTGCCGGGCTGTTCGGATTTTTTGGTGAGAACAACGGCTGCTGGGCAAAGCCTGCGCCGCCGCTCATCATACGTCCCATCATGTAACCGGCCATCAATGGCATCCAGAAGCTGCCGCTTTGCTGTGCTTCGGCATTATTAGCGGTCGTTCCCACGCCCGCTTGTGCAGGCGTTTGCTGGCACTGATTCTCACCAAACTCAGCCACACAATCTTCGCGCGTGGCGTATTTTGGCGCGGTACGTTCAGCTTCTTTCTGTGCGTTGTTATACGCAGTGGTACATTGCGCGCTCTGGCCTGGATTGGCTTTGGCGCAATCATCGGCGTTTTGATAGAGCGACACCGTCTCATCACTCTGCTCGCAGCCTGCCAGCATAAACACTGCGCTAACGGCAAAGGCGACTGGCGTTAAGTGGCGTGCCTGCCAGCTTTTACGAAAAGCGGCATGGCGAATATTTTTCGTCCGTTTCATTATTTTCATCCTGTGCCCAAAGGTGCGGTAAAGGATAGGGGATGAGCGGTGGAAAATGAAGCGCGAAGCCAGATGGGGAAAGCATCTTTACGTAGCTATACGATTGAATGCGAAAGGGGCCGCATGCGGCCCCTTGGGGAATTAATTACCGAATGGATTTCCGCTGCTGCGTGCGGCAGCTGGACGGGCTTGTGCGGCGACTGAAGGCGATGACGCTTTCGGACCGTTATCCACACGCGCGGCCTGCTGGTTATTTTCCGGCGCCACCACTTCTGGTGTCGTGGTGATCTCTTTGCCCAGCGTGCTGTTCAGCTGCTGCAAATCCTGCTCGTTCAGCGTACCCAGCGCATATTTGATATTCAGCTGGTTAATCAGATAGCTATAACGCGCATCAGAAAGCTGCTGTTTAGCATTGAACAGCGTGGTGGTTGCATCCAGCACATCAACGATGGTACGCGTACCAACTTGATAACCCGCTTCCATCGCATCCAGTGAGCTTTGTGCAGAGACCACAGCCTGCTTGTAAGCATCGATGCTGCTGATAGAGGCATTCACGTTATTGAATGATGAACGCACCGTCTGAACCGCGCTACGATGTGCGCCTTCCAGCTGCTCGCTGGCCGCGACATAGTTGTACTGCGCCTGTTTAACCTGTGAAGTCACCGAACCGCCGCTGTACAGTGGCATGGTGAAGCTCAGACCAACCTGGTTAGAACCGGTGATAGAGTCGGTGCTGCCGGCGCTCTGATTGGCGCGGCTGCCGCCATATTTGCTGTTCGACATACCGGTTGACGCAGTCAAGTCCAGCGTTGGCATGTGGCCGGTTTCAGCTGAACGAATCTGCTCACGTGCCAGATCCTGGCTCAGACGCGCAGACAGCAAGGTCAGGTTGCGACTCTCAGCTTCTTTCAGCAGGCTGGCAACGGCATCTGGACGCGCGGTTTTGAAACGATCGATATTCAGAGAAGCCAGTGACAGATAATCCATGCCGGTAATCTGACGCAGCGATTCCACCGCATTATCGAGGTTGTTACGTGCGGTCACTTCGTTGGCCAGCACGGTGTCATACTGTGCGCGGGCGTTCTGCACGTCAGTGATCGCGACCAAACCTACGTTGAAGCGCTGAGTGGTTTGATCCAATTCGCGGTAGATCGACTGTTTCTGTGCTTCGGTGTAAGAAAGCGTATCGATCGCCTTCAACACGTTGAAATAGGCAGTTGCACTATTCAGAATCAGATCTTGCTGAGCAACCTGATAAGTGACGTCCTGAATACCGGCTTGTTTTTCCTGCAGCGACAGCGCACGCCATTTCGACATATCGAAAATAGTTTGAGTTAATTGCAGAGAGGCGCTGGTCGTGTTGGAATGAAGTCCGCTGCTGTCACGGTAGCCATTGTTATAAGTGTAATCTGCGCCCAAGCCTAACTGCGGCAATAAAGGACTACGCGCTTCATTGATTTTCTCAAATGCTGCGTCGCGGTTAGCGGCAGAGGAGCGCAGATCGGGGTTGCTAAGGCGCGCCTGCTGATAGACCTGCAACAGGTTTTCTGCCTGGCTGGCAAGGCTGAATCCGCCCAGGCTCAGTCCAATAAAAAGTGGGAGCAGTTTTTTCATTTGCATTCCTTTTGTTGCAGCAAAATGCACTGGTAGTGCTGCAGGTAAGCCAAAAAAATAATCGCCGATTCTACAGAGGCGGCGTCAGAGATAAGTTGGCTGAACGTGCCTTCTTCCCCTAATTTACGTAAATAATTCAAAAAGAACCACTCGGACGGAGCGGTAGACTTGGCTTTTCTTTGCTCCATCCCAATCTGCATAAGGAATCAGACGATGGCGAGTGCAAAAAAATCCCCTGTGACTTTCACAAAAAACGATGTAGAAATTATTGCACGCGAAACGCGTTACGATGGTTTTTTTTCCATCGTCAGCTACCGTTTCCGTCACCGTCGTTTTAATGGCGAAATGAGTGGTGAAGTGGTGCGCGAAGTTTTTGAGCGCGGACACGCCGCCGTGCTGCTACCCTATGATCCCTTACGCGATGAAGTGGTGCTGATCGAACAGATCCGCATTCCCGCTTTTGATTCCAGCCCAACGCCCTGGCTGCTGGAAATGGTGGCTGGCATCATCGAACCTGGCGAAACACCAGAAGATGTCGCACGACGTGAGGCGGTAGAAGAGGCTGGCCTCAAGGTTGGTCGCGTCAAACCGATAGTGAATTACTTAGCCAGCCCCGGCGGAACGTCTGAACGTTTGTCGGTGCTGGTGGGCGAAGTGGATGCCAGCCTGGCAGAGGGAAATCACGGGCTGGAGGAAGAGAATGAGGATATTCTTGTCCATGTGGTGAGCCGCGAACAGGCTTATCGCTGGGTGGAAGAGGGGATTATTGATAACGCGGCATCTGTCATCGCCTTGCAATGGCTGGCGTTGCACCATGAAAAACTACGAGAAGAGTGGAAGCTAAAATGAAACAGCGCTACACCCCTGACTTTCCCGAAATGATGCGCCTGTGCGAAACCAATTTTGCCCAGCTGCGTCGCCTGCTGCCACGCAATGATGAGGCAGGCGCATCGGTGATTTATCAGGTGAATGGCGCCAGCTATCAGCTCACCATCGAAGAATCGACCCGTTACACCACGCTGGTGGAAGTGCGTCAGGTGGCGCCTGCGGTGAGTTACTGGAGCCTGCCTTCTATGTCGGTGCGGCTCTACCATGATGCGATGGTCGCTGAAGTGTGTTCCACTAAACAGATCTACCGATTTAAAGCGCGCTATGATTATCCCAATAAAAAATTGCATCAGCGCGATGAAAAACATCAGATTAACCAGTTCCTTGCGGATTGGTTGCGTTACTGCTTAGCGCATGGCGCTGTGGCAGTACCGGTTTGCTGATAGCGTAAAAAACGCAACGATGGCGTGGAGATTAAGGAAACGCTTTGGATAGCCTGCTAACTCTTCCTGCGCGAGATGGGTCTGATATCAGGATTTTACAAATCACGGATACCCATCTTTTTGCTGGAAAACATCAATCGCTGCTTGGGGTGAATACCTGGTCGAGTTTTGATGCGGTGCTGGATGCCATTGAGGCACAACAGCAGCATTATGATCTGATTATCGCCACCGGCGATCTCGCTCAGGATCACACCGTCGAAGCTTACCAACATTTTGTCGCGGGCATTAACCGTCTGCCGAAACCTTGCGTCTGGCTGCCGGGAAATCACGATTTTCAGCCGGCGATGGTGGATACACTGGCCGATGCGGGTATTAAGTCAGACAAGCATGTTCTGTTAGGCGATCACTGGCAGCTGGTGCTGCTCGATAGCCAGGTATTTGGTGTACCGCACGGCATGTTGAGCGAATACCAGCTTGAGTGGCTGCACACCGCGCTCAGCAAGTATCCGGAACGTCACACCTTAGTGCTGCTGCATCATCATCCGCTGGCTTCCGGTTGTACCTGGTTAGATCAGCACAGCTTGCGTAATCCACATCAGCTGGAAGCAGTACTGCAACACTTCCCGCGTGCGCGCAATCTGGTGTGCGGCCATATTCATCAGGAACTCGATCTCGACTGGCATGGTCGCCGCGTAATGGCTTCGCCATCGACCTGCGTCCAGTTCAAACCGCATTGCACCAACTTCACCATAGATACGCTGTCGCCGGGCTGGCGCTGGTTCACTTTGCAGCCAGACGGCGTGCTGCAAACCGAAGTGAACCGCCTGCAAAGCGACATGTTCCGCCCCGATCTTGATTCCGAGGGCTATTAAGCAATGGCGGCGCTGATCTATCTGCACGGCTTCAACAGTTCCCCGCAATCGGCGAAAGCCACCCAGCTGCAGCAATGGCTCAACGAGCAGCATCCACACATCAATGTGATGGTGCCGCAACTGCCGACGTTTCCGGCCGAAGCCGCCAGCATGCTGGAAGAGCTGGTGATGCAGTATTCCGGTGAACCGCTGGGATTGGTGGGATCGTCGCTGGGCGGCTATTTTGCTACCTGGCTGTCGCAGTGTTTTATGTTGCCAGCGGTGGTGGTCAATCCCGCCGTGCGGCCGTTTGAGCTGCTGGTGGATTACCTCGGCGAAAACCGTAATCCCTACACCGGCCAGCAATATGTGTTAGAGTCTCGCCACATTTACGATCTGAAAGTAATGCAGATTGACCCTCTTGAAGCGCCCGATTTACTCTGGCTGCTGCAACAAACCGGCGATGAAATACTCGATTATCGCCAGGCGCTGGAGTATTACAGCGCATGCCGCCAGACGGTTGAAGAGGGCGGCAATCATGCCTATATCGGATTCGAACGCCATTTCGCACAGATAGTTGATTTTCTGGGATTAAACGCCTAGTAACTTAGCGAGGTGGGGCCATTTTCCTATTGCTAATCAGACATTTACGATGAGCCAATCTAGCTATAATGCCGATGCCATTGAGGTCCTGACCGGCCTTGAACCGGTGCGTCGTCGTCCGGGGATGTACACCGATACCACGCGTCCAAACCATCTGGGCCAGGAAGTGATCGATAACAGCGTCGATGAGGCGCTGGCCGGTCACGCCAAACGTGTGGAAGTGATTCTTCATGCCGATCAGTCATTGGAAGTTATTGATGACGGTCGTGGCATGCCGGTGGATATCCATCCGGAAGAAGGCGTACCTGCGGTTGAGCTGATTCTTTGTCGCCTGCACGCGGGCGGCAAATTCTCCAATAAAAACTATCAGTTCTCAGGCGGCTTGCACGGCGTCGGGATCTCGGTGGTTAACGCCTTATCAAAGCGCGTCGAAGTTACCGTGCGTCGTAACGGCGAAATCTACCAGATTGCCTTCGAAAATGGCGACAAGGTGCAGGATCTTACGGTTACCGGCACCGTCGGTAAACGCAACACTGGTACCAGCGTGCATTTCTGGCCAGATGAAAGCTTCTTTGATAGCCCGCGTTTCTCAGTTTCCCGCTTATCGCATCTGTTAAAAGCCAAAGCCGTGCTCTGTCCGGGCGTTGAAATTGTCTTTAAAGACAAGGTCAACGACACCGAACAAACCTGGATGTATCAGGATGGCCTGACCGATTACCTGTGTGAAGCGATTGACGGCTTACCAACGTTGCCGGAAAAACCTTTTGTTGGCAGTTTTGCCGGCGATGTGGAAGCGGTGGATTGGGCGCTGCTGTGGCTGCCGGAAGGCGGTGAGCTGCTGACGGAAAGCTACGTCAACCTGATCCCAACCATGCAAGGCGGCACGCACGTCAACGGCTTGCGTCAGGGATTGCTGGATGCCATGCGCGAGTTCTGCGAATACCGCAATATTTTGCCGCGCGGCGTGAAGCTCTCGGCGGAAGATATCTGGGATCGCTGTGCGTACGTGCTGTCGGTGAAAATGCAGGATCCACAGTTTGCCGGTCAGACTAAAGAGCGCCTGTCTTCGCGTCAGTGTGCGGCGTTTGTTTCGGCGGTGGTGAAAGATGCCTTCAGCCTGTGGCTGAACCAGAACGTGCAGGCGGCTGAAATGCTGGCCGAGCTGGCGATCTCCAGCGCACAGCGCCGTATGCGTGCCGCGAAGAAAGTGGTACGTAAAAAACTTACCAGCGGACCGGCGCTGCCGGGCAAACTGGCTGACTGCACCGCACAAGATTTGAATCGAACCGAACTGTTCCTCGTCGAAGGGGATTCTGCGGGCGGATCCGCCAAGCAGGCGCGCGATCGAGATTATCAGGCGATCATGCCGCTGAAAGGCAAGATCCTCAACACATGGGAAGTCTCTTCAGACGAAGTGCTGGCCTCGCAGGAAGTGCATGATATTTCGGTGGCGATCGGTATCGATCCCGACAGCGAAGATCTGAGCCAACTGCGTTACGGCAAGATCTGTATCCTCGCGGATGCGGACTCCGATGGCCTGCACATTGCCACGCTGCTGTGCGCGCTGTTTGTGAAGCATTTCCGCTCGCTGGTGCAGCACGGCCATGTGTATGTGGCGATGCCGCCGCTGTATCGCATCGATCTCGGCAAAGAAGTCTATTACGCCTTAGATGAAGATGAGAAAGAGGGCGTACTGGACCAGCTGAAGCGTAAGAAAGGTAAGCCGAATGTGCAGCGCTTTAAGGGCTTGGGTGAAATGAACCCGCTGCAGCTGCGCGAAACCACGCTCGATCCGAACACGCGTCGACTGGTTCAGTTGACGATCAGCGATGAGGATGTCGATCAAACGCTACGCGTGATGGATATGCTGCTGGCGAAGAAACGCTCGGAAGATCGCCGAAACTGGCTGCAAGAGAAAGGCGATTTAGCCGACCTCGAAGTGTAAAAATTGGGACGCCACGGCGTCCCTTATTATTGCTGCTGTAGCGCCTGCTTAATTCGCGCAACCACCGTGCTCCACTCTTCATCCTGCCCGCGCGCAAATAATCTCATCTGCGGATACCACGGCGTATCTTCGCGATTTTCTAACCAGCGCCAGTCTCGCGCCCAGGCAGGCAACATTACCCAGCAAGGTTTCCCCAGCGCACCGGCCAAATGGATTACCGACGTATCCACACCAATCACTAAATCCAGTTGTGAAATAACGGCGGCGGTATCCTGATAATCAGTGAATTGGGCGCCCAATGGCTGAAGGTGAGGAAAATGATTTACTTCTTCCTCTCCAGCTCCTTTTTGCAAACTAACCCAATGCGTGTCTGGTACAGAAAATAGAGTTGCCAGTTCAGACAGATGTGACAGCGAACGCTGGCTGTCATTTTTGTGTGCGCTGGAACCTTTCCACACAATGCCAATTTTTTTACCTGTGCCAGCTATCGGCCATTTCGCCTGATGCTCAGGTGCGCTAGATAAATAAGGAACATCGGCATTAAATGGCTGCGGCGAGTTGAGAAAATGTTGCGGCAGATCCAGCAGTGAACACCAATAATCGGCCTGCGGCAGCGCCTGATGTTTATCTTCCCTGATTAAATAACTGTCGACATCTTTCAAGCTTGCCATTAAAGGTTTCAAGGCAGCGTTGCCGATCATGATTACCTTACCGGCATGCTTTTCCGATTTTACCCGTGAGAGAAAACGGCAAAACTGAATCTCATCACCCAGTCCTTGTTCCGTTCGCACCAGCAGCGTCATACCAACTAAGTCTTCACCTTGCCAGTAACGAATAGGTAGCTCAGGTAAGGTAAAAAAGCGCTCAGGATTATCTGTTGCGTAACGTGCCTGATAATTGCGCCAGCCAGCAGCAAAGTTACCTTGCTGTAACTGGACCATGCCGAGCGCATTCTGGCAGCGACGGTCGCCATTACGCTCATGCATCACGCGTTGCATCTGGCTTTCTGCTTCTTGCAGTTGCCCCATGTGAGCCAGCAAGGTGCTCATACCATAACGCGCTTCGGTATAATCTGGCTGAATACGCATCGCCTGGCGGTACTGATGCAATGCTGCAGAATAACGATGCTGTTTGTGCAGCAAAATAGCGTAGTTGTTGTGGCAAGCTGCATAGCGGTCATGCGCTTGCAGAGCGGCTCGATAATGCTGCTCTGCCTCAGCAAAGCGGCCCGCATCATAATGGGTTAAACCAAGGCCATTGAGCAGCCCGGCATCTTGTGGTGAAAGCGTTAAAGCACGCTGATAGTAGCGCTGCGCCGTATCGATATCACCAGCACGCCTTGCCAACCGCGCGGCTTCATGCAGGAACCAGCCATCATTGGGAGCCAGTGTGAGATGAGAACGAATCTTACGCCAGGCTTCATCTTGCTTTCCTCGTTGGAGCAGCTGGGTTACAGCTTGCTGCTGACGTAAGTCGTTACCCATCCGAGGTTTATGACGCATTATGATATCCTGCCGCTGATTGAGGTGGCGTAATTTACAACAGATATTGCGGCAACAACGCCAGGACAGGTCTTGAACCGTTCTCTGAGGATGAGAATTTTGAAAATTACACTGGAAGAATTGCGTGCCTGGGTGACGGTTGTGGATACCGGTTCAATCACTGCTGCGGCAGAACAGTTGGAACAAACCAGCTCCGGTATTAGTCGTGCGTTGAGTCGCTTAGAAAGCAAGTTGCAAACCACGTTAATGCACCGCACAACTCGTCGTCTGGCGTTGACCGAAGAAGGGCTTATTTTTCTCGATCACGCGCGGCAGATTCTCGCTTCAGTCGAGCAAGCGGAAGAACATATTGCTCAGCGCAGAGACACTCCTTCAGGGCGGCTACGCGTTAATGCCAACACACCCTTTACTTTGCACGTTATTGTGCCGCTTGTTGCAGAGTTCAGTCAGCGCTATCCGCACATTCAACTTGAACTGAACACTGACGACATCGTCATCGACCTGCTGGAGCAGCAAACAGACATTGCCATCCGTATCGGTGAGTTGCGGGACTCCACGCTGCGCGCGCGCGTCCTTGGCAGCAGCGTGATACGTCTGTTGGCCAGTCCGGCGTATCTGGAGAAATATGGCGTTCCAGAAAGCGTGGATGCGCTGGTGAACCATCAACTGCTGGGGTTTAGTCAACTTGATGCGCATAACATTTGGCCGGTTTGGCAGCGAGAAGGAGAGTTCCTGCGCATCAAACCTACGTTATCTGCTTCGAGTGGTGAAACGCTTCGTCAACTGGCATTGGCCGGGCAAGGCATTGTGCGTTTATCTGATTTTGTCAGCCGTGAAGATCGCATCAATGGACGTCTGGTGCAGGTTCTGGAAACTGAAACGCGCGAGCAGCGCCTACCTATCCACGCGGTTTACTATCGCAACCAATCTCTTACCTCCCGCATCACCTGTTTTCTGGATTTTTTGCGCGAAAAAATTCAGGAAAATCATCTGTTATAGTCCTGTTATGGTTTAATTATTTCCCTTCTCTGGTCGTTTTGTTTCCCATAAAGGTTTGTTAATTCAGGTAGTTAATTAACTAACTGGCTTTTTGACAATGTTGGGAAATTTTTTCTTTCCTAACGGGACGTTTCTTATGTCTCGGAAATCTCTCTTTCCTGATTATGTCGCTCACTTTGAGCCCACGGAGGTGGGTTGAGCCAGGGAGATTGCTGCGCTTGTACGCAATCGCGCAATCAAAATCTAAATGACGGAAGGGATTAATCATGAACGTTTCGCCCGTGAGTGTTGCGGTTATTGATAAAAAAACAATAACGAAAGCGGAAGCATTGCGTGTAGGCAAAGAGGGTAAAGCTGCGAAAATTCAGGCTATTACCAACGGAAAATACTTGCTGACCCAAGGTAACGATGGCGTTGCGCCTGAAAATATTACTGTTAAGCGTGTAGGCAAAAATCTGCTGGTGATGCTGGAAGGTTCAGATGCCAGCGATCCTGATCTGATTATCGAAGACTTTTTTGCCAAATCGGGTTCTTTAGTCGGTAAAGCAGAAGATGGCGCGATGCACGAATACGTCGCCACTGATGGTAACTCCGATCACGATGCTGCCGCTTTAGCTGATGGTGAAACCAGTGCTTTAGCCTTGGGCGAAAGCACCGTTGAGAGTGACGGTGGCTTCGCGCTGGCTTCGGGTTTTGAGTGGTCGCCAGCGTTGATCGCTTTGGGCGGTTTGGCAGCTATCGCAGCAGCCGCGGGCCTGGGTTTCCTGGCAGCTAAACAGCAGTATCAGGACAGCAACAGCGGCAGTAACAACAACGGAAACGGTGGCAGTGGCGGCGACGGTGGCGACGGCGGTAAAGGTGGGGACGGCGGCAAAGGTGGTGGTGATAACGGTGGCGGCGACGTAAACATTCCGGTCGTAAGTGGTCTTTATGATGACGTGGGAAGTGTAACGGGTTTGATCGCCAAAGGTGGTCGCACTGATGATACAACTCCAACTCTGAATGGTACCGGCACCAAAGGTAACGTTATCGAGATTTGGGATGGCGAGAAGAAGATTGGTGAAACTACCGTTGGAGAAAACGGTAGCTGGTCATTTACGCCTGGCACTGCTCTGTCAGCCGGCGATCACAGCATTACTACACGTGAGCGTAATGAGAGCGGTGTGGTCGGTGAGTCAAGCGAAGCATGGAACTTCACCGTTGACTTGACCGCACCAGCCAAAGGTTCAATTGATGGCATGATCGATGATTCGGTTAATCCTGCAAAAGAGATTGTAAACGGTGGTTTGACAAAAGACAGCACGCCGGTTTTGTCGGGTAAAGCTGAGCAGGGTTCAACCGTTGAAATCTGGAAAAATGGCCAACTGATCGGTACGGCGCAAACGGATAATGAGGGGAACTGGAAATTTATTAGTCCAGTATTGGAAGATGGTAAGCACGATTTCAGCGTAGTGGTGGTTGATCAGGTGGGTAATAAATCCCTGCCTTCAACGCCATGGATTATTGATGTTGATACTATCGCGCCAGAAAACCAGGGTATCGGTCAAATTTCTGATGATGATGGCGCACCAATCGTTTCTGGCGAGGAAACAGAAGACAGCACGCCTACCTTTGAAGGCAAAGGTGAGAAGGGCGACATTATCAAAATTATCGATAACGGTAAGATAATTGGTAGCACAGTTGTTGATGATAAAGGTGAATGGACCTTTACACCGAAACAACCAATTGATAATGGCGAGCATGAATTCCAGATTATTGTTACCGATCCTGCTGGAAATGAATCTGCACCTTCTGACAAAGTTATTATTACAATCGACGATCCTAATTTCGATCCAGGCAAAGAAGTTGAGCCAAATCCGGAAGTACCGGTAACAGGAACTATCGATGGCGTCTTCAAAGATAATAATGACGCTGGTATTAAACAACCGGTTGGAAACGGCGGCATTGACTCTAACGATCCAACAATAATTATTGAAGGTTCAGGTCAGGCAGGTAATATTGTTTATCTGTGGATTACGGGTACTAATGGGCATACATATCACTCTGTAACGGTTAACACTGAAGGTAAATGGAGTTTTACCACTCCAGAACTCGCAGAAGATGTTTATAAGATTGAAGCAGCCTTCAAAGATGCTGATGGTGTAGTAACGGCCAAAACCGATGTTTATCAGGTTGTGGTGGATATCACGCCTCCTGGCCCGCCGGATCTTGGTGGTCTCTCTATTAATGGACTGGATTTGTCAGAGCTATTGTCAGAACAAAGCCAATCATTATTAAACGAGCCATTAGAAGATAATGCCGTCATTCACGATATTAAAAATAGTTTGCTGAATGATATTGATTTCATTAATGATGCCAATAGTATTACCGCTACAGGTGTATTAACGTCGAATGATTCAAATATTAATTCCGCATATGAGATGAAAGACTTTATCGATTATTCATCACAAAACTAATATTTAAAAGTAACAGGTGTCTCAAGACACCTGTTTTCTGGAGTGATTATGAAAAATAAAACTATCATGATGCTGGCTGCATTCGCCTCATTGTCAGCCATCACTGTATTTAATGCTCAAGCACAAAATAATTTTGGGCAAGCCTGGCGTTCAATGCCTGCAGCTGCTGCGGACCAGGTGCGTATTGTTTATTATCGTCCCGCGGACGCTATCGGTAATTCACCGGCACATATCTATGTTGATGGCGAATTTCAAACCGCTCTGCTTGCTGGCGGCTACAGCACATTCTGTGTAAATCCAGGCGTGCATTCGCTGGCGAGTTTCACAAATGACGCGCCATCCTATCAGGGCAAGCAACAACAGCCGTGGCGCGACAATTTGGCCGCAGGGAAAACCTATTACATCCGTGCCAGCCTTGATGGTTCCGGCCGTCCATTGGTGACCAGCGAAACAGAAGCTCAGCAGCAGTTGGTGGGTACTCGCCAGCAAACCCATCTGTTATCACGCGTCTCCTCTGTAGTGGCTTGCCAGGCGGGAACCACCCAATCTTATGATAACTATGAGTTTTCATCAGATCTGCTCTTTAAGTTTGCCAGCGCCAATAGCAGCGATATTTCCAATGAAGGCCGTAATGCTATTCAGCAGTTTGCCGCCATGATTAAGCGCCAGTCGAATAATCAGCCGCATATTGTGGTTACCGGATTCACCGATCCAATAGGCGACGAGAATAGCAACATGAAATTAGGTCAGCTTCGTGCGGATACGATTAAGAAACTTTTAGTTAATAATGGGATCTCGAGTGCCAATATTTCTTCTCAAAGTATGGGAGAAAGTCAGGTAACTATGCAATGTCAGGGATCGCAGAAAGAGCAAGTAGCCTGCTATGCCAATGAGCGTCGGGTTATTATTAGCGTTGAGAATAAATAATAGCGTTAATTATTTCTAAATATTTACAGGTGGCTTTTCTATAAATATAAGATGGCCACTTTTTCCCTCTTTTTATCTTTGTTAGCTAATCAAAGATATATAGGGTTTTAAGACGTGTCCTGTGTAACGCGTTTCACTAACTAACCGAAAATGATTTCGCTCCGGAGGGATTTCCGGACACCAAGAATCCATGTTTAAAAGGAATATGCTCATGGCGAATAACAGCATTAATGAAATTTCAAATGTAAACTATATTTATACTAAAGACACTGATTTCAAATGGACAGATAGAAAAGCTCTAGATGCGAAAGGTGGAGTAGCCGAAATTATTATTGACGGTGTGACTTATACCACCCCAATAAGTGCTGAAGGATTGTGGTCTTTCACTCCTCCTGGTGGTTGGGCTGAAGGTTTGCATACCTTACAAGTTATCATTATTGATAAGGCAACTAACCGTGGTGAAATTGGCACCTATATTGTTAGCGTTGATAAATCAGCCCCAGCACAGCCTGAAATCTGGCGTGCGGTTGATAACACCGGTAGCGACAAAGGCAACCTGACGCCAGGTGACAGCAGCGATGAACGCAAGCCAGTACTTTCAGGCGTTGCTGAGCCTAATTCCATTGTCTATCTGTATGATAATACTGGTACAACGCCAATCGCTTCCGTTAAAACGAACAGCATGGGAGCGTGGACGATCACCCCAGAGCTCAGCAATGGTGAGCATAGCCTGACGGTCACTGCTAAAGATGCCAATGGCAACGAAAGTGTGAAATCACCGGCGTTTAAACTGAGCATTGCCAGCGGTAATGTAGTATTTGCTGATTCGGATGCTGTAGAAGCTTCGCATGCAGTTGTTGCACCGGTTGACATTGGTACTTTCGCGCAAAATGATGGAGCGGTAGCACCAACATATGTCCCGAGAAATATCATTAATCCATATGGCGAAAACGCTGAACCAAACGTTATGGTTCAGGTGATTCTGAATAATGTCATTTACACTACCATGACTACATCGGATGGTAAGTGGACACTGCCTTCCATCGAAATTGCGGATGGCACCTATTTTTATCAGATCCGTTATGTTGATCGTGCAGGCAACTGGGGCACAGCAAAACAGCAGATCCTTGTCGTCGATGGTACTGCACCAGAAGCGCCGCAAATTATGCGCGTCGTTGATAATGAAGGAACGCTGGATTACCTGTCATCAAACCAATATACCAATGACACTACACCGACGTTGAGCGGTGTCGCTCAGCCAGGTTCAATGGTTTATATCTACGGTAATGGCGCCGATCCTATCGGAACAGTTAAGGCTGGCGATGATGGCCGCTGGACCTTTGAGCCAACGCTGACTGCTGATGGTACATATGTGTTTAGTGCCCAATATATGGATCGTTTTAAAAATCCAAGCGCGAAATCAGATAATTTCATCATCAATCTTGATAGTTCAGTACCAAGAAATCCGTCTCTGGGAGAGGTCTATGACGATGAAGGTCGTTATCAGGGCCCACTGAAATCGGGTGATACCACCGATGATAAAACGCCTAAGCTTTCCGGTATTGCCGATTCAGGTTCACTGGTGCGTATCTGGGATGGCAACGAAATCATCGCAAGCGTTGTTGCTGGCCCGCGTGGCGAGTGGTCAATCGAGTTGGATTTAGCCGACGGTGAACACAGCCTGCGCGTTGATGCACAATCTAAAGGCGGTAACACCTCAGGTAAAACAGAAGAATTCAAACTGATCGTTGATCCAAACATCTTGCCGCCAGGTAAAATTGACGAAATCGTTGCTAACAATGGCGACACTGAAATTCCTCTGATTGACGGTGATTCCACCAATGACACCACCCCGTTGCTGCGTGGCGCAGGCAATGAAGGTGACATCATTCACATCATTGATAATGGTGTAGAAGTGGGTACCGCGGTTGTTGACGACAAAGGTAAATGGGAATTTGAACTTCCTGCCAGTGCAGATGGAGATGGCGAGCACTCGTTAGTGGTTGAAGTTGAATCAGGTGGCAAGCGCTCTCCTGGTTCTGATCCTATCAAGATCATTGTTGACACCATGCCGCCAACCAAGCCGACTACACCGGAAATTATCGATAATGTGGGCGATAATCCTGGCCCAGTGCTTCCGGGTGAAGCAATTGATGATCCACGTCCTGAATTCAATGGCGGTGATGCTGACAAAGGCGATACGGTAGAAGTCATTGTTAGGGATGAAAATGGTAATGAAACGGTAATTGGTACCGCCATTGTTGGTGAAGGCGGTAAATGGATTGTTAAACCGACGGATCCAATTCCTGATGGCGAGTATGAAGTCATCGTGGTAATCACCGATCCGGCGGGTAACTCCTCTGAGGAATCCGATCCGATTAAAGTGATCATCGATACCAAGGTGCCGGACGCACTGGAGGCGTTTGAGCTGCACGATGACGTCGGCCCAGTTAAAGATCTGATCAAAGATGGTGATATGACTGACGATACTAAACCGACTCTGAAAGGTAAGGGTGTCGATGGTACTACAGTCATCATTTATGACAACGGTGATGAAATTGGCCGTGTGAAAGTTGCAAACGGTGAATGGGAATTTGAGACGCCTGCGCTTCCAGAAGGTTCGCACAAAATTACTGCTCAGCCTGAAAGCGTCTCAGGTGTGAAAGGTCCAGTCAGTGGCGGCATCAGCTTTACTGTTGATACCACAGCACCAACCACCGGTACCTTCGATGGTGTTTATAAAGATAATACCAATCGTGAAGAGCTGGTGGGTGAAGATGCAAGCATCAACGATAACACCTTGATCATGAAAGGTACGGGCACCAATGGTGACATCGCTGTGCTGTATGGTACCTACCATATAAAAGATGGAAACGATAAAATTATTGATACCATCACTTTGGAACTTGGAAAGGCTACTATCGCAAATGGTGCCTGGAAAATTGAAACCGAAGAACTAGCGGATCAAAAATATACGTTCAGCGTGGGGATTCGTGACGTAGCGGGCAACGAAGCTAAGCTTGCCAATGAATTCAATATCGAAGTTGATACCACGCCTCCAGGTCCACCAGATATTGGTGGTCTGTTCAGCATCGCGGGCTTGAACGAAGGTCTGATGAACATGTCACTGAATGACATCATGTCTCAGGGCAATGATTCACTGTTCATCGACAACGGTAAAACCCAGATGATTGTGTCGGAAAAAGCCGGTGAAGATCTGAAGCTGGAAGACATCTTGCCGAAAGGTGAAGAAGTGAGCAACTGGAGCCAGGCAAATGGCACCGTAACCGTGGCAGGCGTTGAATACAACGTTTACCAGAACAACGGTGGCGATGCTGAAGTGATGGTTCCACAGCATCTGATGCAGGAACAACAGCACTAAACCCTGATTAGCTGCTAAACAAAAGCCCCGGTCGCAAGATCGGGGCTTTTTTTATGCATGATACTGAACGACAAAGAAAATCGACTTATTTAGCCGCTTCCAGCACCAGAATCTTTACATCAACCACTTCATCTTTAATCAGCGCGCGATGCGCATCCATATGCGGCATCTGCTGATGCTGCTCCAGATGGCGCAGCGATTCCCACAGTTCCAGCATGAAAATGGAATCGGGTGAATTCTGTTTCCACGGCACTTGTGCCTGATGATCCACTAATGCGTCATATTGATGACAGCCATCTTCTTCCAGCACGGTAGGAATCAGCTGATTAATCGCATCCAGCACCACCTGACGGCGGCTTGGTTTGACACAAATTTCTGCAACGACGGTTAACATAGCGCTTCCTTTTTTCCCCTGGGTGCTTACAGTTAAGCAAAGATCTGGCTGAGATGAGTCCGATAACGTTCGATATCGCGCGGCACGTCAGGCATTTTAATCACATCGTTACAGATAAAGGTCGGCAAACCTTCCATACCGAGGAACTGGTTGGCTTTATGGAAGTGCAGATACAAACCATCTACGCCTACGCCTTCAAAGAACTGCTCAGGATCGTTAAAGGCTTCCAGTGGCGCGTTCCAGGTCAGTGACAGCATGTATTTCTTACCCTGAATCAGGCCGCCAGAACCGTACTTTTTACCGGCATCGCTACGCGTGCGGCCATCGCTGGCATACAGTGAACCGTGACCTTCTGTGAAGACATCATCGATGTATTTTTTCACCGTCCACGGCTCGCCCATCCACCAACCCGGCATCTGATAAATCACCACATCGCTGTCGAGATACTTCTGCACTTCTTCTGCCACGTTGTAATCGCTATCGGCGATAGTCACCTGTACTTGATGGCCAAGGTCTCGCAGCTGGCTGGCAGCCACGTCAGTTAAGGTATGGTTCAGTTCGCCTTTCGAATGGGCGAAGGTTTTGCCGCCATCGATAATTAAAAAATTCATTTAATCCGCTCCGTTTCTGGTTGATGCCGCACACTCTACGCGCGCGCAGGAGCGAGAAAAATGCGTGATTGATCACAACACTTTTGCTAATAAAGCAATAATGCGGACGATTATGAAACAATCCGCATGCAAACCAACATCAACCCTAAAAAGAAGAAACCATGAAAACCGCGATACTGAGTGCATTACTTATGGTGACTGGCGCTGCTCAGGCGCAATCCCACCTTGATGACATCCGCGCAAGCAAGACCTTAAAAGTTTGTACCACCGGCGATTACAAGCCATATAGCTATTTGCGCAGCGATGGCCAATACGAAGGATTGGATATCAGCATGGCGCAATCGCTGGCGGCGAGCCTCGGCGCGAAAGTCGAATGGGTACCAACCACATGGAAAACCCTGAGCGATGATTTTGTGGCGAAGCAGTGTGATATCGCGCTGGGCGGCGTATCGGTCACGCTCAAGCGTCAGCAGATCGCCTGGTTCGCGCAGCCGCTCGGCGTCGATGGCAAAATCCCGCTGGTACGCTGCGATGACAAAGCGAAATACCAAACGGTTGAGCAGATCAATAAAGCCAGCGTACGGGTGATTGAACCGGCGGGCGGCACCAACGAAGCCTTCGTGCACAGCCATTTACCGCAGGCAACGCTGCAGCTGGCCAATAACGTCGGGATTTTTCAACAGTTGGTGGATAACAAAGCGGATGTGATGATCACCGATGCGTCTGAAGCACTGTTCCAGCAGCAGCATTATCCAACGCTGTGCGCCATCAATCCGGACAAACCGATGCAGTACGGCGAGAAGGCCTACATGATCCCGCGCGATGATATGAGCTGGAAACTGTATGTCGATCAGTGGTTGCATCTCAGCACCGCTACTGGCGAATATGCCCAGATCATTAAAAAATGGTTAGGCGTGAAGTAGGGTCGCCATTCATGGCGACCTGTGTTTCTGGTGCGCAATCATGCGCACCTTACAGCAGAACTCAACGATACAAACTCGCCTTACCCAACCCACCAAACAGATTCATCTTGTAGCGAATCACTGACTTTGCCGCAGTAATCGCATCCGGATAAATCACATTCGGATCCCACCAGGTTTCGCGCGCCAGAATCTCACGCAGCTTATCGAAATAGGCGAACTTCATATCGCTGGAAATATTGATTTTCCCTACGCCTAACGTTACCGCTTCCGCAATCTCGGCATCCGGATTAGCTGAACCGCCGTGCAGCACCAACGGAATAGTGGTGCGCTGTGAAATGTCTCTGAGGATATGCATCTGCAGCTCAGGCTTCATATTTTTCGGGTAGATGCCGTGCGCGGTGCCAATCGCCACCGCCAGCGTATCCACGCCGGTGTGCTGCACGAAATCCTCAGCCTGCGCCGGTTCGGTGTAGATCACTTTACTCACCCCACCTTCAACTGAAGTGCCGGTATCGCCGATGGTACCAAGTTCACCTTCCACCGAAACGCCCACCGCGTGCGCCAGCTTCACCACTTCTTTGGTCAGTGCCACGTTCTCTTCATAAGGCAGCAGAGAGCCATCGATCATCACCGAAGTAAAGCCGCACTGAATGGCGCGCAGCACCTGAGCGATAGACGCGCCGTGATCGAGGTGGATGGTAAACGGCACTTTGCTTTTCAGAGTGCGTTCGCGCACGTAGCCAAAGAATTCATCGGTGACAAATTCCAGTTCGCTCGGGTGGATGGAGATGATCGCCGGCGTATTGGTGGCCTCGGCTTCTTCAACTACCGCGCGGATAAAGCAGCTGTCCGCCACGTTAAATGCGCCAATCGCGTAACGGTGTTCACGAGTCGGTGCCAACATCTCTTTCATTGAAATCAACATGTTAATATTTCCTCAGCGTGAGTTTTACTGGAGCCGACGCACGCGCCGACCCGATAGTGGATATGAATGTGAAATTGACAATGCTTTGTAGGGGCGCCATTCATGGCGACCACCAATTAACGCCGCACTTAAACCTTGCCCGCCGATCCCGACCAGCCCAGATACTCCGCCACCACTTCACGGCAGGCAGATTCCATTAGCCCAAGCAAGTCGGCCAGTTCAGCATGCGGATGCTGCTTCAGGGCCTGCTCCATCGCCATTTCCCCGGCATCAAACACCGCCGCACCGACGTTGATCTTGGCGACACCAAACTCACTGACGCGACGGATATCCTCAGCCGGCGTGCCCGATCCGCCATGCAGCGCCAACGGTCGCGTGGACACCGCATGCAGCTCCTGAAGTCGTTGAAAATCAATCTTCGGCTTCACGCCAGCCGGATAGAGCCCGTGCGCGGTCCCGACCGAGATCGCCAGCAGATCGATATTGGTCTGCTCGATAAACGGCAGCACATCGGCCACCTGCGTCATCTTCACTGAAGCATCAGCCAGCTCGTAGGTCGGTGCATCGGCGATATGTCCCAGCTCGCCTTCAACACAAACGCCGGCGGTATGCGCCATCTTCACCACGGCAGCGGTCTGGCGAATGTTCTCGGCGAGCGGCTCAGACGAAGCGTCGATCATTAAGCCGGTAAAACCGGCGCGAAACGCCTGACCAATCAGCGGAAAGGCTTTGCCGTGATCGAGTGCCAGCGCCACCGGCACGCTGGCGGCATCAGCCAGCGTTCGCACTAACGGCACCGCGACAGCAGGGGGAAAGTGCGCGCTGTGTCCCTGATACACATTGAGGATTAGCGGGGCGCGCTGCTGTTCGGCTGCCTGAATGGCGGCGCGCGCGGTTTCCAGGTTGAAGCAGTTGATTGCCAGCACCGCATAACGCTGTTGGGCGGCGGCCTGAATCAGGTCGTTCATCATGGCAAACATGGTGGCTCCTTATTCCAGAGTGAATTTGATCTCTTCATCGCGAACGCCGGGGGCTTCCACGTCATCGAACTCTTCATCCGCCTGCGTAACCGGCTTTTTCAGTACCGATAGCATCACGCCGCACACCGTGGTGCCGATGCCGAGTGCTAGACAGAACAGCCAGGGTTTGGTGAACAGCGGCACCACAAACATGCCGCCGTGCGGCACCGGTGCGCCAACGCCCCACACCATAATCAGTCCACCGGCGATGGCGGAGGCCACCACGCAGCTGCCGACCACGCGGAACAGGTCGCGCGCCGCAATCGGAATCACCCCTTCGGTAATCATGCAGATGCCCATCGGGAAGGCGGCTTTCAGCGCCTCTTTTTCCGCTTTGGTGTATTTGTTGCGGCTCAGCAGATAAGAGAGCGTGATGCCGAACGGCGGAATCATCGAGCCGACAAACTTCACCGCTTCCGGCCCGTAAATGCCGTCAACCAGCATGCCGTCGGCGAACAGCGACATGGTTTTATTCACCGGACCGCCGAAATCGAAGGTGGCCATCGCGCCCAGAATCGCGCCCATCACAAACTTTGAGCCGCCCTGCATCGATTCCAGCAGGGCAATCAGCGCCTTCTGCAGCCAGACAATCGGCTGGCCGATAAAGGTCATCATTAGTAGCCCAGCGATGATGGTGCTCAGCACCGGCAGCACCATAATCGGCATCAAACCCTGCATCGATTTCGGTAACTTAATGGTGCGGCGCAGCAGCAGCACCGTGTAACCGACCAGAAAGCCACCGAAGATACCGCCGATAAAGCCGGTACCGATCTGCCCGCAGATAAAACCGACGATCAGGCCAGGCGCGAAGCCGGGACGATCGGCAATTGAGTAGGCGATCGCCGCGCTGATCAGCGGCACAATCAAGCCCATGCCCCAGCCGCCGATCTGGTTGAGCATCCAGGCGATAGTGCCGGTCTGTTTGCCGACATCCGGGCCGCCGATCACCTGGCCGAGCGCGATGCAGATCCCGGCGGCGACGATCAGCGGGATCATCCACGAGATCCCGGTGAGCAGATGCCCTTTGATCTCCTGGCCGTACTGACGTTTGTTGTCATTCATGATGGATCTCCTCAGGCGCGCGCCAGTGAATCCGCCACTTTTTCGAGGAATTTCACCGGTGACTTGATCACCACTTCGGTTTTCACTCGCACAATGGGTTTGCCCTGAAAGCGCTCCTCGCCTTTGATCTTCACGTCAACGGCGAGGATCACCACGTCAGCGGCGGCGATGTCTTCCTGCGTCAGCGCCGTTTCGGTGCCGATGGTGCCCTGGGTTTCAACGTGGATGGTGTGGCCCAACGCGTGGGCCCCTTTAATCAGTTTTTCGCGCGCAATATAGGTATGCGCGATGCCTGCCGTGCAGGCCGCTACACAGACGATATTCATGTGTCACCTCAGAGAGTTAGGGTGTTAACAGAGGTCGGTTTCGGCGTACTGACTAAACAGCCGGATGATATTGCTGGCGTCATTTTCGACCAGCAGTTGGGCTATCACCTCATCATCGGCCAGCGCACTGGCCACCTGCGACAACAGGCGAATATGGGTGGTGTTCTGATCTTCCAGTCGTACCGCGAACAGGATGATGCAGCGCACCTGGCTGCCATCGAGTGTTTCCCACGGAATGTCGTGTTGGGTGCGACCAATGGCGAGCGTGGTTTGTTTCACCGCGGCGGATTTACCGTGCGGAATGGCAATGTGATTTTCGAAGCCGGTGGAGCCTTCGGCTTCACGCAGCCAGACGTCTTCGATAAAGGCGGCGCGGTCGCTGATGGCGCCGTCGTGGTAGAGCAAATCGGTCAGCTCATTAATCGCTTGTTCTTTGGTGGTGGCGGTCAGCGCCAGGTTAACGCGGCGTGGCGTCAGAATGCGCGAAATATCCATGATCAATCCTCATTCAATTAATGTTCAGCCAAAGCGCAGGAGGCGCCGTCGGGCAGCTGGCTGCCAATCATGGCGTCTGTCACCCGCCGAATATCGTCATCGTTAAAAAAGGCACTGACATACACCGCCGGAACCGATCCGGCATTGAGGTGAATGGTGGTGATCACCAAATCCACCGTTTCTCGCTGGCAAAACTCCGCATGATTGCTGGCGGAAACTACGCCGACAATCGCCCAATCCGGGAAGGCGCGCAGGATGCGGCTCTTCAGCAAATGCGAGGTCCCGACGCCGCTCGAGCACACCACCAGAATACGTTTGTGGGCAATTTGTCGCTCCAGCGCCGCCTGGAAATGCACGCACAGATAACCTATTTCGTCATCCGCCACCGATGAAAGTCCCTGGCTGCGCGCGGTTAATTGCATCGCCTGTTGAGTTAAGGAAAATATTTCCTTCATCTCCTGCTGAATATCTTCCAGCAGCGGATTGCGAATATGAATGTGATATTTGAGTCGATTTAATAATGGCTTTATATGGACTAATAACCCTTCAAATAATAATCGGTCCTGTGATAAGTCCTGCTGAATAAATGACGCGAAACGATCGATTAATTCACAGGTTATTTTTACGGATTCAGCGGTGGAAAATTGATTATGCAGCGGCGCATTATCACCACGCTCTTCCACCACAATGCCGGACGAGACAATATATTGATAAATAAAACCCACTTCATCGGCTGGCAATGCGCAGCACATGCGCTGTTCAATCTGGACCACCATCTGCTGGGCAATGTTAAGAATACGCTGGTCGAGATCCTGCGCGCTGGTCAGGGTTTCCAGCGCCAGCGCGTTACCTTGCGCCATGCGATGCATCATGATCAGAATATGTGTGCAGAGATTGAGATACCACGCATCGCCCAGCGGATAACTCAGCCGCTGCTCCATCTGTTGCAGCAGCGCCTGCACAAACGCCACATCCTCATCGCCAAAATAGTGCACCAGCGCCTGCTGGCTGCCGGGATCGAGGCGCGGTAGCAGCGGCGTACCGGCAACGTTCTGCTGCATCACATCATTAATCAGCGACACCATCGCCTGGCGCAGCGTCTGCTCGTTGCCTTCAATGTGCGTGCCGCCGGGGCCGCGCTGCAGTACCAAACCCAACGGCAGCAGCCACTCTTCAATCACTTTCAGGTCATTCACGATCGACGCATGGCTGATAAAGTAGCGCTCTGACAATTTGCTGATTGAGGTCGCGCGTGGTGCATCACTCAACAGCTGCGAGGCAATCTTCACCCGTCGGCTGTTATGGCTCAGCGCATCCGAGCTGCTTTCGTCACCGTTAAGCTGCTGCTCTAGTTGCAGACGCTGCTGCAGATCGTCCACTCGCAGGCGCACGCCGCGTCCCGGCATTTTTTCCAGCTGCATCGACCAGTCGCTCAGCCAGCTCTCCAGCCACTGTAAATCGCGCTGAATGGTTTTCTCCGACACGCCAAGCTGTAACGCTAATTCTTTACTCGGCTGCGGTGCAGCATGATGCAGCAGCAATTTTACTAATCGGTGTTGTCGCGAAGTCAGTATTTGCATTCGGTCACCCTTATTTTGGCAAAACGTTTATGGCTAATTGATGTTTATATTTATTCCATGCCAGAAATCAGAAGCGCAAAAATGTGGTGCTTGTGGAGTATGAATTTAGGAGAGTAATCAGTAAGCAACAATACTAAATGTTGTCCCGGCTTGCGGACACTATTAATACGCTGAACGCATCGCGATATTAATTGCGAAGTTGCTCACATATTATTATCGATATTCACTGTGACATGGCTCCCATTCCGTTTTAATTTTTCAACCAATATCACGTTATTAAATGTAAGCCGTTTCTGTTTGCTGAACGGGCTTCTCTGTGACTAAACCGCACGAATAAGGTAATATCCTCGCCAAATGACCGCCGGATGTCCCGCCGTTGCGGGCCACGAAGTGAGGATGCGAGCTGAATGAGCGAATTGACGCAGGATGGTGCAGAGCGTCTTGCCCTGCACACGTTTACGGAAAACGCGTACCTGAACTACTCCATGTACGTGATCATGGACCGCGCGCTGCCGTACATCGGCGATGGCCTCAAGCCAGTGCAGCGCCGTATTGTGTATGCCATGTCGGAATTGGGCCTCAATTCCAATGCCAAATTCAAAAAATCGGCGCGTACCGTCGGTGACGTATTGGGTAAATACCATCCGCACGGCGACAGCGCCTGTTATGAAGCGATGGTGTTGATGGCGCAGCCATTCTCTTACCGCTATCCGCTGGTGGATGGCCAGGGAAACTGGGGTGCGCCGGACGATCCGAAATCCTTCGCCGCGATGCGTTACACCGAATCGCGCCTGTCGAAATACGCTGAAATCCTGCTGGGCGAGCTTGGCCAGGGCACGTCCGATTACATCCCGAACTTCGACGGCACCATGCAGGAGCCGAAGATGTTGCCGGCGCGCCTGCCCAACATTCTGCTGAACGGTACCACCGGCATCGCCGTGGGCATGGCGACGGATATTCCGCCGCATAACCTGCGCGAAGTGGCGGAAGCGGCGGTCAAGCTGATCGACAACCCGAACACCACGCTGCATGAGCTGCTGGATATTGTGCAAGGTCCGGATTACCCGACCGAAGCGGAAATCATCACGCCTCGCAACGAAATCCGTAAGATTTATGAAAGCGGGCGTGGTTCGATTCGCCAGCGCGCGGTGTGGAAAAAGGAAGATGGCGATGTGGTGATCACCGCGCTGCCGCATCAGGTTTCGGGCGCACGCGTGCTGGAGCAGATCGCTAACCAGATGCGCAATAAAAAGCTGCCGATGGTGGAGGATCTGCGTGATGAGTCCAACCATGAAAACCCGACGCGTTTAGTGATTGTGCCGCGCTCCAATCGTGTGGATCTCGAGCAGGTGATGAATCACCTGTTTGCCACCACCGATCTGGAAAAAAGCTACCGCGTTAACCTGAATATGATCGGACTGGATAACCGTCCGGCGGTGAAAAACCTGCTGGAAATCCTCTCTGAGTGGCTGGTGTATCGTCGCGATACCGTGACGCGCCGCCTCAACTATCGTTTAGACCGCGTGCTGCGTCGTCTGCATATCCTTGAAGGTATGCTGGTGGCGTTCCTCAATATTGATGAAGTGATCCACATCATCCGTACCGAGGATGAGCCGAAGCCGGTGCTGATGTCGCGCTTTGACATCAGCGAAACCCAGGCCGAAGCGATTCTTGAACTGAAATTGCGTCATCTCGCCAAACTGGAAGAGATGAAGATTCGCGGTGAGCAAGCGGATCTGGAAAAAGAGCGCGATCAGCTGCAGGCGATTCTGGCGTCCGAGCGCAAGATGAGCAATCTGCTGAAAAAAGAGCTGCTGGCTGATAGCCAAACCTACGGCGACGATCGCCGTTCGCCGCTGCGCGAGCGCGAAGAAGCCAAAGCGCTGAGCGAAACTGAGCTGGTGAGCGCCGAGCCGGTAACCATCGTGCTGTCGCAGATGGGTTGGGTGCGCAGCGCCAAAGGTCACGATATCGATCCGGCGGGTCTGAGTTACAAAGCGGGCGACAGCTATCTGGCCGCCGCACGCGGCAAGAGCAATCAGCCGGTGGCCTTTATCGACTCTACCGGACGCAGCTACACGCTGGATCCGACGTCATTGCCGTCTGCGCGCGGGCAGGGCGAACCGCTCACCGGCAAACTGACGCCACCACCGGGCGCGGTGATTGAGCAGGTGCTGATGGAACCCGACGATCAGAAGCTGTTGATGGCCTCTGACGCCGGTTACGGCTTCATCTGTACCTTTGCCGATCTGGTATCGCGCAACCGTGCCGGTAAAGCGCTGCTGACGCTGCCGGAAAACGCCAAAGTGATGACGCCAATGGCGGTGCACTCAGGCGATGATATGCTGCTGGCGATTACCCAGGCCGGACGCATGTTGATGTTCCCGGTTGGCGATCTGCCGCAGATGTCGAAAGGCAAAGGCAACAAGATCATCTCGATCCCTTCAGCGGAAGCCGCTGCGGGCACCGACAAACTACAATGGTTGCTGATTCTGCCGCCAGGCGCCTCGATCACCGTGTATGTCGGTAAACGTAAGCTGATCATGCGTGATGAAGATCTGCAGAAAGTGCGTGCCGATCGCGGTCGTCGCGGCAGCGTGGCGCGTGGCCTGCAACGTATCGATAGCGTAGAAGTGAATGCACCAGCGCGTCCGAAAGCCGACGCGAGTGAAGAGTAACGCTGTTATTCAGGCGATGGAATGCCCAATTTGAGGAATCTATGTTACTAATTTTACGAGCAATTATTGTTATTGTTTATTCGATTCTGGTTTGTATCTTCGGCAGTATCTGGTGTCTGTTTTCACCGCGTAACCCGCGTCATGTTGCGACGTTCGGCCATATGCTTGGTCGTCTGTCGACGATATTTGGTCTCAAGGTGGAACTGCGTAAACCGGCGGAAGCCGCGCATTACGGTAACGCGATCTATATCGCTAACCACCAGAACAACTACGACATGATCACCGCAGCGAAAATCGTGCAGCCGACCACGGTGACCGTGGGCAAGAAAAGCCTGTTGTGGATTCCGTTCTTTGGCCAGCTCTACTGGCTGACCGGTAATCTACTGATTGACCGTGATAACCGCTCCAAAGCGCACGGCACCATCGGTGAGCTGGTGGATCAGTTCAACAAAAAGCGCATCTCGTTCTGGATGTTCCCGGAAGGGACGCGCAGTCGCGGACGTGGTCTGTTGCCGTTCAAAACCGGCGCGTTTCATGCGGCGGTTGCGGCAGGTGTGCCGATCATTCCGATCGTGGTTTCTAACACCCACGACAAGATCAAGCTGAACCGCTGGAACAACGGTCTGGTGATTGTTGAGATGTTGCCGCCGGTTGATACCTCGCAGTTCGCTACCACCTCGGTGCGCAAGCTCGCCACGCACTGCCGTGAATTAATGTCGACTAAACTGGAAGAATTGAACGCCGAAGTCGCCGAACGCGAAAAAAACGGTAAACTCTGACCAGCCAAAATGGGGCAGGTGATCATCTGCCCCGTTCTCAAGCCACACAGCAACTAATCATTAATTAGAACAACATGGACACGGCGTCCTCACGCCACGCTCAAAAGGTCTGAAGTTTTATGTCTTGCAGCAGACGTCAGTTTATTCAGCTTTCTGCCGGTGTCGCACTGGCTTCCGGTGCTATGCCTTTCGCCGCCCACGCCGCCGCGCCATTGGGCGATACGCCACTTCCAATTCCACCGCTGATTGAATCCCGTCGCGGTCAGCCGCTGTTTCTCACCTTGCAGCGCAGCCATTGGTCGTTCAGCGGCAACAGCAATAAAGTGCCGGTGTGGGGCTTTAACGGCATGTATCTCGGCCCAACGGTGCGCGTTTACAGCGGCGACGATGTGAAGCTGATCTACAGCAACCGCCTCAACGAACCGGTATCGATGACCGTCAGCGGTTTGCAGGTGCCGGGCGCGTTAATGGGCGGTGCGCCGCGCATGATGTCGGCGGGAGCTGACTGGGCGCCGGTGCTGCCGATTCGTCAGGGCGCGGGCACATTGTGGTATCACGCCAACACGCCAAACCGCATGGCACCGCACGTCTACAACGGACTCGCCGGCATGTGGCTGGTGGAAGATGACGTGAGTAAATCGCTGCCGCTGCCGAAGCATTATGGCGTCGATGATTTCCCGCTGATTATTCAGGACAAGCGCCTCGATAACTTCGCCACACCGGTTTATAACCCGCCATCCAGCGGCGGTTTTATCGGCGACGTGCTGCTGGTGAACGGCGTGCAAAATCCTTATGTCGAAGTGTCACGCGGCTGGGTGCGCCTGCGTTTGCTGAACGGCTCGAACGCGCGTCGCTTCGATCTCAGCTTCTCCGATAATCGCCCCTTTACGGTGATCGCCAGCGATCAGGGCTTCCTGCCTGCGCCGGTGGCGGTGCAGCTGCTAACGCTGGCACCCGGCGAGCGTCGCGAAGTGCTGGTGGATATGTCGCAGGGCGATGAAGTTTCGATTACGGCAGGAACGGCGGCGGGTTTGATGGATCGTCTGCGCGGGCTGTTTGAGCCGTCATCAATTCTGACCAACACGCTGGTGCTGAGCTTGCGCCCAACCGGCTTGTTGCCGCTGGTAACCGACAATCTGCCGATGCGTTTGCTGGCGGATCAGATTCTCGATGGCGTAGCGACACGTACGCGTGAATTCCGCATTGGCGACAGCGAGCCGGGCATTAATGGCGTGCTGTGGGACATGAACCGCATTGATACCACTGTGCAGCAGGGCACCTTTGAGCGCTGGATTATCCACGCCGATCGCCCGCAATCGCTGCATATTCAGGGCGTAATGTTCCTGATTAAGAACGTCAATGGCGCGCAGCCGATGGGTGAAGATCGCGGCTGGAAAGATACCGTGTGGGTGGATGGCAGTGTGGAGTTGCTGGTGAGCTTCCCGCAGAGTTCGTCGGATCACTTCCCGTTTGTCTATTACAGCCAGACATTAGAGATGGCGGATCGCGGCACGGCGGGGCAGTTGTTGGTGAATTCAGTCTCTTAATAAAACGGTGCGCATAATCGCGCACCGTGGGGTCGCCATTTATGGCGACCTTTTCACATGACTACCCGTTAAACGCTTCCGGATCCGGCCCCAAACGGTTACCGCTATCCAGCTTACTGATCTCACTCACTTCAGTTTTATCCAACCTAAAATCAAACACCTGGAAATTCTCACGAATACGTTCCGGGGTAATCGACTTCGGAATCACCACCAGGCCGCTATCCAGATGCCAGCGGATCACGATTTGTGCCGGCGTCTTGCCATACTTCTTCGCCAGCTCGCGGATAATCTCCTGATCGAACACGCCTTTACCGCCTTGCGCCAGCGGGCTCCAGGATTCGGTTTGAATCTGGTGCAGCGCATTCCACGCATGCAACGTGCGCTGTTGCAGCATCGGATGCAGCTCAATCTGGTTCACCACCGGTGACACACCGGTTTCATCGATCAAACGCTTCAGGTGCGCCTCGTGGAAGTTACATACGCCAATGCTCTTGGTTAAGCCCTGTTGCTGCAGCTCAATCAACCCTTTCCAGGCTTCAACGTAGTTATCTTTTTCCGGGCACGGCCAGTGCATTAGATACAAATCCACCTGCTCCAGCTGCAACTTCTTCAGGCTGGTTTCCATCGCCTGCTGCCAGTTGGTTTGATCGTCATTCCACAGCTTGGTAGTGATAAAAATGTCTTCACGCGCCACGTCGGTCTCTTGCAGCGCTTGCCCAACCGCTTCCTCATTTTTATAGATAGCGGCGGTATCGATGGAGCGATAGCCGACTTTCAGGGCTTCCAGGATAGCGTTACGCGCATCCTCAATGCTCGCTTGCCACACGCCGAGGCCAAGCTGCGGCATCATGTTGCCGTCGCGCAATTTAATAATGGGTTGCTCTGCCATAGTTGCTCCTTATCTGTTGCAGTGACTTACCGTAGAAAAGATGTGCTTAAGTCTAGTCAACAAACCTCACCTCAGGATCATTGTGGCAAGCGGACGGCACTTTTGCCTGATGGATTTCTGCAAGAATCTTGCCTGATTCTCCAGAATGGTGGAGCTTTGCACAGCCTTACGGCAAACTGACTTTTTTGCTGCCCGAGAGAGATGCATGCCAAACGACGCCCTTTGTCGCCAGCTGGCGCAGCGCGTAGTTGCGCTGATGAGTGACCTGCATAAGCCGCTGTGCGCGGTAGAAAACGTCAAGCTGATCTACGCCTGCGAAACCTTGCCGCGTACGCCGATGATGTATCAACCCGGCATTGTGATTCTGTTTCAGGGGCGTAAAACCGGTTATCTCGGCAGCACGGTTTTTCACTACGACGCCACCAAATATCTGATGCTCACCGTGCCGCTGCCGGTGGAGTGTGAAACCGAAGCCACGCTGACGGAGCCGCTGGCCGGCATGTGTTTAAGCGTGGATGTCGCCAGCCTGCAGGATTTGCTGATGGATATCGGCGATGACGAGCAGTTCCAGCCACAGGCGCAAACCTCCGGCATCCATTCGGCGTTTATGAGCGAAGAGATGCTGTGTGCGGCGGAACGCTTGCTGGATGTGATGAACACTCCGCGCGACGCTCGCGTGCTCGGTCCGCAGCTGGTGCGTGAGATTATCTATTACGTATTAACCGGACCGATTGGCGGCGCGCTGCTGTCGCTGGTCAATCGGCAGACGCAGTTCAGCCAGATTGCCCGTGCGCTGCGTCGCATCGAAAGCCACTTTGCGGAAAGCCTGAGCGTTGACATGCTGGCCGCCGAAGTGAACATGAGCGTTTCGGCGTTTCATCACAACTTCAAAGCGGTGACGCAAACCTCGCCGCTGCAATACCTCAAGCGCTATCGCCTGCATCAGGCACGCCTGATGATGCTGCAGGATGGCATGAAAGCCAGCGCGGCGGCGGTGCGCGTCGGTTATGAAAGTCCGTCGCAGTTTTCGCGTGAGTTTAAGCGCTATTTCGGCGTGACGCCGGGAGAAGAGGCGAGCCGCGTGCGTCAAACCTTACCGTTTGACGCCGCGTCGTAATCAGGAGATTTTCTGGCGGCGTTTTTTCCAGATCACCACAATGCTGCCGGCGAGGCCGATAAACAGCAGCGCGATCGGCAGAATCATCAGGATCGCCATCACCTGATCTTCGTGGCGCTTGATAAAGGGCACATGGCTGATGCCGTAACCCAGCGTCACCACAATCCCAACCCACAACAAGCCGCTCAGCCAGTTAAACAGCTGGAAGCGGCCATTGTTCAAACCGGAAATACCGGCCATGGTGGGCAGCAAGGTGCGTACAAAAGCGAGGAAGCGGCCAACCAGCAGCGCCATCAAACCGTGGCGGTTAAACATATTCCACGCGCGCTGATGATATTGCGCGGGCAAATGCAGCAACCAGCTTTTCACTAGTTTGGTGTTGCCGAGCCAGCGCCCTTGCAGATAGCTGAGCCAGCAGCCGAGACTGGCCGCCGTGGTCAAAATCACAATCGTCGGCACAAAATCCATCACACCTTTGGCGACCATCGCGCCCGCCAGTAATAGCAGGCTATCGCCCGGCAGGAATGAGGCGGGCAGCAAACCGTTTTCCAGAAACAGCGTTAAAAACATCACGCCGTAAACAATCCAAACGACATCCGGATTACCTAGCGCGGCAAAATCCTGATGCCAAAGCGCCTGGACAATCTCATGTAAAACACCCATCAGCTATTCCATCGAGTCACAAGGAGTCTAATTTTAACCTTCTGTGGCATCGTATACGTTGATCTCTCATCGCCGCCACAGCATGGTTTATCTTCTGTTTAACTTCTTAAACGTGCAAAACCGGCTTTAAGGTCATCCAGCAAGTCATCGACATGTTCGAGGCCGATATGCAGACGCACCAAAGTGCCGTCAAAATCCACGCCGCCCGACGGACGAATCGCCGCCAGCTCTTCAGGCTGATTTGCCAGAATCAGTGATTCATAGCCGCCCCACGAATAGGCCATGCTGAAATGGTGGAAGTGATCGAGGTAATTCGCCAGCTGCTCACGGCTCAGTTTTTCATGCAGGATGAAGGAGAATAAACCGCTGCTGCCGCTGAAATCACGCTGCCAGAATTCATGGCCCTTACACTGCGCCAGCGCCGGATGATTCACGCGCGCTACTTCCGGCTGCGTTGCCAGCCATTCGGCCACCTGCAATCCGCTCTCTTCGTGCTGACGCAAACGCGTGCCCAGCGTACGAATGCCGCGGCTCGCCATATAGGCAGTATCGGCATCAACCATCTGGCCCATCAAATAGGAATTCTCGCGCAGCTGTGGCCAGCAACGTTCATTCGCTACCGCAGTGCCAATCATCGCATCGCTGTGACCAATGATGTATTTGGTACCGGCCTGAATCGAAATATCGATGCCATGCTCCAGCGCGTTAAACAACACGCCCGCCGCCCAGGTATTATCGATCATGATGATCGCATCCGGCGCTTTGGCGCGCACGGCGGCAACAATCGCCGGAATATCCTGCACTTCCATGGTGATCGATGCCGGTGATTCCAGGAACACCACGCGCGTATTCGGCTGCACCAGTTCGCCAATTTCGCTGCCGATGCAGTGGTCGAAATAGGTGGTGGTGACGTTCAGCTTACTGAGAATTTTCGAGCAGAAATCCTGCGTCGGTTCGTAGACCGCGCCGCTGACCAGAATATGGTCCCCGGCTTCGACAAAGGACAAAATGGCATTGGAGACCGCCGCCGCACCGCACGGATAAAGTGCGCAACCTGCGCCGCCTTCCAGCTCGGTCATGGCGTCTTGCAGAGAGAAATGGGTGAGGGTGCCGCGACGGCCATAAAACAGCTCGCCTGAAGCGCGACCGGCGGTAGCACGTTTCTTGTCGGCGACCGTGTCAAAAACCAGGGATGAAGCGCGTTGAATTACGCTGTTAACTGAGCCTTGAGTGTAACGTTTACTGCGTCCCGCGCTGACAAGCGTGGTGTCTATTTTCTTCGTTGCCATCACTGCCTTTCCTGACATTTCCCACAAAACATCCACGTTACCACGAATCAGCGTAGTGGGTTGAGCCTGATTGCGGATTATCAGAGTGAGGCCAGTATTGCGCATAACATCAGCTAAATTGTGGAAATTGTTGGCCTCTTTGCTTTGTAAATAGTAATGAGAACCACTATCACTTCGGTCGTTTTTTTTGCTATGATCCGCGCTTCAATCGTGAACTGTGCAACAGAAGTTGGAGATGCAGCGTGGTAGCCAGTGATTTGATGCAAACGGATCTCTCCGTTTGGGGCATGTATCAGCATGCCGATATCGTGGTAAAGATTGTGATGATTGGCCTGTTACTGGCTTCCGTTGTCACCTGGGCAATTTTCTTCGGTAAGTTTGCTGAGCTGAGCGGGGCGAAACGTCGCCTGAAACGCGAGCAGCAAGCGCTGGGCGAAGCCCGCTCGTTAAACGATGCTTACCGTGCTGCTGAAACCTTCAAAGCCAACAGCCACAGCGCTGTGCTGCTTAACGATGCGCAGAATGAGCTGGAGCTGTCCGCTGGCACCGAAGATCTGGATGGCATTAAAGAGCGTACCAGCTTCCGTCTCGATCGCCGCGTGGCCGCATTCAGCCGTCATGCCGGTCGCGGTAATGGCTTCCTCGCTACCATCGGTTCCGTTGCGCCGTTTATCGGTCTGTTTGGTACCGTTTGGGGCATCATGAACAGCTTCATCGGTATTGCCAAAACGCAAACCACCAACCTCGCCGTGGTTGCGCCGGGCATCGCCGAAGCGCTGCTGGCCACCGCGATTGGTCTGGTTGCGGCAATCCCTGCCGTGGTTATCTACAACGTCTTCGCGCGTATGATTGCCAGCTACAAAGCGTCGCTGGGCGATGTCGCCGCGCAGGTCATGCTGCTGCAGAGCCGCGACCTTGACCTCGGCAACGTTGATACCGCGAAAGAAGCCAACCGTCCAGCGGCGGCACAGAAACTGCGCGTAGGATAAGTATTATGGCGATGCGTTTAAACGATGACTCGGTCGGCGATGGCGAAATGCACGAAATCAACGTGACGCCGTTTATCGACGTCATGTTAGTTCTGCTGATCATCTTTATGGTCGCCGCGCCATTAGCCACCGTCGATGTGCGCGTTAACCTGCCAGCATCGACCAGCGCGCCGCAGCCGCGTCCGGAAAAACCGGTTTATCTCTCTATTAAGGAAGATAAGCAGATTTTCATCGGTAACGATGCGGTCACCAAAGAGACGCTGGTGAATGCACTGACGGCACAAACCGAAGGCAAGAAAGACACCACCATCTTCTTCCAGGCGGATAAATCGGTTGATTACGCCACCCTGATGGAAGTGATGGATCAGCTGCGTGAAGCCGGTTATCTGAAGATTGGCCTGATGGGCATGGAAACGGTCAAAAAGTAATATTTTTCAGCGTAGACGTAGGGTCGCCATTAATGGCGACCTTTTTTATTTCCCGCACTTAACTTGTTAATTTATTGTTACTATTGGTCTTATTTTTGTAAACTGCAATGGTGAAGAAGATCACGTTTATTCCTGGCCCGGCACGTTAAAACGGAAGAAAAACTAGGAAGGACAATATGAGCTCGAGTCACTCTTTACAAAAGTCGTCGCAAGGCGGTGCCAAAACCATCTTTAGCGTTACCAGCGGTAACTTCCTTGAGATGTACGATTTCATGGTGTTTGGCTATTACGCTACCGCGATCGCCAAAACCTTTTTCCCCGGCGATGATCCCTTTGCCTCTTTAATGCTCACGCTGATGACCTTCGGCGCAGGCTTCCTGATGCGCCCGCTCGGCGCGATTATTCTCGGCGCTTACATCGACCATCACGGCCGTCGTAAAGGCTTGCTGTTAACGCTCGGCTTAATGGCGATTGGTACCTTAACTATTGCCTTGGTGCCCGGATACGCCACGTTGGGTGCTGCCGCGCCGATTTTGATTCTGCTTGGCCGTTTATTGCAGGGCTTCTCGGCGGGCGTTGAGCTGGGCGGCGTGTCGGTTTATCTGGCGGAAGTGGCGCCGAAAGGGCGCAAAGGCTTTTATGTCAGCTGGCAGTCGGGCAGCCAGCAGGTGGCGGTAATCTTCGCCGCGCTGCTCGGTTTAGGTCTGAACCATCTGCTGGCGAAAGACGCCGTCACCGAATGGGGCTGGCGTATTCCGTTTGTGGTGGGATGTATGATCGTGCCGTTCCTGTTCTACATTCGTCGCATGCTGGAAGAGACCGAAGCCTTCAGCCAGCGCAAACATCATCCTTCCATGAGCCAGATAATGCGTTCGGTCGGGCAGAATTGGGCGCTGGTGCTGGCGGGAATGTTGATGGTGGTCACCACCACCGTGATGTTCTACATGATCACCGCGTTTACCCCGACGTTTGGCAAAACGGTGCTGATGATGAGCGATAAAGAGAGTTTCCTGGTGACGCTGTTTGTCGGCATTTCCAACCTGTTCTGGCTGCCGGTGATGGGTTCGTTGTCGGACCGCGTTGGCCGCCGTCCGCTGCTGATTGTCTGCACCATTTTGATGATTTTAACCACCTGGCCGGTGCTGCATTGGCTGGTGGGCGCGCCGACCTTTGCCCGTCTGGTTGAGGCCGAACTCTGGCTGTCATTCCTGTATGCCAGCTACAACGGCGCGATGGTGGTTTATCTGGCTGAGATCATGCCAGCAGAAGTGCGTGCTTCGGGCTTCTCGCTCGCTTACAGCCTGGCAACCGCACTGTTTGGCGGCTTCACGCCAGCGGTGTCGAGCTACCTGATTCATGCCACCGGAGATAAAGCGATGCCAGGCGTGTGGCTGTCATTCGCGGCGGTGTGCGGGCTGGTTGGTACGCTGCTGATTGGCCGTATGGTGAAGCAATATCAGTCACGACATAACGCAGCACCTGTCAGCGCATAACCGTAGGGTCGCCATTCATGGCGACCTCTTTTCTCAAAACGACACATCCACCACCACGCTATCGGTATAATTCCCCGCCGCTGGCGTATTCTGCGTCGTCAAAATCTGCGCCGTATAGGTAAAGTTGCGCGTCACGGTATCCGCATTCAACGAGGTCGAGGTGGTGCTGCTCCAGCGATCGGTGCCGGTCGGTCCCCAGCGCGAAGTGGTGGTGGTGCCTTTGTAGATGTCATACGCCAACCGGTTGGTTCCGCTCGCCATCTGCCGCGTGGTGCCGCTGTAGTAACTGCCGTTGCTCAGGCCCACGGTATAAGTGCTGCCCTTCGAACACACCACGTTAATCGTCTGCTGCACGGTTGAGAAACTGCCCACCAAAGGTGCGCTGCCGAAACTAACATTCGGCGCGGTGATGGTGGTGCAGTCGTTGGTAACCACAAGATTCACGGTAATCGGCATCGCCGTACCGGTGCTGCTCTGTACCGTTCCCACGCACAATCCCCCCACGTTCAACCCGGCACACACCGTATAACTCACGGTCAGCGTGATGGTGGTGGTATAGGTGCCGGCAGCGATCACCTGCCCGGTAAGGGTGCGGAAGTAGAGCGGAATGTTGAAGTTGAGGGTGTTACCCAGCGCCAGCAGTGATGCGGAACTCCAGCGATAGCTGCCGCCCTGCTGTAATTCGGTGGCACAGGCGCTGTCGATACACAGCTGTATCGGAATGTTATCGGTGCCGCCGCTGGCGGTTTTCAACACGGCGCGTGTGCCGCTGAGGTTAGAGGCGGTGGTAAAGGCATAGGTGATGTTATCGGAGCCCAACAGCGAAAGCGTGCCAGAGCCGCAATTCACGTTGGTGGTGCTGGAGGTGTTATTCACCGTCGAAGCCACCGAAAATGTGGTGACCGAACCAAAGGTCGCAGTAGGCGCGGATAAGGTACAAAGCGCATAGCTGGTGCCAGGCAGTAAAAACAGCGCCAGCAGGAGCAGAAGCTTTCTCATGGTGAAATCCCTGACTGTGAATTATCCGCGCTACTCACCGCCGAACCTTGCGGCGGCGGTGGCAGCGGGCAGGTAAGCGGTCCGTAGGTTTCCAGCGCTTTTGGCTGGCCGTCGGTGATGTCCAGTTGCGTATCGCAGCTGCGTCCATCTGGCGTCACCACGTGAATCGGGTTGCTGGCAGCGAGATCTTCCATCCACACAATGCCGTCCCAGCCGACATATTCGGTGGCCTGATTCGGACGTAGCACCTGGCTGGAAATCGGCAGCGGCTGATGATTGCTGTCATGCAGTACCACGCTGGCGGCACGCAGGCGCTCGACCGGGAAGTTGAGCAGATAACCGCTCTTTCGCTTCACGGCAAAGCGCTGTTCGACCTTCGGCGCGGTGCGATCGGCAGGCAGATCCAGCGTATCGATATCGTACTTCGCGCCGTAATAGCTGCTGATTGAGGGCACCAGCAGATAGCCTTGTTTATCGGTGCGGCCCATGGTCTGGTTCTCATAACGCACCGTTACGTCGGGATAATCGGTTTTCACCACCACAAAGGCATCGTTGATATCGTTGGCAGCGAACACGCGGTTATCCATCAACACCACCGAACCGGTGAAATCGGCCCATTGCGTGGTGTTGTCGTTGTCGCCATAGAAACCGGCTGAGGTATCAATTTTGTTGTTGCGATAACGCAGGCTGGCCTGGCGATAATCGCCGCTGTCGCTGGCCTGATTAGCCCATGCAGCATCGTAGGAGAAACCACCATCGGTTGGCATGGCGCGCGATACATACAGACGCTGGCTGTTATTGCCCTCCTGATCGCGTTCGGTGCTGACCGAGGCGCTGCTCTGTTCGCCAAACGGGATGACCAGCGAAATCGCGCCGCTCCAGTTGCCCTGTTCCTGATCGCGGCTGGCGGAGATGTACAAACTGCTGTTGCCCCACAGATTTTTACTCCACGACAGATTCAGTAACCGTGTGCGGTCGCCGTTACCGCCGGAGATATCAAAATAGGCCAATCCCAGGCTGCCGTAATCATTCAGCGACACGCTGGCGGTGTACTGCGCGCTGCGTCGCGCCAGTGAATAGCTGGTGTTCGCGCTGTCGCCGCGACTGCCAACCAGCGCGAGGTTGCCGAAATCGGCACTGCGAATGATGTGCTGAGTTCCGAGGCTGAACCAGCTGTTGTTGTACTGATAGCCCCAGCTGTATTGCGTGCCTGGATTGCCGTCCATCTGGCTTTGTGCCAGCGCACCATTCACCACGCCAAAACTGCCGAGCTTCACCAGCCCACCTGCGCCGCCCATCGCCACGCTGTCGCTGCCTTCTGCGTGACTCTCCAGCGTCAGCCAGTCGTTGATACCGTAGCGATACGAACCGCTGGCCGCCGCTGCGCCGTAATCAAAATTGTTTATGCCGTAGTTTTCGCGAATGGCACCGGCGGAAAACGAGTAATCGGATAACCCGGTTTTCAGCAAACTGCTGGAGACGTAAAACGGCAGCGTGGTGGTGACTTGTCTGCCCACCGCATCGGTGGTGGTGATCACCGCATCGCCAGCGCCGTTAACGAAAGGCACGTTAGTGAGCGACCACGGACCCGGCTGCACATCGGCCTGCGTGCTGCGGTAACCATTAATGAACAGATCGACCGAAGAGGGCACCGCCGCCTGGCCGGAAAACGCCGGCAGCGGATAGGTCACTAAATCTGGCCGCACGCTGAAGTCGCGGCCAATCTGCACGCCTCCCAGCCGCACGCTGTTGCTCCAGCTCAACGCATCTGTAACCAAATCCCCAGCGCGCCAGCTGATCGCCGCATTCTCGTTTTCATTACTGAACCAGGTGTCGTAGCGGATGTAGCCTTCCTGCTGACCGGCAACGCCACCTTCCAGTTGCTGCACATAAACACCGTTGGTAGAAAACTGCCCAACCGGACCAAAGAAGCGCAATTCGTTCCAGCTGGAGAGGCGCGAACCGGCATTATCGGTGCGCGTGGCGTAGAAGTCATAATTGAGCAGGGCACCGTTGCTGGCGCGGCCGGGAAATCGCGGTGCATTCTGCAGTTGGCCAATGGTTTGACCCGGCAGCCAGGCGGGCGGCACCGTCAATAACAGGCGTTGGCGTCGTTCGTCATACTCCACTTTCGCTCCGCTCAGTTGATTGATATCGATCTGCTGCCCCTGCAGTTTCTCGGCCGGAATACCGGCGCGTTGCAGATCGCCGCGTCGCAGCCAGAAATCACCGTTCTTGCGTTCAACCGGCACGATGTCGCCGCGTTCGCCTTGATTCACCACCAGCTCCAGCATGTATTGCTGACCGCTGGCGTTATTCTCCAGCGCAGGCGGCGGTGGCAGTTCGGAGAAAGTTTCCGCACTGCTACTCATCGGACTGATACAGAGCACGCTGGCAACGGCCAGCGCGCAGGGATGCGGCGTTAACTTCATCAACGCGCGGCAGCGCTGCTCCAGTGTCCTTTGTTCATTTCGGCCGACAGTTCACCGCTCACGCTGCTGGTTAACGGCCAGCGATTGCTGCTGTTGGCCAGCACATAGCCAAACAAGCCGTTGCCCATTCTGCGTCCGCCAATGGTGACGTTGCTTAAACGCGCGTGGCCGTTACCGTGATTGGTCAGCTCCAGCCAGCGCTTGCCGCCGCTGTTCACTTCCTGCCAGCTTAGCTGCGGTTTCGCCGTGTCGCGTGTTACGCCGTCGCCATAGATGAACAGCGGCACCGAATAGCGCATCTGGAAAGTGAGTCCAGCCTGGTTCTCACCCGGCGTGCGCGGGGTGGGGATCTCATCCAGCACCACGCGATAGGACATCTCACGTCCGGCTTCGGGCGGCGTTTGCTTGATTAAACGCACCAGCTGCTTTTGCCCTGGCTCCAGCCGCACCATCGGCGGGCTCGCCACCACTTGCTGCTGGGTTTGATACTGCTCCTGACCGTTGACCTGCTGCCAGCTGAAGATACGCACCTGCATCATGGTGGTGGCGTTGCCACGGTTTTCCAGCCACAGCTCGCTGGCTTTATCTTGCGGATCGATTGCCGGATCGATCGGCCACACCATCAGTGAATTGGCGGCGTGTACCGCAGGCGTTAGTGCCACGCATAACAACAGAATCAGGGCGCGCAGGTTCATCATCATTCATCCTTCTTATTGACGCCGTCACCAACTCAGCGTGACGGTTAAGGTGTCGGTATAAGTCCCGGCGCGCGTGGGGCCGGGCAGCGTTAATAAGCCGTAAATCGGCAAAGTGATGTTATTGGCATTGCTGTAGCTCAGCGCCACAGCGCTACTCACGGGAATCGCCACGGTATGCGCGGCATTCGTAAAGAGGCTGTAAGCCACGGTATTAGTGCTACTGGTATTTTTGAGGTTGCGCGTGGAGGTGTAATTGTTGCCACCGTTAATGCTCATGCTCACGGCGGTGCCTGGCGTGCAGGCGAGAGTGATAGTGGTGCTTTGCACATAGCTAGCGCTGACGCTGTTGGAAGCCACGCCAGACTGTGTTCCAAAATCAAGCGTGCCAAAGACCCCGGTATTGGTACCGGAGACAACACAGCCTGCCACTACTGATGCTGAAACCTGAAACGTTGCAGTGGGCAACCCCCAGGCGGAGACGCTCCCTATCAGCAGGGCAAGGCCGCCTGCACTGTGCATCAACCGCTGCACCACGGCCACCCTGATTATCCTTTCCCTCAGTAATTCACCGCCACGTTAATGGTGTCGGTATAGGTGCCTGCGGGAATCAACGGGTTAAAGCCGCCGCCCACCACGCGACCATAAATGGCGTAGTTGGTACCGAGCGTCGGATCCGTGGTGCCACTGGCGGCAATATTGGTGTTGTTGGCGATAGCAGTGGTAAAGGCGGCGTCGCTATACAGCGTATAGGCAATGCCCTGCGTATTGTTGGAGCCGAGGATCAGGTAGCGTGGCTGGCCGCTCACCGTGCCGTAAATGGTCGCCGGAGCGGCATTACTGCTGGTGACCTGCACGTTAAAGGTTTGTCCGGTGGTGCAGCGGACAAAGATGCCGTTACCCGAGGCGCCGACCAGCGTGGCGTTGAGCGTATCAAAGGTGGCTGCGCTGCTACCAAAGTTCAGGGTACCGAAGTTCACCCCTGTTGTTGCCGATTGACCGTTCACTAAACAACCGGTGGTCAGCGTCAACGTCGCATTGATGGTTCCCGTTGTGGTGGCGGCAAAAACAGCAGTAGGGGCTAGCGCGGCGCTTAGGCTAGTAGCCACAAGAAAAAGCTTGAGTTTCATAATCATTCCTTACTGATTATCCAAGGTCAGTGCTTTTTCACCTGGTCATACATTTATGGAAATACATCCGAAATCAAACAAGAGCCGCAATCGGCTCGACAGCGTAAGCGCCTGCCATCTAAGAAAAATCCTAGATGGCGGATTAATGATTTATATCAGTTTTCTTTACTATAGATCAGCAAATCGGCCCTTGTACGCCGATGGTTCAATTTTTCCCTAATCAATTCACACTTTTCGCCGATAACTCAGTAATCACAAGGGGTAGCGAGCGGTTAAAAAAACTAAACAGCCGATGATTCCTCCCTCTACCGCGCGCTTCGGTTCAATGTTATGTTCGTGCATTAATCAGATATTATTAATTTTTCGCTTAACGACTGACGATGAAAATAAAAAAAATCCGCACGACGACTCCAGATTTGTCTGGATCGACTTTTTGTTGAGTTTCGCCGCAGGCGGTCATTAATCGCCCTTGATCGGCGCTTTATCATCCTTGTTCTAATTTGACGACATCGCACCTGCTCCGAAGCGGGTGGAATTTAGGAGCGCACATGCTGCTGGTTACCTGGGATAGCGTTCTGGTTACTGTTTCACTGATCGTGGCCTTCATTGCCGCGTTTACCGCCTTAGATACCGCCGGGCGCGTTGCCGTTTCACGCGGTTGTCTGGCAAAACTGTGGTTGATCGGCGGTGGCACCGCGATGGGCATCGGCGTGTGGGCGATGCACTTTATTGGCATGCTGGCGATGATGATGCCAATGACCATGCGCTACGACGTCGAGCTCACCGCCATCTCATTGCTGGTGGCAATTATCACCGCCATCTTCGCTTTTGCCCAGGGCGTGCAGGGCAGCCATCTCACCCGCCGACGCCTGGTGCGCGGCACCCTGATCATGGGCAGCGGCATCATTGTCATGCATTACCTCGGCATGAACGCGCTGATGATTGAAACCCCCATTAACTGGAATCTGCCGCTGGTGGCGCTCTCGGTGCTGATTGCCTATGCCGCATCGGGCGCGGCATTATGGCTGGCGTTTCATCTGCGTCAGGGTGAAAGCCTGTTGTTACTGCGCGCCTGCGCAGCGCTGGTAATGGGGATTGCGATTGCCGGGATGCATTACACCGGCATGGCGGCGGCAGAGTTCGTTATGCCGGTGAGCATGCAGCATCACGGTGCCAGCGAAGAGGGACTGGCGGTGTGGGTCACGATTATCACGCTGAGTATTCTCGGGCTGATGTTGCTGATTTCGATGCTGGATGCGCAGCTACGCGCCGCGCGCCTCGCCGCCAAGCTTAAGCGCGCCAACAGCGAGCTGCGCCAGCTGGCGATGCATGACAACCTCACCGCGCTGCCGAATCGCGTGATGCTGGAGCAGCAACTTACCACGGAGATCAAACAGGCGACGCTGCAGGATGAGAATTTTGCGCTGATGTTCATGGATCTCGATGGTTTCAAAGCCATTAACGATACCTGGGGCCATCACGTCGGCGACCGCCTGCTGATTGCCGTAGCCGATCGTTTGCGGGATGAACTCGCTGAAGAGATTCTGCTGGCGCGTCTGGGTGGCGATGAATTCGTGCTGCTGTGTCCGCAATACCATCTTCATCAGGCCACCAAACTGGCACAGCGGCTGGTGCAGGTAATTGATGCGCCTTTCGATCTCGATCGCTATTCGCTGCGTGTCTCCTTGAGCGTTGGCATTGTTATCTTCCCGCTGCACGGCCGCAGCCAGCAGGAGCTGATGTTCAACGCCGACTCCGCCATGTATCACACCAAACACAGTGGCCGTAACGGTTGGTGCCTGTTTGAACCGGCGATGAGCGCGGTGGCGCAGCATCAGCTGGCGCTGGCCAACGATCTGTGGAACGCGCTGGAATATCATGAGATGCGCCTGTTCTATCAGCCAAAATTCCGCGCGGGCGGCACGGTATTAATCGGTTTTGAGGCGCTGCTGCGCTGGCAGCATCCGCGTCGTGGGCTGCTGATGCCAGATATGTTCCTGGCGCGTGCCGAGAAAACCGGGCAAATTGTCGCGCTGGGTAACTGGGTGATCAACGAAGCCTGCCGCCAGCTCAGGCAGTGGCACGATGAAGGCAACGGCGACTGGACCGTATCGGTCAATCTCTCGGCTTTGCAATTCCAGCAGCGTGATTTGATTGAGAGCCTGCGTCAGGCGTTGCAGCACCATCAGATCCCGGAAGGGGCGTTGATGCTGGAAATTACCGAGAACATCGCGATGCGCGATCCGCAGTTCAGCCAGCAGCGCATTGCCGAGTTGCATCGTCTTGGGGTGAAAGTGGCGATTGATAACTTCGGCATTGGCTACGCTAACTTGCTGCATTTGAAACATCTTGAAGCCAGCGAGCTAAAAATCGACCGCGCCTTTATCAACAGTTTGCGCGCCGGCAGTGAAGACGCCACGGTGGTGACAGCGATGTTGACGCTGGCGCAAACGCTCAACTTGCGCATGGTGGCGGAAGGCGTCGAAACAGAAGAACAGCAGCGTTTGCTCACTGGTTTAGGCTTCGACACACTGCAAGGTTATCTGCTCGGCAAGCCAACGCCAGCCGACCGCATCGGTGAATTTACCGCTGCGCTTACCGTGCCGCTGGCGTTTAGCGATAACGTGGTGCCACTGGCTGGCGCGCAATAAACAATTTTTATTTTCTTCCGCATCGGAAGGTTTCATCGTTCAAAAACTCAGATCGGCAGTTACGCTGCCGATAATTCCTACAATAAAACCAATAGATCTCACTTTTAACAACAACACCACAGCTGACTCAAACCGGCTTTTACTTGGGAAATCACTATGTTAGTGACTTCGTACGACTCGTTTACCGTCATCGTCTCGATCCTGGTGGCAATGCTGGCCTCGTTTACTGCACTAGATATGGCAGGACGCGTGGCTTCCTCAACTGGCAAGGTGGCGCTGGTTTGGTTATTTGGCGGTGGATTCGCTATGGGCGTCGGCATCTGGGCGATGCACTTCATCGGCATGCTGTCGATGAGCGTCGACATGGTGATGAGCTACGATCCCGCACTTACCGTCACCTCCATGGTGGTGGCGGTGCTGGCGTCGGTATTTGCGCTGTGGCTAGTGTGTTCAACGCCGACGTTGCCGTGGCCGCGACTGTGCGGCGGCGCATTGGTGCTGGGTTCCGGCGTGGTGGCGATGCATTACACCGGCATGGCGGCGCTGATGTTTGCGCCCGGCATCACCTGGAATTGGGGTTGGGTGGCGGCATCGGTGGCGATTGCGCTGGTGGCGTCTGGCGCCGCGCTGTGGCTGGCGTTTAACCTGCGCGAAGGTCACGGTCGTGTCACCGTGTTGCGTTTAGGCGCATCGGTGGTGATGGGCTGCGCGATTGCGGGTATGCACTACACCGGCATGGCGGCGGCCAACTTCCCGATGCACAGCCACGCGACGCAAATGGGCGTTAACAGCAACTGGCTGGCGATTGTGGTGACAGTGGTAACGCTGGCGATCCTCGGCATTACCTTGCTGGTATCTATGCTCGATGCGCGTCTGCAGGCACGCACTTCCATCCTTGCCCACTCGCTGGCCGAGGCCAACCGCGAACTGGCGCAGCTGGCGCTGCACGATAACCTGACGCGCTTACCCAACCGTATTTTGCTGGAAGATCGCCTCGAACAAGCCCTCAATAAAGCCAACCGTGAGAAGTCGCAGTTTGCGCTGATGTTTATGGATCTCGACGGCTTCAAAGCAGTTAACGACGCCTTTGGTCACCACGTTGGCGACAATTTGCTGATCGGCGTCACCGAGCGCATGACCGACCAGATGAAAGGGCACTACACGCTGGCGCGTATGGGCGGCGACGAATTTGTGCTGCTGCTGGAAATTGATGATCCCAACGATGCCGCAGCAGTTGCCGATACGCTGGTGAAAGCGGTGGATCGTCCGTTCGATATCTCGCGCTATGAGCTGGTGGTGTCGCTGAGTATCGGTATTGCGGTCTATCCTGGCGATGGCAAAGATGAGCGCGAGCTGATGTTCAACGCCGATGCCGCCATGTATCACACCAAAAACAATGGTCGCAATGGTTACACCTTCTTCCAGCCGTCGATGAACACGCTGGCGCAATCGCAACTGCAGTTGAACAACGATCTGTGGCAAGCGCTGGACAACGAAGAGTTACGCTTGTTTTACCAGCCAAAATATTGCGCGCCGAGCGGCCCGATCCTTGGCTTTGAAGCGCTGTTGCGCTGGCAGCATCCTTCACGCGGTTTGCTGGCACCGGACGCCTTCCTGCCGATGGCGGAAAAGACCGGCATGATCATTAACATCGGCAACTGGGTGATCAACGAAGCCTGTCGCCAGCTGCGTTCCTGGCATCTGCAAGGCCATCCGCACTGGTCGGTGGCGGTTAACCTCTCGGCGCTGCAGTTTGAGCAGAATAACCTGGTCGAAACCGTTACCGAGGCGCTGGCGCAGCACCAGATTCCTGCTGAGCTGCTGACGCTGGAAGTGACCGAAACCACGGCGATGCGCGATCCGGAAGAGAGCGTGCGTATCCTCACTGAGCTTACCAACATGGGTGTGAAAGCCTCGATTGATGATTTCGGCACCGGCTACTCCAGCTTGTTGTATCTCAAGCGTTTACCGGCCAGCGAGCTGAAAATCGATCGCGCCTTTGTTAACGAACTGCAGGCGCATTCCGAAGATGCCACTATCGTCTCTGCGATTGTCGCGCTGGCGCAGTCGTTGCACCTGAAAGTGGTGGCTGAAGGAGTGGAAACTCAGGATCAGCAGGCGTTCCTCACCGGCTTGGGCTGCGATACCTTGCAGGGCTATTTGCTGGGTAAACCGGTTCCGCCGGAGCGTATTGCTGAGCTACCGAATTTCTACGAAGAAGTGTTAGAGCTGGAGCGCATGCCTTAACGCCGATTCATTCCCTCTCCCGCTTGCGGGAGAGGGTTAGGGTGAGGGAAACTAGCCGCCAAATCCTCTACATCGGAGTTAGGGTGGCGAAATATCAGCAGTTGGTGGAGCAGCTTCGCACGCAAATCGAGGCCCGCATCTGGCCGCCGGGCGAAAAACTGCCATCTTTACGCCAGCAGGCGGAACAAAGCGGATTAAGCCTGATGACGGTGATGCACGCCTATGAAGTGCTGGAGAGTCAGGGCTGGATCGTCTCGAAGCCGCAATCTGGCTACTACGTGGCGCCGCGCGCCGCCGAAAGTCGTCCGCGGCTGCCAACCCAGGAGATTGCCAAAACCGATCAGGCCGATACCAACAGCTTCGTGTTTGACGTGCTGCAGGCCACGCGCAATCCCGCCATCATGCCGTTTGGCTCCGCCTTTCCCGATCCTGAACTCTTCCCGCAGCGTCAGCTGATGCGCTCGCTGGTAAAAGTCTCACACAACCTAAAACCCACCGATGCGCTCAATAATCTGCCGCCAGGTAATGAAGCGCTGCGTAAAATTCTGGCTCAGCGCTATGCGCAGCAGGGCATTACGCTGTCGCCGGATGATATCGTCATCACCAACGGTGCAATGGAAGCGCTCAATTTGAGCCTGCAAGCGGTCACCGAACCCGGCGATTGGGTGATCCTCGAAAACCCGTCGTTTTATGGCGCGCTGCAGGCGATTGAACGTCTCAAGTTGAACGCGATTGCCATCGCCAGCGATGTCGAGCACGGCATGGATCTGCAGGAGCTGGAGCAGGCGCTGCAGCGCTGGCCGGTGAAAGCCTGCTGGCTGATGACCAACCGGCAAAATCCGCTCGGCTTTACCCTGAGCGCCGAGCGCAAGCAGCAGCTGGTGGCACTGCTGGCAAGCTACAACGTGGCGATGATTGAAGACGATGTGTATGGCGATTTGTATGAAGGCCATGACAAGCCGCTGCCGGCCAAAGCCTTTGATCGCGACGGCAACGTGCTGCACTGCGGCAGTTTTTCGAAGAATCTGGTAGCGGGCTTTCGCGTCGGTTGGGTGGCAGCAGGACGTCACGCGCAGCGCGTGCAGCGTATTCAGCTGATGAGCACGCTGTCGACCAGCGCGCCGATGCAGCTGGCGCTCGCCGATTTCCTCAGCACGCGCAGCTACGATACCCATTTAAAGAAGCTGCGTCAGACGCTGGCAAAGCGTAAGCAGCTGGCGCAACAGGCGCTGCGCCGCGTATTACCTGCCGATGCCAGCATCAGCGACACGCCGGGCGGCTATTTTCTCTGGGTGGCGCTGCCGGCGCAGATCAACACTACAGAGCTCTATCATTTGGCGTTGCAGCAGGGGATCAGCATCGCGCCCGGCCAGCTGTTTTCCAGCAGCGAAGGTTTCAGCCACTGCTTCCGCTTTAACACCGCCTGGCCGTGGGATGCACGCGCCGAAGCGGCGGTCGAGACGTTGGGAAAACTGATCGCCAGGCTAAACGGCTAAACGTGGGCCGCCTGCTGGTGGCCCCAGGTGAGATAGTAGACGTCGTAGAAATCCACTTCACCTTTCTGTTTCATCAGGCGATCAATGCCGCTGCGCACGCGATCTGGCGTGTGCGGATTATCGAGAATTTTGTCCAGCGCCTGCTGCGAAACTGGCTGCACGTAATACCACTCGCCGTTGTAGCACACGCGCAGATCCAGCGTATCGATATCTTCGAAGCGATATTTCGGGTTGATGTCCATCAGCATCAGCACGCTCATCACCACCACAAACGCCGTGGCAAACCAGAAGGCCGGCCAGCCAAGCATGTCGGTTGAGAAGATCAGCGCCACGCACAGCGCGTAGCACAGATACATGATGGCCCAGAGTCCCGGATGGGTTTTGAGGAAGGAAAAGCTAAAGCGCGGCAAATTATCACGCTGTCCTTCGCGGTTCAGCGTGGCGATTTCGTCGAGCAGAATTTGTTTGATCGCGTCCATTGTTCACCTCTAATTATCACTGCCTGCCAGTAAAGCACATAACAGTGAAGCGAATTAGAGACAGATTTGGTGTGATTTTTTATAACAGTTGGGAGTGTGCGGTGTTTCCCTCACCCTAACCCTCTCCCGCAAGCGGGAGAGGGAACTGATCGAGCATGTGGCAGCGTCTCCCTCTCCCGTGGGAGAGGGCCGGGGTGAGGGCATCAGCCCGCAGAGGCGCTAATTAAGAAACCTGCCCCACAATCTGCAAATTCGCATCATCCGGAACTTCGTTATACGACAGCACATTCAGCCCGTTTGCAAACAGACGTGCGTAGCGCGCAATCAGCGGACGCAGCTGCGGCGTCACCAGCAGCACTTGCGTCAGGTTCTGCGCTTTCAGCTGCTCCATCATCACCGGCAGCGTGCTTTGTAGCTGCGTCAGGATATTCGGATCCACCGGGAAGCTATCCAGCGCCACTTTGCCGGCTTGCTGCGCCTGATTCAGCGCCGCCAGCAGCAGGTTCTCAAGACTGTTCTCCAGCGTATACGCCGACAACGGTTTATTGTCTGGCGCAATCGCCGCCACCATCGCACGGAGCAAGGCGAAGCGCACATCGGAAGAGAGCAGGATCGGATCTTTGGTGATCGACGCGCTTTCCAGCAAGGTGGTGGCGATGGTGGTGATGTCTTTCAGCGACACCTGATCATTGAGCAGTAAACGATAGACTTTCAGCTGCAAACTGTAATTCACTGCCGCATTAAGATCGTCGGACAGTTTTGGTGCCACGCTCGCCAATCTTTGATGCAGCTGCGTGATGTCGTCATAATTGAACAACTCTGGCAGATTCTCGCGCACCACTTTATTGACATGCGTTGCTACCACGCTGGCGCAATCCACTACCTGATAACCCAGATTAAGCGCCTTCGCCTTCTGCTCGGGCAGGATCCACGTCACCGTCATGTTGTAAGCCGGATCGATATCCAGCACGCCATCGATCTCGCCATACTGTTCAGGCGTAGGGATCGCCATCAAACGATCGGCATGCACTTCACCCACAGCGGTACGTACACCGTTGATCTTTATTGCATACTGCGCGGGTTTGAGATGGAAATCCTCGCGCAGGGCGATCTCTGGCAGCAGTACGCCGCTGGTTTCAGACACCACTTGCCGCACGCCGCGCATCCGTTGAGTCAGCGGCGCACCTTTACCTTTATCCACCAACGTCACCAGCTTATAGCCGAGATTCAGGCCAATGGGCTCCACCATCGGAATATTATCCCAGCCAATTGCCAGCTGATCTTCCGGTTGCGCCAGCGCCTGCTGGATGGCATCCATGTCGTTGTGATCTTTGGTCGGTGCTTTTATTCCACGGCCCTGACGCCAGGCGGAGAACAGCAGCAGACCGGCGAACAGCAGAAACACCGTATGTGGCATGCCAGGCACGATGGCCAGCACAAACATGACGGCTGCTGCGGTATAAAGCGTTCCCGGCTTTGCCAGCAGCTGAGACTTAATGTCATCGCCCATGTCCGCACCATCGCTGATGCGCGTAACGATAATCGCCGCCGCAGTTGAAAGCAGTAACGATGGAATCTGCGCGACTAAACCATCACCAATGGTCAGCAACACATACTGTTCAAACGCTTGTCCTGCCGGCAAACCGTGCTTGAACACACCAATCAAAATACCGCCAATCACGTTGATCAGCAGGATCATGATCCCGGCGATGGCATCACCACGCACGAACTTAGATGCGCCATCCATTGCCCCGTAGAAGTCGGCCTCGTTCGCCACATCTTTACGGCGCAGGCCGGCCTGTTCCTGATTGAGTAAGCCGGCATTGAGATCGGCATCGATCGCCATCTGCTTGCCGGGCAACGCATCCAGCGTAAAGCGCGCTGATACTTCCGAGATACGCTCTGCGCCTTTGGTCACCACCACGAAGTTGATCATCAAACGTGCCGCTAAGAGGGCGAATCACAGCCATCACGGTGGCGCGTGGAAAGTTGCTTTTGCCGACTTCACCCTGGCGATGATGGCGCTGTTTATGGTGCTGTGGATTACCGCGTCGGTGAGTGTCGAAGAGCGTAAAGAGATCGTCGCCCAATTGAACGGTGCATCAATTTTTGATGGCGCGGCGTTCAACCCGTTTGAGCAACACGGCGGCAAGAGTGATGCGCTGATTGGCGACACGCTGGAACTAAGCAAAGCGGAAGAAACCGCCAAAGCCGGTGAAATGCTGCAATCGGGCGGCAAACCACAGGAACATCTCGATAGTGTGCTGTCACGCTCCGATGCTGAGCTGGCGAAACTGTACCAGCAGATTCAACACATCATCAAAAGCTATAACGCCCAGGATGTACTGTCGCTGGAAACCCTGCCGCAAGGCCTGCGCATCCTGGTGCAGGACGATCAGTCGCGCATGATGTTTCCACGCGGCAGTGCGGTGTTGACACCTTATTTCCAGAAATTGCTGACCGAACTCGGCCCGGTGTTTAACCGCATCGATAACAAAATCATGATCAGCGGGCATACCGATGCCGCGCAATACAGCGGCAATGCCGCCTACAACAACTGGAATCTGTCCGGCGATCGCGCACTGGCGGCGCGCCGCGCGCTGGAGCGTGGTGGGCTGGAGAGTGAGCGCGTGTTGCAGGTTAATGCAATGGCCTCACGTATGCCGCTGGATAGAGAAGATGCGATGAGTGCGCGCAATCGCCGCATCGAAATTCTGGTGTTAACCGATGCCGCTGCAGAAACCTTATTCCAATTTTATGGCCGCGAAGGGGAGAACGTTGTGAAACCCATCGCTGAGCGCCTGCGATAACCTGTCAGTGCCTTTGAATCGCTTTTTTTGATTCGACCGGTGGCGAAATCCACCGGTTTTTTTTCGTTTAAAATTTATGCGGCGTTCCACCGTAGGGGCGCCATTTATGGCGACCATCATTCACCCGCACGCGATGTTAATAATGTTGCCAATAAATTTGACTTTAGTTAGCTAAATCATTCTTTTATGTGAATTTTGTTGGCGGGCGCACATTGCAATGCCGCTTTGGTAAGCCACAATTAAGCATCGTGATTAACCGGAGAAAGAGTATGACTGCCAACCACTCCAGCCTGCTGTTACTGATGTCTTTCGCCGCCGGCACCTTTTCTGCTGGATCCTCCAGCAATCCGCAACATCTGATGCTATCGCTGCCCTCCGGCGGCGTGCCTAATAATCCTCTACCGCTAATTATCTGGCCCGGCATCGTGCCGTATGACGCTGAAAATCCAACCGAAGACAGCGCCGCCTGGTTTGAAACCACCTTTACCCGCAACGGTTGGCCCGCCGCATGGCGTGCGCCGATCTTCCCGTATACGCATTACCATCCGAACACCCATGAAGTGCTGGGCGTAGCTGCCGGTTGGGCGGAAGTACTGTTCGGCGGCGACAGCGGTCGCATGGTGACGTTGCGTGAAGGCGATGCGGTGCTGATCCCCGCCGGCGTCGGCCACAAACAGGTATTTGCCTCAGAGGATTTTTTCACCGTTGGCGCCTATCCTGAAGGCATGTCCCCGGAAACCGTGCGTGATGAGCCGTCGCGTTTACGTGCGTCGAAGGAGATGATCCAGCATGTTCCACTGCCGCACCGCGATCCCTTTACCGGTGGCGAAGGCGCGATGACGGAGATCTGGCTGCCAATCGCGCAGCAGCTGATGCACCAGTAAAGTGCAAAACAGCCATTTCCGTGGACGCGGCGCGTGTGCCATGCCGGGGGCAAGCCTCTGGCACAGTTTGTGCAGGAGAGAAATATCTCTAGACAAGCGCCGGGTAAATCATGAAAGAAAGCTACCAGATAGCATCGCACTTCTATGATGAGATGTTGCTGAGCGATGGCCAACACCGCGCTCACTACCAGCAATACTGGGAATGGTTACAACAGGCGGACAAAGAGGCAGTGGCGCGCAAGCGCGAAGAGGCGGAACTGCTGTTTCATCGCGTCGGTATCACCTTTAACGTCTACGGTGATGATGGCGGCGCGGAACGTTTAATTCCTTTCGACAGCGTGCCGCGAATTATTCCTGCCAGCGAGTGGGCAATGCTCGATCGCGGCATTCGCCAGCGCGTGCAGGCCCTCAACGCCTTCCTGCACGACATCTATCATCAGCAACTGATCCTCAAAGCGGGCATCGTGCCTGCCGAACAGGTGCTGGTGAACGATCAATATCAGCCCTGTATGCAAGGCGTCGATCTGCACCGCAACATCTACGCGCACATTGTCGGTGTGGATATGGTGCGCAATAACGATGGCGAATATTACGTGCTGGAGGACAATCTGCGCACGCCGTCTGGCGTCTCCTACATGCTGGAGAACCGCAAGATGATGATGCGCCTCTATCCGGAGTTGTTCGCCGGGCAGCACATCGCGCCGGTTGAGCGTTATCCCTCGCATCTGCTGCAAACCCTGCGGGAAAGCTCGCCGGTCAACGATCCGGTGGTGGTAGTGCTGACGCCGGGTCGTTTTAACAGCGCCTATTTCGAGCACAGTTTCCTTGCGCAGCAGATGGGCGTTGAGCTGGTGGAGAGCGCCGATCTATTTGTGAAAGATGGCGCGGTGATGATGCGTACCACCGCCGGACCGTGCAAAGTCGATGTGATCTATCGCCGCGTGGATGATGCCTTCCTCGATCCACTGGCGTTCCGCCCGGATTCGATGCTCGGCGTGCCGGGCTTATTATCGGTATATCGATCTGGCAACGTGGTGCTGGCGAACGCGATCGGCACCGGCGTCGCCGATGACAAATCGATCTATCCGTATGTGCCGGACATGATCCGCTTCTATCTCGACGAAGATCCGATCCTTAATAACGTGCCGACCTGGCAATGCCGCAAACCGCAGGATCTCACCTATGTGCTCGCCAATCTGGCGAAAATGGTGGTGAAAGAGGTACACGGCGCGGGTGGTTACGGCATGTTGATTGGGCCGGTGGCGAGCCAGCAGGAGCTGAGTGATTTCCGCGACCGCCTCAAAGCGCGGCCAGAAAACTACATCGCGCAGGACACGCTGTCGCTCTCGACTTGCCCGACCTTTATCGACAACGGCCTCGCGCCACGCCATATCGATCTGCGTCCGTTTGCGCTGTGCGGCGCGGATATTCGTCTGGTGCCCGGCGGCTTAACTCGCGTGGCGTTGAACGAAGGTTCGCTGGTGGTGAACTCGTCGCAGGGCGGCGGCACCAAGGACACGTGGGTTCTGGAGGATGACGCATCATGCTAAGCCGCACGGCCAGTGGCCTCTATTGGATGGCGCGCTATCTCGAACGCGCAGAACAACTCGCACGCGTGTTGGACGTGACCAATCGTTTGTCATTAATGCCGGTGCGCGGCAGCCAGGGCGATGAGCTGCTGCTGCCGCTCAATCTCACCGGCACACGTGAACTGTTTGAAACCCTGAATGGCCGCTTCACCATGCCGCAGCTGTTCAACTTCTTCGCCCTCGACGACCGCAATCCGTGCAGCATTTTTAGCTGCTGGCAGGAGGCGTGGAACAACGCGCATGCGGTGCGCGGCAGTTTGTCGTCGGAAGTGTGGGAGAGCATCAACTCGACGTGGATTGAGATGCGCAATACGCGGCGGCGCGGCATTACCAGCGCGAACGCCGACACCTTTTTCGATTGGGTGAAAGAGCGCTCGCACCTGTTTCGTGGCGCGATGTTCGGCACCTTGCTGCGCGGCGATGCGATGAGTTTTATCCGTATCGGCACCTTGATGGAGCGCAGCGACGGGACTGCGCGTTTGCTGAGCGTGAATCAGCAATTGCTGGAGCAGCAGTCGGATTCGGTACGCGAGTATTATTGCCTCGACACCTTATTGCGCGCGGTATCGGCGCGTGAAGCTTACAACGCCATCTTCAAGCAGCAATTGTTGCCCGATCTGGTCAATGAGATGCTGATCCTGCGCAGCGAAAGTCCGCGATCGCTGCACTCCTGTATTGATGAGATCGCCACACAGTTAGAGAACATCGGCAGCAGCGGCGAAGATCGCCCGCGCTATTTGATCACCGTGCTGCTGGCCGAGATGCGCTTCAGTACCTGGGAAAGCCTGACTCAGGAAGGCTTGTATCACTGGCTCAATGAATTCCTGACGCGCCTGAATGCGCTGGCAGACAGCATCAATCACACCTATCTGGAGGCGAAATGAGACTAAACATCGAGCATAAAACCCGTTACGCCTATGAACATCAGGTGACACTCAGCACCCAATATCTGCGCCTGACGCCGCAAAATTCGGTGCATCAGCAGATAATCTCGTGGGATCTCGAGCTGCCGTGTGAAGCCACCTGCACCCAGGATGCGTACGGCAATGTAATGCATGTGCTGACGCTGGATACGCCGCATCAGCAGTTGGATATCGCCGCGCGTGGTGTGGTGGAGATCCTTGATGATGGCGAATGGGCGCCCGATCCAGAATCGTTATTGTCGCCGTTGGTGTTTCTGCGCTCGTCGCCGCTGACGCAGCCTGACGGTGAAATCCGTGAGTTCGCCAAGCGCTACTGGCGACCGGAAAAACCACTGGCCAGCCTGGAAAAACTCATGGACGAACTGCTGCTGAAGATGCCGTATCGTCCCGGTAGCACTCTGGTCACTGATGCCGCCACGAAAGTATTTGCCGCCGGCAGCGGCGTTTGCCAGGATCACAGTCACGTGTTTCTCGCCTGCTGTCGTAGTCTGGGGATTCCGGCGCGCTATGTAAGCGGCTATCTCTATACTGAAAACGTTGAGCACGTCGCCACTCACGCCTGGGTTGAAGCCTGGCTGGATGGCAGTTGGCACAGCTTTGATATCACCAATAATACCCGCAGCACGCGCCAGCATTTACGCCTGGCGGTCGGCGTGGATTATCTCGATGCGTGTCCGGTGCGCGGTATGCGGCTGGGCGGCGGCGGTGAAGATATGCTGGCGGTGGCTGCGGTGCTTCAGGTGCATGCGCAGCAGTAATCAGAACAGGCGTGACTATGACTTATTGTGTGGCAATGCGTTTATCGTCAGGGATGATTTTTGTATCCGATTCACGCACCAATGCGGGCGTCGATCATATTTCCTCGTTCCGCAAATTGCATGTGTTTCAGGTCGATGATGAACGCACGCTGGTGCTGCAAAGTGCCGGCAATCTGGCCACCACGCAGAGCGTGCTGAGCCTGCTGCGACGCAACAACGGCGATAGCGATCAACCGAATTTACTGAATGGACGATCGCTGTATGACATTGCGCTGATGGTGGGCGAAACGCTGCGCGAGGTGATCAAGCGCGATGGCGAGGAGTTTGGCGGCACGCTGCTGCTGGGCGGGCAGATTCGCGGCGAAGAGCCGCGACTGTTCCAGATCTACCCGCAGGGCAACTTCATCGAAGCCAGCGTCGATACGCCGTATTTTCAGATTGGTGAAAGCAAGTACGGTAAACCGATCATTGACCGCGTGCTGCGTTACGAAACGCCGCTGAGTCAGGCGATGCAGTGCGCGTTGATTTCGATGGATTCGACGCTGGCGAGTAATATTTCGGTGGGCTTGCCGCTGGATGTGATGGTCTATCGCACCGACAGTTTTAGCGACAGCGAGCAATATCACATCACCGAACATCATCCCTATTTTTCACAAATTCGTCAGCTGTGGAGTAAAGGCCTGTTAAGTGTCTTTTCACAGCTGCCGCCGTTGAAGCTCTAAATTAGTAGGGTCGCCATTTATGGCGACCTGGTTTTTCACACTAACTCATTCATCTTCGCAGTCATATTAATTCCGCTAATCCCTTTCAATCCTAATTTGCGCAGGATTTTTATTTTATAGGTACTCACAGTTTTACTACTCAACTGCAATTGTGAAGCGATCTCTTTATTACTCATTCCCGACGCGAGTTTGACTAAAACAATCAATTCACGTCGCGTCAGGCTCATCAATTTCTCGCTTTCAATCAATTCGCCGGCATCAGCAGCGGCATGGGTTACGGGATAAAAACGTTTGCCGTGTTCCACTTCTTTTATTGCGGTAATCAGCGTGTCTAAATTCCCGCGCTTGTAGACATAACCTTCAACGCCTAATTGCAAGCAACATCGTTGATAAAAAAGGCTTTCTGACGCAGTAAATACGATGATTTTCTGTTCTGGCATCGCGCGCTTGATATCCGCAATCAGCGGAATACCGGCACGACCGGGCATGGTGAGATCAAGCAGTAAAACGTCCGGACGCATTTGGTGTAACTCGGTAATCAGTAAATCTCCTTTCTGCGCAATGCCGACAATTGCATAGTGATAAGAATCTAATAGTGCCTGAATACCCGCACAGATTAGCGGATGGTCATCAACAATAAATACCGAATGAATCATATGTGTAGCCCAGAAAAAAAAGAAAAAACCCAAGGGTTAAAACACTCATAAAAAACACAACCAGAGGTGTGACCAGATTAATTCACGGGGCTTAACATTAAGATTTAAGCCATGTCTTGAATTTCTCCTTTTAAGATCAATCGATGGTTTTTATGCGTTAGAACAATGCGCCTTGCTGATTTATCCATTCTTACTGGGCGGCAGTCATAAATCTGAAAACAAGCCGTTTTAACGTCGAGGCGATAAACCGCTGCGCATAAAAAGGTGAATGATGTTTTCAGTTGATCAGCTTCTCGATACTTACTGGCCTGGCCATCAACCGGCGAACTGGCAAAAAAAAGCCCTGAAATGGGCGGTTCGTGAACATGAATTCCAGGCATTTGCCGCCCGCTATCGCCACCTCAAAGGCGTGGATATGGTGGAGCAAGTGCTGGAGCACCTGGATGTGCGTTGTGAACTGAGCGAGCGCGATTTAGAGCAGATCCCAACGCGCGGCCCGGTGGTAATTGTTGCCAATCATCCGCTCGGTGCACTGGACGGCCTGGCACTGCTGGCGGCGGTTTCGCAGGTGCGGCGCGATGTGAAAATTGTCGCTAACCGCATGTTGATGATGCTGGAACCGATCAACAACATGATGCTGCCGGTGGATAACATGGGCAACCGCACCAGCCGCGAACAGCTGACGCACATGCAGCAGCATCTGGATAATCAGGGCGTACTGATCATCTTCCCAGCGGGTGAAGTGTCGCGCCTTTCCAGCCGTGGCGTGCGCGATCGTCACTGGCATCACAGCTTCTTACGTCTCGCCGCCCGCGCTCGCGCGCCAATCGTGCCGGTGCATGTGGTGGGACGCAACAGCCTGGCGTTCTACGCCGCCGCTAAAATTGCCTCGCCGCTGGCATTACTGATGCTGGTGCGCGAAATGTTTCGCCAGCGCGGTTCGCGCATCAAGCTGCACATCGGCGAGCAGATCCCGTTTGCCAACTGGCATGATGGCCACACGCCGGGCAAAGAGCTGGCGAAGCGGCTGCGCAAACATCTGTATCGCATTGGACAAGGGCGGCGTGGCCTGTTCCAGACCGAAGCGGCGATTGCGCGCCCGGAAGATCGCGCCGAGCTGAAAAAAGCGCTGATGGAGAGCGAGCGACTCGGCACGCTGCCGGATGGCAAGCAGATCTACCTGTGGCGACGTAACGGTGCCAGCTGGGTGCCGTTGCTGCGTGAGCTTGGACGTTTACGTGAAGTGGCGTTTCGCGCAGTGGGCGAGGGCAGCGGCCGTCGTCGCGACCTCGACAAATACGATGACGATTACTATCACCTGATTCTGTGGGATGACGATGCGCTGGAAATCGTCGGTGCCTATCGCTTTACTCCCGGCGCTGAGCAGCTGGAGCGCCGCGGGCTGGAAGGTATTTATAGCGACAGCCTGTTCCACTATGACGAGCGCATGTTGCCGATCATCAATCAAGGTCTGGAGCTGGGGCGCAGTTTTATTCAGCCCGCCTATTGGGGTAAACGCGGCCTCGATTATTTGTGGATGGGCATTGGTGCCTACATCGCCAGGTATCCGGAAACCCGCTATCTGTTTGGTCCGGTCTCGATCTCGGGCGGCATGCCGCTGGCGGCGCGCGATCTGCTGGTGGCGTTCTATCGCCTGTATTTCCCCACCGAACTGCCGCTGGCAACCTCACGCCGCCCTTATCCGGCTTCGCTGCCGGAAGTGTTAGCGCAGTTCACCGGCGATAACTACAGCGAAGATTTACGTCGGTTGAAGCATCTGCTGGCGAATCTCGGCACCGCCATTCCCACGCTCTACAAGCAATATTCCGAGGTGTGCGAGCCGGGCGGCGTGCAGTTTATCGATTTCGGCAGCGATCCCGATTTCAACAACTGTATCGATGGTTTGGTGCTGGTGGATCTGACGCGGGTAAAGCCCGCGCGTTATGAGCGCTATATCGGCATGCACCTGTGAATCGGTCGCCATGAATGGCGACCCTACGACGGGACCCGAGCAATTGTAGGGGCGACATTTATGGCGACCTGGTTGGTTGCATTGTGTGAATCGGTCGCCATGAATGGCGACCCTACGACGGGATACCAGCATTTGTAGGGTCGCCATTTATGGCGACCTGGTTTGAAGCATGCATTTGTAGGGGCGCCATTTATGGCGACCTGGCCCAATGTCATGGAATCGTCATCACAGTGTCGTAGGGTCTTAGCCGGACTGTTAGCGAAAGGCCAGAAACATGGCATCAATCACACTGCGCGGGCTGCGCAAATCCTTTGCGGCGCAGCCGGTATTGCAAGACATCTCGCTGCAGATTGCGCAGGGAGAATTCATCGCCGTATTGGGGCCGTCGGGCTGCGGCAAAACCACCTTGCTGCGCCTGCTGGCCGGATTTGAAACCGCCGATGGCGGAGAAATTCACGTTGGCGACCGCTGCTTCGCCGCGCCGGGCGTGCATCTGCCGCCGGAAGATCGCCAGCTTGGCGTGGTGTTCCAGAGCTACGCGCTGTGGCCGCATATGACGGTGGCGGAGAATGTCTCCTACAGCCTGAAAGTCAACGGTGTAGCGCGTGCCGATCGCGAGCGCCGCACGCAGCAGGCGCTGGAGCTGGTGGGATTAGAAGCGTTCGCCGCACGTCGTCCTGCCGATCTCTCCGGCGGCCAGCGTCAGCGTGTGGCGCTGGCGCGTTGTTTAGTGGCGCAGCCAACGCTGGTTTTGCTCGATGAGCCGCTCGCCAACCTTGATGTCCACCTGCGCGCCACCATGGAAGAGGAGTTTCGCCGCTTCCATCATCACAGCCGCGCCACCTTGCTCTACATCACCCACGATCAACATGAAGCGATGGCGCTGGCCGATCGCATCGTGGTGATGGATGCCGGGCGCGTGATGCAGTTCGCCACGCCGCAAACGCTGTGGCGCGAACCGGCGAATGCCATGGTCGCGCGCTTTATTGACGACGGCAAAGTGCTGCCGATCAGCGATATCGAACCGCTCGGCGATGGCCGCGCCTTTGCCACGCTGTGCGGCCTACGCGTGCCGCTACGCTGCGCGCGGGATCAGCGCCCGCAGCCACAGGCGCAAGCCAGTTTTCACGCGGTGGATTTCCACTTAGCCGCGCCGGGCGAACCTCAGTTTGTCGCGCGTGTGCAACGAGTGATTTATCGCGGCGGCCATCACCAACTGAATGTGGTGCCGCTGGATGCGCCCGAGTGCAGCATCACGCTGCTGCTGGCCGATCAACCTTTACCCGCTGTCGACGCCACTGTCGGTGTGGCGCTGCGCGACGGCTGGATTCTTCCTTCTTAACTCTTAAACCTTCAGGGAAATGCTATGCGTACGTCGTTCAACGTGTTGATGTTAGCCAGTGGATTATTCGTTTCTGCCGCCAGCCTTGCCGATGAGGCACCGGCGGGAAAATTGGTGGTTTACACCTCGCAGGCACCGGAAATTGCCCAGCAAACCATGGATGCCTTCAAAGCTGCTTATCCCAATGTGCAGGTCGAATGGACGCGCAACGGCACCACGCAGTTAATGAACGTGCTGCGTACCGAAATGATGAGCGGCGAAGCTAAGCCGGATGTGCTGCTGATTGCCGATGCCATCAACCTTGGCGCGCTGAAAAACGAAAATCATCTCTACAGCTACAGCGATGCGCCGCTCAGCCACATCAATCCGTCGTTCTACGATAAAGACAAAACCTTCTTTGGCACTAAAATCATCGCCACCGTGATTGCTTACAACACCCAGCACGCGCAGCCGATTGATAGCTGGAACGCGCTGGCGGTCGATGCCAATAAAGGGCAGATTGCGGTGCCAAGCCCGCTCTACTCCGGCGCGGCGCTCTACAAGCTGCACACCGATATCAACACGCCGTCGATTGGCTGGAGCTTCTATAAGAAGCTGGCGGCCATCGGCGTTGCGCCGCAGGGAGGCAACGGACCGGCGCTGAAAGCGGTCGCCAGCGGGCTGGATAAGTACGGCATCATCACCGACGCCGACGTGATTCTGGCGAAGAAAAAGGGTTCGCCGGTGGATCTGGTCTATCCGAAAGAGGGCGTTTCCTATGTCACCGAGCCGGTTGCCATCATGAAAACCGCGCACAACCTGCCGGCCGCCAAAGCCTTCGTCAACTTTATGCTCTCCGAGCAAGGCCAGAAGCTGGTGGTCGAGCAGGGCAACCGTCCGGTGGATGATCGCGTCTCAGCACCGGAAGGCTTCACGCCGATCAATAAAATCAAACTGCTGTCGCCGGACGTAGCGAAAGCGATCAAAGAAGATGCGGCAGTGCGCGATCAGTTCACCGCGCTGTTCGGCGGCTAAGCATGAGCGTGTTGAGCAACGAATGGCGCAGTGCGGCGCGCAAAGCGCCGCGCGTCAACAGCGAACGGCTGATTCTGGCATTGATGGTGCTGCTGATAGGTTTGCTGTCGGTGGCGCCGCTGATGCGGCTGGTGTGGACCGCCATTGCGCCCAACGGCGTGCCGGACATCGCGCGCTTAACGCGCCTGCTGGCGAGCGATCGCGTGTTGATCGCCAGCGGCAATACCTTGCTCATCGCGCTCAGTTCTACCCTGATTTCCGTGGTGCTCGGCACCGCCGCCGCATGGCTGGTGGCGCTCAGCGATCTGCGCGCTAAAACCGCGTGGGTGTTTGCGTTTATCCTGCCGCTGATGATTCCGCCGCAGGTGACTGCGCTGGCCTGGCTGCAGGCGCTGGCACCGAGCAGTCCGCTGGCGCTGCTGTTCGCCACGCTAGGATTGCCGTGGTTTGCGCCCGGCGAGCAGCCGCTCTATTCCTTAACCGGCATTGTGCTGCTGCTCGGCACGCACAATGCGCCGCTGGTGTTTCTCACCGTACGCGCCGGTCTGCGCCGTTTGCCTGCCGATTTGGTGGAAGCGGCGCAGGCCAGCGGTGCGTCTCGCGCACGCATTCTGTTCACCATTGTACTGCCGCTGGCGCGCCCGGCGATTTTTGCCGGAGCCGCGCTGACCTTTGTCGCGGCGGCGGGCAACTTCGGTATTCAGGCGATGCTGGGGATCCCGGCGCGCGTGCCAACGCTGATCACGCTGGTGTATCAGCAGCTGAATGGTATTGGCCCGAGTGCGCTGCCGAACACGGCGGTGTATGCGTTATTGATTGCGGTGATCACGTTAGCGGGCATGGCGGCCAGCGCCTGGCTAGGCGGACGCCATGATGTGCGCGTCAACGGTGCGCCGCGTTTGTGGCAGCAATCGCTGGGGCGCGGGCGTGTGGCGATTGAAGGCGTCGCCTGGCTGTGGATGGCGCTGACCTTGCTGTTACCGCTCAGCGCGCTGCTAATCACCGCGCTCACCAGCGGCTTTGGCCAGGTGCTCAGCTGGCAAACACTGACGCTGGAGAACTTCCGCGCCGCGTTGTGGGGCTATCCGGCGGTGCGGCACGCGTTTCTCACCAGCCTCGGATTAACCACGTTGGCGGCGCTGATTTTGACGGTTTGCGCGCTGTTTCTTGCCTACTTCCTCAGCTGGCGTCGAACCAAACTGGTGCGCGGTTTGTGGCTGGCGAGTGAACTCACCTATGCGCTGCCGGGCATTGTCACCGGCGTGGCGGCAATGTTGTTCTTCCTGCGTCCGCTGCCGATCGTCAACGTTTCGCTGTACGGCACGGTGTGGATCATTCTCGCCGCTTATCTGGCGAACTTCCTCGCGCTGGTGTTGCGCCCGACGTTAGCCGGATTTGCTCAACTGGAACCGGCACTGGATGAAGCCGCACGCTTGTGCGGCGCCGGTTTTCTGCGCCGCATGCGCGACATCTTGCTGCCGCTGGCGGCACCTTCCGCGCTGGCGGGCAGCGTGCTGGTGTTTCTTACCGCGCTGAATGAAATCCAGGTTTCGGTGTTACTGGTCACCTCGCAAACGCAAACCATCGGGCCGACCATTGTGTTTCTCGATGAAGGCGGATCCGCTTCGCTGGCGGCGGCGGTCGGCTGCCTGATGATTGTGGTGGTGTGCTTATTAATGGCGCTGGCGACTCGCCTGACCCGACGCCTGCCGCACGGCATTTTGCCGTGGCAAGCGTAACGCCAGCCTGCCGTCAACGCATGATGATTTATGAAGTATCCTGCTGAACATTTTCTCGCCACTGCCGATAACTTACCTACCAACATTTGTCTGTGGATGAATAGCGCTTGTCAGCGCTGCGTATTTGCGCTTAAGTCTGCATGATAATTAAGAATTTTCTTAATAGTCTCGACGATACCAGGCCAGCAATAGGCGAATAACAATGAATAATAACTCTGACGTCATGTACCGACTGTTGGTACAGAGCGTGGTGGATTACGCCATTTACATGCTCAAACCCGATGGCACCGTGGCGAACTGGAACGCCGGCGCGCAACGTGCCAAAGGCTACACGCCCGATGAAATCGTGGGGAAGAATTTTGCGCTGTTTTACAGCGAAGAGGATCGCAAAAACGGCGCGCCGCAGCGCGGGCTGGCGATAGCAACGGCGACCGGGCGCTTCGAAACCGAAGGTTGGCGCTATCGTAAAGATGGCAGCGCGTTTTGGGCGCATGTGGTGATCGACGCCATCCGCGATGAATTTGGTGAGCTGCTGGGCTTTGCCAAAATCACCCGCGACTGCACCGAGCAGCAAGAGCAACAGCGCAAACAGCGTGAGCAGGAACAGCGTTTCCGCATGCTGGTGGAAGGCGTTAGCGATTACGCCATCTATATGCTCGATTTGGACGGCAACGTTGAAAATTGGAACGTAGGCGCACAGCGCGCGAAGGGCTACGTTGCCGAAGAGATCGTTGGACAGCACTTCTCACGCTTCTACAGCGCGCAGGATCGACTAAATCATATCCCGGAAAAAAACCTCACCACCGCCTTTAAAACCGGCCGTTTCGAAGACGAAGGCTACCGTTACCGCAAAGATGGCAGCGCGTTTTGGGCGCATGTCATCATTGATGCGATCCGCGATGATGCGGGCAAGCTGATCGGTTACGCCAAAATTACCCGCGACTGCACCGAACAGCAGGCGCTGCTGCGTAAACAGCACGAGCAGGAGAAGAATTTCCGCTTGCTGGTGGAAGGGGTGCGCGATTACGCCATCTATATGCTGGATGTGCAGGGCCGCGTGGTGAACTGGAACAACGGGGCGCAGCGCGCCAAAGGTTATGTGGCTGACGAGATTGTCGGCCAGCACTTTTCGGTGTTTTACAGTTCAGCGGAACGTAATGCCAACGCGCCCGAAGCCAACCTCGGCATTGCGTTGAAAACCGGCCGTTTCGAAGATGAGGGCTGGCGCTACCGCAAAGATGGCTCGGCTTTTTGGGCGCATGTCGTCATTGAGGCAATCCGGGATGAGAGCGGCAAAATGATCGGTTTTGCCAAAATTACCCGCGATATCACTGAACGCCGTGAGAACGAACAGCAGCTGCTGCGCGCGCGCGATCTGGCGCAATCGCAGAGTGCTAAAATGTCGGAGCTGTCGGGCTTCCTCGACACCATCATCAGCAATATTCCATCGTGCGTGATTGTGGAAGATGCCATCAGCCGTGAAATCCTGATGGTGAACGACAAAGCCGAGCAGCTGTTTGGCGTCAACAAAGCGCTGATCATGCATAAACGCCCGCACGAATGTATGTCGGCGGAACTGGGCGATTACTTCAACAGCCTGGCGGATGTGGCGCTGCGCAGCGAAGGTATTCATTCGCGTGAACAGCTGCTGCTGACGGCGGGCGGCGAGCGTATTCTGCATACGCGCGCCACCACCATCAGCGGCAAAGATATGCGTCAGAACTACGTGATGCTGATTGTCGAAGACGTGACCGACCAGCGCGAAGCCGATGCGCGCATCCGTCATATGGCGCATCACGATAATCTCACCAGCCTGCCGAACCGCGTGCTGTTCCGCCAGAAACTCAGCGAAGCGCTGCGCGTGGATAATCAGAATAACCAGGTCAGCGCCACGCTGTGTCTCGATCTCGATAACTTCAAAAACGTCAACGATGCGCTCGGCCATCAGATTGGTGATGACCTGCTGCGCGTGGTGGCGAAACGCCTGCGCAGCGCGCTACGCGATCACGATACGCTGGCGCGTATTGGCGGCGACGAGTTTGCCATCGTGCTGCCGAATGTTCGTTCTGCTGATGAAGCGGCGGTGGTGGCGCAGCGGCTGATCGAGGGAATCCGTCCGCCAATTAATGTTGAAGGACATAACCTGTCGGTGGGTTTGAGCGTCGGTATCGCGCTCACCTCGCAAACCACCAACACGCCGGAACATATGCTGCGCTGCGCCGATATGGCGCTGTATGAAGCGAAACGTAATGGCCGCAATCGCTTCGAACACTTCACCATAGAAATGGACGATCAGGCGCGCAGTCGTCGCGTGATTGAGAACGATCTGCGCGAGGCGATCTCCGGTCGTCAGCTCAAGCTCTATTACCAACCGATCACCGACGAGAAGGGCATCATCGGCTATGAAGCGCTGATGCGCTGGCATCACCCGATTAAAGGGCTGATCATGCCGAACGATTTCATCCCGATCGCCGAAGAGACCGGCTTGATTCATATGCTTGGCGCTTACGCGCTGTATGAAGCCTGCCGGGAAGCGCAAAGCTGGAACACCGAACAATCGGTGTCGGTGAACCTGTCGCCGTTGCAGTTTAAGAACAGCTCGCTGGTTTCGGTGGTGGAAGGCGCGCTGCGTGAATCGGGACTGGCGCCGCATCGGCTGGAAGTGGAGATCACCGAATCGGTGCTGCTGGACGATACGCTCGGGAATATCCGCACGCTGCAGAGTTTGAAAACCCTTGGCGTGCAGATTGCGCTGGATGATTTCGGCACCGGCTACTCATCGCTCAGCTATTTGCGTTCTTTCCCGTTCGACAAGATCAAAATCGATAAGTCGTTCATCAACGATATGGGCGACAGCCGCGAGGCGCTGGCGATTATCCGCGCCATTACTGGTATGAGTCGTAGCCTCGATATTCAGATCACCGCCGAAGGCGTGGAGAGCGGCGAGCAGTACGCCAAACTGCGTGAAGAGGGTTGTACGCTGTTCCAGGGTTATTTCTTTGGCCGTCCGCAGCCATCGGAGTTGCGGTTGAAAGAGTTGGAGTAAATGCGTTGGTCTCGGTCGCCATAAATGGCGACCCTACAAAGCATAAAAAAACGCCCGACATGTCGGGCGTTCTCTGTTTTGCTGTGTGTAATCTTTATTATTATGCGCCGTGGCCGTCGACAGACATGTGGCCGAGATCTTTATCCACCAGGAACAGGCCTTCGCCTTTGGTGCCGACCATCGCCAGTTTATCCAGCACGGTTTTGAACAGCTTCTCTTCTTCATGCTGCTCGGCAACGTACCACTGCAGGAAGTTGAAGGTTGAGTAATCCTGCGTGGTCAATGCGGTGTGCACCAGCTCGTTGATTTTTTTGGTGATCAGCTGCTCATGCTTCAGCGCTTCTTCCAGCACGTCGTTCAGTGACGTCCAGCTAATGGCCGGAGCGGCAATGCTGCCCAGTACCGGCAAGGCACCGGCATCGCTGACGTAATCAAACAGCTTCTGCATGTGCTGCATCTCTTCACGAGAATGCATTTTCAGGAATGAAGAGGCGCCTTCATAGCCTTTATCGCTGCACCAGGCGCTCATCTGCAGATACAGGTTGGCAGAGAAGAATTCGAGGTTCAGTTGGTCGTTTAAACGCGAGGTCATTTCAGCAGTTAACATGGCTGAGTCCTTTTTAATTTGTCAGGTGAAGTACGGCGAATTATGCATCAATCTATACTTTTTTGTGAAGGACTTTCCTTAAAAAAGTTGAATTTATCTTATTGATTGTAAATGGAATTATTCCACATGTTGAATGCGAAGAGTTCTCACTTTTGACTAATTTTCATTCACGCTGGATTGATTATAGCTGCACATCGGGCGATGCTGAGGCTTGCCTTTACTTGTCAGGAGCTTAGCGGTGTCGAACGTCTTAGAGCATTACCATTTTCTGCATGAAATCCCCGAGCTGGGTTTTCAGGAATTCAAAACCTCTGCTTATATTGCCGATCAGCTGGAAAGCGCCGGAATAAAGGTGACGCGCGGCATCAATAACACCACCGGCATCGTGGCGGAAATCGACAGCGGCGTGCCCGGTCCGGTGCTGGCGCTACGTGCGGATATGGATGCGCTCGGTCATATCATTGACGGCGTGGCGTGTGCGCGTCACACCTGCGGCCACGATGGCCATTCGTCAGTGGTGCTGACGGCAGCGCAAGAGCTATTGAAAGAGGGCGCGATCAAGAAAGGGCGGCTCAAGCTGCTGTTCCAGCCAGCGGAAGAACTCGGTGCCGGCGCGCTGGCGATGATTGAGGGCGGCGCGCTGGATGATGTGGAGATGATTCTCGGCTTCCATGTGCGTCCGCTGGAAGAGTGCCATATTGGGCAGGCGACTCCAGCGGTGATCTACTCCGCCTGCAGCACGCTGGAAGCCACCATCAAAGGTGCACCCGCGCATGCAGCGCGTCCGCATTTGGGCGTTAACGCGCTGGATGCGGCGGTGCAAGCGGTGCAGGCCGTCAACGCCATCCATCTGCCGCCGGATTTGACCTGGAGCGTGAAAGCCACGCGTTTTCTTTGCGATGCGGGCGTGACCAACTCGGTGCCGGATGAGGCGCGCGTGGTGTGGGATTTGCGTTCGCAGGAAAACGCGCCAATGGATGTGCTGAAAGAGAAAGTGACGCTGGCGATTCAGCACAGCGTGGCGGCGTTGGGTGCCACGGCTGACGTGGTGGTGCTGAAAGAGATGCCGGCAGCAGAAATTCATGAAGAAGCCACGGCGGTGATTCGCGCGGCGATTGTCGATGTGCTGGGTGAAGAAGGTTTGCTGGATACCAAAACCACGCCGGGCAGCGAAGATTTCTTCTATTATCCGGTGAAAAATCCGCAGGTGAAAGCCGGTTTCTGGGGGCTGGGAACTAATCTGGTGCCGGGCCTGCATCATCCCGAGATGCGCTTTGAGCTCAGCTCGCTGGAGATTGGCGTGAAGATCTTTAAAGCGGCGGTGGTGCGGGTGTTAGGCTGAATGTGAGTGGGTCGCCATGAATGGCGACCCTACAAGGGCAATACCATGCGGCGATTTCCCCCTTCGGTGAAATATTGTATGCTATGCCGCCTCAATGCTGCCGGGATAATCGGAACTGCCGCCAATGTAGATCGCACACCTCTTGCTGTGAACTGACGCCACTGCGTCGCCATTGGCCGCGTTATCCTGCGGAATGACCCCGAAACGATTTATTCGCAGCGCGCCGCCCGCGTGTTGCCCTTGAAGAAGAATTCACTCAATGTCTAATGCTCCCTTTTTAGAAGAAGTGGCGCGCCGCCGTACTTTTGCGATCATCTCGCATCCGGATGCCGGTAAAACCACAATCACCGAAAAAGTGCTGCTGTTCGGACAGGCGATTCAAACCGCCGGTACCGTCAAAGGCCGCGGCTCCAATCAGCACGCAAAATCGGACTGGATGGAGATGGAGAAACAACGTGGTATCTCCATCACCACCTCGGTGATGCAGTTCCCGTATCGCGACAGCCTCGTGAACCTGCTGGATACCCCAGGACACGAAGACTTCTCCGAAGATACTTACCGTACGCTGACGGCGGTTGACTGCTGTTTGATGGTAATCGACGCCGCGAAAGGTGTTGAAGATCGTACTCGTAAGCTGATGGAAGTCACGCGCCTGCGTGATACGCCGATCATCACCTTTATGAACAAACTCGACCGTGACATCCGCGATCCAATGGAGCTGCTGGATGAAGTGGAGAGCGAGCTGAAGATCGCCTGCGCGCCCATTACCTGGCCGATTGGCTGCGGCAAGTATTTCAAAGGGGTTTATCACCTCTACAACGACGAAACTTACCTGTATCAAACCGGTAAAGGCCACACCATTCAGGAAGTGCGCATCGTTAAAGGTTTGGCTAATCCCGATTTGGACGCAGCGGTGGGTGAAGATCTGGCACAGCAGCTGCGCGATGAGCTGGAGCTGGTGCAGGGCGCCTCGCACGAGTTCGATCAGGAGCTGTTCCTGAGCGGCGAACTCACGCCGGTGTTCTTCGGCACCGCGCTGGGTAACTTCGGCGTTGATCACATGCTGGATGGACTGGTTTCCTGGGCGCCGCGCCCAATGCCACGCAACACCGACACGCGTCTGGTGGAAGCGAAAGAAGAGAAATTCAGCGGCTTCGTGTTTAAGATCCAGGCAAACATGGACCCGAAACACCGCGACCGCGTCGCCTTTATGCGTGTGGTATCCGGCAAGTACGAAAAAGGCATGAAGCTGCGCCAGGTGCGAACCGGTAAAGACGTGGTGATTTCCGATGCACTGACTTTTATGGCCGGTGACCGTTCGCACGTGGAAGAAGCCTATCCGGGCGACATCATTGGTCTGCACAACCACGGCACCATTCAGATCGGCGACACCTTTACCCAAGGTGAAAATATGAAGTTCACCGGCATTCCGAACTTCGCGCCAGAGCTGTTCCGTCGTATTCGCCTGCGCGATCCTCTGAAGCAGAAACAGCTGCTGAAAGGGCTGGTTCAGCTGTCGGAAGAGGGCGCAGTGCAGGTGTTCCGTCCGGTGCATAACAACGATCTGATCGTGGGCGCGGTTGGTGTGCTGCAGTTCGAAGTGGTGGTGGCGCGCCTGAAAAGCGAATACAACGTTGAAGCGATTTACGAAGCCATCAACGTCTCAACCGCTCGCTGGGTTGAGTGTGATGACGCGAAGAAATTCGACGATTTCCAGCGTAAAAACGAAGTGAACCTGGCGCTCGATGGCGGTGATAACCTCACGTATATCGCGCCGACCATGGTGAATCTCAACATCACCCAGGAACGCTATCCTGACGTGCGATTCCGCAAAACGCGCGAGCACTAATCGGCGTTGCCAGCAGGGCCTGTGATTTTAACTGGCCCTGTTTTATTTGTTACAGACTCCTCCTAATTCCGCTGTTTTTTTCTCTTTTTGGCGATATATCAACCACAAGAGACAGCAAAAGCTGTAATCCCTACTACTATTATCCTGTCGGACGAGAAAAGAGACCTTTCGGGTTTCATTACGTCCAGTAACTCAGCAACGCCGTTCGTTGCTGGCGCATCCGCGATAACGGATGAGTTAACTGATAGAAGGATGATATCGATGAATAAGACTAAGATTGCCAAAACCCTGATTGCTGCCCTGGCCGGTTCTGCTCTGCTGAGCGGTGCGGCGTTCGCAGATGAATCACTGTCGCAGAAAGCACAGCAAACCTCCGACAGCGCGGGTGCGAAGATCGATAGCTCTATGAAAAAAGTCGATGGTTATATGGATGACAGCGGCATCACTGCTAAAGCCAAAGCGGCGCTGGTGGATGATGAAGCGATTAAAAGCACGGATATCTCCGTCAAAACGCATGATGGCGTGGTGACACTGAGCGGCTTTGTGGCTTCTCAGGATCAGGCTGAAAAAGCCGTCGCGCTGGTGCAGAAAGTCGAAGGTGTGAAATCCGTCAGCGACAAACTACACGTTAAAGACAGCAAAAATGCTTCTCTGAAAGGTTATGCGGGCGATACCGCAACCACCAGCGAAATTAAAGCTAAGCTGTTAGCAGATGACATCGTGCCATCACGCAACGTTAAGGTGGAAACCACCGACGGCGTGGTGCAGTTATCAGGGGAAGTGGCGAACCAGGCACAGTCCGATCGTGCTGAGAAAATCGCCAAAGCCATTGAAGGCGTGAAAAGCGTGAAGAATGACCTGAAGGTGAAATCTTAACGCGAGCGACTCGGCACCCGCTGGTGCCGTTTCGTAATAAAAACAAAGGTGTAAATAAGCAGTTCGATTTTCACAATGGTAAAGGAGAGGCTTATGTTTCGTTGGGGTATTATCTTTCTGGTCATCGCTCTGATTGCTGCAGCATTAGGTTTCGGCGGTCTGGCGGGTACGGCAGCATGGGCAGCTAAAATTGTCTTCATTGTCGGTATTATTCTGTTCCTCGTGAGCCTGTTTACCGGGCGCAAACGACCCTGACTACTTGCGTCTCAATAGACGCTAACCCGCGAGTCACCTAAAGCGGAGACCGGTCATTTGCGGCATACTACGAAGCCGCAACGATTGCAGAAGCAATTGGTCAGGGAACGACAATGACTGGTTCTCCGGGATGCTGCTTCGGCGACTCCCTCAGAGCAAGCAACACTGAGGGACATCCATTGGGAACACGTATTCCGTTGACGTTAGGTTCACTTGAACCGCTAGCTTTAACCCCTTTCAAATCCAGTAAAATCGCCTTGGTGTGCGAAGGCGGCGGCCAGCGCGGCATCTTTACCGCAGGCGTGCTGGATGAGTTTCAACGCGCAGGTTTCAATCCCTTTCAACTGTTACTCGGCACCTCGGCCGGGGCACAAAATCTGTCGGCGTTTGTCTGTGGCCAGCCTGGCTACGCGCGACGCGTGATCTCCCGTTACACCACCAGCAAACTGTTTTTTGATCCGCTACGATTCGTGCGCGGCGGACATCTTATCGATCTCGATTGGCTGATCGACATCACCAAACAGGAATTCCCGCTGGCGCTCAATACCGCCGAAGGGCTGTTTGCCAAAGGCAGCGAGTTTTATATGTGCGCCTGCCGCAGCGATGATTACCGCGCCGAGTACTTCAATCCGATTAGCTCCAACTGGCATGACATCCTAAAAGCGTCCAGCGCGATTCCAGGCTTTTACCGCAGCGGCGTGCAAATGGACGGCGTGAGTTATCTGGATGGCGGCATCAGCGATGCAATCCCGGTACGCGAAGCCGCACGCCGCGGCGCGGATACCATTGTCGTGATCCGCACCGTGCCGTCGCAGGTTTCATACACGCCGAAGTGGTTTAAACGCATGGAGCGCTTCTTGTCTGACAGCGCCTTGCAGCCGATGATCAACATCCTGCATCAGCATGAAGAGAGCTATCGCGAGATTCAGCAGTTCATCGAGCAACCGCCGGATAACCTGCGCATCATCGAAATCTGTCCGCCGAAACCGTTGGCGAGCATGGCGCTTGGCAGCCGCTTATCATCGCTGAATCAGGATTACCATTTAGGCCGCCGCAGCGGGCGCTATTTCCTCGCCACGCTCGGTCAATGGCTGAGTGATGCCGAGCCGCTGATACGGCAAACCACGGTTACGCCGCCAGCCGCTGTGGCGAATTCACCCGACAACCGCCCACTGATTACGCCCGCGCTGGCGGAAAACGATGCGGATTATGATAAAGGCTCGCTGGCATGAAGTTTATCGATACGCACTGCCACTTCGATTTCCCGCCGTTCGTTGACGATGCAGACGCCAGCATTGCGCGCGCTGCGCAGGCGGGCGTGGAACGCATCATTGTACCGAGCGTGGACGCCAGCCGTTTCGCGCGGGTGACGCAACTGGCGCAGCAGCATCCGGCGCTGTATGCCGCGCTCGGCCTGCATCCAATCAATATCGCTGAGCATCAGGAAGATGCGCATCTTGATGAGTTAGAGCGCTGGCTGAAAAAGCCGGATAGCAAGCGGGTGGCGATCGGCGAGATCGGTCTCGATCTCTATATGGACGATGCGCAATTTGCCAAACAGACGCGGCTGCTCGATAAGCAACTCAAGCTGGCGAAGCAGTACGATCTGCCTGTGATCCTCCACTCGCGTCGCACCCACGATCAGCTGGCGCTGCACTTACGTCGTCACGATCTGCCGCGCCGTGGCGTGGTACATGGTTTTGCTGGCAGCCAGCAGCAGGCAGAGCGCTTTATTCAGCTCGGCTATGCGATTGGCGTGGGTGGCACCATCACCTATGAACGCGCCAGTAAAACCCGCAACACCATCGCCAGCCTGCCGCTCAGTGCGTTATTACTGGAAACCGACGCGCCCGATATGCCGTTGCAAGGTTTTCAGGGCCAGCCCAATCGTCCTGAGCGGGCGCGCAACGTGTTTGACGTGTTGTGCCAGTTACGCAGTGAATCTCCCGAAGTGATTGCCGACGCGCTGTGGCATAACAGCCAGCAGCTGTTCACCTTGCCTGCCTGATTCTCCCCCCGACAGATTCTGCATTTACGCTGCCTTACGCCTGATTAGCTACATTGATAAAGCTGAGAGTACACTTTCGCGCCCATTTTTGTGATAATAATAACAACGGCCATCGCGGCGCATTTCGGCCTGACTGGTGGTTATTTGTGATTCACATCACTAAATAACTGTATTTAAATGACAGGTTTTCTTTTTCGTGTGACACGAAGCGCAATTCATCGTCACGGTAGTTGTTAGAATTGTCACATTCCCCGGTGGATTGTGCCCGCCGATCTGAATTTTGGAGAGCATCATGACCGACCTGAAAGCAGCAGCACAGCGCGCATTGCAACTGATGGATTTAACCACCCTGAACGAAGATGACACCGACGAGAAAGTGATCGCGCTGTGTCGTCAGGCGAAATCCCCAGCCGGTAATACCGCTGCCATCTGCATCTATCCGCGTTTCATCCCGGCGGCACGTAAAGCGCTGCGCGAGCAGGGCACGCCGGAAATCCGCATCGCCACCGTCACCAACTTCCCGCACGGCAACGATGACGTTGAGATCGCGCTGGCTGAAACCCGCGCGGCCATCGCCTACGGCGCTGACGAAGTGGACGTGGTGTTCCCGTATCGTGCGCTGATTGCTGGCAACCGTGACATCGGTTTCGAGCTGGTGAAAGCCTGTAAAGAAGCCTGCGCACAGGCAAACGTGCTGCTGAAAGTGATCATCGAAAGCGGCGAGCTGAAAGACGAAGCGCTGATTCGTGCCGCTTCGGAAATCGCTATTGATGCGGGCGCCGACTTCATCAAAACCTCCACCGGTAAAGTGCCGGTCAACGCGACGCCAGAAGTGGCGGCGATCATGATGCAAGTAATCCGCGATAAAGGCGTGAAGCAGCAGGTTGGTTTCAAACCGGCGGGCGGCGTGCGCACTGCGGAAGACGCGGCGCTGTATCTGAAGCTGGCGGACGATCTGCTGGGTGAAGGCTGGGCGGATGCGCGTCATTTCCGCTTTGGCGCTTCCAGCCTGCTGGCAAGCCTGCTGAATACGCTGGGCCACGAAACCGCGACCAGCAAAGCGGGTTATTAAGTTCATATCGATGTTCGTAGGGTCGCCATTTATGGCGACCTCTCTATTCCGGGGAGGCAACCGTGTTCCTGCCACAAGAAATTATTCGTAAAAAACGCGACGGCCAGGCGCTGAGTGAAGCGGAGATCCGCTTCTTTATCAACGGCGTGCGCGACAACAGCGTTTCAGAAGGTCAAATTGCCGCGCTGGCGATGACCATTTATTTCCATGATATGACGCTCGACGAGCGCGTGGCGTTGACCATGGCGATGCGCGACTCCGGCACGGTGCTGAACTGGAAATCGCTCAATCTCAACGGCCCGATTGTTGATAAGCACTCCACCGGCGGCGTTGGCGATGTCACTTCGCTGATGCTCGGCCCGATGGTGGCGGCATGCGGCGGTTATGTGCCGATGATCTCCGGGCGCGGCCTCGGCCATACCGGCGGCACGCTGGATAAACTGGAAGCGATTCCGGGCTTCGATATCTTCCCGAGCGACGATCGTTTCCGCCAGATTATTAAAGACGTCGGCATCGCGATTATTGGCCAGACCAATTCGCTGGCACCGGCCGACAAACGTTTCTACGCCACGCGTGATATCACCGCCACCGTGGATTCGATCCCGCTGATCACTGCGTCGATCCTCGCCAAAAAGCTGGCGGAAGGACTGGACGCGCTGGTGATGGATGTCAAAGTGGGTTCCGGCGCCTTTATGCCGACCTTCGAAGCCTCAGAAAATCTGGCGCAGGCGATTGTTGGCGTAGCGAACGGCGCAGGCTGCAAAACTACTGCTCTTCTCACCGACATGAATCAGGTGCTGGCTTCTACTGCGGGTAACGCGCTGGAAGTGCGTGAAGCGGTGCAGTTCCTGACCGGCGAAGCGCGCAATCCGCGCCTGCTGGAAGTGACGATGGCGCTGTGCTCGGAAATGCTGATCTCCGGCAAACTGGCTGAAAACGACGCCGATGCACGCAAAAAGCTGCAGCAGGTGCTGGATAACGGTAAAGCCGCTGACGTGTTTGCCCGCATGGTGGCGGCGCAAAATGGCCCGGTCGATTTCATCGAGCGCATGGACAGCTATTTGCCAGCGCCAACGCTAAGCAAAGCGGTGTACGCCGATGGCGCCGGTATCGTCAGCGCAATGGATACGCGTGCGCTCGGCATGGCAGTGGTTGCGCTTGGCGGTGGCCGTCAGCGCGCCAGCGACAGCATTGATTACAGCGTGGGCCTGAGCGACATGACCACGCTCGGCGCGCAAGTTGATGCGCAGCGTCCGCTGGCGATTATCCACGCCGCGTCTGAAGCGCAGTGGCAACAGGCCGCCGCCGCCGTTAAAGCGGCCATCACGCTGAGCGATACTGCGCCAGCGATCACGCCAGTAGTTTATCGTCGCGTCAGCGAATAACTGGCGCTTCTTCGTGCCAGGCAGCGGCCGTTCGGGTATACTGATCTGATCGCTTTTTTTTGACTTGTCATCGCGCATTGCGCAGGAGACTTGCATGAAACGTGCTTTTATTATGGTTCTCGACTCCTTTGGGATCGGCTCCAGTAAAGACGCCGATAAATTCGGTGATGAAGGATCGGACACGCTCGGCCATATCGCCGAAGCTTGTTTCGAAGGCCGCGCCAATGAAGGCCGCGAAGGCCCGCTGCACTTACCCAACCTGACCAAACTGGGCCTCGGCAAAGCGGCTGAGCTCTCCACCGGTCGTTTCCCGCCAGGCCTCGATCCCAACGCGGAAATCATCGGTGCGTACGCTTACGCCAGCGAATTGTCGTCCGGTAAAGATACGCCGTCGGGCCACTGGGAAATCGCCGGCGTGCCGGTGCTGTTTGATTGGGGCTACTTCAGCGACAAAGAGAACAGCTTCCCGCAAGAGCTACTGGATATTCTGGTGAAACGTGCCGATCTGCCGGGATATCTCGGTAATTGTCACTCATCGGGCACGGTGATCCTCGACCAGCTCGGCGAAGAGCACATGAAATCCGGCAAGCCGATTTTCTACACCTCGGCGGATTCGGTGTTCCAGATTGCCTGCCACGAAGAGACCTTTGGCCTCGACCGCCTGTACGAGCTGTGCGAAATCGCCCGTGAAGAGCTGACCAATGGCGGCTACAACATCGGCCGCGTAATTGCGCGTCCGTTCGTCGGCGACAAAGCGGGCAACTTCGAGCGCACCGGCAACCGTCACGATCTGGCAGTGGAACCGCCTGCGCCGACCATGCTGAAAAAGCTGGTCGATGAGAAGGGCGGTGAAGTGATTTCGGTGGGTAAAATCGCCGACATCTACGCCGAGCAGGGCATCACGCAGAAAGTTAAAGCCACCGGCTTAGACGCGCTGTTCAACGCCACCATCGAGCAGATGAAGAAAGCGCCAGATACCTCGATTGTGTTCACTAACTTCGTTGATTTTGACTCAACGTGGGGACATCGTCGCGATATCGCCGGTTATGCGGGCGGGTTGGAGTTCTTCGATCGTCGCTTGCCAGAGCTGATGGAGTTGGTGAAAGAGGGTGACATTCTGATCCTCACCGCCGATCACGGCTGCGATCCAAGCTGGAAAGGTACTGAACACACGCGTGAGCACATCCCAATTCTGATCTACGGCCCGAATGTGAAGCCAGGATCGTTGGGATATCGCGATACCTTCGCTGATATCGGCCAGACCATCGCAAAATATTTCGGCCTGTCCAGCATGGACTACGGCAAGAGCATGCTGTAAAACAGCGCCCCAAATTTAATAAGGAAAATAACCATGGCAACGCCTCATATTAATGCAGAAATGGGTGATTTCGCGGACGTCGTACTGATGCCGGGCGATCCGCTGCGCGCTAAGCACATCGCTGAAACCTTCCTTGAAGATGTGGTGGAAGTGAACAACGTGCGCGGCATGCTGGGTTACACCGGGACTTATAAAGGCCGCAAGATTTCGGTGATGGGTCACGGCATGGGCATTCCATCTTGCTCGATCTACACCAAAGAGCTGATCACCGATTTCGGCGTGAAGAAGATCATCCGTGTCGGTTCTTGCGGCGCGGTGCGCGCAGACGTGAAACTGCGCGACGTGGTGATTGGTATGGGTGCCTGCACCGATTCCAAAGTGAACCGCATGCGCTTCAAGGACCACGACTTCGCCGCAATTGCGGACTTCGACATGGTGCGTAACGCGGTTGATGCTGCAAAAGCGCTGGGCGTTGATGCGCGCGTGGGTAACATCTTCTCGGCCGATCTGTTCTATACGCCAGATCCGCAGATGTTCGACGTGATGGAGAAGTACGGCATTCTCGGCGTGGAAATGGAAGCGGCGGGTATTTACGGCGTGGCAGCAGAGTTTGGTGCCAAAGCGCTGACCATCTGTACCGTGTCGGATCACATCCGCACCCACGAGCAGACCACCGCGGCTGAGCGTCAGACCACCTTCAACGATATGATTAAGATCGCGCTGGAGTCAGTGCTGCTGGGCGATTAATCACTGCGTTAAACCAGGTCGGCATAAATGCCGCCCCTACATTCGTCGTAGGGGCGCCATTAATGGCGACCTGGCTTCCCCCCGTAAACATCTGACACACTTTTACCCAGGCTTGTGCATCTTCGTGCTGGCTCTAAAGCAATCTCTGCTTATCATTAGCGTGATAACAAAGAGACTAAGCCCACCTGATGAATTTCCGTAATTTCGAAGCAGAAGAAAAGCTGTTTGCCCGCCGTGCGATTGTCGCTTTTGCCCTGGTTGTCATCTGCTTTACCATTTTAGGCATCAACCTGTATCGCTTGCAGGTCGATCAGCATAGCTATTACCAGACGCGTTCCAACGAGAACGACATCAAAATGATCCCCATCGCGCCCACGCGCGGACTGATCTTTGATCGCAACGGCATTCCGCTGGTGCGCAACGTCAGCTGGTACGACATTCACATCACGCCGTACAAAATCGACAACATGCAGGAAACGCTGAAGGAGCTGACGCCGATTGTCGATCTCACACCGGAAGAGATTGAAACCTTCGAGCACGAGCTCAAACAGAACAGCCGCTACAAACCGGTTGAACTGAAAGCGGAACTGACTGACGAAGAGGTGGCGCGCTTCGCCGTCAATCAATTCCGCTTTACCGGCGTTACCGTCGATACCTATCAGGACCGCGAATATCCTTACGGCGCCGACCTGGCGCACGTGCTCGGCTACGTCTCGAAAATCAACGATAACGACTACAAACGCCTGAATGCAGAAGGCGTTGGCGAGAACTACGCGGCGGACCACAACATCGGTAAGCAGGGCATTGAAGGCTATTACGAATCGCTGCTGCACGGCAAAACCGGCTATCAGGAAGTGGAAGTGGATAACCACGGCCGCATCGTGCGCGTGCTGAAAGAAGTGCCGCCGGTGGCCGGTCAGAACATCACGCTAACGCTCGATCTGCATTTGCAGCAGTATGTCGAGAGCCAACTGGCCGGGCAACGTGCGGCGGCGCTGATTGAAGATCCGCATGACGGCAGCGTGCTGGCGATGGTTTCCGCGCCGAGCTACGATCCCAACCCGTTCGTCAAAGGCATCAGCTACAAAGCCTATAAAACCCTGCTGCAGGATAAAGACCTGCCGCTGATCAACCGCGTCACCCAAGGCTTGTATCCGCCGGCGTCCACAGTAAAACCTTATATGGCGATGTCGGCGCTGCTGACCAAAGTTATCACGCCGAGTTTCACGATATTTGGCGCGCCCACCTGGACGCTGCCGGGCACCGATCGTAAATATCGCGACTGGAAAAAAACCGGTCACGGCATGCTGGACGTGACGAAAGCCATCGAAGAGTCGGCGGATAGCTTCTTCTATCAGGTGGCGTTCATGATGGGCATCGACCGCATCCACACCATGCTGAGCCAGTTTGGTTACGGCAAATCCACCGGTATCGATCTCAACGAAGAGTACGCCGGATTATTGCCAAGCCGTGAATGGAAGCAAAAAGTGCACAAAAAGATGTGGTATCAGGGCGATACCGTGTCGGTTGGGATTGGGCAAGGTTATTGGGTGGCGACGCCGATTCAGATGGTGAAAGCGCTGGTGGCGCTGTTGAATAATGGCCGCGTCATTAATCCGCATCTGCTGGAGAAATCGCAGCGCGGCACGGTGGTGCAGCCGTATCAGGCAAAATTGCCGCAGCCGCAGATTGGCGATGCCAAATCGCCGTACTGGTCGCTGGTGCGCCACGCCATGTTCGGCATGGCGAATGCGCCAAACGGCACCGGCTACAAATACTTCCACACCGCGCCGTACGGCATTGCGGCGAAATCGGGTACTTCGCAGGTATTCAGCCTGAAAAAGAATCAGGTCTATAACGCCAAAATGACGCCAATGCGCCTGCGAGACCACATCTTCTACACCGCGTTTGCGCCGTTTAACGATCCCAAAGTAGCGGTGGCGTTGATTCTGGAAAACGGCGGCAACGAAGGCGTCACGGCAGCGCCGCTGATGCGTAATATTCTCGACCACATCTTTGTGCCGGAAACAACACCGCCGCCGGTAGCAACGGCGGCACAGTAATCAGCGGAAGAACACCCGATTGCGGCCATGATTTTTGGCGTCGTACAGCGCCACATCGGCGTTGTTATACAGCGTCTCAAAATCAGATCCCGGCTTGCCGTAGCTGACGCCAAGGCTGGCGGTCACCAACTGGCCGGGCAACACCGCCAGCGGTGAAGCATTCAGCGAGGCGTGAATCGCGCCCGCCACAATCACCGCATCAGATAAGCGATAGTGCGGCAGCAGCACGGTAAACTCTTCGCCACCAATGCGGCCAATGCTGGCTTCTGCCGGGCAGTGCGCCTGAATGCGCGACACCAGCGCGCAAATCACCTTATCGCCCATCGGATGACCGAACTCGTCGTTAATGCGTTTGAAGTGGTCGATATCCAGAATGATCAGCGCCGCTGCGCCGTTACTCAGCGTCTGGCTGATGCGCTGGATAATCGCCCCGCGATTCCACACCGCCGTTAGCGGATCGTGGCTGGCTTTGTACTCCAGCTCCTGCGCCAGCTGATGCAGCTGTTCGTTGACGCGATTGAGCTCACGCTCGGCGCGGTCGCTGCGCGAGATCATGCGATAGGTTTCACGCATCAGACGCTGATAATGGCGATTCACCATCAGCAGCGCATCGCGATAATCCTCAGCGCTGAGCGTGGTTTGAGCCGCCACATCCTGCGAGCGATTAAGCACATCGCTCTCTTCGCGGAACAGCTCGTTGAGGTCCATCACGATGCCATTTCCGCCTGCAGATTCACCTGCAGATCGGTAAAGTCCAGCGCCAGCTCCTGACCAAACTCTTCTGAGACATCATCTTCGGCGTCGAAGAACCAGTTGAGCGCCACGGTTTGCCCGCTCTGCGCACGCTGGTTAAATAGGTCAAACAGGCTGAACAGCATTTTAGTGCTGGAGCTGTTGAAGTAGCGCAGCGCGATATTCACTTCAACGTCGCCGCCCGGCTGCGGCTGCCAGTTCTCTAAGGCGTCCAGCAGCGGACGGTAAAACGCCGCCGCGTTCTCCGGCCAGGATTCACCGCGCAGGGCAAACTGGCCGGCGGCAAAATCAAAACTCACTTCGGGCGTGCTCTCTGTGGCAGCAATAACAAGGTTTTGCATCAATCGATCAATCCTGGTGAATGGTGGCTTTCAGCCAAAACGTGGCGTAACCGTTGGAGGCCAACGGACGCAGTTCATACTCCAGCGGTTCGCTGACGTCGCGCGCCAGCGTTAATAATCCAATGTTGGCCCCTTTGCTGGTGGCGGGGCTCTCGGCACGCAATCCCACGCGATACGCCTGTTTAATCTCTTCGTTGCTCATGGTGCGTAGCAGGTCGAGCCAGTAGCGCAGCTGCTCGCAGGCGACTTCATCCACCTGATTGCTGCTCTCCAGCACGTAGTTGTCGCCTTCAACGTGCAGCGTCACCGTGCCGAAGCGAAAATCCTGCTCGGCGTGGCTGGTGCTGCGGCTGTCTTGTGAATAGCGCAGGATGTTTTGCACGATCTCGACAAAGCTGGAGAACAAGCGACGCCGCACTTTGACCGGCGCCTGCTGATTCTCAAGAAACACTTTGATCACTTCGCCCATCGCAGTGATGTTCTGCGGCGAAAAGAGGCCGGTGTAGTGCAGCGCCACGCTTTCGGGTGGGACGCGGCTGAGGTTCGAAGCTGGTGTCATAACGTGACTCTAATAGCGGAAGCCAAACCAGGTGACGTCATCGCGTCGCGGCTGGTTGCCTTGCCAACGAAGAAATTCCTGCTCGAATGCCGTGGAAAGCGCCGACATCGGCAGCGTTTGATAATGATTCAGCAGCGTCTGAATGCGCTTTTTGCCAAACATAATGTGACGTTCACCGCCGGGCTGATCGGTGACGCCATCGGTCATCACCAGCAGCATGTCGCCGGGATTGAGCGTACGTTGCTGCTGCGGCCAGACGTAATCCTGCGGCGTATCGGTATAGCCAACGCCAACGCGGTCGGCCTTCAGCGATTCCGCCTCGCCGCCAGCGCTATGCAGCAGCGCGTGCATGCGCGCGCTCGACCATGAAAGCTGATGATTTTCGCTATCGAGGCGCAGCGCGATGGCATCGCAGCCGTCGTTCGACAGCGAGGTTTGCTGCGAAGCATTGAGCTGGCCAAGGGTTTGCTTGATATGGCGATTGAGCGATTGCAGCACGTCGGACGGCGCGCGCCGATTCTGCTGCAGCGCATTTTCCAGTGCCGATTGCAGGATCACCGTCATAAACGCGCCGGGAATGCCGTGGCCGGTGCAGTCGGCAATCAGCGCCAGCCAGCCGTGTTGATCCTGATGGAAGGCGTAATAGTCGCCGCCGACGCCATCGCGCGGCTGCCAGTGCAGGCACCAATCGCTGAGCTGCTGCGCCATCTGCTGCTTTGAGCGATCGAGCATTGCGTCCTGAATCACGCGCGCGTAATCGATGCTCTGCAAAATTTGCTGATGCTGTTGATGCTGCAAATCTGACACAGTACGAATCAGATCGATGCCCAGCCCGATGCCGATGTAGCGCCCTTGCTCGGTGAGGATAAAGCCGTCGGTCACCGATTTATCGCCGGTCGCCACCACTTGCTGCGCTACCTGATCGAGCTCGGTATCGGCATCGATCACCAGCGGCTCTTTATCCATAAAGGCGATGCAGCTTTTACGATCGTAGAGTTCGCGGAAAAACGGGCGCGACATTTGCGACAGGAAGATATGGCGGTTGATCATGCCAAACGGCGTACCGTTTTCGATCACTGGCAAACCAATCAGATCTTTGTGCTCGGTAAACAACGCCATCACCGCCGTGTTGTCCATCGCGGGACTGACAAACGGCACGGCAATGCACAGCGAACGCGCACGAGAACGACTCGACAAGGAGGCAAGGCCTGCGCGTAAATCAGGCAGCTGCATAGAGGAATCTGACGTTGATTAGGAATTATCTTAGATTACTGTGCGGCTGTGACACTTTTATGATCCGTAGGGTCGCCATTCATGGCGTAGTGCCGCTCAGTTAAGCACCGAGCGACTTTCGTTCGCCCTACGCTGAGGCAGTTGCAGTAACTTCGTGCGGCGACCGAGCAGAGGGCGTCTGGCCACGCCCTCTGCACTCCCGGGCCTTGCGCCAGCCCAACCCGCCGCTTCGCGGTACCTTCACTCAATCACGATTCCTGACGGACCGGTGTCGATTCGCTCCTGCTCAGCGCCACCTCTCGCCGCATCCTTGCGGCTCGCCCTGGAATCCCTCATTCGCTCAGCGGTTTGGGATGTCGCCTCAACACCGTCGCTGCAGCAGTCGTGCGTATTCTTAACTCAACATCGCTATAAATCCCGTAGGGTCGCCATTCATGGCGACCTGGCTAGAAATCACTCTTCCTTCAGCGCCGCCGTAACGTGCCCAATCGCGCGCACCACTTCGCTGGAACTGCCGCGAATATCCGCCATCATGCCGCCGGCTTCCTTCGCCAGCACCACGCCTTGATCGGCACGTTTCAGGTTGGATGCGATACCTTTCAGCGCCTTCTCCGCCAGCGTATGGTTCTGCTGCACCATGTTCTCAATCTCGGTGGTGGCGCGGTTAATGTTGGCCGCCAGCGTGCGCACTTCATTGGCGACCACGGCAAAACTACGCCCATGCTGACCGGCGCGCGCCGCTTCCACCGCCGCGTTAAGCGCCAGCAGGTTGGTTTGATCGGCAATCCGACGGATGCTCTCGACAATCGCGCCGATGCGGTCTGAAGATTCGCTCAGATCATTGATATCGCCGGAAATGCCATGCAGCTCGCCGGCCAAATCATTCATGGTCTGCACGCTATTCTCAATCACCGTGGCACCAAGACGCGTGCTTTCGCTGGTTTGCAGCGCGGTTTGATACGCCTGCTGCGCCGCTTCGCGTTCTTGCTGATTCTTCTCCACCTGCGCGGTGACATCGGTGGCGAACTTCACCACTTTGTACAGCTCGCCGGTTTCGTTAAACACCGGGTTGTAAGTGGCGCGCAGCCATACCGTTTGGCCGCGTTTATTCACGCGCTGGAACTGGCCAGAGATAAATTCGCCCTGATTCAGCTTGTGCCAGAAACGGCGATACTCGTCGCTATTGCGCATCTCCGGAGGACAAAACTGGCTGTGATGCACGCCGATTACTTCTGACGCGCTGTATCCCATGGTTTTCAGGAAGTTGTCGTTGGTCATCAACACTTCGCCCTTGAGATTGAAGGCAATCACCGCCATTGAACGCTCAATCGCGGTGGTCATGGCGCGCTGCTCTTGGGCGTCCATGATGCGCGCGGTGATATCGCTCGCCAGTTTGACGATTTTGATCACCCGACCGCTGCGATCCTGCACCGGCACGTAATTGGCTTCCAGCCAAATAGGGCGGCTGTTTTTCGCCACGCGCAGGAATTTGTCGCTGAAGCCTTCACCGCGATTCAGGCGTCGCCAGAAGTCGCGGTATTGTGGCGAGTTGAGCAAATCTGCGGTGCAGAACATGCTGTGATGCTGGCCGACGATCTCTTTGAGCGTATAACCCATGCGCTCAAGAAACAGCTCATTAGCGGTGAGGATTTTTCCTTCTGGAGTAAATTCAACCATAGCGATAGCGTCTTGCAGCGAACTGAGCGTTGCCATGCTATTACTGCGCTTTTGCCACGCAAGACGTGACAAGATTCCTGATGCAATTGTGCTGAACATGGAGCGAACCTTATTATTGGTATAGGATGTCAGCTCGGTTATCGGCACAAGCGATTAAAAATTCACCTATAACAGCGATAGGTGAATATTTTTTTACCTGTTGGTCTGGAGGTTGCTTTAAAAGGCATCAGTCAGCTGATTTTTGCCGAAAAGCGTTTGACGGTGCCGCGCGAGTAGGGTTTAATGCGCCCCGTTGCCCGGATAGCTCAGTCGGTAGAGCAGGGGATTGAAAATCCCCGTGTCCGTGGTTCGATTCCGCGTCCGGGCACCATACATCGAAGCACACTGGTTAGAAGTGAGATCTCTAACGGGTGTCTAAACGAAGATGGTGTTCAAAGCAACGATGGCTGCATGTGTAGATGCAACATCCAAGATTGAACATAAAAATCTTCAAGAAAGGGTATCAGTTAGCGCTGATGCCCTTTTCTCGTTGGCGTAAATAATTGCAATCATTATGACATCTGTCAACCAAACCTCAGGTTTTGTCAAACTTCGGTGATTGCTGTTTCGCTTCTGCTCGAATGAGCAATGAATACGTGTTTTTTTGCAATGGCCATTCAACTCCCTCTCCGTTCTCAATTAATTAAGCACCTGCTCACCTGCGTTTCTCTCAAGCCGATAGACATCAATCATGGAAAATATCACCAGGAGTGATACCCCGATAAAAGCCAACTTAACATCCGCTTGCAGTGGTGAGTGATGGTGATTCCACAGCATCGACATTCGCAGCGCCAGTGCTGAGATAGCTATGCCTGCGCTCATTGCGAACTGGAAGAAAATACTAAAAATTACGGATGCATCACTCATCTTTTCCTGAGGTATATCCGCGAAGCCAAGACTGTTATAACAACTGAACTGGAGGGAGCGCGTAAGTCCCCCGACAAATAATATTAAAGCAATAGTGAAATAGCCCATGCTTGGATCCAACATCGCGCAACTCAAAATAGCGAATAGGCTTATAACCCCATTCCCTAACAGTAAGCGTCTAAAGCCCCAACGTTTCATTAGCCAGGTAGTCGCAGGCTTCATGGCAAGATTCCCCGCAAAGACCCATAGCACCATTGAGCCTGCCTCTACCGCGCTCCAGCCAAAACTGATCTGAAACAACAAGGGTAACAAAAACGGAATGGCATTAATGGATGCCCGGAAGAATGAACCGCCTATTACTGCGCTTCTGAATGTGGTAATCGTCATGACATTAAAAGGCAATAGCGGATGTCTATGGTTCAGGCTGTGACGGAAAGTAAGTAGACCAAATAAGATGCCGCCAGCTATCAACATAAAGCCGCTTTCAACTTTGCTGTGACCAAGAAACTCCAATCCAACGATCAGCATCACGCACGCCGCTGCCGTGTAAATAAAGCCCTTCACGTCAAAGTGACGCTTGATAACATCTTTGGTTTGCGGCACGAGGAAAAATGTCGCGACGAGGGCGATAAGACCTAAAGGGATATTCAGCCAGAATATCCATGACCAATGGCTGTAAGTCACGATTAGGCCACCAAACGGCGGTCCCAGCACAGGAGCAATCAATCCAGGCCATGATATAAACGCGATGGTTTTCACCATGTCTTTTTTGGCCGTCATCCTGAGTACCACCATTCGACCAACCGGTACCATTAGCGCGCCACCAACACCTTGCAGCACCCGGCTTAAAGTGAACATCGCTAAATCGTTACTCAGACCACACATTATTGAAGCAAGCGTAAATAGCAGAATCGCACCAGCGAAAACGTATCGGGCACCAATGCGACCAGCCAGCCAACCACTGATGGGGATAAAGATGGCCACGGCGAGAAGATAGGCGCTAATGCCGATATTCAGTTCAACCGGGCTAACGCTAAAATCTTTGGCCATTTGGGGGATCGCGGTTGCAATAACCGTGGCGTCGAGATTCTCCATAAAAAATGTGACAGCCACCAATAACGCCAGCCAGACGCCATTACCAGAAGTTGGGTTGCCGCTATGGCAGCTGTGATTCATTACGGTGAGTTCCTTTCAGTCTCTCAAATTATTACGGATTGGCCTGAGCCTCTTGACGCGCTTTAGTCACCACGCTGGATGACACTGGCGGAGCGGCATTTCCCCAACTGTTGCGGACGAATGTCATTACTGCAGCCGCATCTTTGTCACTTAAACGCCAGGCAAATGCAGGCATTGCTGGGCCTGTAGGTGCCGCATCGGTTGAGACAGCTTTCGCGCCGCGTAAAATAACGCGCGTCAATGTGGCAGGATCATCGGCCAGAACAGAACCGCTGCCCTTTAGTGAAGGGAACATTTTTGCTACACCTTCACCATTTGCCATGTGACACGCTGAGCAGTTGACGGCGTATACCTGCTGGCCAAGCTTCATCGCTTCATCATCTGGACTCACCGGCTTAGGCGGTTTGATATCGGCTTTTTGACTGAGCAAATAGATGGCTATCGCACGTAAATCATCGCTTTGCATATGCTGCGTTGAATTAGTTATTACTTCGGCCATAGGACCTGACGCTGCTGCAAACTGGTTCCTGCCGGTTCTGAGATATTCGACGATGTCTTCAGCCTTCCAGTTGCCGAGGCCCTGATATTTATCGCCTGTGATGGTCGGCGCAACCCATCCCTGAAGGGTGTAACCTCGGAGATGTCCATCACTGGTATCTCCACCCAGGAAGTTCTTGCTGTTATGGCATGTCGAGCAGTGCGCCAGACCTTCAGCTAGGTACGCTCCACGATTCCATTCCGCACTCTGAGTTGGGTCCGGTTTAAACTCTCCTTTCTTGAAGAAAAGCAAGTTCCAGCCCATCAGGCTTTCCCGAATATTGAACGGGAATGGCAGCTGATTTGACTCAACCTTGTTGTGCACCGGTTCTAAAGTATTGAGATACGCTCTGATTGCCAGCAGGTCGGGCTTTGAAACTTTGGTGTAGGCCGTGTAAGGAAACGCACCGTAAAGATATTCACCGTTATGCCCAATCCCTTCCTGCATCGCACGCAGGAACTGGTCATCTGTCCAGGCGCCAATGCCGGTTTCACGATCTGGCGTTAGATTAGGTGCAATGAGATTGCCAAATGGAGTTTCAATCGCCTTTCCCCCTGACATCGGTTTAGCCCCTTCTGGCGTATGACACGCCGTACAATCGCCAACCGTGGCGAGATAGCGCCCCTTTTCAATGTCTGGGAAGAAGGTATTGGCCGCATAGCTGACGTTCATCCCACTCAAAACAGCAAGTAGAGTGGCAGTTATTATCGGTTTAACGGTTTTCATTATGCCTGCACCAATGGACCGGGTTGCTTGAGATACTGTTTGACGATGGCATCTGCGGCCCAATAGGCCAGTGCGCCAACGGTTGCGGTTGGGTTATATCCCGCGTTTTGCGGAAATGCTGACCCACCAATGACAAACAAATTGGGCACATCCCAGGATTGCAGGTATTTATTCACGACGCTGTCTTTGGGCGACTCTCCCATAATCGCTCCGCCCGTATTATGCGTACTTTGGAAAGGAACGATATTGTAAGGCCCTTGTGGCACGTGCATAACGGTCTGGCTGGCACCCATGGCTTTCGCGACATCCAGCGCCTTATTGGTAACGTAAGCAGACATCTTCAAGTCATTTTCTGGGAAGTCGAACGTCAGGCGCATCATGTTACGGCCATGACGGTCTTTATAAGTAGGATCGAGATCGAGGTAGTTTGACCGCGTGGGGTAAGAACTTCCCTGCGTCCTGACCACCGTAGTACTCAGGTAGTGTTGTTTGGTCGCTTTTTTCCATTCACGGCCCCATTTGGGCGTACCTGGCGGCGTCATACGATTGGTAATTGGCCATCCACTGGTGACATTCGACATGATGCAAGCGCCACCAAAAAAGCCCAATCCCTTATGGTCAAAGTTGTCACCGTTGTATTCATCGACACCCTGACCAACACCACCACCAGAAATAAACGGATTGAAGTTTTTATCTTCAAAAAATAGCTGAATACTGGAGTTGGTTTGGTAGGCGTAATTTTTACCAATCAGCCCTTTACCGGTTTTTGGATCGTAAGGTTCGCCAATCCCAGAGGCAAACAGCAAGCGTACATTTGGTATGGTAAACGCGGTCAGAATCACCAGGTCAGCTGGCTGCTCGTAGCGTTGCCCACTGGCATCAATATAAACCACGCCAGTGGCAACTTTTCCGCTTTCATCCATCACAACATGCAGAACTTCAGATTGAACCTGAGCCGTAAAGTTGGAGTAACGCATAAGCGCAGGGATGATATTGGTTTGCGGGGTTGATTTGGAGTAATTGGCACATCCGCAACGCGAGCAGTATCCACAGTAAGTGCAAGGTGCCATCGTTACACCATAGGTATTGGTGTAAACACCCGACGCATTCGCGCTTGGCGTCGGGAAAGGCTTCATACCTATTTTTCTGGCTGACTCAGCAAACAGCTTTGCCGCAAAGGTCATCTTCATTGGCGGTAAAGGAAAATCTTCTGAGCGATTACCTTCAAAAGGATTCCCACCTTCCTGAACCTGTCCGTTTATGACGCCGCCTTTACCACCAATGCCAGCCATGCGCTCAAATTTGGTGTAATAAGGTTCCAATTCGTCATAGGTAATACCCCAATCCTTAATCAAAAGGTCATCTGGAATCGCCTTTTCACCATAACGCCGGGTTAAATGAGATCGTAATTCAAAGTCAGTCGGGTTGTAGCGCCAGGTCAAACCGCTCCAGTGCGCTCCCGAGCCACCTAGACCTGTCCCCAGCAAGAAGGAGCCATATTCTCTTATGGGGAGCGCAGTCTGGTGAGACGCATTGCGGAAGGTATAAGTATCTTCTGCAGCGGTGATCATCAGCTCTTGCTGCACTACATAACGCAGTTCGTCCTGTACGTATCCAACGTTGAAGTCATCAGCGGTATCACGCCAGGGACCACGTTCAAACGCAATGACATCCAGTCCTGTTTTGGCAAGTTCGATTGCCATGATCGAACCCGCCCAGCCAAGACCTACAATGGCAATATCTTTTTTAGGGAGCTTTTTGATTTCAGTATTCATTTAGGACTCGGGCGTGTAACCGTAGATGCTAACGGGAGGATGTGGATAGGTTTCGTTATGGCGTTCAATCCAATCGAGGTAGTCGTATTTCGCGCCGGGATAACCAATCATTTTCCATCCCACCATATTGCGGTTGCCGCCATAGACGGGATCGGCAAAAAAGCCTTCCATGGTGCGTGCCAACAAGGTTTTGAAGAAATCTTTGCTGCTGACTTCGCCCAGCAGCACGATCTTTCCAGCCTCAAGCAAATGAAGAGCAGCCTCACGTGCATCTTCAGTTAGCTCGTTGAATGCTTTTTTATATTCTTTAATGCAAAAGTTATTGAATGCTGTCAGACCGCGGCGAAACTCCTCAGCGGGCGTTAGAGGCGATTGCCTGCCTTGAGATGCAAGAGGTGATGCACCATAAGGTCCATTCATATAAAGACGAGAACCCTGACCAAATCGCCCTGCCATTTGGCGGTCAATAAACAGCGTACATCCCGCCTCTTTACCGCTTGGACTCAGCTCATCGGCTGGGATCAGCGTTTCGACCAACGCATCTACAATTACCCTCTCTTTTGGCGTAAAAAACTCCCACTGTTGCGGGTCTATTTTAGGCGGCGGTGATGCCTCATCCGCTGTCCATGGTGTACCTGTACCACCGCTGATCGTTGCTGCTGTAGCTAGGGGGGAACTGAGTGCAATAAGCGATCCTGCGCCGAGGAAACGTCTTCTGCTCAGTCCTTTTTTTTGATCTGACATTGAATGAATCTCACATCTCAGTGATGAAGTAAAAATAAATGGCGAGGCTGGGATGTTTGCATTTTTGTTTACTCAAATGCAGATTAGTAGTTTTTTTATGTATGTAATTGTAAAAGTGGTTTAACAACGATTTAACGAATTTGAAGGGGTAGTAGGGAGCTTTAGCAGATGAAGGCGTGAAAATGAGAGGAATCATTTAATCATGCAGCTTTTGGCGGGTGGCCTTTAAGCCGCGTAGATTGATAAAATATAAAATGACCGAAAATCATCAATATAAACATGTGGTTAACCGAGCTTAAAACTGCATTTTATAATTGCATTTCATACAATTCAAATGCAATAATATTGTTAAATTTTGTACTTCTTCCTGCATTTTTTAGGGCTTTCTTCATGAAAATAAGCGCTCTTACGGAAAGGCTTTCGCAAAAAATAATCACGATGATCGACAGTGGCGGATTGTCGCCGGGTGCACACCTAAGTGTACCTAAGTTGGCAGAATCATTTGATGTTTCACGTTCCCCCGTGCGTGAGGCCCTGGTTTACCTTGAACACAAAGGCATTCTTCAGCAGCAGCATAACCGTGGTTTCTTTGTTAAGCAGGATTATGCGCCTCTGACTCAGAGCTCACATGAAAGTGAAGTGGATAACGATCTTCCTGAATACTATCAATTAGCGGAAGACTGGCTACAGGACAAAATCGAATCTGAAGTCAACGAACTTTATTTACTTAAGCGGTATAACCTTTCGAAGACTCAGCTCACGACCATTCTGGCGCGCGGTATCAGTGAGGGATGGGTTGAACGTAAACAGGGTTATGGCTGGCGTTTTCTGCCCGTTGCCAAGACCAAAGCCGCGCTTGAGCATATTTTCAGCTTCCGCATGGTTATTGAACCAATGGCAATTTTGGAATCCACCTTCAAAGCCCCACAGAGCAAAATTGATGAGATTAAGCGCGAGCTGGAGATGCTTCTAGAGAGTGGCATTCAGCGTTTATCGCCTACTCAGCTCCAGTTAGCGGGTTACCGCTTTCATGAGACTGTCATCAGTTTTTCAAACAACCCGTTTTTTGAGATATCACTGCGCAACGTCAACCGCATGCGCCGTTTGATGGATTACCGCATTATGGATGACCGCAGCCGCTACTACGCTGAAGTTAAAGATCATATGCACTTGCTGTCATTAATTGAGGCAGGGCAGCTGATCGAAGCATCATACATGATGAAGCAGCACCTCGCTGTCGCGCTAGATAACAAAAAACAACGTAGTATCGGAGTATAAAAAAATGGCCCAAATGGGCCATTTTTTCATCACCGCCTTTAACCGCCAGGCGAGTAGAGGGGATAAAGACCCAATAGCAAACCCGATGCCAGGAAGATCATGCAGAGCAGGAAAGCCCATTTGAATGTGTATTTCTGATGGTCGCTGAATTCAACTCCGGCTAATCCCACCAACAGATAGGTTGATGCCACTAACGGACTCAGTAAGTGGATTGGCTGCCCAACCAATGATGCACGACCAATTTCGACCGGATCAATGCCATACACTTTCGCTGCTTCTGCCAGAACCGGCAGTACACCATAATAGAAGGCATCATTCGACATAAAGAAGGTGCCAGGCAAGCTGATCAGTGCCGTAATCGGTGCCAGATAAGGGCCCCATGAATCGGGTAACACATCCAGCAGAGATGCCGACATTGCGGTGACCATTCCAGTACCCGAAAGGATACCGGCGAAAATACCCGCAGCCAGGAAGATAGATGTCTGGTTCAGCGCAGCAGGCGCATGCGCTGCAATACGCTGACGCTGGGCATCAATGTGCGGATAGTTGATCAGCAACGCCAGAGCAAATGCCACCATGAACAGCACCGACAGTGGCAGCAACTCCATCACCAGCGATCCCATCAGTAACAAGGTCAGACCCGCGTTAAGCCAGAACAGTTTTGGACGACGCAGCTCTTCATTGACTTCATTAATTGCCGGCAGATAGCTTTCTGCATCGTCTTCAGTGACTGATCCATAACCATTGGTATTGATACTTAGCTTGCCTAAACGACGGCGTTCACGAATACCGATATACCAAGACAGCACCAATACTCCGACAAAACCGCAAACCATAGTTGGAATCAGCGGAATAAACAGATCGCTGGATTCTACTTTCAAGGATGCCGCAACGCGAGCCAGTGGACCGCCCCATGGCAGTAAGTTAGTAATACTTCCGGAGAGGAAGACTACGCAAGTCAGCGCCAGTGGGTCCAGACGAATACGTTTAAACAATGGCAGCATTGCCGTTACGCAGATCATATAGGTCGTTGATCCATCACCATCAAGTGACACCATCGCCGCCAGAATCGCGCTGCACATAACTGCTTTAACCGGATCACCATTAATAATCCGTAAGAAGAAGCGAATAATCGGATCAAATAAACCGGTATCAAACATGGTGCTGAAGTAGAGAATGGCAAAAATAACCATGATGGCAGTCGGAGCGACTTTTTTAAGCCCCTCAATCATCATCTCGCCCATCTCTCCGCCGAATCCGGCAATCAGAGCAAATATTATTGGAATAATGATCAGTGCGACGAGTGCAGAAAGTTTTTTGGTCATGATTAGGATCATAAAGACCACAATCATGCCATATCCCAGAAGCGAGAGCATAAGAGCCTCCAACGCATATTATTGCTAATATGCGCGATAATTAATTTGACGGAAATTTTGAGCAGGACGTTCTGTTAATTTATTAGCCCATATGCAGGCCGCCGTTAACAGAGAAATCAGCACCCGTGGCAAATCCTGATTCGTCAGATGCCAGCCAGGAGCATATAGAGGCGATTTCCTGCGGAGAGCCCAGGCGACGCACTGGAATTTCCTGAACAATCTTATCAATAACCTGCACCGGCGTGACTGTTTTCAGTTTTGACGTAGCCAGATAGCCCGGCGATACCGTGTTAACTGTAACTCCGCGTGCCGAAACTTCACGTGCCAAGGCGCGAGTAAAACCCCGCACGGCAGATTTTGCCGTAGAGTAGTTAACCTGACCTGTTTGACCAATTTGCGCGTTGACTGAAGAAATATTGATAATACGTCCCCACCCACGCGACATCATGCCATCCACAACTTGTTTAGTGACGTTGAATAGTGAGTTCATATTGGTGTTAATAACGGCCTGCCACTCCTGTGGCTGCATATCACGAAATAATACATTCCGTGCCGTACCGGCATTATTAACCAGCACGTCTATCTCACCAATTTCAGCTTTTATTTTGGCAAACGCTTTAACCGTTGATTCCCAATCAGCCACGTTTCCTTCTGACGCGATAAAATCAAATCCCATCTTTTTATTGTCATCAAGCCAGGCGGTTTTACGTTGAGAATTGGGGCCGCATCCTGCAATCACTTTAAAACCATCCTTCGCCAGTCGACGGCAAATAGCGGTTCCGAGGCTTCCCATCCCGGATGTAACATACGCAATACGTTGGGTCATAACCCTTCTCCCAGATGCATTTATGTAACAGTTTTCACGACTTGTTAACAGTAAGCTATCTGCGGTTTTTTTTAGCAATCGCGAGCCGTTGAAATTGTGACCACGATCGTCAATTTTCTGCATTTAAACTCACTCAAATGCAATAGCATCAAATTGCAGTGCAGTTTTAAGTAGCCTAAAAACACCGGCGCAAAACGTAAAAACCCCTACGTAGTTAGTTTCAAAGATTGATAACCACAAAAGCGTGATATCAGTCACAAGTCAACATATGCACTTGTGTTTAAATAAATGCATATTGGTATGACGGGGTTGTAAATGAATAAGTTTGCCTATGTGGGTTGCCGTACGTCCGAGTGGCGTGGCGCACGTGGAAAAGGAATTGAAGTATTTCGCATTGATGAGTCAGGGAACTGGCATCACGTACAACGTGTTACCTCTGTTCAGGAAAATCCGTCCTGGCTCACACTGGATGAAAAAAGAAATCGGCTGTACGTGCTGCATGGGGATGGCAATCAGGTAGCTATTTTTGCGCGTGATCCTGTCTCTGGCATGCTGACTTTGTTATCTGAACAAACAACGGGCCCACAGAATCCACATCCCGATCTTGATCCACTGCGGCGCAATAACCCGGTGCATGCTGCTCTCTCACCTGATGGCCGCCATCTGCTGATTGCTAACCATGAAGGCGGCAACGTAGCAGCATTAGCGTTCGCTGATGATGACGCGCTACTGCCTCCTCACCACCTGGCCATGGTGGAAGGCCATGCTGATGAGGATGGCGCTGCGGCCAGCTTGTCACGTCCGCATGAAATTATTTTTGCACCAGATAGCGATTACTACGCTCTGCCCATCCAGGGCAGACAGGCCGGAAAAGGCATTGATATGGTGCGTATTTATCACTGGCGAGATGGACAATCACTACTCAATGATGAAGTGCTGTTGCCGTCTGGGAGCTGGCCGCGTCATGTTGATTTCCATCCACAGGGGAAGTGGCTTTATGGCCTGAGTGAGCTCGGGAATACGATTACCGTTTACGATTTTGAACAAGAGACGGGAAACATTGCGCTCAAGCAAACGCTGAGCAGCCTACCGGAAGGATTTGAAACACGTAACGACGCCAGTGAAATCGAAGTGCATCCGTCTGGGCGCTTCTTATATGCCGCCAATCGTGGTCATAACAGTATTGCGGTTATGCGCATAAATTCTGATGATGGCTGCTTAAAGCCGGTGGGATGGGTGTTTTGCGGTGGTAAGACGCCGCGTTTTACAACGCTCTCTGCAGATGGGCTCTATTTTTACAGCGCTAATGAGGACTCTGATTCTATTCGCATTTTCAGCGTTGATAAGGACTCGGGTATGCTTAAAGACACAGGTAAAGAGGTATTCACTGCCAGCCCTACCTGCATTGTATTTTCCGATTAACTCAGCGCTTGAGGTCAGCATTGATGAGACTGGCCTCAAGCGACGACCCCTCTTCGGCACCCGTTGCAAGTTTCAATGGCGTGACATTTTCGATAAACGCTTTCACCGAGGGTGAAGATAGGGCATATCCCTTCACGCCAACATACAACTCACGTTTCGCCCATGGCTCGACGAGGGGAATACAGCGCACAGCATCATGATTAGCCACCTGAGCGATTTCATTAACTGGCAAGATGGCTATTCCCAACTGTTGCGCAACCAGTTCGGCCATAGAGACGAAACTGCTGACCCGTAAGCCTATATTCAGCGTTGTACCCAGCTTTCTCGCTTCACGCTCCAGAATGTGGCTCACTGCGCTTTCCCGATGTGGCCCAATCATTTTCTCATCGATGCAATCCACTAATTGCAAGGTCGCGCGCTCCGCCAACGGATGCCCTTGCCACACCAAAACGGACAACTGGTCTTGCTGCCATGGCCAGACCTCAATCCCGGAAGCAGGTGTCCAACTGGAAAAGAAACCGACATCCGCGTCCCCCTGCAGCAAGCCCTGCACGACGCCAATGCCGGTGTGTTCTTCAATATCGATATCTGTCTGCGGGTAATGAGCCAGGAACTGACTAATGGCACGCGGCAAATAATGCATCAACGCCGCAGAGATCGTAAAAATGCGAATGTGGCCGCGTACGCCAGCCACGTAATCACTGAGCTCCTCTTCCATTTGGTCGAGATTGCGGAACACCTGGCGCGCGTGAAACAGCAGCGAGTGCCCCGCAGGCGTCAACTCGATGCCGCGCGGCAAGCGTAGCATCAGTGGCGTGCCAATTTGCTGTTCCAGTTCTGTTATGCGCTTACTCACGGCTGAGACGGCCAGATGCTTACGGCGTGCGGCACGCGTAAGATTCTGCTCTTCAGCCACAGCGACAAACAGCGAAAGTGAGACCAGATCGTAGCGCATGAACTTCCCTACTCTTTAAGTGTTTGCTGAATAACAAAGGGCAAAATACCGCCATAGCGCAGATAGCGTAGTTCTTGCTGGGAGTCTATCACTGCCTCAAGATTCAGTGCAGCAATCTGCCTGCCTCCACGGCGGATGTAGAGCATCAGCGGCGTCGCACCCGGCGCGATCATTTCCAGGCCTGTAATATCCAGGACCTCGGTTCCATCCATCTCAGGTAATCTGTCCGCTTCATCGGCAATAAAATGCAGCGGAAGAATGCCCATTCCGATCAAATTCGTGCGGTGGATACGTTCGAAACTATTAGCAATGACGGCTTTAACCCCCATCAGTGCCTGCGCTTTAGCAGCCCAGTCACGACTCGATCCCGCGCCATAGCGCTCGCCCGCCAGCACTACCAGCGGCGTATCTGTTGCATGCCATGTTTGCGCAGCCTCAAAAGCCGGAAGAATTTGCTGATGAGACGCATCCCAGGCATAACCTCCGCCACCGCGCTTATCTGCCGGTAACAAACGGTTGGATAGCGCTTTATTGGTAAAAGCACCGCGTACCATCACTTCATGATTACTGCGTCGCGTAGAGTAGAGATTCAGGTCCTGCGGATTTTCATGATGTTCCAGCAACCATTGACCGGCAAGGCTGCCTGAGGAAATCGCACCTGCAGGCGAAATATGATCGGTGGTGACGTCATCGCCAAACCAGAGGAAAGGTCGGGCGTTATTGAGCGACAGCGGTTCGGCAGGGTCTCGAGGTAAACGTTCCAGATAGCCCGGCCGACGCAGATAGGTTGAGGTCGATTCCCATGGATAATGCACGCTACCCGGAGCTTCAATTTGCTGCCAGTGCGGGGTTCCCTGCCAGATAAGATCGCGACGCTGGATGTAATGTTCACGCTTCATCACTCTTGTTACCCAGCGTTCGACTTCTTCACGCGCTGGCATTAAGTCGCGCATGAAAACCGGCTGTAGATGCTCATCGTAGCCAAGCGGGTCGTTCAACATGTCATGCTGCATATTTCCGGCAATAGCCCAGGCAATCACCAATGCTGGCGAGGTGAGATAACCATGACCGAGGCTGGGATTAACGCGACGGGGAAAGTTACGGTTACCGGAAAGCACACACACGGCCTGAAGGCCATCACTCACCAGACTTTCCATGGCCGGTTGTAATGCGCCCGAACTGCCAATGCAGGTCATACAGCCATAACCTGCCACATCGAACCCCACCTTTTCCAACTCGCTAAGCAGGCCTGATTCTCCAAGATAATCGGTAACCGCCCGAGATCCGGGTGAAAAGGAGGTTTTAACCCAAGGCTTGGGTTGCAGTCCGTACTTTGCCGCATTCCTGGCAAACAATGCCGCCTGAATTACCAGCCAAGGGTTGGCGGTTGTGGTGCAGCTGGTTATGGCCGCGATAGCCACGGCGCCTTGTTGAATCGGTTGTGGGTAATCATCATGCTGCCATTGCAAAGCGCGCTCGCCGGCTTTCAATGTCTCCATAAAACTTTTCGGCGAATCACTGAGCGGAATTTGTTGATGAGGATTATAAGGCCCCGCCACGCTGGGTTCGATGCTACTTAAATCCAGCTCAATGCGTTGTGTGAAGTCAGGCTGACGATCCTCCGGATGACGCCAAAGGTGCTGATGTTGCATATAACTGCGAATAATTTCCTGTTTCTCTTCACTGCGCCCGGTCAGGTTGACGTACTCTGCGCTGCGCTGATCAAACGGGAAGAACACCACGGTGGCACCGTATTCCGGGGCCATATTGGCAATGGTGGCGCGCGATTCGAGCGGCATGCTGTGGAGTGCAGGACCGGTGAACTCAACAAATTTGCCGACCACACCGCTTTCACGCAACAGGCGCGTGATGTGCAGAGCCAGATCGCTGTCGCTAACATCCGGCGGCAGTTCACCGGAAACACAAATTCCCACCACGTCCGGGAAGCGTAACGTGACTGGCTCGCCAACCAAAGCGGCCTGACCTTCCAGACCACCTACGCCCCACCCCAACACACCAAGTGCATTAATCATCGGCGTATGGCTGTCGGTTGCAATCATGCAATCGGCGTGCAGCAACGGTATGGCTTCACGCTCATCCACCGTGACCACTTCAGCAATGGTTTCAAGGTTCATTAAATGAATAATGCCGGTGCCGGGTGGAATGACGCGGAAGTTATCCAGGCTTTTTTCTGCCCAGCGAATGAAGCGATAGCGCTCAGCGTTACGGCGAAAATCAAACTTGAGGTTATCTTCAAGCGCATCGGCATTAGCGTAACTTTCAACGATGACCGAATGATCGATGGTTAGCACAGCAGGAATGTGTGGATTGATAGCGCGCGGATCGCCACCTAACTCAGCAGTAAGATCGCGCATGGCAGCAAAGTCAGCCAAAGCCGGTAAACAGGTGGTGTCATGGAACATGAGGCGGTCGGGATAAAACTCAACCTCACCAGGGGAGGACTTTGCAGACAGATAGTTGAGAAATTCAGGCAGCGTTTGCGGTGAGCATCGCGCAACGTTCTCCAGCAGAATGCGAATGCTGTAAGGCAATGTCTGTAATTGCTCCAGCGGGACGATCTGGGTGAGGTCAATAAAATGATACAGGCGGTTATGAATAACCAGCGGCGAGCGTTCCAGTGTTAAGGGCGATGTCATAAAAACCTTCCGTCACAGCAATCTTGTTATGTTCGTCGCTGGATAACGTCTCATGCCCATTAATGAATGAAAATTGAACATTAACCAATGCAGCGTTCTCCAAATGAGAACGCTGCATTAAGTTTAAGACTCGGCAAGATTTCGATTAATAATCTCGCTGATAGCGCCATTTTCCTGCCATTTATTCAGGTAATGACTAATTTCACCATAAAGCTGGTCCTGCGCATGCGGCAAACAAATAGCCTGGAAAATCTGCCCGAAATTATCGGGCAGAACGCGAAAACCGCGATTGTTACTGACTGCACTTTCTAAAGGTTGACGGATTCCTGCTGCCATATCGCCTTCTCCATCGAGAAACGCATCGATCGCGGCCTGTGATGAAGCGAGTCGATTGAGCGCAGCATGTTTTAATTCGCGGCTCAGAAACAGATCGTAGGCAGCTCCTTTACCGACATTGATGACCACATCAGGTTTATCCATCTCGGTCACGCTTTGCCAGTTGCTGTTCTCTCTCACCATCACGGTACCTTCGATAGTGATATAAGATTGCGTAAATCGCAGCACCTCTTCACGCTTCGGGTCTATCGCCAAAAAGGCGACGTCCCAGCGATCGTGAGTGGCATCATCGACTACCTTGCCTGCTGTGGGATACATAATAAATTGCGCGACTCTTCCCTGTTCAGCCGCAATTTTTTGGGCGATCTCCACAGTAATCCCGCCAGGCTGCCCATCGGGCAGCGTTTTGGCCAATACGGCGTTACCTAAATTGATAGCAAAACGTAGTGGGGTTGCGTTATCGGTGGCTGACATGCGGCTCTCCAGAAAAGTCATCATCGTGATCCTGTTTCGGCGTTTCAAAATTCAGACGTTGAATTTTTCCAGCCACAAACAGATAACAGCACAGATTGAGGAAAGCGCAGACGCCGACAAAAATCAAAGCACCATTGAATGAACCGGTATCTTTTATGATGTAGGCAATAATAATTGGCGTAAAGATTCCCGAAATATTGCCAATCATATTGAACAATCCGCCACTCAGGCCGACCGCCTCTTTCGGTGAGAAGTCTGAGACTACGCACCATCCCATTGCACCAAATCCCTTGCCAAAGAAGGCCAGCGACATAATAGCCACCACAACCCATGCGGAATCGACGTAATTGCAAATAACCATACTCACGGCTAACAGCATGCCGATAACGATAGGTGTTTTACGTGCGGCTGACAGGCTGAAACCACGCGCCAGCATGTAATCGGATAACACGCCGCCCAGCAACGCGCCGGCACATCCACATAGCGCCGGCAGTGACGCGATAAATCCCGCCTTGAGAATGGTCATACCACGGTCGTGCACCAGATAAACCGGGAACCACGTCAGGAAAAAGTAGGAAAGCACCGTAAAGAAGAACTGCCCCATATACACACCCAGCGCCAATCGGCTGGTCAGTAATTTACGGGTATATCCTTTGCCGACGTTATCGCCTTTTTTACTGGCTTTCATGTTGGTCAGACCGCCGCCGGACTGGATATATTCAAGCTCAGCATCGTTGACCAACGGGTGAACTTTAGGCGTATCGGTGAGTACCCGCGTCATCAACAGCGAGACCAGAATACCGACTGCGCCCATAAACCAGAACACCGACTCCCAACCAAACGAATAGGAGAACCAGCCCATCAACGGTAAGAAGACCACTAATGCAAAATACTGTGCTGCAGTAGTGAATCCGGAAGCTTTACCACGCTCTTTCGCCGGGAACCATGCCGCAAGGAATCGAGAGTTAGCGGGTAGCGTTGGTGCTTCAATCAACCCCATCATAAAGATGAAGCCAAACATCAGTACGCGTGTCACCCAAATATTGTCAAAAGAGGTGCTGAAACCCACCAGAAAGACAAACAGTGACCAGGTGAAAACCCCGGTTACCAACACTTTTTTTGAGCCGTAACGATCCAGTAACCAACCACCCGGATATTGCCCCAGAACATAAGCCCAGGTGAAGGTTGAGATCAGATAACCGAGCGCCACAATATCCAGCCCGGCAGATTTCACCATATCCGTACCGGCAATTGAGAAGGTCGCTCTATCACCATGATTTAAAGCAATACTGAGAAATACCATCAGCAAAATCATATAACGATAATGCGTAGGTCTGTTCTTTTTAGCAGTGGAGTTCAGAGTAATCATAATATTCGGCCTTGTCTGGCATACGATTAATTAAATCGGTAAAGTTCAGCCGGGTTTTCCACAAATAATTTGTGTCTAACCTGATCGTTATGCGCCCAGTGGTATATTTTCGATAGTATCAATGCATCATCTGGCATATTTTTATTGGCACTTATTAAATTGGGGTGTGGCCAGTCACTTCCCCATAAAACACGTTCAGTTGCATCGTGAAGAAAGCGGGTAACCAGAGCTGCCATATCAGACACATCATCACTTTGTGACTGATGATAAAGCGCGGAGAGCTTTACCCAACATTGACCCTTTTCAATCAGCTCCCAAGCCAGCTTCCAAACTGGATGGGCCATCGGCTCAGGCTGCGGTAAACGAAAGTAGTGGTCGATGACCAGATTTCCCGGTATCTGAAGTAGCGTTGATCGCAACTGCCACAATTGATCCGCAGTGGCGTGGACCTGCACATGCCAGCCACGTTCCGCCACGCGTTGCGCTACGGGAAGCAGCATTTCAGGTGTCGTTGCATTGCCCGCACCAAGATTGAATCGAACCCCCGTTACGCCAGCTTGCTGCAGCGCATCCAGTTCAGCATCACTGACAGTGTCGTCCACCACGGCTTCACCACGTGCATGGGTGCCAAAAGCGCGTAATGCATCTGTCAGGCAACGATTATCCGTTCCATAAGAAGAGGGCTGCACCAGAATATGACGAGAGTGTCCCAACCATTTTTTAAACTGGTTGTAATCGTTGACGGTCGCGTTTGGTAAATTACGCGTATCATCCGCAGCATAGGGATAACGCCTGTCAAAAATATGATGATGACAGTCACAGCTATGTTCAGGCAATACGATCTCAGGCGAGTGTGAAATATGGCTATATTTCACATCCGCCAATATATCTCGGCTTTCCACGTTGATGCCTTTTTAAAAGAAATCGACTGACTTAATTAATGAGTCATTAATATTTTCAGTTTTGAAACGGCTGCATGCGGACTGCTCAGTACCGGACAGTTCACTGCTGACTGAGCCTGCTCCCAGGCAATGGCCATCGAGAAGTGCGCAAGAAGGATGGCATCAGCCTCAGTATGTTCACGAGCAGCCTGAACAATGAGCTGGTTGTGGCGCTCGGCATCACCTTGCTCGAGGGCATCACGCGCCCCTTCAACCAGAACGCTGGTTAACGTGGCGTCACGATAACCTTTACGTACCAGTTCATGAAATTCCGCTTCCATCCCGGCGACGGCGGGAGCAAACGTTGCCAGCATGACGATATGTTTACCCTTAGCTAAAGCCGCTTCAAACATGGCTTCGTTTGGCTTAAGCACCGGCATGGTATTTTTCGCTGCGCTGGCGTCAATTGCTTCACCAAATGCAGAGCAGGTAAACAACACTGCACCAGCATCAATGTTGGCAGCATAGTTCACCAGTGAATCGATCCGCTTAAACAGACGATCGGTCAACATCGTCACCTTACGACGATCCACACTTAACGCGTCATCCAGCAGGTTACTGATTTCAGCCTCTGGCCACTGATCGGCAAAAGCCTGGTTTATCGGCTCAACCGCCAGTGGAGTCGCGTGAATTAAAACAATACGTTGATTCATCTTCGGCTCCATGAAAGCAGGCTGCCGCTAAAGTGCGGCAACCTCATGACGTTTAATCAGGCGCGAATAGAAGCAGCCACTTTGTCAGCAAAGGCTTTAGTACCACATTTGCCACCCAGGTCCGGCGTACGGGTTTCTGGATTTTCCAGCACTTCATCAACGGCACGGCTGATCTCTTCCGCCGCTTTCAGGAATTTTGGCTGGTTGTGCTTCTCTGCGTACCATTGCAGCATCATGGCAACCGACAGAATCATCGACACCGGGTTCGCCTTGTCCTGATTCTGAATATCCGGAGCTGATCCATGCTGAGCCTGCGCGCAGCAATGCGTATCACTGGCCATAATTGAACCGGCCAGGCCAAGGCTGCCTGACAATTCACTCGCCAGGTCGCTGATGATGTCACCATAGAAGTTAGTGGCAACCAGTACGTCGAAACGCTCTGGGTTACGCACCAGGTGAGCGGTTGACGCATCAACTAACAGATCGTCCAGCTCAACTTCAGGGAACTCTTTTGCCACGTGACGCACGGCTTCAAGGAACAGGCCATCCGTCATATGGAAGCTGTTAGCTTTATGAATTGCGGTCACTTTTTTACGACGCTGCATCGCCAGCTCGAAGGCTTTGCGAGCAATTCGCTCAGAGCAATGACGGGTAATTTTACGGGTAGACAGCGCCATATCCGGGCTTGGCATCACTTCACCCCAGCCGCGAGTCATGTTGCGGTCTGGATAGAACCCTTCCGTCGCTTCACGCATGATCACCAAATCCATGGATTTGCCTTCCTTCATATTAGACGTCAGGAAAGGACGAGTGCGCGCAGGACGGACGTTAGCATAGAGATCCAGACCAATGCGGAAGCCAGCAGAAACGTTACGGCCGCCTTTTTCCGGTGCTGGATAATCCGCGTGGGACTGGGTACCCAGAATAATGCCGTCATACGTTTTGGCACGGTCGAGTGATTCCTGGCGCAGCGTAGTGCCGTGTAATTCCAGGCTTTTAAAACCTACGTCTTCGTAGTCGAACTCAAAGTTCAGGCCATACGCTTTATCCAGTGACTCCAGCACAGTTACCGCAGCAGAAGTGATCTCAGGGCCGATACCGTCACAAGGCAGAACCAAAATACGCATAAATACTCCAGATGGTTGGTCAGTTTTCGATTGCATTTTTATACCAATAAATGCACTGAAGGCAAGGTGATTGAGATCACATTTCTGATACAAAAAAAACACATTGCAACATTCCTCCGTCTTTTCAGTAAGTTATGGCTAAGCCCTGCGAGCTTTAGGATTATTACCCGTTGTAACAGCCGCTTCAAAGATTCCACTCACACCCATTTGTTAACCATAAACCCTTATTTTGTGATCTAAAGCACAAATTAACATCAAGCCTGATTGCACTTGTATTTACATAAAAGCAATATGAGCTCAATTTGTTACCGCTTTAGAGGAACACATATGATTAAGTTGGGCGTCATCGCGGATGACTTTACGGGTGCCACCGACATTGCAAGTTTCATGGTGAATGCGGGCTGGAAAGTGGTGCTATTCAATGGCGTTCCTGCTGAGGCTTTTGATCAGGAAGGCATCGATGCGGTGGTTATCGCCCTTAAAAGCCGTTCGATTTTGACCAAGACGGCGGTGGAACAATCATTGTCTGCTTCAAACTGGCTTAAGTCACAGGGCTGTAAGCGTCAGCTATTCAAATATTGCTCAACCTTTGACTCGACAAAAGAGGGGAACATTGGTCCGGTTACCGATGCCCTGATGAAGAATCTGGATGCGCCAATCACTTTGATTTGCCCGGCAGTACCTGACAATGGACGGACCATTTTGCAAGGCCATCTGTTTGTGAAAGGGCAGTTATTGAATCAAAGCGGGATGGAACATCATCCAGTCACACCGATGAGAGAGTCTTCACTAAAAAAATTGATGGAGGCGCAATCCACCGGCCGCTGCGAAGTCATCGATCTCGACACCATCAAAAATCATGTAGAAGACATTCCTGATGCCCTAGCCAAACTGGCAGAGGAAAAGATCAAATATGTTATCTGTGACGTACTGGATAACAATGATCTGTTAACCGTCGCGCGTGAAACCGCAGATTATGTCCTTATCACCGGTGCAGCAGGTATTGGTTATGCCATTGCGGCACTGGATACGATGCATAAATCCGCTGATAAGCCTGCGTTTGCTATCAGCAAAGAGGGGGCAAGCATTGTCCTGTCAGGCAGCTGCTCTTCCATGACCAACCAGCAGGTGAACTTTTATCAGCAGCGCGCCTCCTCACTGGCACTGGATGTGGAAAAAATCCTTCACGAACCCACGTACCTGCAGACGGTGACGGGCTGGGTAGTGACCCAAAAGAATGATGCGTTGGCTCCGATGGTCTATGCCACGCAACCGCCTCAGATTATCGAGATTATTCAGAAGAACTACGGTGCAGAATTTGTCAGTGAGAAGATTGAAAGCTTCTTCGCCACACTTGCCCACAATTTAAGCAAGGAAGGTTTCAACAAATTTATCGTCGCTGGCGGTGAAACGTCGGGTGCGGTATCACAGGGTCTCAATATTAAAGGCATGGTGATCGGCGATGCTGTCGCGCCTGGTGTACCCTGGACACAGGTATTAGATGAAGAAAAGTGGGTAATCCTCAAGTCAGGCAACTTTGGTAACAGTGATTTCTTCTTAAAAGCGCAGGAGAGTGTGAAATGAGCGAAGTCCAATATCGTCAGGATTTAGTGCGCTACGCACGCTCCCTGTTTGAACGTGGTTACAGCAGCGGTGGCGCTGGAAATATCAGCCTGAAACTGCCTGATGGCCATATCCTCGCCACACCGACGAACTCCAGTTTTGGCGACCTGGATGCTGATGAATTGAGTAAAGTCACGATGACCGGTGAGCTGGTTTCGGGTCACAAGGCGTCTAAAGAAGTGCTGATGCACTTGGCAATGTACCGTCAGCGTCCTGCTTGTGGCGGCATCGTACATTTGCACTCCCCCTGGCTGACCGCATTATCTTGCTTGCCCGATCTCGACAATGAAAATGCACTGCCGGCGATAACTCCTTACTACGTGATGCGTGTGGGTAAACTGCCGGTGGTGCCTTATATTCGGCCGGGCTCGCCAGAAATTGCTGTGCATGTTGAAAAACTGGCTAAGGATCATAATTCAATTCTTCTCGCCAACCATGGCCCCATTATTTCGGGTAAAAATATCCGTGAAGCGGTTTTTAATGCAGAAGAGTTAGAGGAAACGGCAAAACTCTATTTCGTACTCAAACCCTATGGCATGAAAACATTAACTAATGAAAATATTGATGAGCTCAATACGCTTTTCAATATGAAATAAATATTGCCATGGTAAAGCTGTGCAGATTTATCTGCGCAGCGTTTTTTTACATCTTCTACTCTGAAAATTAAAAGGATAAGTCATGTCTTTGATGCTTATCACCGGGATTGTCATGTTTGTTATTCTGACATGGTGCTTATTGAAAAATAAGTTTCCTCCCAGTGTGCTGTTTATTATCTTACCTACGGTAGCGGCTTTAGTCTGTGGATTTGGCTTTAAAGAACTGGGCGAATATGTCGCTTCAGGACTTAAATCGGTAGTTGGCACTGCTACGCTAGTCGCATTTAGCGCCATGTTTTTTACCCTGATGAAAGAAGCCGGTGTGTTTGACGTGATTGTGCGTTTCATCCTGCGTTTCGTCACACAATCGACCTTTTCTGTTCTACTTGCGACATTGGTCATAGCCTCAGTCTGTAGCCTCGATGGTAATGCGTACGCAACCCTGCTGGTAACCGTTCCGGCATTGTTACCGCTGTATGAAAAGATGAACATCAGCCGTAAAACGTTGCTGATGCTGGTTACCGTTGGAGTCGGCGTAACGGGTATTACCCCATGGGGAGGCTCACTCAACCGAGCCATTGCGGTGACCCATCTTGATATTCTTGACGTCTACTACAAACTCATTCCTCTGCAGGTCGTGCTGTTTGTTCTCGGCGTTATTCTCTGTTGGTACATGGCCAGAGTAGAAAATAAAAGTGGTTCTGGCATTAGCAAAGAGGCCTTCCTGGTGATGCGTGAGGAGATGCTAACCAGCAAAGGTGACCATAATCCATGGCTGCTGCGCGCTAACTTTGTGTTGGTGATTGCAACCATTGTGATTCTGGTTTCTGGATTAGTCGCGGGTAACTTCCTGTTTATGATCGCATTCTCGCTGGCAGTCATGATCAATTATCCGGATGCCAAAAAAGCACAACAGAAAATTAAAGATTACGCGTTAACCATCTTCCCGGTAATCGTGATCTTCTTAACGATTGGCGTATTTGTAGGTATATTGCAAAATACTGGCATTATTAAAGTATTAGTAAATGAACTCGCTGCGGTACTTCCTTCCAGTTTAGGACCTTATCTTTATATCATTCTGGCTGCTTTCAGCGTACCGATCGTTATTTTGATTGGATCCGATGCGTTCTATTTTGCACTCCTTCCTCTCGCGGTAGGCCTTGGGCAAAGTTTTGACGTTTCCCCGCTGCACGTCACCATCGCCATGCTCATTACCGAACAAATAGGTTTGCTGCTTAGTCCGGTTATTCCGGCAACGCATCTGGGGTTAGGACTGCTTAATCTCCAGGTCGGTGAGCATATCCGCCACTCCATGGTGAAAATCTGGATCATGAGTGTCTGTGCTCTGTTGGCCGCTGTCGTTCTTGGCATTATTCCTGTCTGATGAGGAGCGATATGATCCCCGCTGAGCGTCATCAACGGATACTCGAGGTGGTATCCATCAAACATTTTGTCAGCCTGCGGGAGCTGGCAGATATGCTGGATGTCACGGTGATGACTATACGGCGGGATATTGAACAGCTCAGCGCGCGTGGCGTCATCATGTCTACGCGCGGTGGTGTGAAATCACGTGAAACCCCGCTACGTATGCCCGTTGAGCGCCCCGGGGCTCATTCTCTGGTTCGTGCTGCGCTACGTTATTTAGGTGATAGCAAAGTGGTTTATCTTGATGGCGGAAAATTGACGTTTGAGTTGGCCACGTATTTTCCTTATAGCGATGAGATGACCATAGTCACTAATGACTTTGCCATTGCGCAGCATGTTATGACTCACTCAAGTGCCGCCCTGTTTTTTATTGGTGGCAAACTCAGCCGTCATGACAATACTTTTCATCAACGCGTTGCGCTTGAAACCTTAAAGAGTCTCAATTTTGAAAAGGCGTTTATCGCACCGGAATCATGGAGTGATAAAGGCATTTTTCATCATGATGAGTACAGAGCGGCTTACTATGGTGCAATCATCAACGCAGCGAGAAAATGTATCATGCTGGCAGATAACAACACTTACGGCAGCAACGCGCTGTACAAGATGTTCTCACTGACCGACATGGACATGGTCATTACTGACCTGCCTTCGTCGGAGGTGATTTTGAGCAGACGAATGGATCCGCTAAAGCTGCATCCTGTTACAAATAAATAGCATTGTCATGCTCAAAACAACGAGTTAGCAGCCGACCTACAGCGGCAACGGCCGATCCTGAATGACGGTTTTCATCACCAGGGTCGACGTTAGCCTTTGTACGCCGGGCATAGCGGAAAGTTTCTCATCATATAACTGCTGAAAAGCGGGCAAATCACGCGTTGTGATATGCAGAAGATAATCTGGATCGCCAAATAAGCGTTGTGCCAGCGTAATTTGCGGAAGTTCTTTCACCGCCTCTTCAAACGCATTGACGGCCTTACGGTCGCCATCACGCAACGTCACGAATACAATCGCCGAGAAGTTATAACCCAGGAATGCAGGGTCAAGCTGAGCACGATAGCCCTGAATGACGCCACTCTGCTCCAGCGCTTTTACCCTGCGATGGCAAGGTGACAGGCTTAATCCTACCCGCTCCGCAAGCTCAGTTACGGATAAACGGCCATCAGCTTGTAGCTCAGCAAGAATATTGCGGTCGATTCGGTCAATGGGCAAGATTATTCCCTTATCAGCGACATTACGCATTAATATTGAAAGCACATTTTAACCAGCTGAGGATATTCTTTCTACCTGCTAATGCTGTGCGACGCCGCCCAGCATCTGAAGATAGATTCTGTTTATTTCGTTAATCAGGTAGAAGATCGTGTGCAATATCATTTTTTTAAGTCATCCCGAAGACGCTGTGCTCAGCATGCCTAATACATCGAGTGGGGTCTAACGATGGCGCTGAGTTTTTTTGCTGCGTTTTGGGCCGTTTCAGTGCTATTTGTCATTACTCCTGGAGCAGACTGGGCTTATGCCATCTCCGCAGGCATTCGCGGGGGCCGGGTTATTCCCGCAGTCTGCGGATTGCTCTCTGGTCACTTGATTGCAACGTTAATTGTTGCCGCAGGTGTAGGAGCCGTGGTCGCGGACCTGCCCTGGCTCATGAAAGGATTAACCGTAGCTGGCGCCTGCTATTTGATCTGGCTGGGAATAGGCATGTTGCGTCATCCTGCCGTTCCCACTGCAGATGAAAGACAGCTCGATGGTAATGCGCTGAGTTGGGCTGTAAAAGGGCTTTGCATAAGTGGACTTAATCCGAAGGTATTTCTGCTGTTTTTGGCGTTGTTGCCACAATTCACCGATTCGCATGGCACATGGCCGCTCTCCTTACAAATGGCCGCATTGGGTATGGTGCATGTCGTAAGCTGTGCTGTGGTTTACCTGATAGTCGGCTTCGGATCGAAAGCCGTGTTACAAACCCGGCCAAGGGCTGCACGCCTCGTCAGCCAAATTTCCGGCGCTCTGATGATCATCATCGCAGCGCTATTACTGACAGAATCATTTAGATGAGACATTGAGATGCCCGAGATCACCCTGACCCATCTGCAGAAGATGAAGAAAAACGGCGAAAAAATTGCCATGTTGACCTGCTACGATGCGACTTTTGCCCATGAGTCCAGCCAGGCTGGCGTCGATATGCTGCTTATCGGCGATACGCTCGGTATGATTTTGCAGGGCCACGACAGTACTCTTCCTGTCACCATTGAGGACATGGTTTATCACACTGCCAGCGTAAAACGCGGTAACACCGGCAGCTTTATTATGGCCGACCTTTCCTTTATGACCTACGCCACCCCAGATCAGGCTTTGCAAAGTTCAGGCCGTCTGATGCAGGCGGGTGCGCAAATGGTGAAACTGGAAGGTGGTGAATGGTTGTGTGAATCGGTGCGTCAGTTAACCCGCAATGGCATTCCCGTCTGCGCACATATTGGTTTAACGCCGCAATCGGTCAATGTCTTTGGCGGGTTTAAAGTTCAGGGTCGTGGACCAGAACAGGCCAAAGGACTTATCGATGCAGCCGTTAAGCTTGAAGCCGCCGGTGCAGCAATGATTTTGGTTGAAGCGGTTCCTTCTTCCGTAGGCAAAGCACTCAGTGAAGCGGTTACCGTCCCGGTAATCGGTATTGGAGCTGGAGTAGATACTGATGGTCAGGTGCTGGTTTTACACGACATGCTAGGACTGAGTATCACAGGGCGCGCGCCTAAATTTGTCCGCAACTTTATGACGGGCCATGACAGCATTCAGCATGCCATTCAGAACTATGTTGCTGCGGTTAAAACTAAAACGTTTCCTGCTGCTGAGCATTGTTACGCTGAATGAGCACGATGGTGCTGAATAAAAATAACCGTTGGGTGCAAGAGTTATAAATCAGTTTTGAAAAAATAGTTTTAGCCGATGAATACACATGCTGTTTGAATTTGCTCGCAGGCGATAAATGCAACTTTATTTTTTTAACTTGAAGGGGTAAATGAAAGCTTGCGTTAGTTCATAGGCCTCATAAGGAAAAATGATAAATTGATTAATTATTTTAGTGAATATTGAATCGAGCAGAGAGTTATTAAACATTAGCCGAATGAAATTCGGCTAATGATATCAATCAATGCTATGTGATAACGCTTTTAAAAGATTTAGTATCTGTGTATAGTCTTAACTCTCTCTCCAGTGTTTTACCAGCAACATCCAGGTTTATATCAATATATTCCATAGTGGTTGCAACACTTCGATGTCCTAAGAGTCCCCTGACCATCTGAAGGTTTCTATCAGGAGATTTCATTAATTCTGTAGCTAAAGTATGCCTAAAACGGTGTGGAGACACTTGAAATCCGCACTCTTTAGATAAACGTCTAAAGAATGATTTTATCGGTTGCAATGTGGGTATCGCTGGTAATTTTTCACGCTCAAGCACGTTGCATAAAAATCTGTTTACATCAAATAGGGCATTATTTGAATCAGCTCCATGCTTTATTGCTTCTTGAATCAATGTTTTCAATTTTATTTTTAAAGGTCCTACCACAGGAACTCGCCATTCTCTGTGCGTCTTGCTACCATCCAAACGTAATTCAATCCAGCTTTCTTCAAGATTAATATCTTTTAACCGTAGATGCATTAACTGGTTAACACGCATACCTGTATAGCGTAGAGTGTCGAGGACTGTGATCCAGTACCACCCTGGATATAGGGCACAACGTTTCATTTCTGTTATTGTAATATCAGCATCCATATCAGCATATTGCTGCATCAACAAGTAGACGCGAGTTAATTGTTGTCTTGATAGCGTCTTTTTTCGCTTATTGTCTGCACGAACTGATACATCGTTAAAAGGATTTTCAACCTGAGTAACGAGGTTCGCTTTTATAGCAAAATTAAGCAGTGCACGCATATGCGCCACTTTGTTGTTCCAGGTGTTAGCCGATGAGCCCTCGACATTTATCACATGCCTTCGCCACTGCTGTATATCTCGACGACTGATGTCTCCTGGTTTTTTATCTTGACCATAATACTTACGGAACACGTTAACGACTTTGCGATAACTCCACTCCGTGTCTGGACGTAGAACTTTCACAAAGAAGTATTCATCGAGCAGAAATTCCCAGCTAGTATCATTTACCTGACTCATAACATTTCCTTTAATCAGCAAAATAACCGCTGCTCCCAAAGCAGCAACTCTCCTCCTTACACCTTCCAGAAAAGCGTCAGGGAACCACTAAAAACTGGCTGTCATCAGGTACGTGATTAGCCTGAAACAGCACGGTGGATTTGACCAGATAGCCTTTCACACGTTTATAAGGGCCGTTACGGTCGGCACTGTTGTAGAGAGTGGCAAAGGTGAAGCGCTTGCCGTTGTTACGCCGATGTCGGTTGAGTCTTTCAAACCCTGCCTGAACGTTCTCACGTTCGTCTGCAGACTGACCGGTATGCTTCAGATAACGATAAAAAATGCCCGGTACCAGCAAGAAAACAAAACCTGCGACCAGTTGCACACGTGAATCTGCTTCATTGCATGCTATCGTTCCATTTTCGAGACCCTCACTCAGCCAGTGCCAAAAGGCCTCGCCGATCTGTTTCTTAGAAATTTGTGAGCTTGTCCCAGGTGCTACAGGGGCCGATTCTTGATCATGTGGATGCACTTGATAAGCATTATTGACGTTTTTATGAACATTTTCGGAAGATCCGTAGGTGGGAAAATCAATGAGCTGCCGATCATCTATTGCACCTAATCCTATTTTTTGGGTTTGATTTTCATCTAAATCAGAACCAACAGGCTTACTCTTATTGCCGGTTTCAAAATGTGGGTTGTAGTCGATGTTGGTCTCATTTTGGGATAGAACATTACCCAAATTGAAGTATTGCTCGTAGACATCGTCGATTTGAGGATGTGGTATGACTTTGTGCGTTTTAACGCACATTTTTGTATCATTTATTTCGAGATCATCAACGAGAGTATTGGCTGTTAAACTTTGTGGTTTCTGAGTAATACGAGCTGAGACTTTATCAATTAAATTGTGGATCTGTTTTTCAGACGATTCGAATCCAGCTAACTCTAAATAAAAGCAGCTCCTCGCATCAGGTTGAATTTCAAGCCATCTGATAGCTTCTTTCGGCAGCGTAGAAACAGTTAATGCAAGACGGGTTACACCTGCAGATTCGGAATCATATTCACTCTGGTTTATCAAAAATCGATATTTTTCACGCGGTGCATTTGATAGCGGATGCCACGGATCGCCATCCTCAAACTCTCCTTCGACGTTCAACAATTCCGGAACATACCAGTAAAGCCCCAACCAAAATAACAGGCAATTCCAATGACTACTTTGCGCTGATTGGTCCTCTGGCAGTGCGTTGGCGGGAAGGATCATGCCTTTAGACAGATGCATCATTACAACGATATTTTGTAGAGTGAGGTCTACTAAACCGCCGCTATGATTCCATCCCGGGAAACTTGCAGCGGGCAGATTTTGATAGCGTTCTGACAGCGCTTGTAGTGGCTCCAGGCAAAATGAATTGAACAGTGATCGTGGCAGCAAAGAACTCTGCCAGATCTTTTTTACCTGCATTTGCCGCGCCGGTGTGCCGAGCAACGTTTGATAGTTTAGCGGTGTGAAGTAGCCTTCGCGTTGAGCCGGAATTGACGGCTTAATAGTGCTGCGTCTTAACTTGTATTGTAATTTTGGGAACATGATTCACCTCCAGATCGGAGGCACTATCGTTCCAAGCGGCAACTAATTACAGCCTAAAATCATTTTCGGAAAATGTGATTAAATTGCTCACTAAAAAAGAAACCATCCCCGAAGAGATGGTTTTGGTTTCAAGCGGCGTCTTCATCAGCCTCTTCACTGAATGGCTTCAAAAGGTATTCTGATGCTTCACGCGCCATACGGCTTGCGCGGAACAATGCCTTTTTATCTGACTTCAATATCGTCAACCAGTGATCGATATAGCTGTCATGCTGCACTTCACCATATACGCCCAAATGTGCGCACAGGAATGCGCTACCCAGTTCAGCGATTAACTCCTCAAACGCGTAAACCGAATCGCCAAATCGACGAGTAGTTGAAGTGATGCCTTCACGATTTAAACGGTTAGCATGCCCGCTGGAATGAACCAGTTCATGCAACAACGTTGACCAGTAATCCGCGCTCGTAAAAAACTGCGACGTTCTCGGTAAGACGATTCGGTCAGCAGCAGAATTGTAGTAAGCGCGATTTTGTTCAACTGAAGTCACTTGCACGCCTGAAACGTTTAGCATTTCAATTATCTGACCATGAGTGTCAGCATCCAACTCGTCATCATCCTGATAATCCAGACTTATGGCAGATGTTGGTGCAATCGATTCGGGCAACTCATCGCACTGCTGCACGTTAAACAGTGGAATACTGCGCAGCATGATGCGTTGTTCCATGACCGGATCGCCTTGCGCATTTCTGCGTGTCTTGCCCGTTTTATCAGTGGACTCAACCTCAAACGGTTTGAAGAAAACAGCAATGGTCGATTTCTCACCCTTACGAACGTGGCCACCCAGCGCTTGCGCCTGTTTCCATGTTAGCCAGTGGTTGGAATGAAAGCCTTGCTCCTCGGCAGCTAACCACAACAACATGATGTTTACGCCGTTGTAGTGGCGGCGGGTCGCTGCGTTGAAGGGTATCGGTGATTCAGTAGATCGCTTGCTGTCTCGCCACGGTTTGCGCCAAGGCAAAACGCCACGCTCGATCGACGCGACGATTTTGTCGGTGACTTGCTGGTAGAGGTCGACATTGTTGGTTGGTGACTTACGGGATTTGGTTTTGGTCGGCATGGGATACTCCTTACATGGCGTATCCCTTCCCGTAATGGCGAAGTGATACGCCATTGGGCAGGTTGAAATTGAGAGTGATTAATCAGGGTTATTAAGGATTGCTTCAGGTATTGGCCATTGGCCACCTAGGTGCTTAGTTAGCCACTCCTGAACATCGAGCCATTCAGCAAGCGTGCCATCTGAAGAAATGTCATAGCAGCCGATGCAGAATCGATGAGCCAGAAGTAGCGTGACCTTAACCATAAAGTCATAAGGCCGGTCTGGTGACCAGTTGAACGATGTCTTGCAGAATTCACTGCCAGATGAATGTTGCCCAAGGAAGAAACTTTCATACTCAAGATCTTCCTTCTCTTCGCCGTTAAAAGAGATAGCGGGTTGTCGAATGCCGCTTTGTACCATCAGATCAGCGGGCTGCAGAAGTGGATAACGGCCATCGCTTGTGCAAAGCACTAACGGTTGCTTATAGCCGGGGACATGGCGGTTTTGTATTATCAAAAAAACGTTTGATAGCTGTACGGTGAAGAGTAACCACTGATCGTCAGGAACTGATTTCAGTTGGGTGTAGCAATGGCAATAGCCCATGGGTAAATCCTCCAGATGTGAAAAAGGGGATTTATCCGCTAACGGGAGTAAATCCCCGTTAGGGTCGGTAAAGCGTGCCGTGTGGCGAGGTGATTAGATAACCTTAACCATCTAAGATGGCACCCGCTCTAAAGGTGTGCGAGTATCGGGACCGCCAGTTGGCGCTTCTTTCAGGTCCGTGAAGCTGACTACTAAAATAATTAATATATCAATGACAACTGATTGTCAATGTTGAGAGTTGGAGTGATTATGGAAAACAATAAAATTTATATAAAGGAAGTTGAGCGATATTTAAAAGAAATGAAAAGAAGAAAAAGGTTTGTCATATATAGCGCACTTGTCAGTCTGATAGTAATTGGTTATGCAATTTTTCTTGTTTGGAGAACTTGGCCTATTGATTCTTGGTCGATTAGTAACGCTGGGGTTTTTGGTGATAGCTTCGGTGTTTTGACTTGTTTTTTTACAGCTTTTGCTTTTATTGGTGTGTTAATAAACATTGACATGCAAAGAGAAGACATGGCGAGGCAGCAAAGAAACATCGATCACCAGAACTTTGAAAATAATTTTTTTCAGATGTTAAATCACCTAAACGAAATAACAAAAGACCTGACTGTCATTTCATATGAAGAGTCTATTGGCCGCAATACAGAAGCAGTCGGACGTGCTGCCTTTCAAAAAATCTTTAAATCATTAAAGGATGATTTTCAATTCAAACTCCTACATATTGGAGATGATGAATGTAATAGCTCCTTTATTGTAGAAAGATATGAAGAATTTTGGGATAAACATGGATTACATCTTGGCCACTATTTTAGATGGCTTTACCACCTCATGGCTTTCGTAGATAAATCAGAGGCGGAGGATAGAGCATTTTATATAAAGCTAACCTGTGCACAACTATCCAGTCATGAGCTTTTGCTTCTTTATTACAACGCATCATTCATCAGAGGGAAAGGGTTTAAGAATTTCTTAATAAAATATAATATTATGAGCAACACAGAATCTGAAGATTTAGCTTCCATTACTCATAAATTATTAATCCCTAATGTGAAATTCTGGGGAGAGTCATAAGTTATAAATTTTAGCCACGTAATTCCCTCGACCATCTCCATGCCCCAAATCCATTGAAACCATTGCCTCAGCTTCTTTCCTGCTGAGGCCGTTTTTCATATGCCACTCTGTAGCCTCTCGCGAATAGGCATATCTCAGGCTGTGCGGTGCTTCTTTGCCTGTGAGCCCAGCATCCTTAGCCACATTTCGGTAGCGATCGATCGCACTCCTCAGCCCGGCTCTATCAACCAACTTGCCGCCATGTTTTGCCGAATACGTCACTGCTGCATTCAAGCTGCGCACAAGATCATCTCGCCTAACGACCGTTGTATCTCTCGGCCTACCGCCTTTGGTACCGAACACTACACGCAATCGCTCATCCCCGCGCGCCAGCGCCTGCTGCCACGTCTTAAGCGATTTCGCCGACTGCACCGCTTCTTCCGTTCGCAGTCCGAGATAACGCGCAATTTCCATCGCCAACGCGACGCCTTCGTCTTTACTCCGTACTAGTGCGAGCGCCTCGTGAAAGCGCTCGTCCGTTATCGCCGTCTTTGATCCAGCTCGACTGGCACCAGACAGGTTTAGAGTATCGTTACTCAACTTCTCATGCTTCGGATCGGCCAGTTTTGTTCTGCCTGCAGTGGTCAGAATCGCGCGTAGCGCTGCCATCTCATTTTGCAGCGTGCGCTTAGAAATATCATCCGCCAGGCGGCTACGAACATAATTCTCGATGTGGTGCGTCTTAATATGGTTCACGTCCCTGATCTGGATGTTGAGTTTCAGCATCTGCTCGGCCAGCCGTGCTGCTATGCGCGAACGATCGGCAACGGTTTTGAAACTGCCGCCAGATTGTCTGGCCAACGTCACCAGCTGTTTGCTGAACTGCTTGTTTCCTCGCGACATACATCCTCCAAAAAACATCTCCAACCCCGACGGCACGGTTTCAGGTTGCGCTTCCTGCGTCTCAGCGGATATCTGTGCATCGGGGCGGCGAAATGTTGAGTTGTTGCGAGGTCTCCACAGCTCTCAGAGCTGATCGCGGCTAATGCCGGTTCCTGATTACTCAGAACGCCTCCGTCCGTCAGGTTCGCTGACGTCGCCTTGATATCGCGTTGATTTCCTCCTTAGATAAGTTGCCAACGTTCACTGAATGTTGGGACAGTTGATGGTTGTAATAACGAACTACGTGTTGGTCAGACGGTAAGCGTCGTCGCAGAAGGCCGTATTACGTGGTGTTGACGTTTACGCGCTGCGCGCGTCACTTGGTTGTTGCTACGCGCCAACGCAAGTGACGCCGCGCAGCTTCTGCCTGTATTTGCGAGGTTCGTTCGTCGCCAAATGTTCCAAATGGCGGAAACGATCACGCAAACTGGCCGTGCGCAGTAGCTTGTATCGATGAGATTAAGTTGATTGAACCGTAGTGATGTAGTGGAAACCTTGGACGTTTATTTTGCCCGCTACTTGCAAAGGTTGAGTAGCTTTGCCGGTTATCCCGGATGCAGCCGCCATATGGCGTTTCTCACAGGCTGCTGAAACTTTCGCTGATGACCGCCGCTAGGGTGCCCCTTTCAGGTCATGAGGGCTTTGGTAGTTGCGTAAACAACTCATGGCAACGATTCAAACTAGCAATTACGAACCTTAAGGTCAAACTGAGAAAGGGATTATGAGTTGAAAAAATAACCAAAAGAGTCGATGCTTACTGCATATATTTCAAACAAAAATGGAGAGCGCATGAAGGAAAATTCTTACCTCATTGGTATGACAGTAGGTAAAGTAGCTAAATCTACGAGTGATTTTTTTCGCCGTGTCCGTTATCAAATGCTGATTAAAGCTGGCCAATCGAAATTAAAACGATATTTGGCAAATATGTTATTCATTGCCATAATTATAACTCTCATGTTTATAGTGTCTTCCCTTTTTTATTACGTTTTCGGGATTATTGGATCAATAATTTTTCTATTTATCGCAATTGCACTCCCTAGAGGTTGCACTTCTTTTGGCTGCAATGAGGATAATACTTATAATTTTAATGATGGTTATCGAGATGGGCCGGATGGATATGGATATTACGTTGGGGGATACAGAGTCGATAAGTAATAAGTATCTATCATAACCGCCTCCTTAACCATGAGTTAATATGGCATTCTTTAGGGAGCATTTAAGTTATGAGCCCCTCGATACCTAGATGACCCGAAGCACTCATTGTAGGGAATCAATATTAAAAATTTTGGTGTGACTTTGTTGGTCTTTGTGTTATAGGTATTTTTTAATTAACATCAAAGCTTCAAGACTATCCGAAAATATCCCCATAGGTAACGAACTCTTTATGGATATTTCACCGTTATTATTACTAGCATCTTTTTCATTAAGCATTAACACCCCTAATTCCGCTAGGCCAATATCTTTAGTGATAATCGCAACATTATAAGATGATCCTGATTTTTCATGATGTCTTATCAAATTGATCAGCCATTCAAGAGCGCCAAGGTCACTAGCAGTATTGTAAGCATCTTCAGCACTGTAATTTTGAGAGTCTTTTAATACTTTTTTGGCTGTGTTTTTCCTGTCGCCATTTTTACCATCAGACATATTTATTCTTAAAAATGCCAAGATTACGACGATATCACTGTTTTTTAATCCATGTTTTTTTGCTAATTCAAATACTTCATGTGTGGCTTTACTTCTTGTCTTTTCTGTAAATTGCTTATTTAGGCTCGGGGCCACTTCCAGTAAGTAGTTTGCCCTCCTGAGTAAATATGTACTTATATAAGCAGAGGCGTTATGGTAATAATTATTTCCATCCGGATATTCAGCTATTTCAACTTCTGGTAATGCACGGGAAATAACTTCCTTAGCATATTTACACTGGTTATTCATCGTAGCGACCGACGGTATTTTTCTTTCATTTGATTCTAATACCCAAAGTGTAATATCTATTGTCAAATCATCCCGACTCAAGAAAACAGCATCGAAATAGTCTAAATCTCCTTGTATTTTCTTTTCATTTATAAAGTACCGGGATTTTATTTCCGATATTATATTTCTATCAGCTAGAAGAAGAGTTTTTTCCTTCATCAAGCTGCAAGGTATCCAGCCCCCTTTAACCAGAAGAAATGCTTCATGATGTGTGTGGTTGGCAATTGTGAGCTCCAGTTGGAATATCTTTCCAATTTCTTTAGTAATTACGTTGTGTAACTTTACATTAATCCTCCCACTTTCCTTCATATTAATCATGTCATTATAGCTGCTAGGTATAATTTCATATGAAATTAAAGTTAGATCTCCATGTTCCGTATTGTTAATTATGACATTACCATCCGCATTCCTGCCGATGATGATTTCATTTCCTTCCATGTCTAACCTCCATTATTCTCATCGATAAAAAAACAAGTTAATGTCATACATAACATTTAACTAGGTCTTATTTTGTTCTATTTATGCCATTTGAAACGGATTCACCAGCTTTCCCCGCTGCACTTTGCACATTCTTAGCCCCATTTGAAAACATCTCGGCCATCCCGCCAACTCTGATCCCAGCCCATCCAAACGCCGCCATCCACAACGCAGGCAACACAATAAACATCGCCCCCATAACAAAGTTCATAATCAAATCATCAGAGCTATTCTGGAACCCTGCAGTATTCCAGCGGCTATGTGTATCAGAACTATAAAGCGCTTCCATTAACCAGCTGTCGAGCCAGCGCGCCAGTTCCCACCAAAACGTCAGGAAATTAAGCGCAAACACCACAAAACTGACGGTAATAACAGTTTTGAACTCATAGCTGCCGAACGCCAATATCAGCGGCAGCATCACATATATCGCCATTAGCAATAACGCCTGCACCATCGGTAATGCCTGGCGCATCGCATCGAATGCCGGAAACGCTGCCAGACTACCCAATGACATTCCCGCAATACCGCCAATGCGGCTGGCGGAGTTATCCAGCGTGAAATCAGCATTGCCGCCATAACCGGCATAGGTGCGGCCATTCTGCGAAACGGTCAAACTCTCAGGACTCACCAGGCGGCGAACAATACTCTCTTTGTATTCGGTGTTGTCTTTACCCATCATTTTTAGCGCAGCTGACATGCGCAACCACATGCTGGGTGAAGCCTGATCGACTACGCGCGCCTCAAGCCCGGTATCGGCGCTGGACCACCATTCGCGGCAGGTTGGATAGCCGCCGCGCCCTGTGTCCGGTCTGCCGCTGTCGCGGCTTTCGTTCCACGGGAATGATGCGCGCGGTGTCTTCGACTGAAGCTGATCGTAATAACCACTACCGTTCAAAAATGTGCTGCTGCCCAGCCACTCAACATCGCGCAGCGCATCTTCCTCTTTCGTTTGCCCTTGATCCTGTTGCTTCCAAAGGTAGAGCGCCAGCGCATAGCAATCGTTGGTGAAATCCTGCAGCTCGGCGGCGAGCGCCGGATTGCTGATGCGGGTGTGCTGCACTTCGAAACGCAACTGACGCAAGTCTGGGCGGCAGGGAATTGTGGCCACAGCTGCCTGAGTGATGCCTTTGGACAGTTTGTGCATAAGCACCCACCAAATTGGCGCTGCTGCCGTTTGACCGTCCATGCTGCTGATTATTGTCGAATAGCCGCTTTCATCCGGCGCTTTTGGCGTCCAGGTGCCGCAGCTTTTAGAGCGGGATTCATCGTATTGAATGCTGTCGAGGCTGACGTTGATGATGGGCAGGCAGCAAACCAGCATCACAAAAAAAGCGCTATAGAGCGCGTTCTCGATGCGCGGCAGCGACAGCTTACCTTTGTTGCCCTCGTCATCGCCTTCTTCGCGCACCTTGAGCCAGATTCCCACCACTTTAAATACCAGCGGCAGCGCGAACAGACCGGTAGCGATCAGCAGATTCCAGATGCCGTTATTGATGATCCATCCCAGCAGGGTGAGGAAAAATTCCAGATAGCTGTTCGTCGTCATTAGTGGCCTCCCGTTGAGGCATAAAGCACCCATTCCATAATGGCGATATAGATCGCGCCAATACCGCCAATCCGCAGAATGGCGCGCCGCCACACGGGATCTGATTTCTTGCGCTGCCAACATTGGAAGGTGAAGTAAGCCGTCACCGCATAGATGATCAGCCGCCACGTCAGCCAGAGCAGCCATGTTTTCTCAAACCAGCGCATCAGCAGTGCCGGTGCATCCGGCGATTCGCTGGCTGACATAACTGTCGCAATCACTACGCAAAAAATCGCAGCGAACGAAATCATGCACGTGAGAACCTTCAGGAATTTACGCATCTCACTCATCCCCGGATGGCGCGGAAAGCTGGTTGAAGCGTGAATCAGTATTCTCATGCGGCTGGCGCTGCGGATTCGTAGTTGCGCGATTGTTTTCACGGTCGATGATGGTCAGCACGGAGTTGCGCGCCAGTTCACGCTTAAGTTCCATTTCGTTCTTGAGCGCATTGATTTCCCGATCGAGCGACTCCACGCGGCGATCGCCTTCCTGCAGCGCTTCAGGCATTGCGGCTGCATTCGGCTCCGATTGGCCGGTCACAATCATACGGCGCATCAGCAGCGCGGTTTCAACCGTGTCAGCCATTGCCAGTTCACCCGCCAGACGACCAACCAGCGCCGCGTTGTCCGGGTCACGCTGCAGCGCTTTGATCACGCCGCTGGTGATCGCCAGGCTGCCGGTGCGTAGTTTCGCCAGGTTATCGGTGTTGGGCTTCTCCGCGCCATTAACCAGCTTCACCAGTTGCTCGCCATTGATGCGCGTAGCTTCTTCCAGCATCGGCGAAAATCCGGTTCCGGCGACGCTGGCACCAGGTTGCTGATCGATGTCGCCATCGGTGCATTGCGCGGCATCTTTGCAGGTGCGAATCGAGCGATCGCCCAGCACTTTTACCACTGCAGCCGCTGCTTCTTCAGAGCTGGAAAACTTACCGCAGCTGCCGCCTGTGCAGCTGTCGCCGCTGACGCTGCCGGTGCTGTTGACCGGCAGGTTATTCATCATGTTGTAGCCAGCTGCAGAAAGGTCATGCGTTGGGCGAATCGCGCGCTGGCCACGACCGCCGCGCTTTTCACCGCCAACCCAGTTGCTGCCGGATTCGCCCGTCACTTTTTCACCGGCATCGTTCACGCGTATCGCATCCGCATCGCCGCTGTTTACCAGCTTTTTGTATTCATCCATCGCAGCCTGCTGCGTCCATTTACTGGAGTCGGAGAAATCCACCATGCGCTTCGCCATGTTCTGGCAATTGAGCTGCGCTTTATCGAATGCCACATTGGCCTGTAGCACGCCGTTGGTCAGCATTTCATACAGGCCGGGATTAGCGCGCTGGATCACCATCGCGGGCAAGCTGGCCACTGCTCCGGTTGCCCCCTGAACCACATCGCCCATCAGGTTTTTAAAGCCGTTAGTCATGCCATTTAGTTGATTGCCGACAGTGGTTTTCAGGTCGAAGTTGCCGCACTGCAGATCTGAGCTCCAGCCGACATCCAGACCCAGCTTACGCATGTTGCTGCGTGTCGCCGGTTGCGAAATCACTGAACCACCGCCGAGGGTATAAAACAGCTTGTCAGAAACCGCGCCGCTGGCGCTCTTGCCATAACCCATGCTGCTGTCCTGAACCTGCGGCAGCGATACGTCAAACGCTTGGGCGCTTGTTGCGATCAGCAACGCAGACGCCATAAACCAGATGCGCGCGATCATGATTCACCTCCAAAATCGGTGCTGTAAAGGAAGGTCTGGCCGCGTCGTTTGCAACAGCTGTAAGGCTGCCAGAGCGCGAAGGCTTGATTGCCATCGACGGCTGCAGTGAAGTCGCCATCCGGGAATACGGCGCAGGTTTCGCTGAGTTGCGGTGAGAGCCGCTGCCATTTGTGATATTTAAAGCCGGTGTTCTCTTCGACCGGACCGGGCGGCCAGTAGCCGGGAGACGGATTACCTTTAAGGCTCTGATAGACGTGTGGCTGGCCGGTACGAGTAATTATGTCGGCGACCCGCTGCGCCACCACGGCGGCGGCTTTGTCGTCGTCGGTCTGAGTGACGAAGCCCGATCGCGGATAGATGTTGCCCCACATGTTGGCCGTTGCCTGGCTGCCGATTTCGCGCATGCCTGGCTCCAGTGCTTCCGGGTAAAGCGATTCCGGTATGCCGCTACGCCATGCCAGCGTATCAAGCGTGCTGAGTAAGTAGGGATTCAGTGGCGTCGCTGCGCTCTTGCAGGAGTAGCCGGAGATGCTGCCGCCAATCAGCGAAGTAGCCGGATGGCCAATTGCGTCGGCGTATTTGAAGTGCAGATTGGTTTTACGTTTACCCGGCGCTTTGAGCTCCTCATTGCCACCACCGGTTGGCACAACGTACATGCCATTTTCCAGGCCGCCTGCAGTCTGGCTGACGAAAGCCATTTCAATCCACGGATTGGCGCCAGGTTGTGCATACGCTGATACCACGGCCTCAGGAATGAAGTGGGTCACTTTCACCGATGTGCGTACCTTACAGCCAAACGGCGTGCAGAACAGCCAGTAGCAGATACCGCTGATGCGCCAGCTGATACAAGAAGGCGAAACTGCGCTGGCGATTATCTGGGCGCTGGTGATCGCCGCTTCAGTTGCAGGCTGTGCCGCTGCAAAAAGTAACGCAACTCCAGCCAGTTTCGCGCGCGTCATTGATGTCCACCTTGCGTGCGAATGTTGCTGGCAAGATCTACATCAGTAGTGCCATACACCACATCAACGTCATCAAACACGACGGCGGGATACTTCTTGATGCCCAGTTTCCACGCTGCAATTACGCCTCGCCAGGCGTCAATTATCTGCTGCTGTTGCTCGGCGCTCATTCGCTGCAGACCGCTCTTAGCCTCTTTTTCAGCACTGGATGGATCACCGCTGAATTGGCCAAACATCACATCCTGTTGTCGATCAGGTGCATCGAAAAAAATGACGTGAGTATTGGTGTCCGCATTAATGGCAGGATGGTTCGCAGTAGTAAAAACGGTAATCGCAGCAAAGGTAGGCGATGCCAAAAGCATCAGTACAAGCGGAAGCAGCGCTTTCATCAGACTTACTCCACAAAATGAGAGAAGCCATTACGTTGCGCTGGAAAACTGGGAAGCACAGTAAACAACTCTGTGCCGAGGTGCGGAATTAAATGAATCCCCAGCCCAAAGGGGTGCAGAACACTTACCCAGGGGGAGATGTAACCTTTGGACTGGGGACCGGCATACTATGCAAATTTCAGTACCAGTAAACAATTAAATGCAGTCTGATTTGCTCATCACTTTGTATGTTTTGCGGCAAGTTTATGCGCCAGATAAAGTTCGAGATAAAGCAGATCCGCTGCATCCACCACCGTCATGTACCAGCGCGGATGATGATAGTCATCTTCCGTTGGCCAACTCAGATGGCTATTCACTGTAATCAGCAGATCAATTGAGCTGCACAGCTTACCTTTGAAGTGCAGCGCGAGGCAGGAATGGCTGCCGACGCGCTGCGGATGGCTGGTGATTTTTACGGGCGGATTCACGCGCGAACGGATTTCATCGCAAAGCCTGTCGAGCAGCGTTAAATCGCTGGCAAGGATCTCCGGCTCGCCCTGCGGCATAAGAGTGAACAGCACGCGCGCCGCCTGACGTGAAATCGTGGTGGTAATGAGAGGAATGGGATATTTGAGTTCCAGCATAAAGCTCCCGGTTTAGGCGGCGGCTGACTTGAGGCCGCGCGCCGTATCAAGCTGGCGCGCAACGATCACTGCAGCTTCCAGCTCACTGCAGTTATGCAGCTTCATCAGTTTGCGGCGTTCGGCTTTTTCCTCTTTCTCGGTCATGCCAAGAGCGAGGTACAGGCTGGGTGGTACGGCCCGGAACAGCGCTTCGGTTTTCTTCGACAACACCACACCTTCGGTGTAACAGCGCGGCAGCTTGCTGGCGGAAAGTAGCACCGATTTTTGCTCATCGCTCAGCTTCTTGAAGCGTGCGATTTGCTCTACTTCGTCAGGCGGCATCGTCAGGCACAGCCACCATTCGGCCATGTTCAGCATCTTCTCGGCGATGTCCGGGTAATCCGCAAGATTCTGCGTCGCCATCCACAGCCAGGCACCGAGCTTACGCCACATTTTGACCACTTTGGTCATGTACGGAGACAGCAGCGGATTGGTGGTGGTGATATGCGCTTCATCGATAGCAAAGACAATTTCGCGATCCAGATACTGATCACGCTCGGCGATGTTGTTGATGGTGTTAACCAGTGAAACCATCGCCAGTGCCATCTGCGCACCGTAGTTCTCGCGCGCCAGCGTACCCAAATCGATTAACGTGACATCGGCTTCCGGCCACGGCGTGCCGGGACGGTTAAACAGCTCGCCTTCGAATCCGCTGGTGAACATCGACATCGCACCAGCCATCTCATCGGCGCGCGCACGGCGGCGCTCGGTCAGCAGCGGCTGGCCGCTGCTATCCACGCTGTTATCGCGCGCGATAGCAAACAGCGCAGTCTGCAGATCTTCAGCAATCATCTGGCGCGATTCGTCGTAACTGGTCTGCGCCGCCATCATAATGGCTTCACGGATCAGGCCACGGTCAGAGCGTGTTAACCGTTCCTCTTCGCGCTTTTCGCCACCGGTGATCATCATGCGCGCGGCGATTTCCATCTCGCCGAGAATGTCGCGCTGTTCATCGCCATCGTCTACATCGGCGTCCGGGATATCAGCTTCATTGAGCTGCAGCTGCTCCGGTTTGAGGTCGAGCAACTGATGCGCGTCTGCGAACAGCGCCAGGCTGACACCGCAGCCGGGACGAATGCTGATTTTATTCACCGTCAGGCCAAGGCTTTCGCAATAGTCTGCATACAGGCCAAACGAGTTACCGGCTTCAGCAATAAACAGACGTGGGCGATGAATGGCCATCAGCTGGGAAAGCGTCGCACAGAGCGTGGCAGACTTGCCCGCACCGGTTGGTCCGAACAGCAGCATATGCGCATTCTGCGTGCGGTCCTGTTTATTCATCGGGTCGAAGGTCAGCGGTTCACCGCCGCGATTGAAGAAGCTGAAGCCGGGATGACCGCTGCCGGTGGCGCGGCCAGTCACCGGCAGCAAACCAGCCAGATGCTGCACCCACGTCAGGCGCGTGTACCAGTGGCGGCGATCTTTCTGAGGATTGAAGCACATCGGCAGCGCGCGCAGCCAGGTGTTCAGCGGCGATACGTTATATTCCGGTCGAACCGGCTGCAAGCCAGCGGTCAGCAGAACCGCCGACATGTTTTGCTGGCGTCGGTTGAGGTCTGCCAGATCGTTGCCGCGCAGCATGAAAGTCAGCGCGCCGCGATAAAGCTTGTGACGGCGGCCAAGATACTCTTTCACTTCGCGCACATCCTCGCGCACGCGCCCGGATTCGGTGTTTTCACCCACGGCGTTTTTGGCCAGCTTGATGAAGTCGTTTTCCAGCACGTCCTGCGGCTGGGAAACGATGGTCAGTGAAACCACCGTACCTTCGGGCAGCAGATCCATCAGCGCGTTGATATGCTCGCCGCGCGCCATTTCACCGGTCAGCATACCGGGTTCAGGCGGGCGGCGCAGACGCTCAATGGCAATGGCGCGATGTGGCTTATCATCGAACCACCACACGCTGTTTTCTACGTCCGAACGCGGCGGCGTGTACCACAGCGTTTCGGCAAAATCGTTGGTCATCGGCAGTTCACCCGCTTGCACATCATGATGCTTCGCTGCGGCATAAAACGCTTCTTTACTCAGGCCATGCTGCGGATCGGGATTGAACAGGCGCAGCAGCCATTCATGAATCTGCGCGCCAGTCTGGCGCTGGCAGGCAACGCCTGATGCGCCAAGTGATGCCGCCAGCCGGTCGCAAACCTGATTCAGCATGGTGACGGGCGGCAGCGCGTGATCGTCTTTCACACCCTTGGCGGCACCTGGCACCCAGCGATAAATCACCATGCGCGTACGGCGCTGCTGCCCGCGCCACGGCTGGCCAGTGACCAGCGTGTCGCGGAACAAACCCGTTGGAATGGCGATGTCCCGCAAATGACGCTCGGTTTCACCCAGCCAGGCGTTGGTAAATTCCGTGCCGCGCGCCCAGGGTTTTACGTACTCTTTGACTGTGTTCAGATAGGGCGATGGATCGTCTTCATCCTGGCAAAAGAACTGCACCACCCACGGCGAGATGTCGTCTTCTTCCAGGCTGTCCTGCAGCGCATCTTCCACCTGATCGCGGATTTCCTCCAGACGCGCGGCGGTGCGCCCCTCGGATGAAATCGGCGTGATGGTATAAACCGCGCCGACCGAAATGCCATCATCAAGCAGCAGGCATTTATCTTCCGGCAGATATTCAGCCCACGGCAGGTAATCAATGATAGAAGGTTTGGCGTTATACAGCGCCGCTTCATCCTGGACCGTCATTTTGCCAGGGCGCGGCAGTGGCTGCGGCTGACTAATTTCAGGGATATTGCTGGCTTCTGAGGCGGGCTTTTTAAACAGGGAAAACACCATTACAGATCCTCCGTGCGCTCACCCGGCAAGGCGTATTGCACCTGGCTGTAAAACGGAAACACCGTGCTGTAGCCGGGAACCGGCGAGTTGCCACCGGCAAGATGTGGAAACACGTACATCACCATGTCGGGATTCGGCAGGCGCGGGAACTGCTGCGTGATCTCGCTTTCCTGCGTGCGGCTGTATGAATGGTCGAGTTTGTCGGCACGCTGATCTTCCGTTTCACTCAGCGGGCGGCGCAGTGCTTCACGTCCCTGCGCACCGCGCTGAGCCGAACCGCTTGCGCTTTTTCCTTGCCACAGCTCCAGCATGTTGCTGTCGCCTGCTGGCAGCATTTCATCTTTCGACGTGCTGCAGCCTGATATGACTGAAACCAGCGCGGCGAACGCGACCGGCATAAATGCTCTGTTCATTCGCAATCCCCTTAGTCCAGTCCGATGCGCGCGGCATTACCCGGCACGCTGAAGTTGTAACGCACCTTGCGGCCTTTATCTTCGTAATCGATCGCCAGCTGCTGCGTGATGTGAACGGCCAGATTGGCGCCGGGCGGCACATACACTGCATCGAAGGTTTGGCCATAACGCTGTTTTACCCATTCGGAAACATCACCGACGCCACCGGCAATCGCTTTGCCCATTACTGCTTGTCCGGCATCGCCGGTGAGCGTGGAAGTTACGCCGCCGTAAGCGTTGGTTTGCCCGGTACGCTGGTTTTCGTTGAGCCCTTCACCGGCAGCGGCAGCACCGGAGAGTGCGAAGAGGGTTGGCAGGTAAGTTGATGCGTTGGATTTGCGCGTACCGCTAATGCAGGGAATCCCGGCTTCATCCGAGATCCAGCCGATGCCGACATCCTGCTTCTTACCGTCATTCTGACCGTTGCTCTTGCCGTTGCTATCCGGGCGCGGCAGCGTGCGCACCCGGCCATCGCTGAAGACGAAGGTGATGGAGTTCACCTGGCCGCGTACGCAAGAAAGCGTCCAGTCGCCGGACGCGGTGCCGGAAACAATCGCGCCTTCCACGTCAGGCAGCTCGATGCCGTTGGCCGTCAGGTTGTCGCGGCCAATCAGCACTTTGAACGGATAAGGATCGGTGACGGTGCCATTAATCGGCACGCGGCCCAGAAGCGCGGTCATGCCTTTGCTGCCAATCAGCGTGGAGTTTTCTGGCAGCGTATAAACCGGCTCGGAGCTGTCCTCTTCTTTCTGGCTATTGGAGTAGCCTTTCACCTTCTGTTCGTAGGTGCTTTTGCTCTTACTCAGCGCGTTATTGCCGAGGAACGATGTCGGAAATCCACCGATTGCCGCTTTGCCGTCGGCGGGAGTTGAACCCGCGTCCACGCCGCTGCTGCGCTGATCGCTGGGTGAAACCCACATCACGCCATCATTAGTGTTGCCACTGGCAACATCATCCAGACCGAGCCCCAGTGGAATATCGCTATTGTTCTGATCCTGCTTATCTGACGCCATGCGCTTGGCCAGCTGGTTGCTCAGCTCCTGCACTTTGCTGGTCAGGGATTGCTGCTCTTGCTGCAGCTGCTGGCGGCGGTCTTCGGCAAGTTTCTGGTAATTCGCTACTGCTTCATTGACCTGACCGGCAACGTTCTGGTTGCGTGTACGCAGGCGGTCGTTCTCTTTCACCAGATTGAGGTTCTGCCGGTCGAGCATTTCCTGCTTACCGCGAATGGTTTTCAGCGTGCCAACCAGCGTTCGCAGCGTGTCTTCCGGCGTATCGCCCTCGACGCCCAGCGCCTTGAGCTCGGCAGGCGTCAGATCGGCCAGCGCTTTGGGCTTTTCTGGCGTGGCGCTGGTTTTCTCTGTTTCATTCTTGATGCTGCAACTTTTCATGCCCACCGCGACGCCCGCTAGCAGGAAGACCGGCACCAGCACTTTGACCAGCGTATTCGATTTAATCTGCATGGTGTTTACCTCGCGCTTTGCGGCTCACCTTCGCTTCAGGAATCAATGCGTTTTCGGGGCGCGAATCCATCACCAAGTAAAGCATGGTGGTGTCTTCAGGCGTGCCGACTAAACCGAGGAAACGGTGCTGGAAAGTGGCGGAGACAAACTTGCCCTGCAGCGAGCGGGGATCGAGAACGATTTTACGACTGGTCATGTTGCGCACGCGGAACGCCACCACGTTCTGACTTTGCATTGCCCATGCGGCGATAGGCTGGATCTCTAACGGTTCGGCGGGATAAAGCGTGGTAACGCTGCTGGGTAGATGCAGCGGCAGTGAACGCACTCCGGGAACCGGCTCAACCGTGCGCAGCGGCGCATACAATCGCTGCGACGCGTAACGTGTAAGCAGCACCGGCAGCGGCGTAGAATAGCTGACTTTCTTCTCTTCTTTGGCGGCTTCAGCTTGCTCAGGATTGGCTTCAGCCTCGCTGTCGCCACCTTCATAAACCAGTTTTACCGGCTCAGCTGAACCTTTCGCGCCAGCGGTGACATCGAGCATGATGATCTCGCCGTTCTCCACATCCTGCAGCTGGACGCGGGTCTGGGAAAACGCCTCGTTCGCTTTCAGGTACACCGCGCCGCCGGTGCTTTGCACGCGCAGCTTACCCTTCAGCGCTGGCGCGATACCGACGCGCACGTTTTTATCGACGAATACTACGCGCTCCTGGCCGACCTTCAGCGTGACCTGCAGCGGGATGCGCTCCCACTTCATCAATTCAACTGCCTGAACCGGATTCGGCGTAAGTGTTGCCACTGGCAACACCGCGCACATCAGCCTGCAGGCAACATGCAATCTGGTGAGCGTATTCATCAAAACATCCCCTTATGCTCAGGCTTAGGTTCAGGTGGTGCGGCCTCCAGACGCTGCGGCACGCCGTCATAGCAATCCAGCGCCAGGCCAAACTGATTGGTTTCGGGATCGCCATTCCAGCGCGTGACCTTCATCGGGTAGCGCACCATCGCGCGCTTAACCGGTTCGGTATGGAAATACTCGTCGGCTACCAAATCCAGCCGCGCGACCCAGTTGTCACGATCGCGAACTTTGACACTCTTGGTGCTGTAGCCGCGCTCGGGGATTTCGTACACCACACGCACGCGGTCAATCAGCTCGTTGCGGTTGGTGCGCTCGGTGGCATCTCTTTCCAGAAAGTCTTTGCAGCCCGGCGTCAGGTAAGGCGACAGCGCCCGAATTTTGGCGGGATAGTCAATTTCACCGTTTTTCGGCCAGGCGTTGAGCTGTTGGAAGATATAGAAGGCAAAGGCGTAAACCGATGACGGCGGTACTTCCCACCAGGGACGCGTGCTACCGGTGCGTAAATCTGGCGGGTTATGAATAGTCATGCTGCGCGGCGCGAGCATCCAACCGGATGACGTGATCAACACCAACAGAATGAGGAAAGCGCAGGCGATACGCAGCGATTTGATGTGCTGATCGCTGCGTTGTATGGCATTGCGGAACTGACTCATTTTCCGGCTCCCTTCGGTGTACGGCGCAGAGACCAGCTATGTGAGCTGATGATGAGAGAGCGATCGCCATAGCCCATCCGGCGTTTCTTCTCCTCCAGCCGCTGCCAGATGTAGTTTTCTGGCTTGCCGCGCTTAAGGCGGGCCATCCAGCGCCCGCCAAACGCAATGAGTAGCAGCGGCATGAGCAGCATCCCGGTCGGGATGATGACCCAGCCAACCAGTGGAAAAAACGGCAGACACACCACACCTCCAACCGCTAATCCAATCAATGCCGCCAGCCCTAATTCCGGCGTGGTGAAGCCGCGAAACACGACAGGTTCGGCATTCAGTCGATCAGGCAGGAAACGGATGGTCTGCATGCTTATCCCCTTACAGAATGATTTCGGCAGACTGACCGAGCAGCCAGATAGTCGCGACCAGCAACACGACGCCGGTGGCAACGATAGAACCAAATTTGGTCCAGGTGGCGCGCTCGTTGCGGACTTCAACGAACGTGTGTACCGCGCTGGTTGCGACGTTGATAAATGCCACGGCACAGACCAGCAGACCGGCGAACACGATGAAGTCCTGCGCGTAGCCTTTGATTTGGCCCATCAATCCGGTGCCGCCGCTGGATTCCGGTGCTTCAACGGATGGCAGATCGGCCAGCGCTGGTTTGCAGGACAACCAGGCCAGAATCAACCCGGACCCTAGGCGCATGACCTGACGGTCTTTAAAGCGAGACAAGCGAACAAACTTTGATTTCATGGAACATTCCTCTTTGACGGGTAAAGGCACTTCGAAAATGTCTGCGTTAGCTGGCGAACATCCAGATGCAGACGATCAGTAAAGCCACAGAGCGGATAACAAATCGGGCAAGTGCGGCATCCCGGACTTTGGTATTTGCCCAGCCATGCCAGACATCTACCGCCGCCCATGCTGCCCAGAGAAACAGCACGCACAGTAGTAGCCCAACGGACACCAGATACAGAACGCTAATATCGATGTTGCCGGATGCCGTTTTAAACGCGTTGATCTGTGCGGCGGTCATCGCCATAGCGGACGGCCTCGCGTGTAGTCGCCGCTAACCTTGCCGTAATCCAGCGGCTGCGCACGTGAAGGCTGCGTGTAGCGGTCGATGCCAGCACGCATGGTGTTGAGGTCTTCATTGGCTTTCTTGTAGTCGAACAGGTAACGGCGGCGGTTATTAGGATCGGATTGCGCGGCGACGGTGCGGGCACGGTCGAGGGAGAGCTGGACTTGGTCGAGCAGGCGTTGGGTGGTGGCGAGCTCGTCGAGTTCACTTGCAACACATATATTCGAAAATAAAAAAACACCTAATATATATATTTTCATTTGTTCATCGTCTCATTAGCTACAAGAAGCTGAAACTTACAAGAGATGACGTGTAAATAGATAAATTAATGTTTTTTAGAATTGAATGTTTTAATTTTTAAGTGTTTAGTCATTAACCATCACATAGGATGGTTAATGACTAGATTCAGAGCCTAAACTAATTTAGTCTACTTTTGATTGATAACATAAAGCCTGCCAATGCTCTTTGGTCGCAGGGTTTAATACTAAGAGTTTTATTCACCAACTCTATACAGTGCTCTTTCCTTAATTGCAACTTACCTGTAGACAAAGCTGCAGCAAACTCTAATGCGGCAAAGCCAAACGGATGATCATGTCTTGAGAAAACCTTAAATAAGAATTCACTCATAAGTAGGCTTAAATCTGCGTTAGAACGATAGTCTAATTCAGAAGGCAGGCTTGCTCTTAATATGCATGCTTGGAGAATGTCATCATTAAATCGCAAAAAGTTTTCAGGAGACAACACAACCGATTGGTAATTACTGGGGCTAAGACACAGATCTTGTTCTGTGTACTCTCTGGCTGCCTGAAGGACAGAGGAAATAGTCATGAGTATTACTGATTGATTTATCTTATCAAGCTCATCATCAAATTTATCATTAAAAAAAACAAAGCCAGGCGTCAATTGAAGATCTTCATCATTTGTTTTGGGTAAGAGTCTGTTGAACGATGAGGTGATAGCAATATCCATATCATCAAGTAAATTATCGATGTCTGTTTCAGATAAACCTTCATGAGTCGGCCTATCCTCAACTTGCACTTTTGATAAATAATCTGGAAGTGCTGCCCATGAGTTTGAAATGATATCTGGTCCTAAGGGCAAAACATTCCATACAGAAAATTCGTAGTCTCTTTTAGTCGCATTTTTAATCAGAAATAAACGTAACTTTTTCCATGCACTATTACTTTGCGGAATGCCTACCCCAATTAAAAAGTGTCGGGGTATAACTCTATCTTCGAATTCCCTGAGATCTCTACTTATTTGTCTCAAATCACCACCGTCGCCACAAAATGCAGAAATGATCAAGACACCTTTGCAGTTTTTTAACGCATCATCATCTAATTCACTTGCTTCAAGTATTGAAATTTTCTCATTGCTGTCTCTAATATCTTTAATTATGTCCCGAACTCTCTCCACAAGCTGATAAGAAGCCCCATCATCTTTGTATAAAATCAAATTTACTGAAGATGATAGGGACCATCTCAATTCATCTTCTAACCATTTGTTGAACCGAGAACATTTCAATAAATTTTCAGGGCGAAGACTTATTAACGGTGTCTTATTAATTGTTTCTAATCGCTCATTGATACCATTAACTCCATCAATAGCGAAAGTATTTAAAATTTCTTTTAATGCGTCGGGCTCATGCTTAAAACTGATGGTAATTTGTTTGGGGGGTTTCGCCTTGTATGTAAACTGCTCGCCTACTAATTCTATTTCCGTCTCATAATTATATAATGAATTATCCTTTTTAAGAATATCATTACCACTGCCTAATGTAACCAACGATAAAGATGACTTTTCTTTAGAATCCGTATCAATCAAAGTTATAATCCGGCTTAAGTCAAAACCTTTATCAATTAATATTGATGCCATACTACCTGATGTCGATGCCGATATAATTGCCACATCCAACTCAGTAGGGGGGATTAATTTATCGATACCCTCATAAGAGTGAAAATTTTCAATAACTGCTTGAGAATTTGAAAAGGTTAGTGCTTCCTTAACTAAGGAGTAAATCCCCATAGAGTCAATATACACTGACTCTAATTCTGACCAAGAGATTTGAGGGTGTATTAAACACAATCCTCTTGCAATAAATTGAAGCTCAGCTTCATTGCATGCAATTTCTTTAGCTTGGATAAATAAATTGAGTATTCGCCCAGATGGATGTTTAAATTTATGGCCAGAAGGGGCACTGTGAACTATATCATTTTTTTCAGCTAGACTAGCAATCCCCTTCTTATAAAAATCCCGGAAATCACTATCTGAAGGTTCGAATACGCCATTAGTCGAAGAAAGTTCATCATTGATAGCGAACCCTTGATTAGTAACATTAACAAAATAAAAAAACTTAGTATATAACTTTCTATTATTAGTTAGACGGCTGAACAAAATTTCCTTTTGAACATCATCATTCCATGCATCAATAATTTCTTCTTTAAGATTTTTTGAGTAGTAAATAACAATTCCGTCAGGTATAGTGTCACACTTAGTAAGTGCAAAAGCTATTGCCGAAATGAACTCCGCTTTATCCATTAAAAATGAGTCAGGAAGATATACGCAGAGTAAATCAATCGCGTGCGGAACAGTTTTCTTTTGAACATTAAAATAAACTAGATTGTCCACTTTCTTTCCTCAAAGGTACTAAAATAGACACAACTGTTCCAGCTGCCAGTGCTAGACCTTCTTCTGACCAACTCTCAAAGTTTAAAAGTTCAGCATCTTTTTCATCTATATTAGATGCGAGTTCATTTCCTGAAAAACAGTTAAAAATACAGTGCCTTCCTGTTCTTATTCTAATCAGCCCTCCAACCTTCCTAAGTTGGTTTAATATGGTTGGATAACCATTTCCTGCTCCACTTTGATTTTTAGATGTAAAGTTTTTCTGTAGGCATGAAATAAGATCTTCTTTTTCATCGCTAAGACTACCTTCGTAAGATTTTTTACCAAAAGCACGCCCGGTAATTCCTGGTCCTGTATCAAAAAAACTTATTTGAATACAATGTAACTTTTCCCCATTAGACTTCAGTTCAATTTTTGATTCGTAATATTCTTTAAGCCTAGGGTTGGAAATAAAATCAGACTTATACAATTCCGCATTTGAGTTTACATATGAAGATATGATCCCTTCAACGTGACTTGGATAAGGCATTCCATTCTCATCTTTACGGGCATGTTCTTGGGTGTTTTTAAAAAGCTCGCAAGTAAATACGCCAAATCCTTTAAGTAATTCTCCCTCCAGATTATAGAAGTCTTCTCTACCAATTTCTTTGAATATTTCAATGAGAGACTTGCTCATTTCGGAGCTATCTTTAACTGAATTCGGATCCCGTGAACTAAATAAAGGAGCTAGATATTGTCTTTTTGCACCACTTATACAACATAGATCAATCACTCTGCCTTTTATAACCTCAGAGTATTTTTTCAAATCGGTATTGATCATTTTATCTGTCGCATACTCAAGCGCTCGATATCTGCTTATTTTTTGTTGGCCAATCATAATGAATTTATTAAGCCTTACTGCCGTCAATGCTGGTGCATATACACATAGCTCGTTTAAAACAAAGTCAACATTATGACTACCATGAATATTTAATGTATTATTATGAGAACTTCTTGCAATTGTTGCTAGTGCTTGAAGGCGAGATGCATCTCTTATTGCACCATGCCTTTTATTAATTTCTTCTATCGAAATGGATTGTAGCGTTCCATTATTTGCTTCTCTTATAGCATCTTCCGTATCTTGAAGAGTCACTAGTGTTATATTTCGAATCCTGTTCATTAGACAGTTCCAAACAAGTGATAGTTAATGAAATTGCATACATGCACTCGATTAAATTTGATAAAGCAATCCACAATTAAGGATTGATTTAGTTAAGATAAGGTGTCTCAGGTTATCAATCAACCTAATGATGAATCAGAATCACAGTGGCATAGCTAAATATCAACGCTGCCGCGCCGCCTAAGCGGCTTGCCTGCTGACGACAGCGCACAAAGTCGAGCTTTGCACGCTGTCGTCCAGCTTAAAGGTACTTCTTAAACGAAGCCGTCAGCACCGCCAGTGCCATTCCCAGCATCAGCGCAGCAGGCAGCAACAGCAGGTTTGGGTACACCGCCGATGGCCAAGACAGATACACCATACAGGGCACATAGAACGCGGGTTTAACTAAGCGTTTCGCATGATGATAAACAAAGCTGGATTCATACGCAGCCCCATAACGCCGCAGATCTCGCCGCCCCAAACCATCAACCACTGCAACCAGCACCACCATCAGAAACAGCGGTATTGAAAGCACCAAAATCGTCACGCGAATCAGCGTCACCACAGCGACATACACCGTCGCCAGCAAGTATTCCTGCAGCGCCGATGCTAGCCAGCGGCTACCAGCGCTTAATCCGGCAGCGACTGCATTCCCTCCACTTTCCATTGCCTGATTTTGCTGCGCGATCCATCCCTGCAAGCCGCTATCAACAACCAGCCACTGATAAACTTGTGTTACCCAGGCAGTGACCGTCACCGTTGGCTGTGACAGCAGCAGGCTGCGCGTAAACTCAGTGGAGAGATAGCCGCTCTCGATCTGCATCACCTGCTGGCTATGCGTCGCACCTTGATCTGGCCAGAAGAATGCAATGCCGATGTACTCCATTACCAGGCTGAAAAACAGCGACGCCAGCAGCATGCCAATTAGCTTCCACGGCCATTCCCATAACAGACTAAACAGAAAGCTATGCTCTTTAGGCTGCTGAACGCGCGCTGGCGTTGTCGTGGTGTTTGGTGGTGGCATCACTCACCTCCCGGCGGTTCTGCGCCAGCAGCGCCAGACCACCACGCTTCACTGGTGCGGTAATTGCGTCGCATCTCAGCAGCGATCTTCTGCAGGCTTTCCGGCATCAAATCGGTTTTATCAGCTGCGGGCAGCGGCATACGAATCTTCCACAGCTGGCCGCCTTCAAGCAGCGCAAACGCCTGGCCTTTTGGCAGGTTGATGATGTCAGCCGGGGTGAGCATCGGCGTTTTCACCATGCTCACACGATCCTGCGTATTGGAGGTGAAATCAGTGCCTTGCTCCTGGTTGGTGATATCGGTGTAACCCGAAACCAGCGTTTTGGAATACACATCCACTTCAGGCAGTTGGCTGGTGAGCAGCTCGGCGGTGCGATTCTCTCGCACACGCAGCATGATCAGCGTGTTGAAATTCCCCGTGACCTGCGCAGCTTTGGCGCTGCTGCCAATGCGCGCCTCGATGTCAGAAATCGTTTGGGTGTACGCCGTCACCTCAATACCCGCACCGCCGCCTTTGTTGATCAGCGGAATGAACTCATCGCCCATCAGTTCATTAAACTCATCACAGTGCAGGCTGATCGGCAGCTTGCCGCCGCCATTTTCCGGCAGGCCATCATTGATGCCGTGCTTATAGATATGTCCTGCGATACTCACCAAATCAGCGAACATGCTGTTGCCAACGGCAGCACCGACTTCACTGTCAGAAAGCGCATCAAGTCCGACATAGACGATGCCGCGCTGACGAATTACCTGTTGCCAGTCAAAAATTGGGCGTGGATCATCGAGGTCTTCATAGTCAGGTGAGAGCAGCGCCGCCGTTTTGCCGGTGGTGAGTTTTTCCAGTAGCGGCAGTAATGAGGCGACGATTTTATCGAAATAGGTACGGTCATAACGCACTGCTGAGCGCAGCCCTTCAAGGATGGGATCATAAAGCTTTTTACCGGCTTCAGAACTCAGCGCCAGCTCCATTGCCCAGATGCGCGTGGCGTTTGATTGCCCCTGCATATTGCGCGGCAGATCCTTCTCCTTCAGCACATTGCTGCCATTTTCAATTTTGCTGCGCAGCTCCGGCAGATGCTTATCGACCAGATGTTCCACGTAGCGCTGATAGAGTTCGCCGATGTTGGTGACATAGCGAAGGATAAGCGAGTAATCGGGGCGCTGGCCGAGCGCAACCAGCGCGCGTGTCACAATGTTCACGAATCGCCAGGCGAACTCGCGAAACGCGGCGCTGTTACCTTCAGCGCCCAATTGACCAGCAATACGCGAAGCCACTTCCGACACGCGCCCGAAGCGCCCAACCGCGTTGTAACGCGCTGAAATCTCTGGCCAGCCAAGATGGAAAACGTGAAAGTCATCCTGACGACCAGCGCGGTGCGCTTCAGCCCACATGCGTTTTAGCAAATCGGCATCGCCTTTGGGATCGAAGACAATGGTGATATTGCCGCGCCGGATATCCTGCGTAACCAGCATCTCTTCAAGCCGTGTTTTGCCCACGCGCGTTGTGCCTACCACTAACGTATGCCCAACACGTTCGCGGAGGTCCATCGATACATCGCGCTCACTCGGTTCAATGCCGTGCAGCGCCGGATTGCCGCCAACCGGCGGTAGCGGGCGAATCGGGTTCAGCGGCGTATCAGCTGAAATCATTGAAGACAGCCAGGGCAGAGAATGCTCGAACGCGCGTTCAAACCTGCGCGCGTACTGATAGATCTTCGCTGGATGCACATACTTTTCAACTTCTGGTCGCCGCGTATCGAGCAGGCGTTGAGTGTGTTTTTGCTGCCACAGAAAACCTTTGCCCAGGAACAGCCGGTGATTGCTTACTGGCACCTGGCGGCTGGTCATCACATAGCGCGGCAAGCGGCGCAGATTTCGGCGATACCGGATCACCTGGCATCCCTGGCGAGCACGAACGGCGGCCAGCACCGCGAAGCCGGTCGCGGTGACATAACTCACCGATGGCGACAGCGCGACAGCCCAGGGCGCTGCCACACAGACATAGCTGGCGGTGGCGGCTACCAGCGTGGTGTTGAACTCAACTGCGGGACGTAATAGCGCTTCGATAACATAGCGATCGCTCATAGTAGTAACTCACTTTTGGCAGGATTCAGACTTGCTGCGTGCCGAGTGATGCAGATTGTGCCAGCACCAATAAGCGCGCAGCAGAGCCAGAAAAAGGATGAAGAACAGGGGAAGGAGCATCAGCGCTGCGTGAGGCAATCCATGCAATCCGGCAAATCCCATCACTGGGCTGATACCTGCTGGCTCAGTGAATGCTGGGTGATCAGTACCGGGTAATGTTCCAATTTGAGGCGACGCGCCAGATCGCTACCTGATACCGGGGCCAGCTGGAGATTGGGCGCAATCTGGCGTAATTGCTGCAATGATGAGGAGCTGCTGACGTTCACCACCATCCCAACCGCACCACGGCGGCTGAGCAGTTCAGCGTTACGCGATAGCCATTCCTGCGATTGCTCATCATCACCAACAAGAAACAACGCACCAATTCCCGGCAGTTTCAGCGCACGCGGTTCGACGAAGCCGGGAGTAAGTTCAGGTGTTGCTACTGGCAACACTGAACCTTCACTGTAATCAGGTTGGATTGATTGCTGTTGCAGCTGAGGCTCAGCGTTGATGCCTTCATAGAACGGCGCTGTCGATTCGCCGCCGAGATCCGCGATAACGTTGAGTTCGGCATGTGAGATAAATGGCAGTGCGGCGATCGCGCCAGCCAGCATCAATTTGTTCATTGCTGCCTCCGGGGTTCTGTCCAGATGATTTCGGTTGAGGGTGTTTGGTTGCTCGCGAGATTAGCGGGTGCCTGTATTGTGATTGGACGAGGTTGAGCAGGCGTAAGTGAAGCCAGATTTTGGCTGACAATCTGCCGATAGCGTGCAGCAGGTTTGCCGCCAGCCGGATGGTGATAGCAGCCAGCCGCTTTCAACCAACTGCCGGGGCTGCGTTCCCAGCACTGTCGAAGAATGCGTGCAGCCGCGTTCAGGTTGATATACGGGTCAAACGCATCCCATGTTGAGTTGAAGCGATGACCATTCCAGCCAAGATTGACTTGCGCGATGCCGACATCGATTCTCTTGAGCGAATGGATTTTCATGAACTGTTGCAGCGCCTGCCAGGCAGCTTGCCTGCTTTCATAGCGGTAGCCTTTACCCGCGACGTTGATTGTCCAGGGCCAAGGGCGCGTACCGTGTGGCAGTTTGCGTGACGACTCAGCAAGCGCCAGCGAGTAGAGCGATTCAGCTGGAACACCGTGCTGCAGAGCGACTCTCTGATAGCCCGACGGCACGCTTTGCATGCTGGTTGACGCCACAGAGCTGGCGGCACTCAACAATAAAGCGATGGTTAGAACGCTGCGATATGCCATCCGCTTTCCCCCTGCTGGAGAAGAACCGGCATGATGCCGTTGCCGTAGCGCATCCAGCGGCCTGCGTCGTGATTGAGGGTGATGTGGCGCTCTCGAACCTGTTCGGCGGAAATGCGATGTCGCTGCGCCCAGTTGCGGAGTTTCTGATCGCTGCCTTCGCTATCAACGAGGTAGATATCAACGGGACGTTTATCGGCGAGAACGGCGGAGAGTCGGGCATCACAGCGTTGGCAATCTGCTTCGCGCACGAACAGCGCTAAGCGACCACCGGAGTCATGCGCGATACCTGCGGCGTTGCCCATATTCACCGGCAGCATGTTGGGCATAAGACGTTTCCAGGCCGCATCAACTTCGCGCTGGAATTTGAGCTCCTTTTCGGTGCGCTCATATTCCTGTTTTACCCAGAGTTCAGCGTAGTGACGGCGCTCGGCATCGTTACGGGCCTCGATTCCCAAAGCGCTTAGTGGATCAATTTTTGGGGATTGCAGCCCTCTAGGGCCAGCCATTAACACCTTAAATCGGTTCAATTCCTCATCGTTGATTCCCCAATCGATGATTACTTCCTCACTGTTATTGTTCTTACTTAGTCGTTCTTCATGGTTATCGACTTTCCAACCGTCATTGGTTTTAGCATCAATAGAAAATGATAAAACGGCTAGTATAACTGCCATTAGTTCGTACGTTCTCACTTTCATTTCCTCCGTCATTCAAATAATTAGTTCAATCTGAAGGAAAACGAGTTAATTGTGTAAGAGAAAAATGAATGTGATTTAAAAAAATTAACCCCCTTCTTAGCCAAAGGGGGATGTGGTTAAACTAAATGTGAAATATGCTGTTTCTCCCATGAATTCAACATGGTATAAGCCAGTGGTAAATTTAATTCCTCAGCTGTTTTTATCCCTAGCAAAATGGTTATCCTAATCGCCGTTTCTCTTGGAACACCTCGATCAGATAGATACTTTGTAGATTCATTAAACATCCCGAGTTCAATTTGAGATATTATTCCTGATGTTCCGCTAAAGTCTGCTATTGGTTTTAATAACATAGGGAGACCATAGCTTACATACTTTGTCAGCTTCTCAATTTCTTTATCCAGTTTATTTTGTAGATCTTCATCAACCATAGGGAATCTATCAGTTAAAATATTTACCAATGATTTTTCTCGAGCCCAACTTTCAGCGCTTCTTGCAATACCATATAGATAGCCATCATCATACACACTTTTCCCAATGTATTTGTCATAATAATATGGGAAGTTATCCCTCATTGCTTTCAGCCAATAGAGTAACACTTCGTACAGATCTTTCTTAAATAAAGTATTTGGAAGGTTTTTATTTGATCTCTTGAATAAATCATAAATTAAGTTTAAATCCATTGGATCCCAATATCTATTTCCGAGAACAACCTCACGATCCACTGTAACTTTTGCAAGTTCTTTTAAAGTTTCATTTATGGTGACATCATCCAACATTATCCCTACGTTTTCCAATCTTTTAGAACCGTCTCTTCCGTATTTATAGAGTGTGTGGCGAATATAAGTAATTATGCTTTTAGATCTTTCATTTTCGTGTTGATAAGGGTTTACTAAAACCTCATTTATGAAGTCAGAATCTCTTTCATAAATTTCATCATAGCCAGTCTTTATCTCCTTATAATCACCAGAAAAAACACTTTCTTCGGAATTTTTACTGTCTTCGAATGCTGATTCATCAAGCACAATAGTTCGACCTATAAAGTCAACTAAAAGTCTTCCTGCTCTACCACGCAAATTTGCAAATTCATAAGGTGAAAGTTTTATATTTTCACCTCTGCTTTTTGTATATAAATTAGGATTTCTAATAATGATATTCTTAGCAGGAAGATTCACGCCTTGCATCAGAGTTGTTGTGCAAAATAAATTTGATATTAATTGATTAGAAGCAGCATATTCTAAAGACTTTCTTACATGCAAAGGGATCTTTCCCGTATGATAGGCAATACCATAATTTACAAATTCAGCCAATTCATAGTGAGGATGTACACTTTCTCTAAAGTAGACAGAAAGTTCAGTTAATTCTTTTGACCATTTCAACGGAATAATTCTACATAACTCTTTAGCGGATTGACGAGCCTGGTTCGCTGTTGGAGAGAAAATTATATTAACGTCACCTCTAAGGCTATTAATAATATCATTGATATAACTATTGAATTTATCTGTGTATTGAACTTGGCCAAAACCTGCTATTTTTTCTTTGTTGTCTATCTTCACTCTTATCGGATGAGTTAAAAGGTTTGTATACTGGTTTAAATAGTAATCTTTTTTATCTTTTGATATTGAATACGTAATATTTAATACGGGAGGTGATTCTGTTGTCTTCTCATCTGTAGCTTCACCGAATAACTCGAAAGCTAAGTTGCCAATTTTTCTCAGCCTAGGCCCACTTAAAATTATTTTATTTACATTCACTCCGAACCTAAGATCCATCAGCACATCATATAATATTTTAGATCTTTCATCTTTGTCATCATCAAGTTTTTCAATGTTTTGAATTTCATCAACAACCAAAAGGTCTAAATTTTCTATTTCTTCATCAGAAAAAACAGTTATAGTTCTTTCTTGTGTAAGAACATAAATAAATGAATCTAAATTTTTATCGAAGGAATTTAAAACAGACATTCTGGGTATGCCATGTTTTTTTAATAGTAAAGATAAGTCGGATGTAACTTGGCTAATAAGACTCAATGTGGGTACAACATAAACTATACGCGTAGCTCCATTAAGAATCATTTGGATAATTCTCAAATAGATAATAAACGACTTACCTGCAGATGTTGGTGCTGATATGCCAATAACTTTATTAACGTCTAATGACTTCCAAATCCCATGTTGGAATGATGTTAAAATATAGCTTTTATCACCAATAGTTATTTGATTTTTAAAGTCGTTCAAGACTATTTTAAGTTTATCAAAGTAACTTCCATGATATGAGTATGCGCCTTCTTTTTTTAAAAGAGGGTCTATCATGTTATTACTAGGTGAGAACCCTATTGCAGATAATACGGGTGTTAAAAATTGTCTTAGGCTATCATGTAACACTGGATCACAATGGGTCCAAATAAGTGATATTATAGCAATTGCCAGTTGTTTAGATTGATCTGATGCTTCAGATCTCGATATTTTTGATAGGATAGATAAGGCATTCTTTAAAAGCTGCTCATCTAAAGATTCTTGTTTCCCTAAGATTAGACCAAGCTTTGAGCCAAAATATTTTGACTCATACTCAAGAAGGTATTTCAAAATTTCCTTATCATTCATAACTAATCCTCAAAGCTTTCGAGTAATTTTTCTAATGACCATGACGGAAAGACGATGTAATTTATTCGGCTTATATAGCCAGTATGAAAGTTCTCATACAGCCGATCGGTTGTGTTATCCCATCGATTCTGTACGATCTCTTCAATCTTAGCTCTGATTTCATTAGCCGAAGGAGCCTCAACTTTACTAGTTTCCGTGTAAACGATTAGACAAACCAATTCAAAGGTTGGATTATCTAAGGTGTTATTTATTAAGCCATCAGCAATAGGTTGAAGAATCGGATCTATAAAATCATCATGCTGATAAAGTTGTATTTCACTCTGAATGTTACTCAAAGTGGTCAAAATGCTATTTACCGATTCAGAAAGAGCCTCATTAAATTTATAGTTTGATTTGTAACATTTTGACTCTCCTAAATAGAAAATGTGGCCATTCTCATTTTTTAGGTAATGTATTGCATCGGCGCCATGCCTTTCAAGGTTAGGATTCGTAGTTATAGGCATTTTTCTTAACAAGGGCGCGGCATGAAAAAAATGCTGAATTAAATTAAAAAGAAGTAACTCACCATATTGCCCTTGAGGGCATCCTTTTCTAAACTTCATTTTAATTGTTTGTTCAATTATGCTAATAGCATTTTGGATATCCCCATCCCTTTGTGAAAGCTCCTTAGTGAGAATGTGATTGTACTTCTCTGAGGAGTAAACCCATCCAGATGCTGTACTTTTTAATTCTCGAATAAACGAGTTTGTGTTTTCAATCAAATCTAAATAATCAATAGCAATTCCTGTATGAGATTTAGCTTTAGGCTTTACAATATCTTGCTTAAAGCAATGAACGCAATTCATTAAGTTTTTTGTATTTGCCAGTTTTGTGCTGCTCGTCATGAGAGCTTGTCCCTGAGATTATTTATTCAGGAACAAATTAATAGCATTAGACTAAAGTGTAAACAAACATGAAGTTTCAATATGATAGTTAAAATACAACACTCTGATTTTTATGGTTATTTTGTAATGTCGCGTTACTAAATCATGATTAGTCATAAAAAACCCTACATCATAGATGTAGGGTTTAGTGTTTTAAAAGGAATTTTCAGCATAATGCTGTTTAGTTCCAGTTTGTGTTGGGATTGGAGCTTCACTCTTCTCCGCTTTATAAACCATCGCCTGACCAATCTTGATCCAATCGACCTTAATCAGCCTGGCCTTCAAGCTAACCCGCTGTTCGCCTGCATGATCACCTTTGTTGAGGGTAAAAATGTCAGACGTCAGGTTGCTGAGAGTAAACCCAAGCAGCACTTTCTGGTCCTCGTCTACGGCTTTCTGGCAGCGGCTTATAAGATCCGTTGCCTCCTTACCGGCGACAGTGGCATCAAAGCGCACATAGGTAGGGTTGTCAGTGGGGCCGCTCAGCGCATTAATCACCACGCTGAGGAAGCTGCCAGTGAGGGTTTCAATTCTGCGAATGTTGCTCAGATAACCCAGGCCCTTGATGTTGAGATTGAAGTATTCAGCTTTGGTAGAAGTGGTGTTGGTGTTGTTTGCAGCGTTATTGGTAGTGGTAGCAGTCATGATGTTTACTCCGGGAGTGGGAAATAGTGACGGAGAAACATTCATCCCTGACGGGTAAATGCTTTCCGTCAGGAAGCGCGAATAGCTATGCCGCGCTGGCTGGTTAGTACAAAGAACCTCATCACATTGGTGATATCCGCATTAAGAGGTTGAGCGGATTGACCACTGCAAAAGCAGCACTTCTCTCAGGTCATGAAGTTTTAGATGGCAACCGCGTAAGCGTTTCTCTCAGGCTGCTGAAACATTGGCTGGTTGTTGAGACAACAACAATAATGCCGTTCCAGTTTCCTGCCGCTAAAAGCGGATGTCAGCGATAAAGTAGTTTTGCGTAGATGGAAATAAAAAAGCGCCAGCAATTGCCAGCGCTCAGGGCCTGCACGCAGACCGATGGTGTATTCGTTACTCCGGGAGTTGAAGCTCCGGCGCGGTTTTCACGGAGGGCGTGCGCCTTACAGACCAAATCGGATGTGCGGTGATTTGCCTGCCGGACTGATGATTTTCTGTCCCCGTAAAAGACATCCAACCATCCCGCAGTCACGGGGTGCTACATCGAAGCCTGTTAACCTTATCAGCATCGCTGAGGACATAAAAGGCTTTGCTGAAGCGCCGGAAAGTTATTCAGAAGCTTCACTATTTTCCGCCAGCTTTTTGAGGTTTGGTGAAAAGGTGGAGAGCATTTTTCCCGTCATCACCTCCAGATCAACGTCACCCAGCAGCTTGACGGCTTCGCTGGCAATCACCGTATTCTGTTGCAGATCGGCGCGCGTTACGGCGAACGAACGATAGTGCTGTGCTACGCCATATACCTTGCGCACCAGATGGCCGCCATTGCTGAGCATTTCATCGCGCTCTTTTCCGCTGATCAGCCCGTAATGGGATGCCTGAAAAACCTTCATCGCCAGCTGGTCGTAACCTACCAGCAGCCATACGCAGCGATAACCCAGCGGCGTGCGGCTGAAGACGCCAATATTGAGCGGCGATACCGACGATACATCCGTCAATGAGATCCGCGCGGGAATGGCTTTAAGCGTCGCTTCCAGCTCATCGACCAACTTCTGGATCTCAGTGGTAGCCAGATCCAGCGCGTTCTCCAGCTTTAACAACGCCATATCTGCATAAGGATTATCACCTTCGGCGTCACGGCTCATCAAACCAGCGCGCTGAATCACGCGCGGCATGCTGAGGATTTGTGGTCTGCCACGTTCGCGCAGGTCATCAGGTTGACGTCGGCGGCCTTCCCACAATCGAATCGCATAATGCGAGTGCAGTTCAATGGTCAAAGAGGAGCGTAACGCGCCTGCTTTGGCCGTATCGGTTTCGTTCTTTTCTTCAGCCATTTCCCACTCCATATAGTTGATGATGCTGCGCCAGTTTTAAGGAGCGTTAAGGCAACATCTATCGTAAAACCATTCACACAACTGCCAGTTATCTGGCTCGTCAGCTGTTCAGGCGTTGCCGTATCGATTGCACGATCTTAGCGATGTCAGCGGCAGAGCTGGCTGCTCGTGCCGTCGGTTCAGGTTGTGCCGGTTGAGCCGGTGAAGTGGCTGAGGGCGAATCAGCAATGTGAGTGAACTGGCCGGTTCTCGCTTTTTTGATAATCGCCAGCAGCCAGCCGGTTGGGTTCTGGATTGAACCGGCATCGAGGTTCTGGCCAAGTTGGTGAAGCAGCTGCTGCGACTGCTCAGCGGGCAACGCTGCCAGCCGGTGTTCAAGCATGGCGAGATCTTCCTGGCTGAAACACTGTCGGTGGCGTTCGGGGATGATTTCCGACGCTGGCGCAGCCGGTGTAAACGTGTTTTTTTTCACACCTTGTGTAAAACAACGTACGTTACCGTTCGGATTCCGAACTCCGGGCCGAAGCCTTGGTATCAGCGAGGGTTCGGAAACCGAACTCAGTGAATTTGAATGCGGCGCAATGCTGGGTTCGGCTCCCGAACTCGGCGTTTTTATACCAGGTTCGGAAACCGAATTCGGAGAGAAGAGCTTCCTGGCTGCGGCCATTTCCTGCGGCGTTTGTGGTTTGCACAGGCGATTCTCGATCTGGCTAATATGGCTTTTGCAGTGGCGCATTTGCGGGTCATTTTTGATTTCATCCAGCACCTGCAATGCGGTCTGCTTGATGGTTTTATTGCCGCTGCGGCACGCTTCAGCGACGGTATCGAGCCACGCCGGGTCCATAATTTCGGCATCGCAGCAGGTTAGCGGTTCGTCGTGTTGCGCATAGATATTGCCGCGCACGCGACCTTGATCGTCACGAACGCGCTTGCACAGGCTTAGCCAGCCGGTAAGCCGCAACATCATCAGCACGCGGCTGACCGTTTCGCGCGACGCCTTACCTTTATGCGGGGAAGCGAGCTGTAGCTGCATCTCGTCATAGCTGGGGAACACTGCGCCATAATTCTGCTGCGCGTACAGCCTGATCATCATCCACGCCATTTTATCGAGCGGTGAGAGCCGCGTATCAAGCAGCAGTTGGCGCGGATAAGCATCCTGCACATTGCCGAGATACAGCAAACCACTGCGCAGCTGCGAGACACCATCGTCACTGGACTTTTCCGCCAGGCGCGCCTGCATTTTTTCCATCGTGAAAGCGATTAAGCTGTCAGAGGGGAGATTCATGTCATTTCCTTTTGCCGCCGATCGCTACGTGCCATCGGGTGAATGCTGTTATTGCTGTACCCCGCGCGGGATACAGAGTGACAACACTCGCTATTTCCAGATCGCCTTGCTGTATCTCTCATGCGTCATCAGTTCCCAGTCTTTGCCGCTGTTTTTACTCAGCAGCCGCCAGAACAGGCCAATGTCGATCTTGAGATAATCCGAGCCGTTCGCTTTGATGCGCGTGAAGTTGTTCTTGCCGCACCGGAACAGCGTCAGTTGCCTCACCGCTTTACGGCGGCAGGGCTCTGGCACATTGACCGGCGCAACAAGTCCTTCAGTCAGCGTCTGGTTGCGTTGGCTCATGCCATCTTCCGCATTGCTGCGGGCTCTGGTTTTTTGTTGCTGTGCCAGCCATGCACGGCGTGCCAGATAGCGGTCAGCGACAAATCCATCTGTTCAGCACACAGCATCATCACGTCGAGGCCATCGGCGCTGTCGGGATCGTCAATGCTTGCTTTCTGCCATTTGCGCCAGATCTCGGCGTTGTCCTCGTCGTTGAGCACCACGCCGCGCCCCTTGCGCACTTCGATACCGGCCATGCGGCGGCGTGCGGCGACTTCAACCGTAGAAAGGCCGAAGTAGTGCTGCATCAACTCTATAGAACCGTTGAGCGCCAGCGCGCGATCAATGCGCTGCAGTCGTCGTTGCTCGCGTCTCGCCTGCTGCAACATCAGCGACAGGTTTTCGTGGTGGATGCGAAATGTCAGCACCGATACCGGGCTGTTCATCAGGTAATGCAGGTCTTCAATGGTGAGGCCATGAAGCATCTGCATTTCTTCTGGCATCAAACCCAGCGCTTCGCAGCGGCGGATGTAGCCTGATTTGAGTTCCATCACTAACTGGGTAAGCAGGCCGTTGGTGGCCTGAGACAAGCTGTTACTCATCATCGTGATCTCCGGTTTTCAGTAATCTCAATCGACTAAACATGCCGCTCAGCTCTGGCGCTGCAGCTCGCGCAGCCGCCGCAACGTGCGGATTAACTTCATGAACGTTTGGGTGCTGGCATCGTCAAAACGCGGCGCGGCATCGCTGCTGCCAATTAGCAGCTCGCGCATCAAATCCGGTAAGTCTTCATCGCACGCGCCGCCAGCCAGCGAGGAAAGCAGGCATGAAATCGGCGAGACGCTAAGTTCTTCGTCAATGCGATAGCCAGCAGAAGCCGCGCTGTTATCTGGTACGACGGCTTCACCATCGCTGTCCGAATCGGCCAGTTCAAAGGCAAGGCGAAAAGCGATATTGCGCAGGTGATCGGCATCGTCCTGCAGAGTAGGGATGGACCAGAAATCGGGTGCGGCTGATTGAGTGTTGCCACTGGCAACATCAGTAACCATCTCGAAAGTGTTGCCAGTGGCAACAGTAGAACTCGGCTCGGGGGTGTTGCCAGTGGCAACAGTGGAATTAGGTACGTAAGTGTTGCCACTGGCAATACCTGGCGTGGTGGGTGGTGGGGTTGGCTTTCGAACCGGCGCAGGCGCGCGTGTTGCTGCTTCCGGTTCAGGCTGCTGGTTTTGCTGCTGCAGCTGCGGTGCAACCGGTTCAGGTTCGCCAAACAGCTGGCGACGGTTTTGTTCACTGGGATCAAGCTCAATCAGCCAGCGGTCGTAGTTCAGCGATGGATGTGGCAACGCGCTGACCAGCTCGCCGATAAACTCGTCGCGGAACATCTCCAGCGACCAGCTCTCTGGCGAATTGAAATGCGGGCACACTTTGGCCATCACGTTTTCAAACGTCACTTCCGGTTTGGCTTCAGCCGCATAGTGATTCCATAATTTCTCGGCATCGCTGCGCAGCACCAACAACGCGTTGATCTGCGGACGGCCAAGACCCGACTCCAGCAGCGCCGGTAAATGCGGATAGAGATGGCGAACGCAGCTGTCCATGCGGCTCAGGCTAGAATAACTAACCGGATAGCCTTGATCCGTCAGCGCCGTTGCCAGCTCGCGTAGGGAAACCGCTTTGCCCGATTCATCCTCAATGATTTGGCGGGCGTTGCGAATGCCGATCGCTTTCTCGATAAAGCTAAGCTCGCCGCGCAGTTCGTTTTCTGCCAAGTGGCCAATCACGCATTTGATGCGACCCGGCCAGGGTTTGAACAGGCAATGCACGCGGTAGAAATGTTCGCTATGCGTCTCGGCCCACAACTCACACAGCGCCTGGTAACGCGTGTTGCCGCCGTCGCTGAAGATGTAAGAGCCGGGATTGTCGGGATCGAGCGTGACTTTCGGCACGGTATCGAGGCCACGCGCGCGAATCGATGCCTTGATGTCATCGAAACGTGGATTGCGGCTGGTGCGTGGGTTATCTGGATTGGGACGCAACTGATCCAGCGTAAGCACCATTGGCATTTCGCTGCCAGGCGCATCTGGTGTAGCCACGGTTAATGTTGCCTCGGCCTGACGACCGCGCTTTAAAAGCGCATCTGTCAGATCGGTTGTGCGCTGTTTTGCCATCGCTGTCATGCCTGAGCCCTCCCATAACCAAAGTGATAGGAGTTGCTTTCAGCATTCGAAAAGCGTGTGTAGCGGCCATCATAAGCGGTTTTGACGGTGCCGATAGGGCCCTGGCGTTGCTTGCCGATGATGATTTCAGCGATGCCTTTTTCAGTGGAGTTTTCGTTATAAACTTCATCGCGATAGATGAAGAGAATCAGGTCGGCGTCCTGTTCCAGTGCGCCAGAATCACGCAGATCGCCGTTGTTTGGTCGCTTATTGGGGCGCGATTCAACTTGCCGATTTAACTGGGAAAGTGCGACCAGCGGACATTTCAGCTCTTTGGCCAGCGCCTTCAGGCAGCGCGAGATCTCTGAAATCTCCTGCGTGCGGTTCTCCTGCTCAGGCGCGCGCATTAGCTGCAGGTAATCGACCAGAATCAGGCTTGGTTGTCCGTATTTGCGGATGTAACGCCGCGCGCGGGCACGTAACAGCGCCGGAGTCTGGTCGCTGTTTTCATCGATAATCAGCCGATCTTTCCAGGCAGTGACGCGCTCCATCGCCATGCTTATTCTGGCCCAGCATTCATCATTGAGCTGGCCGCTGCGCAGCAAATTCAGCTCAACCTGACCAAGCATTGCAACCAGCCGCATCATCAGCTGCTCGGCGGGCATTTCCAGGCTGAAGCAGAAAACTAAATTGCTCTCCAGCGCATCCAGCGCCGATTCACACATCGCTAATGCCAGCGCCGTTTTGCCCATAGAGGGACGAGCAGCCAGCAGAATTAAATCGCCCGCCTGCAAACCGCACGTCATTTGGTCTAGTTCTCGAAAACCCGACGGCGTACCGGTGATGCCATTGCCGCCGGTCGTCTCTTCTAGCCGGGTAAGCAGTTGTGACATACCATCGAGAACCGTGATTTCCTGATGCTGACGCGCATGGCCTTTCTCGGCAAGGTTGAACAACTGGCTTTCGGCGACTTCGGTGATGTTGTTGGCGGTGGCGTTGGGAAGCTGCACATCGCGCGTAAGTTGGTTGCCAAGCACATACAACTGACGCAGCTGGCTCTTTTCGGCAATTATCCTCGCGTAGGCGAGGATGTTGGCGGCGCTCGGCGTGTTCTTGCTCAGTTCGGCGAGGTAAGCAAATCCACCACATTGTTCAATAATGTTGTGACGCTCCAGAAGTTCGCTGAGCGTGATCAGGTCGAACGGGCTGTTGCCTTTGGCCAGCTCGTCGATACCTTTGAAAATCGCGCGATGCGGGCCGGAGAAGAAGTCTTCGCGTTGAATCAGCGTTACGACATCATCCCAGCGATCGTTATCCAGCATCAGCGCGCCCAGCACTGCCTGTTCAGCATCGGTTGAATGCGGCATTTCAATTGGGTAATTGCTGGACTTAGACATGGTTCACCTCCTTCACAGAACGTGAAAGAAGCGCATTAAATTGACCGCGCCATTCCGGGAACAATTCACACGCCAGGTTGTGCATCGTTTGCAGCGCCGAATCACTCTTGCGGCGTGTATGCGTTTCCAGCCGGTGCGCAGGTTCGCCAGCAAAGTGGCCCGCCTTATAGATGTCGAGATCGTAGATTTGAGTGTTAAGCAACGAAACGGGGATCTCTTCGGCGTAGGGACTATATTTCCCTTCGCTAACAATCGTCTCCAGTTGCCCAAGTGTGGTTTTGGCCAGGGAGGTGTAATCCATGCAATTCACAAGAATGCGAATCGCCGGAAGCGCGATGCCGTAAGAAGAGAGCGAACGCAGCTGTTCGAACATCGCTATAGCACCGCGCAGAAATTCGCGAATGTCTGGCAATACCGGCTTCACTATGCCGATGGTTGTATTGGTGGCTGCGAGAGCTATCAGCTCCAACATCACCGAACGCGCGCCCTGCGAATCAATGATGATGACGTCGTATTCATCAAATAGCGGATGCTGCAGCACGTTACGCATGCGCAACCGGCCATCCGGCGCGTGCAGCATGGCAGTCAGCAAGTGGGCTTGCGGGTCGTTAGAGATGATTACGTCGAGATTAGGGATGAAAGTGTTGGAGATTATGTTGGTTGAATCACCGAGATCTACCGACTGCATTAGCAATTCGTATATGCCGCACGGCGCTTCATAGGTGAGTTGATAGATGCTGCTGGCAGTGGGCTGGCCGAAGTCGCCATCGATTAACAGCGTCTTCAATCCTGCATCAGCGAGGAAGCCACAGAGGTTTGCGGCTTGCGTAGATTTGCCTTCTCCACCTTTGGTGGAAATTACGGGAAGTATTTTCATCATGCACATCCGAAAGTTATTCGGAAGTACACCTACACCACGTTGTACTACGCCGTTTTTTGCTCAATTTCCGATAGAAAAATCAAACCTAAAGTCTCAGCAAGGGGATTGAAAATCCCCGTGTCCGTGGTTCGATTCCGCGTCCGGGCACCATACATCGAAACGCTGGTTAGAATGAAGAGTTCTGACGGGTGTTTAGAGAAGGTGGTGTTCAAAGCAACATTGAAGCACCAAGCCTTCCAGAAAGGGTACTAGTTAACGCTAGTACCCTTTTTTCGATCCTGTAACTCACGACAAATCTTAACGAATCTTTCAATACTCCCGCATAAAAGAGTCTTTGTATTCCTTTCTCATCGCTTGTGCAAACACCTCTGAATTTCCCAATTTCATTCCTTCTCAATACTTACCATGCACCGAAAAATAATTATCATTGAAGTCATCATCACCGATTCTAAAAATTACACCCCTTTAAACGCCCACCAATAAGTGACTACTTATTATGATTTTTGTCACTTTATAGAAAAATAATGATGAAAATAACTTTCTATTGCATAGCCCGGTCTAAAATAAAATGAATTTAAATATGCGGCGCTGCAATGCAATAAGAAACGATCAGTCGTGGGGTGTGACATCTGGAGTAAAACATGGCTCTTTTCATTTCTCGTATAACAATTATTCAAATTAGCGTAATGCTTTTAACGAGTTATACTAGTTTTGCTGCAGATGATACCCCTCTAAAAAGTCGCGCTAATGCCGTCCTTTCTCTTATGAGCTACACGGTGGTACCGGATGTCACTGCAAGTGACCTCAATATCGGTGCTGACACCAAAGAAAAAAACTCGCTTTCAATTACTCAGTTTGGCGGCGGTGCAACGCTTAGTGAGGAATTTCCTCTCTATCTCGAAGGTACTCTCGGTTACAGCCGATATGATCCCCAATTTGTTGTTTCTAATGGCAATGAAAGCCGCAAAATTCCGTTTAAATGGAATAGCTTAACTGCGACTGGCGGTATTGGTTGGGATATAAAACTTCATACGGATAAACTCGGCGGCAATTGGGTCCTGCGGCCCATCGCAAATTTCACCTTAGGTACAATGGCCAGTGATCTGCGTATTGGCGCTTTTGTTCTGCAAAAAAAATTTGAAGATGCAGACTACAAATTCCTGGATGGTGGCCGCCTCAATGCGTATGGCTTGGGGGGATCGCTAATGCTGGATTATGAATTATTTAGCAAAGAGCAGGATATTGATGTTGAGTTGCGATACTCATACCAAGAGCTTAATAGTTTCGGTAATAGTTCTGAGGCTGTAAGCGGGAGCGCCACTGCGGAAAATCTCGGGCTTTATTTACGTCGTCGTGATCCAATTTCAGATTGGACGTTATTAGGAAGTCCTTTGCGCTATGTGCTTGAAGCTGCACGCACTGAATATTTGGGTGAGCAGCGTGGCCAATTAGGATTCGATAGTTTAAATTCATTGGGTGTTGGGCTCGAGCTTGATAGTAGTAAATATCCGGTTTTCATCAGTCGTACACGAATAGTGGCACGTTATATGTTCGGAAATAATACCCAGGGATATGGCGTGGGGCTGGCCATGAGTTTTTAATCCAAATTATTATGGCCATGTAATCTTAAGTGGCTAAATCATGGTCAGACCCGATTTAAGGGTTGCCCACTATGCGCCCGCCATTATCCTTCATAAAATCTTTTTACATCCCAATAACAGTATCGTAGGCCCCAGAGATGAGTGATTTCGTTATAGAAGAATGGAACAAAGATTGTTATCTGATCAGCACAGACAAAAACAAATTAGATCTCGTCGCCATACACCGTTACCTCACCACCTCGACATGGGCAGCAGGCATTGATGAAGAGACGGTTTATGCCTCGGTACAAAACAGCCTCAACTTTGGTCTTTATCATCAGGGCGTACAGATTGGCTTTGCGCGGCTGATCACGGATTACGCCACCTTCGCCTATCTGTGCGATGTCTACGTGCTTGATGAATATCAGGGAAATGGTTTAGCACGATGGTTGATGGAGTGCATTCATGCGCATCCGGTTTTCGCGCGGCTACGCAGAATTACGCTGTTCACCAGCACTGCGCCGTGGCTGTATGAAAAGTTTGGCTATCAGCCGGTTAACCAGCCGAATTACGCCTGGACGATTACCCGGCCTGATATCTATAAAGGCAAAGTGCGATAAACCTCGTCACTCATAGCGCCAGCTGAATCGCCTGCACCTCACCTTCTTGCTGCGCCGGTCTTGCGCAGCAGATCAGCACTTCATCATCCGCCACTTGCGCGCTCGGAGGCGTTGGGTAAGTCACTGCGCCTTGCAGCAATTTAGTTTTACAGCTGCCGCAATGTCCGGCGCGGCAGCTATACGCCGGGCTTAGGCCACGCGCTTCCGCCAGCTCCAGCAGCGAACCGGCATCTGGCGTCCAGCGCGCCTCTTTCAGCGAATCCATAAATTTCACCGGCACCGATTGCGTTGCTACCGGTAATAGCGGTTTTTCTTCGGCTTCCACATCGCGGGAACGCTGCAGCGATGACGGCCCATAGGCTTCGGCGTGAATGCGATCATCGGCGATATTGAAGGCGCGCAGCCCGTCGTACAGCGCTTGGGTAAACTGCGGTGGACCGCACAGATAGAAGTCGTAATCGTTAAACGGCAGCACCCGCGAGAGCAGCGCCATATCAATGCGGCCTGCGAAATCGTAATCAATATCCGGTTCTGCATCCGCCGTCTGGCTCAGAACGCGCACCAGTTTCACCGCGCCATGCGCCGCCGCCAGCAACTGGTCGAGTTCGCGCACGAAAGGGCGCTCGGCCTTGCTGCGTGCCGACTGGAACAGGAACGTTGGGCGCAGGCGCTGTTTGCGCTCTCCTTCGAATATCAGATGTCGCAGCATCGCCAGCATCGGCGTGATGCCCACGCCAGCTGCCAGCAGCACCGCCGGACGTGGTTCGCTGGCATCAATAGTAAAATCACCTGCCGGCGCACGCGCTTCCAGCGTAGCTCCAATGTAGAGATGATCGTGCAGATAGCGCGAAACCGCGCCATCACGTTTGACGCTGATGCGGTAAACCTCATCCGACGGCGCGACCGAAAGTGTATAGGCGCGCATCAGCGGCTTATCAATTCCAGGCAGCTGCACGCGAATCGGCAGATGTTGACCAGCCAGATGCGGCAATAAACCCGCGCCATCATCCGGCATCAAATGAAACGAGCGGATGGTGGCGCTCTCATCCACCACCTCCATCACCTTGAACGGACGCCAGCGCGCTGCCAGCTCCGCCGCACTTAGGCGCTGCTCGGCGGCTTGCCAGTCGCCGGTCATCAGCGAACTGGGTGCGACGCCATCCGGCGGCGTGAACCAGCGCAAGGCGAGGGCGGCGCGACGACGCACGATGCGGCGCGGGCGAAACGTCCACAGCCGTTCGGCACCCTGAAAGGCGGCGATCTCTGGCGAGTCGAGAATCACTTCTGCATCGCCGCTCAGTTGCAGCGTGTCGCCGCTGGCGTAATCGACAAACAGCAATCCCGCTTTGCCATTCTGGTGAATGTTGCCGAGCGTATTGAAGAACAGATTGCCGTTGAAGTCGGGAATGGTCAGCAGGCCATCTTCGCTGACGCGCACGAAGCCCGCTTTACCGCCACGATGCGAGGCATCAACCTGGCGATCGGCATAGGTGGCGACGTAGAAGGTATCCGCCGCGGCGATGGTGGCGCGGGCGGTATCATCCAGCGTGCTCAGGCTTTCCACCTCACCGCGATAAGGTTCGGCGGGATCGCGGGCGTAATGAAAATCACGCAGCTGGATATAGCGCGGGCAGTTGCCAAAACTCTGTTCCACCTGCACGCGAAAACCGCCGCCAATTGCTTGCAACACGCCGTTCATGCGGTTGCGACGCCGCGTGTGCAGCTCGATGCCGAGCAGCCCAACCGGCGCGCCATCCTGCATGCCCGCCGCCGCCGGATCGCCTTGATGCGGACGCGCCTCAATATCCAGCGTGGTGGCATTCGGTGAGAAGATAAAACCGGGTTGGCCTTCCAGCAGCGTGGCCCACGCATCGCCGTGCGCATCAACGCTGCCCGCCACAATAAACGGCAGCTGCGCGTAGAAGTCTCGATGTTGATCGGGCATGTGATCGCGGATCACCCGCTGGCCGACTTCCGCCATGCGTTCCGCCACGCCCGCCTGCTGCTGCAGCGCGATTTCACCCTGATGCCAAACCGGTAGTTTCTTGCTCATGATGGTGGACTCAGGCGATGCTGCGCAGGCCAGCCGCAGTTTGGGGGAAGGGCACAAAGCCCGGCAGCGCTTCGATGCGACGCAGCAGCGCGTTCACCGCCGGATAGCCGGAGAGATCGACATTGCCTTCTGGCGCACCGACGATATAGCTGTATTGCGCGACATCGGCGATAGTCGGGCCATCGCCGACCAGCCATTCACGACCTTCGAGATGCTTCTCAATGCGTGACAGCACCAGATGTGCGCGGGCTATCACCTCTTCGGGATTGAACGGGCGGCCAAATACGGTAATCAACCGCGCCGCTGCCGGACCAAAGGCGATATCTCCGGCAGCCACAGTCAGCCAGCGCTGCACTGCCGCCGCGCCAACGGCATCTTCCGGCAGCCATTCGCTGCGACCGCTCTTCTTCGCCAGATAGACCAGAATGGCGTTGGAATCGGCAATAAACACGCCGTCATCCTCCAGCACCGGCACCTGACCAAACGGATTCATGGCGAGGAATTCCGGCGTTTTGTTCTCGCCAGATTTGAGATCGACATCGATAACCTCATGCGGCAAATCCAGCAGCGACAGGAACAGACGTGCGCGGTGAGCATGACCAGAAAGCGGGAAGTGATAGAGTTTCATGTTGCGGTTCCTTAGGTGTTGCTCGGGATGATCCCCGGCGATGACTAAGGTTCGCACAGACATTTCAGCGGCAAAATAGCCTGATCAGCGAAGTCATTGTTACGAAAAATGGAAGAATCGCGGGAGGCAATAAAGCCCTCCACAACAGCCGGAGGGCAATAAGCTCTCTTAGAAATGTGCCAGCAGCGTTAGCGCGCCGCCGAGGTTTTGATAATGATCCGTGCCTTGCTGCGCGTTGCCCTCAACAGCGATCTCCAGACCAGAAAACAGGTCGGCACGAATACCGGCTTTCACTTCAGCAATGTGCTTCGTTCCCTCAATCTCCACTACGCGATCGTCCATTTGACTGCCAAAAGCGCGGCTGTTGTGCAAGGCGTTGGCTTCAACGTAGGGCGTTAACCGGCTCGTTTGCAGTTCCGCTCTGACGCCGACGCGGGTCGCAACGTTGCCATCACCGGTGAATTGCACTGAGCTGCCGCTCTGCTCTTGATGCTCGCTGGCGCGTACATTCATCCATGCGATCTGAACTTGCGGCTGCAGTAGCAGTTGGGTTTGATCGCTCAGCGAAAATACTGCCCGATAGCCCCATTCGGTGGCGGCCGTTACGCCTTGCGAACGCCAGGTTTCAGCGCTTAAATCGTCTCCCTTCACGTGATTTTCAAAGCGGCTAAATTGCAGCCAGTTATCACTGTAGAGTCCTAAACGGCGAGCTTCATCCGCATACCAGGTGGCGCTGATACCGCCGCTATAACCGTTAAGCGTATGCTCACTGCCAAAGCCAGTGACGCGAGAGGTGGTTTTGCCTTGATGGTTGCCGTAGCCCGCCATGACGCCGAGGTGAAGCGCGCTCTGTTCACTGGTTTGCAGCGTCAGCAGATCGGCACCCATCTGCACCACATATTGGTTGCTGCGATCATCAAGCTGGCTTCCCGCTTGCGCACGCTGATGCGCACCGGTTTGACGTAACCACATTGACGATCCTGGCGCAGTCGCAGTGAGGCGATCCTGTAATCGATGGATAAATAGGGTGTTGCTGGCGGCCATGTTCGCTGCATAAGCGCCCGCTTCGGGTCGCAGGATCGCGCTGGTTTGCGGTGTAGCCATTGGCCTAATGATCGGTGCTGCAGGCGGTAAAGAAGAGCGCAGATACCAGCTTTGATCGTTGGCTGCATTCGGCGTTCCCTGCTGCAAAAAGTACTCATAGCTGCCCGCCACGATACGACCTTTCTGCACGAAGGCATTAGCAGCGGAAGTGCCATTAATCTTGATCAGCGTTATACCTTGCTGGGTTTGTGCGCCGTTGCCGCCGGTATTAATTACCGTAACCTGGCTGGTACCAGCGGTGTTGCCGTTGATCACCAGTGGATTCAGCGCCGAATTGTCGTCCTCTAAGGCTCCGTTAAAGGTGAGCTGACTATTGGCATTGCCGGTGTAATTACCATTGATCACAAAAGGATTGCCGTGAAAGTTGTTTCCCGGATTAACGCTGATCTCGCCGTTATTGACGAGGTTGCCCGATAACGTGCCGCCGTTCATCAGCTGTAATTGTCCACCCGGCTGCACGGTCGCGCCACCACCGCCGGCAATCACCGTATGTCCCGCCAGTTGTAACTGCCCGGCAATGGTCATCACATCGTCACTCGCGCCCCAGGACGCCACATCACCATTAAGCGCCCAGCGGCTGCTGGCTGTGGAGGTAATGGCAGACAATCCGTGCTGGGGCGTGTCGGCGAAGAAATTGCCGTTCTCACTGCCATCACCCTCCAAAATCAAGTGGTTAGCTTCACTCTGGCTCATCAGCGCAATATTGCTGCCGCCGTTCAGGGCAGAGTGATTACTCAGGGTAATGGCGTTGCCAGAACCGGTTAGTAATAGCGCGGGAGCATTTTGACTGGCGATGACACCGGCGTTAGCGAGTTGACTATCGCTGTGAAGAATTACAGCGGGCTGCTGCTGGCTAGTGATATTGCCCTGGTTGGTAATCTGTACCCTCGTGCTGTTTTCCGCATCAATCGCGCTGGTGTAACCCTGTATAACCCCGTTATTTAGCAGCGCGGTTTCATCGGCAAAGCTCAACAGTGCAACGCCATTATTGGCGATGATTTGCCCATTGTTTACGATCGCGCTTTTTCCGCCAGCCATAATGACGCTGAAGTCCCAGCCGCTGATGTTACCGCTGTTATCAAGCTTGCCGTTTTTGGTGAAAAATGAAACGGCGGCTAAATTATGAGTGTTGAATCCATTATTGATGATTCCGTAATTGTGTAACGAAACCGATTCAACAGGACCATACAGCGCTAAGTTGGGATCATTAATTGAAAGTGTGTCATTTTTCGCTGAGTTGGAATTAATAGTTTCACCCGAACTAATAACGTAATCGTCCGAATAGTTAAGTATGTGACTATAGCTATCTGGCGCAATGACACTGCTCGCCGCGCTGGCGGTTTGCAAGGGTGTTTTCGCTATTAACAGGATACTAATTAATGGGATAGAGTGATTTTTGATAATCGTTCTGAAGCGGCGTTGAGTGTGCACGTGATCTCCGTTGTTTAAAAAGTACAGCAGGAATACTCACCGTTCAGAGGTATGTTTTTATAAGTAACAGGCAATCCAATAATTGTTCTCCCGCACGGCGAAGTTTATGTTCCTGCCGTTTTGAGAAGACTATTTAAGTAAGAAGTAACTATTTAGAGTTATGGTTTATATTAGTGATGACTGCGGTGAATTATTTTTGCGGAGTGTAGGTGAGCGATAAAATAAAAACAAGAAGATTATTTGGTGCGATATTTATTGAGGGTATATGGCGGTTTGATATTTTTGTTATTTAATTGTCTCCATTATTAGCAACGAGAAACGTCTCAAAGTGGCATTTTTATAAATTCGGGGTGTTATTTTCCGTAGGTGTTTATCTTCTGATAATAAAAAGATTGCGGCTAATAATTTTAATAGCCGCAACAAAGTTATTCGGGTGATTTATCGACGACACGACGGCTTTTCTTACCGCCTTTTCGTCCTGCTTCAATTGCACGTTCAGGATTATTTCGAAAATTCCCGCCGCTCAATTGGCCGCCTTTTTTACCCGCTTCGCGAGCTCTTTCTGGGTCCATGGCAAAATTGCCAGAACCGCCACGTGGTGTTGTCATAATCAATACCTCAGATAAAGGGGGTAACGCATATTTCACTTACCACTTAAGGTTAGTCGTTAAAGCCTAACGCACAACAATGGGTAATTAGGAGTTATCTCATCTTCCTTGATAATGCTCAGGAATTTTTCTGTCTGCAAAGGAGTGAATGAGGCGGGTAATAATTATTTTTGCGTGAGCCGTTGGTCAATATAAATATATTGCCGCTTCGCCTTTAAAATTTTTCTCTTTCAATGTGATGAAATTAATCAGCATTCCTGATGTTTCGTTTTTTACTTAAGATTTGGTAAGCATTCGCATCATTAGTCATTATCTTAAAATGGGTGTAAAAAATATAAATCCTTATGTGAAAGTGATTATTTTTAAGCGAAGCGCATTATTAACGTTTTTAACGTTAATAATGCGCGAATATTATTTTACCAGCACCTGCGCACCGGCATTTTTCTCCAGTCTCAACACATCAAACAGCGACAGCAGCACCAACAACGCCACTCCGGCGAAAGCGATATGAATATCACTTTGCGCGATCTCGCTATGTTCCTGCCACAGCATCGATGCACGCAGGAACAACGCCGCCAGCGCGATGCCCGCGCTCATGCTGAACTGGAAGAAGATACTGAACACCACCGAGGCATCGCTCATTTTGTTTTGCGGCACATCGGCGAAGCCCAGGCTGTTGTAGCAGCTGAACTGCAGCGAGCGCGACAGCCCGCCGATAAACAGAATCGCGGCAATGGCGAAGTAGCCCAGTGAAGGATTGAGTAGTAAGCAGCCGAGCATCGCCACCAAACTGATCGCGCCATTGATCATCAACACGCGACGAAACCCCCAGCGTTTCATCAGCCAGGTCGTCGCCGGTTTCATAGCCAGATTACCGGCAAATACCCACAGCACCATCGCTCCGGCCTGCGCCGCGCTCCAGCCAAAGCCAAGCTGAAACAGCAGCGGCAGCAAATAGGGCACTGCATTGATTGAGGCGCGGAAGAACGAGCCGCCAATTACCGCATTGCGGAAGGTGGCAATTTTCATCGCGCTAAACGGCAGCAGCGGCTGCGCATGGCGGAAGCTGTGGCGATACGCCAGCCAGCTGCACAACACGCCAAGCAGCAACAACGGAATACCAAAATTGAGATGCATCTGCCCGAGCGCTTCCAGCGCGATAATCAATGAGGTGCAGGCGGTGGCGGTCAGCACAAAGCCGCGCACGTCAAACGGCCGCCGCTGTTCGGCTTTGAACTGTGGCACCAGATAAGCGGTGGCGATGATGGCAAGGATGCCGAGCGGAATATTGAGCCAGAAAATCCACGGCCAATGGCCGTACGTGACAATCAAACCGCCCAGCGGGGGGCCGAGCACCGGCGCAATCAAACCCGGCCAGGTAATAAAGGCGATGGTTTTCACCATCTCCTTTTTTTCGGTGACGCGCAGCACCACCATGCGACCGACCGGCACCATCATCGCGCCGCCTATACCTTGCAGAATACGGCTCAGCGTGAACATCGCGAGCGTGTCGCTTAAGCCACATAGGATCGAGGCGAGAGTGAAAATCAGGATGGCGCTGGCAAAAACGGTACGCGCACCAAAGCGCTCCGCCAGCCAGCCGCTCATCGGAATGAACACCGCCACTGCCAGTAAATAGGCGCTGACGCCAACGTTCAGTGCCACCGGGCTGGAGACGAAATCCCGCGCCATCTGCGGAATTGCGGTGGTGATCACCGTGGCATCGAGGTTTTCCATAAAGAAGGTCACTGCGACCAATAATGCTAACAGCAGGGTACGATGGGAGTTCGGTTTGGCTTCTCTGCCTGAGTCGATCATGCGAGGACCTGCGAAAACAGAAGGATGCAAAGACTTTTAATGAAAAGCGCGGCAGGTGCAAACCGAATTGTTTAGCAAAATGTTGATGCCGTCGTAGGGTCGCCATTCATGGCGACCACAACAATGCGCACCTGGTTAAATCAGACGGCTTCAAACACGGCAGCTTTTGCCTAATGCTCATCAGTTAAGCGTCTTTCGGTCACCATAAATGGCGACCCTACAAAGGACTGGGGCGTTTTTCGTAGGGTGCGCATTCATGCGCACCTGCATACATATGCAAATTAATACTTAACTGAGCGGCATTACGGCAGCTTTTGCCTTAATAAACGCCACCATCGCTTGCATCACCCCTGCGGTATTTGCCGTGCCGCTGGGCGTTGGATTTGGTGACCACCTTTAGCAGCTTGCGCGGACGCGATGGCGCAGCGGTGAGGTGATGTCTGGCAGAAGGGCAATACTGGATATGCTGCGTTTGCTGCATGAGCATCAGGGTGAGGGACAACGCGCACTTTCCCCCTGGTGGCTAATTCCCACGACTCTCTCTATGATGAAATATTTCCCGCGCCAATGTCGGGAACGATCAATGAGTTAGGGAAAAATCGCGCGATGACCATTTTAAACGACCTGGACTTGCGGCAGCTGGAAGCCTTCTCGGCGGTGATCTCTGCCGGTAGCGTCACGGCGGCGGCGAAGGCGCTCAATCGCTCGCAGCCGGCGGTGTCACGTTTGATTCAGGAGCTGGAACAATCGCTGGGTTATCCGCTGTTTATCCGCAACGGGCCGCGTATTCATCCCTCGGAAGAGGCGCTGCAGCTGCATCAATACGTGCAGAAAGCGCTGCTCTCACTGCAGCAGATTCGCCTGCGTGCGCAGGAGATCGCCCATCAGCAACATCGCCCGTTGAGCATTGCCGCCACGCCTGCACTGGCGGCGGGTTTGCTGCCGCAGGCGCTGGCCGCGCTCAATTTGCAGAACAAAGTACAAATCATCAGCGAATCGGCGGTGCAGACGGCGCATGCGGTGATCACAGCCGAAGCCGATCTCGGTTTATGCAGTTTGCCGCTGGAGCATCATGCGGTGGAGCTACACTGGATTGGGCAATCGCAGTGCGTGGTGGCGTTGCCGGAGAGTGACGAGCTGGCGGCGCAATCTCGGTTGTCGTTAAGCAGCTTGGCGGGACGGCGTTTGATTGCGCCGTGGAGCCCGCAGCGGCTGCGCGGACGCTACGAAAAAGCGTTGAAAAAGGTCAAAACGCCGCTGCACGAAACCATCGAAACCAACTCCTCCGCCAATATTCTTGGCTGCGTGCGCGCCGGATTGGGCGTGGCGATTCTCGAACCTGTCACCGGTTGGGGCATGCCGCTGGCCGGTGTGGCGATTCGTCCACTGGAGGAGGATATTCCTTACTACTTTGGCGTGATTACGCCGCAGGGACGGCAAATTTCAACGGCTGCGCAGGCCTTGGTTGAGGCTTTGGCGGGTGCTGCCGCCACTCTGTTGCCGGGTTTTGAGCGTCTGCCCGCCAGTGAACATCCGCGCATTATGCGGCTGATTAATCAGGATTAAAGTTCGTGCGGCCATTAGCAAGGTCGCCATGAATGGCGACCCTACGTATGACCATCAAACCCGCTTATAACATTTCCGGCATAAGATATAAGAAATCCATTGGTCAAAAGCTGAGCGAGAATATTGACTCTGTTTTAGGGCAAGAGGATTATGCGAAGCCTTAGCTCTTACTATGCGTTTTGGTGATTATTACCCATTAACTATGTGTTATCAGGATAATGGAAATGCATAGTCACTAACGCGCTTTAGTGGTTTCGTCCGCATTCTGGCTGCCGCTTATTTCTGGGAAAACGTGTATGACTTATGCCGCCGATGGCCTTGCCGCGCTGGAAGCTCAGCTTCAGCAGGATCTGGAATATCTTGAACTGCCCGCGAAATCCTGGGTGCCCGAGCGCACGCAGGATGGCGCGCCGGTGCGTGATGTGGTGGTGATCGGCGCGGGCATGTGCGGGCTGGCGGCAGTGGCGAAATTGCAGTTCACCGGCATCAGCAATGTGGTGGCGTATGACGCCGCACCCGCCGGGCTGGAAGGTCCGTGGGTGACTTTTGCGCGCATGGAAACGCTGCGTTCACCGAAATCACTGCACGGCCCGGCGCTCGGCATGGCGCAACTGACGTTCCGTGCGTGGTTCACCGCGCAGTGGGGCAAAGAAGCGTGGCAAGAGCTGGATAAAATTCCAAAAGCGCAGTGGATGGATTATCTGATTTGGTATCGCAAGGTACTGAATCTGCCGGTGCGCAACAATGTGCGCATCAACAACATTGCCTTTGCCGATGATCTGATTGCCCTCGATCTCAGCGGTGCCGAAACCGGCCGCATTTACACCCGCCGTTTAGTGCTGGCCACCGGACGTTCTGGCCTTGGCGGTTTCGCCGTGCCGGATTTCTTGCAAGGTATTAGCCGCCAGTTCTGGGCGCACTCCGCCGACGACATTGATTTCTCTGCCCTAAAAGGCAAACGCATTGCGGTGATTGGCGCGGGCGCATCCTCGATGGATAACGCCGCCACCGCGCTGGAACACGGCGCGGGCGCGGTAGATTTGCTGATTCGTCGTAAGCAGATGCCGCGCATCAACAAAATGACCGGCATCGGCAGCCAGGGCGTGGTGCACGGCATGCATCATTTGCCGGACGCGTGGAAGTGGAAGTTTGTCGATTACACCGCCACCACACAAACGCCACCGCCGCGCTCCTCGACGTTGCGCGTGTCGCGTCATGCCAATGCGCGCTTCTTGCTTGATTGCGGCATCAACGCGGTGAAAGAAGAAGCCGATGGCCTGCTAATCGAAACCACGCAAGGCCCGTTCTGCTATGACTTCCTGATTGCTGCGACCGGCTTTAGCAACGATTTCCACGGTCGCCCGGAGTTTGCCGCCATCGCGCCGCATATCCGCAGCTGGCGTGACGGACGCTATCAGCCAGAAATGGGCGCGCCGCGTCCTGGTTTGCTGGAAGCGCCGGATCTCGGCCCCGCTTTTGAATTCCGCGAACTGACGCCAGGCGCATGTCCGCTGTTGGCGCATATTCATTGCTTCAACGATGCGGCGATGCTGACGCACGGCAAAGTCTCCGGCGATATTCCGGCGGTAAGCGCCGGTGCCGAGCGTCTGGTGCGCGGCATTACCGCTTCGTTGTTTGCCGAAGACGTCGAGCAGCATTACGCCAACTTACAGGCTTTTGATACCCCTGAATTGCAGGGCGATGAATGGGTGGATTCCACGCCCTTACTCAACCAGGAGAACGCGCAGTGAGTGACGCAATTGATCGCGCAGTCGGCTTAAACGCTGAAGATGCGCTGTACGGCACGCGCCGCCTGCGCCCGGAATTTGTTGACGGCGCGGAACAGTGCCGCATCTCGGTGCTGGCACCAAACGACGATCAGGGCTTAGCGCCGGATGTGCGTTTTGCGCTGGCGCAGCGTATGGCGCAGCTGAACCATGATGCCGAGCTGCAACAGGATTATCAGACGCAGCTGGCGGCGTTGCAGCCCTCGGATGATTTACTGGCGCTGGCGGCAGGCGCAAGCGATCTGCCAGAACCGCTGGCGACGATTGCGCGCCACGCCGATCTTGTTACCCAGCAGCCAATGAATGCCACCGAGCAGCACATTCGCTTGCTGGAGCAGGCCGGATTGAACAATCCGCAGATTGTGGCGCTCTCCGAGCTGATCGCCTTTGTTAACTTCCAGACGCGCGTCGCGGCCGGATTACGTTTGTTGAGGTCTGCATGATTCCGTCAGTTAATCTCAAGCCACTGCATTGGCACCCGTATATCGCGCCGGTGGAAGTGGAAGACGCCACGCCCGCGCAGCTTGATGCGATGAAAGTGACGCCATCCAACAAGAAAATCTCCGAATATGTGCGCACGTTAGCGCACGATCCCGACAGCTACGTGGCGCGTACCGTGCTGTTCAACGCCATTATGTATGTCGATGGCGGGCTGGATCGTGCGGATCGTGAACTCGGTGCGCTGGGCGCGTCGATCGTCAACGGCTGCAAATATTGCGCGGTTGTACATGCGCGTCGCCATGCGCAGCTGGCGGAGAGTGATGCGGTGGTGAGCGCCATCTACTTTGATCGCGCGGATGTGCTCGGCGAGCGTGATGCGGCGATCTACCGTTTTGCCCGTCGCCTGTCGGTGACGCCGTCAGAAGCCAGCGCCGAAGATATGGCGGCACTGCGCGCGGTCGGCATGAACGATCAGGAGATTATCGATCTGATCCACGCCATCGCCATTTTTGGCTGGGCCAACCGTCTGATGCATGTGCTTGGCCATGCTGACCTGAACAAATAAGGGCTGCTGCATGTTAGAACTCAACGATATTAAGCTCTCTTACGGCAGCACGCCGATCCTGAAAGGTGTCGATCTGTCGGTGAAACGCGGCGATGTGGTCTCGATCATCGGGCCAAGCGGCACCGGTAAAACCACGCTGCTGCGCTGCATTAACTATCTGGCGAAACCGGCGTCGGGCACCATTCAGCTCGATCAGATCCGCATGGATTATCAGTCACCGGATAAAGCGGCGATCCAGGCGATCCGCCTGCGTACCGCGATGGTGTTCCAGCAGTTCAACGTGTTCAAAAACATGACGGTGCTGGAAAACGTGATGGATCCGCTGATCGTCATTCAACGCAAAAGCAAACAGCAAGCGCGCGATATCGCCGTGCAGGAGCTGGAGCGCGTGGGATTGGGCGCCAAGCTGGATCACTATCCGTCGCAGCTTTCCGGCGGCCAGCTGCAGCGTACCGGCATCGCCCGCGCGCTGGCGGTGCGCCCTGATGTGATGCTGTTTGATGAACCAACCTCATCGCTCGATCCGGAGCTGGTGGGCGAGGTGCTGAAAGTGATTAAGGATGTGGCGTCCTCCGGCATTACCTCGCTGTTGGTGACGCACGAAATGCAGTTCGCCAAAAGCATCTCGAACCGCATCGTCTTTATGGATCAGGGCGTGGTGGCCGCGCAGGGCAGCCCGACTGAGATGTTCGAAAATCCAACCCTGCCGCGACTTGCTCAGTTCCTCAATTCAGAACGCGTATTCTAATAATTAAAAGGAATCAACGACATGCCTGCAATCAAAACCACATTACGTCGCCTGGCCGCGCCTGGCATCATCGCACTGACACTGATCAGCGGTAACAGCTTCGCTGACGCGGTGCGCACCATTAAAATCGCTACTGCAGCGGAATCTAAACCGCTGTCGTGGGGCGCGATTGGTCACGAGCCGCAGGGCTACGAGCCGGACGTGCTGAAAGCCATCAACGCCAAACTGCCGCAGTACAAATTCGTGATGGAAGGTGCGGCGGATATCGCCCAGGAAACCGGCCTCGCGACTGGCAAATATGACATGGCAACCGGCGGTTACTACAAAGCGCCAACGCGCAGCAAACAGTTCCTGATCCCGGATGCGCCGATCGGTGCCAGCCTGATGAAGATCTACAGCCGCAGCGATAGCACCATCAACAGCATGAAAGATCTGGTCGGCAAGAACATCGTTCCAGTCACCGCCGGCGGCGGCGTGTACAAATTCGTGACGCAGTGGCAGCAGGAAAACCCGAACGACAAGGTTGAGATCAAAGCCTCGAGCGCTGGCGTGCCTTATCCGGACCGTCTGAAAGAGGTGCAGCGTGGCAAATATGATGCGCTGATCCTGCCTTCGAACCTCGGCGAGCAAACGGTGATCGACAACCAGAAACTGGCAATCAAAGCCAGCGAGCCAGTGGCCATCAACAACACCTACGTGTTGATTCACCGTTCGGCCGAGAACCAGGCGCTGAATGACGACATCAACAAAACGCTGCAACAGCTGAAAGCCGACGGCACGCTGGATAAGCTGGCGCAGAAGTGGTTTGGCGAAGACGTTTCTAAGTATATGAAGTAAGCGATTCACTGTGCTCGATGATGCGTTGGAAAGGGCGGGCCAAACGCCGCCCCTACGACGCATTCACCGGCTCTTTTTTAGCAGGAGTGTTTCACCGTGAATCTGACTTCGATGATTCCCGAGCTGCTCTCGGCGCTGCCGTTGACGCTTGGCATAATGTTTGTCGCGATGATCGTCGGGTTCTTCCTGGCGCTGATCGCCACCGTATTCCGCGTGCGCCGCATCCCGGTCATCAGCCAGTTTGTCGATTTGTACGTCTCGTACGCGCGCAGCGTGCCGGTGGTGCTGCAGCTGTTCGTCGCGTTTTATGGCTTGCCGCTGGTGGCCGAGCAGTTTGGCTTCAGCGATTTTGTCACCGCCAATATCGCGGCGATGATTGGCCTGAGCCTGTATCACGGCGGTTATCTGTCGGAAGTGATGCGCCCGGCGTTTCTCGCCGTGGAGAGCGGCCAGCACGACGCTGCCGATAGCATGGGCTACAGCTTCCGCCAGAAAATGCTGCGCATTGTCGGTCCGCAAGCGGTGCACTATGCGCTGCCGGGCTACGGCAATGCGATTATCTATCTGATTCATAACGTGGCGCTGGTGATGTACATCGGTGCGGCGGATGTGATGGCGACTGCGCATCTGATCATGGAACGCGACTACAACCAATATCAGTTCGGCACTTATCTGGTGCTGGCGGTGCTCTATTCGCTGCTGTGCGGCGTAGCCTGGTTGATTATCCGTTTCTTCGAACAACGTCACGCGAAGTACAGCTCGAAAACCGCTGCACGCGTCAAATTCACCAGCGTCTGATGAGGGAGAGAAACCATGTTTGATCTTGAGGTTTTGCTGCCGGACTTCTGGAGCATTCTCGATGCGGTGCCGGTGACGTTGCTGATGGCGGTGACGGTGTTTATGTGCTCGACGCTGCTCGGCGGGCTGTTTGCCTTTATTGAACATCGCCGCATTCCAGTGCTGCGCCAGTTGGTGATCGCGTACAAGATTGCCTTCAAAGGCGTGCCGATGGTGGTGGTGATTTTCCTCGCCTATTACGGTCTGCCACCGGCGCTGGACTTCGTCGCCACGCTGTTTGGCGTGAAAGTGAATGCGCACTCGCTGCCGAATTGGGTGATCATCATCGTCGCATTGAGTGCCTGCGTCGCGGCATTTCAGGCAGAAGTGTGGAAGGGCGCGCTCAACTCGTTTGATAGCGGACAATCGGATGCGGCGCTGTCGCTCGGTTACAGCGGCGGCCAGCTGTTCCGTCGCGTGATGTTCCCGCAGATTATCGTGGCGGCGATTCCCGATCTGGCCAACGCCTTTATGGTGATCATGAAAGCGCTGTCGCTGGCGTTTGCCATCGAAGTGGTGGATATCTTTGCTCAGGCGCAGCTGACGGCGGCGCTGAATTTCTACTATCTCGAAGCCTTCCTGGTGGCGGTGGTGTTTTACATGGTGATTGCGTATGTGGTCACCAAGATCGCCGATAAGATCGAGGCGAGGTTGCGGGTGCGGACGTAAACTCCTGGTCGCCATAAATGGCGACCCTACGTAAACTGCATTACAAACTTTCATTCTGCAAGTTACTTGCAAAATGAAAGTGACTCTGCAACAGTATCCGACATCACACCGATGTCGGATATCCAACCTTGAAAAACCAACCGCTCTACAACATGCCTTGTCCCATCGCGCGCAGCCTTGGTCGCATTGGCGATGGCTGGAGCATACTGATCATGCGCGATGCGCTGGCCGGTTTTACCCGCTTCGATGAGTTCCAGAAAAGCAGCGGCGTGGCGCCCAACATCTTGTCGCGGCGGCTGAAAGAGCTGGTGGACGATGGCTTGCTGGAGAAGGTGTGTTACAGCACCAGCCCGGCACGCTTCGAATATCACCTGACGGCTGTTGGCCGCGATTTTCGCGGTGTGATTCTGGCGCTGACCGAATGGGGCAGCACCCATTTCTCGCCGGAAGGTCGTCAGATGCAGCTGGTGGAAACCGCCACGCAGCGCCCGGTGAAGATGCAGATGGTCGATAGCGAAAACGGTCAGCCGCTGACGCTGGATAAATATCAGATGGTGCCCGGCCCGGCAGCGGAGCCGATGATGCACTATCGCCATGATTATCTGCAGAAAAAACGCGCTGGAGATAACACCCAGAAATTCGCGCCGCCAGCGCTGCAATCATCATGCTGAGGTGCAACTCAGCACCTGCAGATTAAGGAGTTAAAGATGAAACGAATTGTCATTACCGGCATGGGGCTGGTATCGCCGCTGGGTTGCGGCACGGAAGCGGTTTGGCAGTCGCTGCTGGCGGGAAAATCGGGCATTAGCGCCTTGCCGCCGGAGATGGTGCAGGATATCGCCTGCAAAGTGGCGGGACAGGTGCCGACGCTGGAGCAGGATCCACAGCATGGTTTCAATCCCGACGGCATTATTGCCGCCAAAGATCGCAAGAAGATGGATCGCTTTATCGAGTTCGCGCTGGTGGCGGCGCATGAAGCGCTGACGCAGGCCAACTGGTTCCCACAGGACAGCGCGCAGCAGCAGCGCACCGCCACGGTGATCGCCACCGGCATCGGCGGGTTTAACGAAATCGCCAACGCGGTAGAAACCACTGCCGAGCGTGGGCCGCGTCGTTTGTCGCCGTTTACCATTCCTTCTTTTCTCGCCAATCTGGCGGCCGGACACGTTTCGATTGCGCACGGTTTTTGTGGGCCGATTGGCGCGCCGGTAACGGCTTGTGCGGCGGGTGCGCAGGCGATTGGCGATGCGGCACGAATGATTCGCAGCGGCGAAGCGGATATCGCGCTGTGCGGTGGCACCGAGGCGGCGATCCATCGCGTGAGCCTGGCCGGATTTGCCGCAGCGAAGGCGATGTCAGGCGGTTTTAACGATCGTCCTGAGCAGGCTTCACGTCCGTTTGATCGTGACCGCGACGGCTTTGTAATGGGCGAGGGCGCAGGATTGCTGGTGCTTGAATCGCTGGAACATGCGCAGGCGCGCGGCGCAATACCGCTGGCGGAGCTGGTGGGTTACGGCACCAGCGCCGATGCTTACCATCTCACCGCCGGTCCGGAAAATGGCGAAGGCGCGCGTCGGGCGATGGAAACCGCGCTGGCGCAGGCGGGCATTACCGCGAGCGAGGTGCAGCATATCAATGCGCATGCCACGTCGACGCCGGTTGGTGACAAGGGCGAGTTGGCAGCGATTAGTTCGCTGTTCGCTGGCTGCAAGGTGGCGATCACTTCCACCAAATCGGCCACCGGACATTTGCTCGGTGCGGCAGGCGGCGTGGAAGCGATCTTCTCGATTCTGGCGCTGCGCGACCAGATTGCACCGCCGACGCTCAATCTGCAGCATCCGGATGAAGCGGCAGCCGGGCTGAATTTGGTGGCGCTCAAACCGCAGCCAACGGCGATGACCTATGCGCTCTCCAACGGTTTTGGCTTTGGCGGCGTGAATGCCAGCTTATTGTTTAAAGCCTGGCAATAGGTTTCCTGATGCACGTCAGTTATGCGTAAAACGGTCGTTTGGACAGGTTTTCGTAGGGTGCGCATTCATGCGCACCTTCATATAATACGGCAACGATAGCGCGCAGGAATCGCCCCCTTTGAGCACTGAAATTGCAACCCAGCAGCTGGCGGAAGAGCTCCGTCAGCTGATTAGTCACTTCGTACGCAACGTCCGCGTCAGCACCGCGACCGTGCGCACCTCGCAATATGAAACCCTGGATCTGCTCGATAGCCATGACGTGCTTTCTATCGCCGATCTCGCGCGTCTGCGCGGCGTGAAGCATCAAAGCATGCGTTTAGTGATCAACGAGTTGGAGGCGCAAGGTTTGGTGCTGCGGCAAAAAAGCGCGCATGACGCGCGGGCGCAGGTGATCGTGTTGAGCGATCAGGCACGCGCTGCGCTGGCCGACGCACGTGAACAGCGCGCAGCGTGGATTGCGGCGCGCATCGATGCAACGCTCGGGCAGCAGGATCGCGACGATCTGCAAAAAGGCTTGAGTGCGTTACGCAAACTGCTTTAGCTGCGTCATCACCGCCGCCAGCGTGTTCATGCCCCAATGCTCTGCGTATTTTCCCTGTTCAATCCGCACCATATCAATTACCGCAATGGTTACAGGTAAACCGGTGGGTGCGATGCCCATCAGCGATCCGCTGTGAACGCCGGTTATCGTTTTGCGCGTGGTGACCCAATCGCGCTCGGCGATTTGATCTTCGATATGCACCTGCAGATCGGAGAAAGCGGGGCGCAGGATCTGATCGAAAGTGTGCCAGAGACTTTCGCGATCGCTGGGTGCGCCCGCTGGCGCTGAGCGGTTAATGAAGTTTTCGGCGACGAGTTGATCGAAAGCCTGGCGATCGCCTTCGGCAATCACCTGCTGGTTGAAGCGACGCACAACGGCTTTGTTTAGTTCTGACATGGGGAAGTCTCCGCTGAATATATACAGTTTAACTGTATATATTTAACGGCAAGTTGGAAGGGGGAGTTTGATAGCTTGTGCGGTGTGTTTGGTTGGGAAGGTCGCCATGAATGGCGACCCTACGATGGCGCAAATGTGCGCACCGCGTAAAACTCAGCGCTTACCCAGCGCTTCCCACAATCCCAGCAGATAGGTGGTGCCCAGCGCGCGGTCGTACAAGCCGTAGCCCGGACGGCCAGTTTCGCCCCAGATAAAGCGGCCGTGATCCGAACGGATATAGCCATCGAAGCCGTTGTCATGCATCGACTGCAGCACTTTATACATATCCAGCGAACCGTATTCCGTTGGGTGCGCGCACTCGTAGAAATCTTTATCCTGAATAATCTTGATGTTACGCACATGGGCAAATGGAATGCGTTTGCGGCGCGAGAATTCAGCCAGAATAGCGTACACATCATTACTCGGATCTTCGGCAATCGATCCGGTACACAGCGTGATGCCGTTGGCCTCAGAATCGACCACGTTACAGATCCAGTCGAGATCGTCGCGGTTCTTCACCACGCGCGGCAGGCCGAAGATCGAATACGGTGGATCGTCCGGGTGGATCGCCATCTTCACGCCCACTTCTTCACATACCGGAATCACCGCTTTCAGGAAGTAGGCGAGGTTTTCGCGCAGTTTCGCGTCATCCACATCTTTGTATTGAGCAAACAGATCCTGCACTTTTGCCAGACGTTCCGGTTCCCAGCCCGGCAGGGCGAAACCGTTGGAGTTGCCCAGCACTTCCTGCACCACCTCGTCGAGGCTCTTATCGATGCCTTTCTTCTCGAACGCCATGGTGAGCGAGCCGTCTGGCAGCACGTAGTTCATGTCGGTCTTCATCCAGTCGAACACCGGCATGAAGTTGTAGCAAATCACCTTCACGCCAACCTCGGCCAGGTTGCGGATGCTCTGCTTATAATTTTCGATATATTGATCGCGGCTCGGCAGACCGATTTTGATGTCGTCGTGAATGTTGACGCTTTCGATCACTTCCACGGTGAGCCCGGCGGCATGCACCTGCTCAACCAGCGCGTTAATCTTCTCTTTCGGCCAGGTTTCGCCCACCGGCACGTCATACAGCGCGCCCACTACGCCGCGCACGCCCGGCACCTGACGAATATATTCCAGCGAAACTTTATCTTCTTTCGGACCAAACCAACGCATTGTCAGTTGCATAATGTCATCCACCGTTATCGTGTCTGTGATAACTGATAAACTACCATTCTAGTAAACATCATGACAGCACGGTGCGTTCAATAAGCCTTGATCCGCGTCACAGAACACAATTTATCTGCATTAAGCGAGGCTCAAAGATGCACGGCCAGATCGCTGAAATGCTCTTTGTATTTGAAGAGTTCCAGATCGGATCGCAGCCCCAGTTTGCGCAACGCGGTCTGCTTTTGCCCGCTGATGGTTTTGCGACTGCGCGCGTATTTACCGGCGATTTGCGTGACGCTTAAGCCGTCAAGATAGCAGCGGATCACTTCCAGCTCGCGCGGGCTTAGCTCACGTAGCAGCAATGCAATGTCATCGCCGAGCTCGCGCGGCAGCAGGTAATCATGCATTTCCCGGTCGCTTTCCTGAAACTTGTCCATCTCCAGCAACATGTCGCGGGTGAGAAAACGCTTGTTACGGCAAACCTGGTGCAAGGCGGCAATCAGCACTTCCTGATCTTCGCTTTTACCCACAAAGCCATGTACACCTGCTTTCAACAGCAACTGGACTATCGCGGGTTTTTCCACCGCTGAGGAAACCAAAATTTTCATCTCCGGATAACGCACGCGCAGCTGTTTTACCATCTGCAGGCCATCGAGTTCCTCCTCGCCAAGCATGTAGTCCAACACCAGGACATCTACTGAGTGACGCTGTAAAAAAGCCATCAACTGCTGACGCTGAGAGAAAGCACCCGCCAGATCCAGCAGCGCTTCCTGCGCCAGTCGGTACTGAATAGCTTTGCCGATTAGTGGATGATCATCTAATACGGCAACCTGCCAGATTGCATCTTGTTTCATGGTTTCACCTCATTATTGGGATTCTTTTTCAGTGCGTGATGGAAGAGCGCTTCCAGTTCTGCAACTGCGGTGGTAACTGCGGGTATCAGTTGTTGCAAAAACACACTCTCTCGTTGCTCTGCTGCCTGTTCGGCGGCGAGGCAACTTTGTTGCAGACTTTCAGCTCGCAGCAATTTGGCGCTGCCGAGTAATTGATGAGCGGCGTGGCGTGCACCCGCGAAATCCTCTGCCAGAGCGGCTTGCTGCAGTTGGGCAAGGTCGCGCGCATTTTGTTGCTGTGCGGTGGTGACCAGATCGCACCAGGCTTGCGGATCGTTGGCTGCCAGGTTTTCCAAAGTGAGCAGGGTTTCATTGCGTGTGCTGCTGGCGATATTGCCAGTGACCACCCGCAGCAGTTGCGTGCGCTCCAGCGGTTTAAACAGGCAATCATCCATGCCAGCCTGCGTCGCGAGTTGTGCTACGCGCTCTTCGGCCATCGCCGTCAGGCCATAAATCGGTACCGCACGCCGGTTTAGTAGCTTCTCCTCAATACGTAACTGGCGGGTAAATTCAAAGCCATCCATGCCGGGCATATTGCAGTCGGTGATGACGCGATCAACTTCGTGTTCGCGCCACAATGCCAGCGCCTCTTCACCGCCTTCCGCCACCAGCACATGATGTCCGGCGTAACGTAGTTGCTGCGCCAGCAGCAGGCGATTAGTGGCGTTGTCATCGACAATTAGCATTCTGAGTGACACCTGCGGAACTTCTTCCACCGGCTCAACTTCTGCGTCGGTCAACGTCGCAGGCTGGGCGGTAAAGCGCAGCATGAACACGCTTCCTACATTCGGTTCACTCTCTACATGCAACTCGGTGCCCAGCATCACCGCCAGACGACGGCAAATGTTGAGGCCAAGGCCGGTACCACTGACGCGATTAGTGCCCTGATCAACCTGAATAAAGGGTTCGAAAATGGCTTTTTGTTGCTCGGGTGTCAGGCCAACGCCGCTGTCACACACTTCCAGTACGTATTCGGGTTTGCTGACTTCGGCCTGATACAACGCCACTTCAACTTCGCCATGCGTAGTGAACTTGATGGCATTACTGACCAGATTCGCCAGGATTTGCTTCAACGCAACGGGATCAAACAGCACTGCATCTTGATCGATATCCAGCATTACATTCAGCGCCAGCCCTTTGTTATGGGCTACCTGGCGAAAGAGCGCTTCGGTATCGTGCACCACATCGCTTAGCGACATCGGCAGAAGACGAATGCTGAAATGGCCGGATTCGATTTTCGCCAGGTCGAGTATGTCGCCCACCAGTGACAGCAGCGAACGTGAAGATTGCCACGCCAAATCGATATTTTTCTGTCGTTGCTGGGGATCGCTTTGGCCTAAATGCTCAATCTCTAGCAAGCCAATCAGCGCTGCGAGCGGGGTGCGAATTTCGTGACTCATATGTGAGAGAAACGTGCTTTTGGCCTCGCTAGAGCGCAACGCAGCCCGTTTGGCCTTATGGACATCATCCAGCAGGGTTTCGATGTAGTGCAGTTGGCCACTCATTTCTCGCTCATGCTGGCGTTGCTTCGCCAGCGAAGACTTCAGCAGATGGTTGCGGCACAGGAAAAACAGCAGGCAGACGCCAGCCACGGCAACGATGCGCAGCACGTAGCTGCGATAGCTCTGCCATGAAGTGCTGGTGGCCGGTGGCGTATATTTGATCCAACGCTCCATCAGAGATTGCATTGTAGGTTGGGGAATATCCGACAATGCTTTATTCAGGATTGAGATGAGGTGTTCATCCGCCGCATTGGCGGCCATCGCCATGCGAAACATCGGCAACGGCGCGACAAACGCCACTCTGAAGCGGTCATTGAAGTGGTTATTAAGCAAATATTGCGCGGATTCATAAGGCACGATAAAGCCGTCAACCTGCTTATCCTGTAGCTGCCCGAGTGAATCGATTGAAACGGCATTTTCACTAAAATCGATGGCAGGCCAGCGCTGACGCAGATCAAAACGATAATAGGAGCGCTCATAAATACCGATGCGTTTACCTGCCATCTCATCAAAGCTGCGCCATTTGCTGTCGCTGCGTGTCATCACTACCCAGGGCGAATAGATATAGGTGCGCGTATAGCGGATGTGATCGCTTTGCTGGGAAGCGGCATCGCTCACAACGATCAGAGAATCGCGTTGGTTAACCAGCGCATCGCGCATGGAGCTCAAACCTTGCATCGGTTGGTAACGAAAGCGGATACCGGTGCGCTGTGAGATGAGTTTCAGTAACTCCACGCTCAGCCCGGCGATGCGCTGCTTGCCATCCAGAAAGGTGAAAGGCAGATGTGTCGGATCATAATTCACCGTGATGTCCCGGTGCTGCGCCAGCCAGCGCGTCTCGGCTTCGCTTAGATCCAGCGGATGGTTTTTCACCACAGACTGATAATCCAGTCCCCATGCTTCCGCGATCTGTACTGCGTTACGCAGCGGAATATTGGTCAGAATCTCATTAATCGCGGCGATCAATGGCGCATTGTTGGCGCGTGTGGCAAAGCGAGCATCAACGTCGTTCATGTAAGGCGTGCTATGACCTTCAATAATGTTCTGCAGACCGCGCTGTGACAAATAACGTTGTGTAGCAGAGTTGCTCCAGAACACGGTGTCTTCATTTAAGGCTGTATCGGTATATGCCCAGAGTGGAGGCGACGCGGGAGCTAAGCTCGCATTGGGGTAACGTTTATGCAGCAGATCTCGCAACTCATCATCGCCGTAGTACATCAGGCGATAGCGGCTGTCTTTTAATTCGCGATCAAATTTTGCCTGACGACGGCTGATCAACACACTTTGCGCCAGTGAATACGGAATGCTGAGCGCCAGTTTCGTCTCGTGATTGGCGGCCTGCGGATAATAGGGAATCAGATCGACTTGCTTGTTATTGAGCGCATCAACCAACTCCAGCCGAGTCTTATAGCGTTTGATTTCCACTGGCAGGTTAAGCGTTTTGGCGACGATGGCGAGGTAATCGGCGGATAGCCCCTCAAACGCATTCTTTTCAAATTCCACCGAATAAGGCGGTAATGTATGGCTCCAGACGCCCACGCGTAATACCGCATGGCGCGCCAGCCAGCGCTGGCTTTCAGGATTGAGGGTGACTTCCGGAGAAATCAATCCGTAACGTGGCGTGAAGTTGAGTGTGGAAGCACCCCAGGCAGAGAAGCACCAGCCCAACAGGAAAATCATGCTCAGAATGCGTTTGCCCACGAATCAACTCTCAACCATCTATGTCAGCGTTCTGCACCGCCAGCGTGGCCGCGCAACCTTCTGACGGTGTGTTAGCTGCGTCAGGTTTCATCACATAGCGGCACGCAACTCTGCAGGAATTAAATGCCAGTTAAGAAATATCTGAAAAATGGTGCGCGGATAACAATAGCTGAGTTGAGATGTTTAAGCAGATGAATAACGTAGTGTTTATTAAAGGCTGGCACTTAAGTAAGTTTAGTCAGCTGTTTTCACTGGAAACTTTCGACGTAACTCCTGAAGTTTCTCCAATTTACCGCTGCTAATCGGCTTTTCATTTGTTTTATTTACAGAAACTTCCTGGCAGGCAAAATAGCGCTTATTTCCTCTCCATCAGCCGACCATGTCAGAAGAAGCGCTACGTCAGCAGATTCAGAACCTGAAAAAGCATAATGCGCGATTAAAGCGTATAGCGCATGACGCGCGTAATAAGCTGAGTGCAGCGCTGGATGGAACCGGTTTATGTTTGTGGCAGCTGGATATTCCCAGCGGCAAACTGGTGATTTTTAACCGCCGCTGGGGCGCGATGCTGGGCTTTCAGCCGAAAGAGACCAAAGCCCAGTTTGATGTGTGGCGCGATCGCCTGCATCCGGATGACGCCGACGAAGTGCTGAAAGCCTTTTACGATCATATAGAAGGGCGCGCGCCTTACTACGAAGCGCTGCACCGCATGCTGGGCAAGAACGACAACATCAAATGGGTGCTGGATCGCGGACGCGTCACCGAATGGGATGAAGCGGGCAATCCGATTAAAGTCACCGGCACGCATATCGATATGACCAAAGAGAAGCAGTATGAAGCGCAACTCTCATCGCTGGCGCATCACGATCCGCTTACCGGACTGACCAACCGCCATGCGCTGCACACGCAGTTCAGCAAGATGAAAGCGCAGGGACCGCTGTGTGTGGCGTTTATCGATCTTGATAACTTCAAACACGTTAACGATACGCTGGGACATCGCAGCGGTGATGAGGTGTTGATTCAGCTGAGTCAGCGCATTACCGATGTGTTGCCACCAAACGTGGTAATTGGCCGACTTGGCGGCGATGAGTTTGTGCTGCTGATGCCGTTCCTGATCGACTATCCGAAAGTACGCATTTTGCTGCAGGCGGTGCTGGATGCTGCGCTGACGCCGTTTGATATTGATAACGGTCACGCGCAGATTGGTGCATCGATTGGTATCGCCCAGGTGCAGGAGCGTGACAGCTTCGATGAGGCGCTGACGCGCGCCGATGAGGCGATGTATCAGATCAAGAAGAACGGTAAGCAGGGTTTTGGGTTGGCGGGTTGAACCCTCACCCTAACCCTCTCCCGCAGGCGGGAGAGGGGACCGATCGAGCGAATATTTGGATCGAGCTAGCATGTGGCAGCGTTTCCCTCTCCCCGGACCGTCCGAGCTAACATGTGGCAGCGTTTCCCTCTCCCGGTGGGAGAGGGCCAGGGTGAGGGCATCAAAGCGCAGAGGACTCAAAACGCAAAACACGAGCAGCCCAGCGCACCCCAGAACGCATTATTATCCGACACCGGCACCGATGACTGGCGCGCCACATCGTGCGAGTGACTGTGCACGCCGCACGGTCCGCTGCACTGGTGCACTTTCGGCATCATGGCGGCGCGACCATTGGCCTGCGGCGGTGCGCTGCGATAGTGGCCTGGCACCGTCACTACTGGCGACCATTCAGGCAGCACCGGCACGGGCGGCGGTGACAGCGGCGTAAATCCGCCTGCGGCATACACCACTTCGCCATCCACCAGCGTCAGCACCGACTCAATCCCTTTGATCTCCTCTTCCGGCACGCTGAAGAAATCTTTCGACAGCAGCACCAGATCCGCCAGCTGACCGACCTTAATCTCGCCTTTAGCGCTTTGCTCATTCGAGAACCAGGCGCTGCCTTTGGTCCACAGCATCAACGCGGTTTCGCGGTCAATACGCGCATTGTCATCGTAAAGCTGCATGCCGCCGACGGTGCGCCCGGAGACCAACCAGTAGAGCGCGGTCCACGGGTTGTAGCTGGCAACGCGGGTGGCATCGGTGCCCAATCCCACCGGCACGCCGGCTTCCAGCATGCGCGCTACCGGCGGCGTCTGTTTAGCGGCTTCTTTGCCGTAGCGATCAACAAAATATTCGCCCTGAAACGCCATACGATGCTGCACCGCCAATCCGCCGCCCAGCGCTTTAACCCGCTCGATATTGGCTTCGGTGATGGTTTCTGCGTGGTCGAAGAACCAGTGCAAGCCGTTGAACGGAATGTCGCGGTTCACTTTTTCGAACACGTCGAGCATGCGGCTGATCGATTCGTTGTACGTGGCATGCAGGCGGAACGGCCAGCGATGCTCTACCAGATGTCGCACCACGCGCTCCAGCTCATCTTCCATGCCCGGCGCGAGATCGGGGCGCGGTTCGAGGAAGTCTTCAAAGTCTGCCGCTGAGAACACCAGCATTTCGCCCGCGCCGTTGTGGCGCAGGAAATCGGTGCCCTGACCGGGTTTCAGCATATCGGTCCACTTCTCAAAGTCCTGCAGTTCGTGGCCGGGATTCTGGGTAAACAGGTTGTAGGCGATGCGCACCGTCAGCTGCTTTTTGGCATGCAGTTCGGAAATCACATCGTAATCATCTGGAAAGTTTTGGAAACCGCCGCCCGCGTCAATGGCGCTGGTCAGGCCGAGGCGATTGAGCTCACGCATAAACTGACGCGTGGAGTTAACCTGCTGTTCCAGCGGTAATTTTGGCCCTTTCGCCAGCGTGGCGTACAGCAGCATGGCGTTGGGACGGGCGATTAGCATGCCGGTAGGATTGCCATTGCTGTCGCGCTGGATCTCGCCGCCCGGCGGGTTCGGTGTGTCTTTGGTATAGCCGACCACGCGCAGCGCCGCACGGTTGAGCAGGGCGCGATCGTAGAGATGCAGGATAAATACCGGCGTGTCCGGCGCGGCGGCGTTGATCTCATCCAGCGTCGGCATGCGGCGTTCGGCAAACTGGAACTCACTCCAGCCGCCGACTACGCGCACCCATTGCGGCGACGGCGTACGCAGCGCCTGATCGCGCAGCATGCGCAGCGCATCCACCAGCGACGGTACACCTTCCCAGCGCAACTCAAGGTTGTAATTCAGCCCGCCGCGAATCAGATGCAGGTGCGAATCATTGAGGCCGGGAATGCCGGTATGGCCTTTGGCGTCAATAATCTGCGTGTCATTGCCGGCGAAGCGCATTACCTCGGCTTCGCTGCCCACGGCAAGAAATTTGCCGTCTTTAATCGCCACGGCGCTTGCCAGCAGATTAGTGCGATCGACGGTGTGAAACTTGCCGTTAGTAAAAATCAGTGAGGCCGTTGTCATCATCATTCTCCAAAAGATTTCGCGTTGCGGGCTGAGTCAGTGTTAAAGCGCTTGCTTCGTTGGTTAAAAAAATACGAAATGAGAGCGTTTATTGATAACGGATTGTTTTGGGGTTGTTGTTCAACAATTTTTGGGGAGGATTGGCCATGCGTTTAAACCTTGAGGCGCTGTTGATTTTGGACGCACTGGATCGCCACGGCACCTTTGCTGCCGCAGCGGCGCGGCTGTTCAAAACCGCGTCTGCATTGAGCTACACCGTGCAGAAAATGGAGAGCGATCTCAAAATCACGCTGCTCGATCGTTCCGGCCATCGCGCCACCTTTACGCCCACCGGCCGCCTGATGCTGGAGAAAGGGCGCACGCTGCTGCGCGCGGTGAATGAGCTGGAACAGCAGGCGCGCTACGTGGAGAGCGGTTGGGAGAGCCAGCTGGTAATAAGCGTAGATGCATCGGTGCCGTTTAGCATTTTGACGCCGCTGATCGATGAGTTTTATCAGGAGCATCCGCACACCCAGCTGCAATTCCGCCAGGATGTCCTTTCCGGCTGCTGGGAAGCGCTCAACTACGGCGAAGCGGACATTGTCTTTGGCGCGGTGCAGGAACCCGCCACGCGCAAAGAGATTGTCTGCCAGCCGCTGGGTTGGCTCGAGTATGTGTTTGCCGTCGCGCCTAATCATCCGCTCGCCACCGCGCCGGAACCGCTGCCGCGCGAGCAGATCCGCCAGTATCGCGCCGTTACGGTGCATGACTCTTCGCGCCACGGCACGGGCATTGATTTACGTGTGCTGGATGAGCAGAAAACCCTGAGCGTGCATGATTTCCCTACCAAACTGCAGGCACAGCTGGATGGCCTTGGCTGCGGCTATCTGCCGCTTTATCTGGCGCGTCCACATCTGGCAAGCGGGGCGTTGGTGGCGCGTCAGCTGGATAGCGAATGCCGCCGCGATATGGCGTATCTGGCGTGGAACGAAAGCGCCTGCGGTAATGCGGCAACCTGGTGGCGCGAGCGCTTACTCACGCTGCCAGGTTTGCGCGATGTCTATCTGCCGGCTTAATCAGATGGCGATATGGTGGCTGACCAACGGCGCTTCCTCGCCCTGATGGTATTGCAGCACCGTCTGCTGTAACTCGGCATCAGCGTGGGAAACGCGCTGGTGCTGGCGTAAATGCTCCTGCCACGACTCAACCAAAAACCACTCCAGCAACGCGTTGGGATCGTCGGTTTGCGCCATCAATCCCCATGAATACGCGCCGTCGCGACGACGTGCATGCGCCAGCTTGTGGATCGCCTGTTTGAAGGCAGCGCGATCTTCCGGCAGCACGCGATAGCGGATCTGAATCAACACCGGCCCGCGACGCACATCGGTATCGGCATCCAGCTGCGGTTCCGCCCAGTGCAGCGACGGTTGCAGGTCGGCTTCACCGGCGGGCAACACCAGACGCTTCAGTAGCAGCGCGCTAATAATCAATCCCGCTCCGGCAATCAGTAGCGTATTGCCGAGTCCCGCATGCTGCGCAATCAGGCCCCACGCCAAACTGCCGCCCGCCAGCGTGCCGTTGAACACCATCAAATAGACCGCTAATCCGCGACCGCGCACCCAATCCGGCAGCACCGCCTGCGCCACGCCGTTTAAAGTGGTTAGCGCGATGATCCAGCCGACGCCCAGCACCAGCATCAATAGCAGCGCCAGCCACTGCGGCGGACTGAACGCCAGCGCCAGCATCACCAGCGCACTCAGCAGCGCCGAGAGCAGCAGCAAGCCATCGTTACTCAGCACGCTGCGCAGGCGCGGCAGCATTAGCGCACCGGCAATCGCACCGCCGCCGACCGCACCGAGCAGCAGGCCGTAGAAGCCTGCAGTGCCGTGCAGCATGTTGCGCGCCACCAGCGGCAGCAGCGCCCAAATAGCGCTGGCAAAAGCGAAGTAGAGCGCGGCACGCAGCAGCACGCGATGCAGATCGTGGCTGGCCCGCACATAGCGTAGCCCGGCACGAAACGCGCCAAAGAAGTGTTCATTCAGTTCGGTTTTGGCTTTCGCTGGGCGCTTCCACAACAGCAGCGCGGCGATGACGAAAAAGTAGCTCGCCACATCGGCGCCATAAGCCGCCATCGCTCCCAGACTGGCCAGCAGCAAACCGCCGGTCGCCGGACCAATAGCGCGCGCGATATTGATGCCGAGTGAGTTGAGCGCCACGGCATTTTTCAACTCATGACGCGGCACCAGCTCCGGCACAATCGCCTGCCAGGCGGGGCCAAACAGCGCTGCGCCAATGCCGCCGACGAAGGTCAGGCCGATCAACCATTCCACGGTGAGCCAGTTATTGTGCGATAGCAGCAGCAAGGTACCGCTGACGCTGGCCATGAGTATTTGCACTACAATCAGCAGGCGGCGGCGATCGACGATATCCGATAGCACGCCAGCCGGCAGCGCCAGCAGGAACACCGGCAAGGTGGCGGCGGTTTGCATCAGCGCCACCGCCGTGGGGTTATCGGAGAGTCCGGTCACCAGCCAGGCGCTGGCGACATCGCGGATAAAGCTGCCGGTGTTGCCGAGCACTGAAGCGGTCCAGATCAGGGCAAACAGCCCGTAACCAAAGGGTGAGAAAGCGCTGCTGCGCGACGTAGCGGAAGTGGGCTGGCTCATCATCATGTTCCTGTAAGAGAGGCGATGTAAGCACCTTACGAATCCCGCCGCGTGCTTGATAGCGGAAAAAATTCCTCAACTTGTTCAGGCTTTTTTGACAGCTTCTCTGAAACCGATTTCCGCGCGGATATCGCTAAAGTCGATGTGCCGACGTTGGTGATTCATGGCAGCAACGACCAGATCGTGCCGTTTGAAGCCACCGGTAAGTTGGCGCATGAGATGATTGAAGGGTCGGAGCTGAAGGTTTATGAGAACGGTCCGCATGGATTTGCGGTGACGCATCAGGATCAGCTGAATGCGGATTTGTTGGCGTTTTTGCAGAAGTAGAAGTCGTTAGCGGTTTCCCCTCACTCTAACCCTCTCCCGCAAGCGGGAGAGGGAATTGATCGAGCTTACATATAGCAGCGTTTCCCTCTCCCCGTGGGAGAGGGCCAGGGTGAGGGCATCAAAGCGCACCATCCTCAATCCGCCAGCAAATGCCCATACATGGTCATCAATCTGCGGGTGACGCCATTGGTCCAGCCGAAGCCGTCCTGCAGCGGATATTCACCACCGCCACCCGGACGGGCGCGATCGCCGCTGATGTCATACTTCTCCACCAGCTTATGATGCAGTGAGTAGAAATTGTTCACCGTATTCAGCCAGTTAACAGCAATTTCTGTCGCCAGTGTCTCTTCACCGTAGTGATTCAAACCGACTACCGCCATCCACTGCAGTGGCGCCCATGCATTGGGTTTATCCCACTGTTCGCCGCTCTCCACCATCGAGGTCAGCAAACCGCCTTGCGTCAACAACAGATGACGCAGCGCAACGGCCTGCAAGTGCGCCTGCTCGGGTGAGGCGAGACCAAGGAACAGCGGCACCACTGCTGCGGCGGTAAAGGCGCCAAAGCGCTCGCGGCGCCAGTCGTAATCGCGGTAAACACCGGCGGTGTTATCCCACAGATAGCGGTGAATCGCCTGCTTACGCGCATCGGCTTTTTTCTGCCACGCCAGCGCCGTTAACTCTTCGCCTTTGGCATGTGACAGCGTCGAAATCATCAGTTCCAGCTTGTAGAGGAACGCGTTGAGATCGATCGGAATAAATTGCGTGGTGCGAATACTCGCCAGACGCTGCGGATCGCGCAGCCAGCGTGAAGAGTAATCCCAGCCGGATGCGGCACCGGCACGCAGATCGCGGTAAACCTCATTCGCCGGACGACCCGATTTCTTCGCGGTTTCAATATCTTCCAGCCACGATTCATCACGCGGCGTGTCGCGATCGTCCCAGTAACGGTTGAGCAGCGAACCATCTGGCATGCGCACCACGTGGCGATAGGCCTGATGCGGCATCAACTCGCCCGCGCCATCCATCCAGAACTGATACTCTTTCATCAGCTGATCGAGATAGCGTTTCGCCCCGCGAATGCCATCCTCTTCAAACAGTTCAACCATCAGCGCAAACACCGGTGGCTGCGAGCGGCTGAGGTAGTAAGTCCGGTTGCCGTTCGGCACGTGACCGTAGTTATCAATCAGCCAGGCAAAGTTATCCGCCATGTGACGCAGCAAATCATCGCGACCTGCATCGGCCAGACCGAGCATGCTGAAGTAGGAGTCCCAGTAATAGGTTTCTCCAAATCGACCGCCGGGTACCACATAGGGTTTCGGCAACGGCAGCAGCGATGAGTGCGCTAAATGTTGCTGCGGCATTTTGGTTAACACCGGCCACAGATCGTCAATGTGTTCAGTTAAAGTTTTATCTGGATTGGAAACATAAAAACTCTCATTCACCTGAGGCGAATAAAAATGTTCGTGCACGAATGCTTCCAGATCAAAATCCGCTGCGCGTTTACGGCGACGAAAACGAATTAAAATATCCAGCGGATCGAATTTTGGTGCGCAGTCCGGGAACGTTTTGCTGTCGGCAAATATGTGCGATGTCTGCACCTGCTCAAACAGTTCCATGTAGCGATCGGCAGGCGTCAGCGCATCCGGCGCGGGCAGACCTTCAATCAGCTCGGGTTCCGGCTCCGAATCCTGCATACCTTCGCGAACGAACTCATGAGGATTATATTGATACTCCAGTTCAGCATCAGCGCGTCGATCCTCGAAAGCGTTATATTGCTGTTGGTTAGTATTAATAGCAGCCTCCTGGTAAATTCTTGAATGCGTAAAGAACAAATTATAGAGCTCTGAACGGGCGAAACAACAATGCGATTTATCTATGAACGTAATAAATCATGTCGATGGATCCGGTGTTTTTATGATTTTTCAGCGATTACAACGGACTATATTTCAGGAAATGAAAGCGGCGTTTAGGATGGATGTTTAAATAGGTACGCAGAATTATCTGTATTTAAGAAAATCGCTAAAATTTGCGTGAAAAAGCGTGGGATGACTTGATCAATTGATGGCAAACGCAGCGGGAACTGAGCTGTATTTTCCCTCACCCTAACCCTCTCCCGCAGGCGGGAGAGGGAACCGATCGAGCTAACATGTGGCAGCGTCTCCCTCTCCCGTGGGAGAGGGCCGGGGTGAGGGCATCAGGCCGCACCTCAGTTCTTTAACGCCGCCTTAATCACTTCCGCATACGGCGTGGTCGCACGGCCAATCAGTTTGCTCAGCGTATGGCTATCATCGAACAATCCGCCTTTTTCGGCACCGGCATCTGAATCCGCCAGCATCTCGGACAAGCCATCTGGCAAACCGGCACCTTTCAGCGCGGCGGCAAATTCGGCCTGCGGCAGGTTGATGTAATCCACTTGCTCGCCCGACTGTTTGGCAATCTCGGCGCTGAACTGCGCCAGCGTGTAGCTGTCGTCGCCAGCTAGTTCATACACTTTGCCAGCCTGGTCGTCACGGCTGATCACTTCGGCTGCCGCAGCCGCATAATCAGCGCGCGCCGCAGAGGCGATGCGACCTTCACCCACCGCACCAATAAAGGCATGATGCGCCAGCGCTGGTGCAATACTCGCCGCGTAGTTTTCGGTGTACCAGCCGTTACGCAGCAGCGCGAAAGGAAGGCCGGAGGCTTTCAGCTGTGCTTCAGTCGCACGATGCTCAACGCCTAATCCCAACGGCGATGTATCGGCATGCAGTAAGCTGGTGTAGGCGATAAAGCCAACGCCGGCGGCTTTTGCCGCATCAATCACCGCCTTGTGCTGCGCTTCACGCTGGCCGACTTCACTCGAAGAGATCAGCAGCAGCTTATCGACACCAGCAAAGGCGCTCTGCAGTGTTTCCGGTTTGCTGTAATCCGCCGCACGCAGTGTCACGCCCAACGCCTTAAGATCGGCCGCTTTCTCCGGCGAACGCACCGCTGCAATGATTTCGCTAGCCGGCACTTTTTTCAGTAACTCGTTAATCACCAAACGGCCCAGTTGGCCTGTGGCACCTGTAATCGCAATCATGATGTTCTCCTTTTGAACTGGTATGAAAACAGCCTAAGCGATAAACTAACTTTTAGTAAGTACTTACAGATTTGTTAGTTTGAAGTGGGGGAGTTAAATGTCTGAAAAGATGAGTGAAAAATTTACGCGCGGTGAGTTGCTTAACGTGAACTGCCCGTCGCGCGAAGTGTTGAAACGCATTACCAGCCGCTGGAGCGTACTGATTTTGCTGGCGCTACGCGAAGAAACTCTGCGCTTTAGCGAGCTGCGTCGCAAGATTGGCGGCGTGAGCGAACGCATGCTGGCGCAGACGCTGCGCTATATGGAAGAGGATGGTTTTGTTGAGCGCATTGCCTATGAAGTGGTGCCGCCACACGTCGAGTATCGTTTGACGTCGTTAGGCCGCGAAGTGGAAGGGCAGGTGACAGGGCTGGCAGATTGGCTGGAGAGCAATGTGCATCGGATATTGAAGGCGCATTGAGAAGGTCGCCATGAATGGTGATCCTACAAACGATGCAGTGGAATTTGTAGGGTCGCCATTTATGGCGACCACAGCAATCAGGCGTGCAAATACTTCTCAAACCAACCCAGCGTGCGGCTCCAGGCTAATTCGGCGGCGGCTTTGTCATAACGCGGCGTCGAATCATTATGGAAGCCATGGTTCACGCCGGGATAAACATAGCCTTCGTAGACTTTGTGATTTGCCTTTAGCGCCTCTTCATAGGCTGGCCAACCTTCATTGATGCCTTTATCCAGCGCGGCGTAGTGCAACAACAGCGGCGCTTTGATGCGTGGCACATCTTCAGCTTTAGGCTGACGGCCATAAAATGGCACCGCACAGGCCAAATCGGGGAACGCGACCGCAGCCGCATTGGCTACGCCGCCGCCGTAACAGAAGCCGGTGATGCCCACTTTGCCAGTGCCTTCCTCGTGATGCATCAGGAAATCAATCGCAGCGAAAAAGTCATTCATCAACTTGGTTGGGTCGACTTTGGCCTGCATCGTTTTGCCTTCATCATCATTGCCCGGATAACCGCCCAGCGAGCTAAGTCCATCCGGTGCCAGCGCGATATAACCTGCTTTCGCTACGCGTCGTGCCACGTCTTCGATGTAGGGATTAAGGCCACGATTCTCGTGCACCACCACCACCGCAGGCACTTTGCCGGTTGCATTGGCCGGACGCACCAGATAGCCGCGCACCTCGCCGTGGCCTTGCGGTGATGGATAGTGAATGTACTCCGGTTTGATCGCCGGATCGGTAAATTCCACCTGCTGCGCCAGCGCATAGTTGGGGCTCATCGCGCTCAATAATGTTGCGCCCGCCATGCCCGCAACGGTGAATTTCGCCGCCATCGAGATAAATTCGCGTTTGCTGATTTTGCCGTGGGCGTAGTAATCGTAAAGCTCGAGCAGTTCCTGAGGGAAATCCTGTGCAGTAAGACGGGCCATAACCTCTCCTTCGCTGTTTAACTGGTTGATTACTGCTCTAAAAAAGCACAGCTTGTCGCCGCTGGCAAATGCCATGCCGCAGTAGGTTAACGTCACCACGTTTACATCACGTCACCAATAAGCAGCAGGAATTACGCTTTTCGTTTTAAATTAATTATCTTTTAATTAACAATTCTGATCATCCCGCGCTGTCCGGAAATATTTACATGCTCTAATGAAGATCAGCAAATAACGACTTTTTTCTGCGCACTAAAAAATAAATAAATGAAGTGGTTACCTGATAAGCACAGCGGAAATAAGCGGGAAATAATAACAATATTGTCACAATGAGTGAGGGTGATTAACCTTAACGTAGTGATTTTAAAGTATTAGTTTCAACTAAAAACAATGATCGAAATCAAAAAACACTGTTATAGTTTTACCGACTTCCCCTGTATCTTTTCGTTCGCACCACTTCCTTTTACATTGGCGCGACATTTCTTTAAGCACAGCGAAATAACCGCTGCGCTCTGCTTGTTAATTATAAGTAAAAATTCGGTGTAATTTGTGGCAATGAGGTAAGCAATGTTTGGATTAGACGCCTTTCATCTGGCCAGGATTCAGTTCGCATTTACTGTTTCCTTCCATATTATCTTTCCAGCCATCACCATCGGTCTCGCCAGTTTCCTGGCGGTGCTTGAAGGGATGTGGCTGAAAACCCGTAACGAGACCTATCGCGATCTCTACCATTTCTGGTCGAAAGCTTTTGCCGTTAACTTCGGCATGGGCGTGGTATCTGGATTGGTGATGGCGTACCAGTTCGGTACTAACTGGAGTGGTTTCTCACAGTTTGCAGGCAGTATTACCGGCCCGCTGCTCACCTATGAAGTGTTAACCGCGTTCTTCCTTGAAGCGGGCTTCCTTGGCGTGATGCTGTTCGGCTGGAACCGCGTTGGTCCAGGCTTGCACTTCTTCGCAACCTGCATGGTCGCGCTCGGCACCATCTTCTCCACCTTCTGGATTCTGGCGTCGAACAGCTGGATGCATACGCCGCAGGGCTACATCATCCAGAACGGCATCGTGGTGCCGGAAGATTGGCTGAAAATCATCTTCAACCCTTCGTTCCCTTATCGCTTGTTCCACATGTCGGTGGGTGCCTTCCTCGCCAGCGCCTTCTTTGTCGGCGCGTCGGGCGCATGGCATTTGCTGCGCGGTAACGACAATCCAGCGATTCGTAAGATGTTCTCGATGGCATTGTGGATGGCGCTGATTGTGGCACCGATTCAGGCAATGATCGGTGATGCGCATGGCCTGAACACCCTTGAGCATCAGCCAGCGAAAATCGCGGCAATTGAAGGACACTGGGAAAACAAGCCGGGTGAAGCCTCGCCGCTGATCCTGTTCGGTGTGCCGGATATGGAGCAAGAGCGCACTAAGTACGCGCTGGAAATCCCGTACCTCGGCAGCCTGATTCTGACGCATAGCCTCGACAAGCAGATCCCTGCGCTGAAGAGCTTCCCGAAAGAGGATCGCCCGAATTCCACCATCATTTTCTGGTCATTCCGCGTGATGGTGGCGCTGGGCCTGCTGATGATTACGCTCGGCGTGGTGTCTTTGTGGCTGCGTTTCAAAGGCCGTTTGTATCACTCGCGTCCGTTCCTGTGGTTCACGCTGCTGATGGGCCCATCGGGTTTGATCGCCATTCTGGCCGGCTGGTTTACCACTGAAATTGGGCGTCAGCCTTGGGTGGTTTATGGCGTGCAGCGCACCATTGATGCGGTCTCCGCGCATGGTGATATGCACATGAGCATCAGCCTGCTGGCGTTCATTCTGGTCTATTCGTCGGTGTTTGGTGTCGGTTACCTCTACATGATGCGTCTGATCAAAGAGGGTCCGGTGACCGGCGAAGGTAAAGAGGTTGATCACGGTGGTCCGGGTCAGCATCACACGCCAGCGCGTCCGTTGTCGGCGGCCAAAACCCATAGCGAAAAGAGTGGGGAGCACTAAGATGATCGACTTTTCAATTATCTGGTTTGCCATCATCGTGTTTGGCACCTTGATGTACATCGTGATGGATGGCTTCGATCTCGGCATTGGCCTGCTGTTGCCGTTTAACAAAGATCCCATCGAACGCGACATGATGGTGAACACCGTTGCCCCGGTTTGGGATGGCAACGAAACCTGGCTGGTGCTGGGCGGCGCGGCGCTGTACGGCGCGTTCCCGCTGGCATATTCGGTGCTGTTGGATGCGCTGTCGATTCCTTTGACGGCGATGCTGATTGGCCTGATCTTCCGTGGCGTGGCTTTTGAGTTCCGCTTTAAAGCTACGGTAGAACACCGTCCGTTCTGGGATAAGTCGTTCATTGCCGGTTCACTGCTGGCCACCTTCAGTCAGGGCGTGGCCGTTGGCGCCATCCTGAATGGTTTCCCGGTGGTTGGCCGTGAATATGCGGGTTCAGCGATGAGCTGGTTAGCACCTTTCCCGCTGTTCTGCGGCGTTGGTCTGGTGATCGCCTATGCGCTGCTGGGTTGTACCTGGCTGATCATGAAAACCGAACACGATCTGCACCGTAAGATGTCTGCGCTGGCGACACCGCTGACGCTGACGCTGCTGCTGGTGGTGGGCATTATCAGTATCTGGACGCCGCTGACGCATGCGGATATCGCGCAGCGCTGGTTCTCGCGTCCGAACCTGTTCTGGTTCCTGCCGGTTCCGGTGCTGGTAGTGCTGTGTTCGTGGGGGATTGTGCGTGCCATCAAGCGCGAAGCGCATTACTCGCCGTTCATCCTGACGCTGGCGTTGATTTTCCTGGGCTTCTCGGGCCTTGGCATTAGCATCTGGCCGAACATCATTCCACCGTCAATCACCATCTGGCAGGCGGCGTCTCCGGCGAGCAGCCAGGCGTTTATGCTGGTGGGCGGCTTGCTGATTATTCCGGTCATTCTGGGTTACACCTTCTGGAGTTACTACGTGTTCCGCGGAAAAATCAAAGCCGACGAAGGATACCATTGATATGAAAACCGAGGTCAGCAACATGAAAACTCACTCTGAAACGAAGATTCCGTGGTGGAAGCAGTTGATGTGGCTGGTGGTCATTTACGGCGCAAGCGTGCTGGCACTCGGTGTGGTGGCATCACTGTTTCGTATGATGATGACGGCAGCGGGCATGCGTTCGCATTGAGTCCGCACATTAATCGCATCTGTTGATATCCCCGTAGGGTCGCCATTCATGGCGACCTTTTTTATTTCCACGATCAAAAAAACGTTAGTAACCTAAGCAATTAATGCTTTTCCCGCTTCGGTACGTTTACTCTTCCTTACGTTAGTAATACGTTTTTGTTATATTTATGTGACGAATAACGCAAATTCATTACGTTAACCACCTCATTCGACCATCAAAATCATGCTCAGCCTGAATGTAAAAAAACAGTACATCAACGATCTGGTGGACTGGATAGAAGCGAACCTGACCGACGAGCTCAACATCGATCTGATTACCCTGAAATCCGGTTACTCCAAATGGCACATGCAGCGCATGTTCAAAGAGATGACCGGGCAAACGCTGGCGTCCTACACGCGCAAACGTCGTCTGACCATGGCGGCGATGGCGCTGCGTCTGACCAGCATGCCGCTGATCGATATTGCGGTGCGCTTTGGCTTTGATAATCAGCAGAATTTTACCCGCGTGTTTAAAAGTCACTTCTCAATGACGCCGGGTGCCTATCGCCGCATTCCGGAGATGCTGATGAAGGATTTCCACAGCCGCATCTCCACGCAGCGTGAGTGGGTCAATGCGCGTCTGGCGCAGAAGCCGGAGATTCAACTGTGTGGTGAAGTGATTGAGTGGGAATGTCGCTTCGGGGAGTACATCGATCACCACAACCATGTGGTGGCGCAGCACACGCGCGACTTCATCGCTTTTGCTGGTCAGCACGTGAATCGCGGCTGGCTGGGCTTCCAGTTCAGTCCGGGCGTACATTCTGCCGATCAGCAGCACATCAGCCTGTTCCAGGCGTTGGAAAGTCAGTACGCCGATGTACTGCCGCGCAACGTGCAGAACTGGACCGGCGAAAGTGGTTTGTATGCGGAGATTGACTGGCACGGTGCACCGGAAGAGATCAACGCGTTCACCGCGGAGATTTACTACAACCACTTGCCAGCGCTAGGCGTAGCACGCCGTGCGGGCAAAGATCTGCTCAAGCTGGATCTGAAATACAGCACGCCCGATCTGCTGCAGGGCACCTTCTATATTCCGGTGGCGGATAAGTAATGCATAATTCGTGCGGTAAACCGTGACAAACCGCACGATTTTATAAACTCAAGGCGTTAATCGGCGTAAAATTCTTCATCGAAACCTGATTGGCCGCGTAAATCACCAGCCGCCACGCATCAGGCTGGATAATCACCTGCATTTCTGGTCCATTCCGGGCCGCTATAGTGAACAGACAAAAAAATTATGCGACTTCTACCGTTGTTCCTCATGACAGCGCTTGTAGCGTTTTCTTCGCTGGCAAGTGCACAGATGGCTGAGCCTTTTTCACCGCCGGGTGGACTGCATCCGCATCAACCCCATTGTGCGCAGCATGAAATTCTCGGCGACAATGTGCTGCCGAAACATAGCCAGGATGATGGCAGTTTCGTAACCTGCGGCAATCACCAGGCTTAATCTCGTCCCGCCAAAAAATTCCCATCTGCTGCATCCTTTATGAAGGTCGTCATAAATGACGCCCCTACATTCGCACATGCCTCCCGTAGGGTCGCCATTCATGGCGACCTTTGCGATTGCGCGTACCATTCTGGCGACCAAACACACAGATAGCATTTTTCGGCATTGCATCGAAGATATATCATAACTATTCTCTCCCCATCAGATGAGAATGACTTTCACTATCTTTTAGGGAGACACCACTTGCAAACTACCCCTTCCGAACGCGCGCCACGCCGCGTGCGCAATGAACTGCGTTTCCGCCATATCACCGTGGCAAGCAAGACGCTGATTGCCGGTGAATTCTGGCGCATTGTTTTCAACGGCAGCGATCTGGCCGGCTTCAACTCGCCATCGTTTGACGATCACATCAAAGTGTTTTTCCCGGAACATGCCGGCGCCGAACTGGCGCTGCCGCAGATCACTGATGAAGGCATCGTTTGGCCGAATGGCGTGCGTCCTGCCGCGCGTGATTACACGCCGCTGGAATTTAACGGCGTCGATTCTCTGACCATCGATTTCTACATCCACGATGGCGGCGTTGCCAGCAGCTGGGCAAGCGAAGCCAAAGTGGGCGATCAAATTGCGATGGGCGGCCCGCGCGGTTCGTTGGTGATACCAACGGATTATGCCTGCCAGATTTACGTCTGTGATGAGACCGGTTTGCCAGCCTTTAAACGTCGTTACAGCGAAATCCAGGCGCAGGACATTCACCTGCTGGCCTATGCCGATGAAGCCACCGGGCGCGATTATCTCGGTGATCTGCCGAATGTGCAGGTGAGCTGGTTGGGAAGCGGCAGCATGCAGGCCGATAACCTGGCACCGATAACGGCGCAGCTGGATAAGATTGCGCTGCCTGCCACTGAATACTTCATCTGGCTGACCGGCGAGGGCGAAGCGGTGAAATTGCTGAGCGATTACTTCACCCAGGGACGCGGTGCAAATACCGATTTCGTGCGCGCTGTAGCCTATTGGCATCAGAAATAACGTAAACGCCGCGCGCGCTGCCGCCTGTGTTGAATTTTGCCAGGTGGCAGACTACTATCAACCTCCCTTAATTAGCGCTCAGGAAGGCAATGAAACAGCAGCGGGATTTTCCATGGCAGTCCGATCACGCACAGCGTGCCGTCTGTGCAGGCGCACGTAAGAAGCGTCGTGAGCGGATGCTGGATGCCAGCGATATCCGCCTGTTAATGCTGCACTTTCTGGCCAACAATTCTGCGCACGGTTATGAGCTGATCAAATCGGTTGAAGAGCTCTCCAAAGGGGAATATTCCCCGAGTCCCGGCATTATTTATCCCAACCTGACGCTGCTCGAAGAGATGGATGCGATTCGCGTAGTCGATGCGCAGGCATCACGAAAAGCCTATGCGCTGAATGAGAGCGGCGTGGCGCTGCTGGCGGAGAATCGTGACAATGTGGATGCGATTATCGAGCGCTTAACCTCGCTGGCGATTCTGGTGAATAACCGCAGCATTCCGCAGGTTGAGCAGGCGATTCACCTGATCAAACACACCTTAAATCATCGTCTGGCGCAGGAAGATATTTCTGCAGAGTCGCTGGAAATCGTGATTGAAGCGTTGCATCAGGCGGCCGAGAAAATCGCGAACAGTTAACGCCGAACGTAGGGTCGCCATTCATGGCGACCGTCCAGAAAACCGCACCAACCAAAATCAACTCTTCTTCTTATCCACATGCCCAAGCGCGCGATCCGGCCAGCAAACATCGCGCACGCGCTGCTTCAGCGCAGCCGCATCCGGGAAACCGCCTTCCTGCTTACGCTCCCAAATCACCTGACCATCAATGGTGATCTCAAACAAGCCGCCGGTTCCCGGCTTGAGCGTCACTGCACTTAAATCCTCGGCAAACGTATGCAGCAGCTCCTGCGCCATCCAGGCGGAACGCAGCAGCCAGTTACATTGTGTGCAGTAATGAATGGTAATCGTTGGTTTCTGTGACATAACCTGTCTCGTTTAGATAATGAAGTTAACAAAATGTGCGGTCCAAGATACATCTTAGCTTACTGCTAGTTGATAATGATTACCACTTGCATTACATTCCTGTCGACATCATTTATTACATAAAATAAGTCCATATTTTTTTACGGTCTTTTAACCAAAGCCCGTACTTTCAGGCAGCAAGCAAGTGAGCGAATACTAACAATTAACCAGGTATTTCGCGCATGTCTTCACTCTTTCAGGGAACGGCCCAGCAACGTCTTTTCAAAGTTGCCATCTTATCTTCAGCCATACATGCCGCTTGCAGCTTTGCCGCCAGCGACAGCACCAGCAATGAGCCGGTTCTCACCGTCACCGCGCCAAAACAGCAGGCCGGTAATAAAACCACCATCACGGCACAAGAGCTGCAAAAACGCGGTGCGAATGATTTCGGTTCGATCATGCGTTATGAGCCGCTGATCAGCGCCACCGGTTCGAGTGGTGGATCCTCGGCCGGCAAAAGCGGTTTCGACCGCGCGGGCTATACCGGCTACAACATTCGTGGTCTGGAGAGTAACCGCGTCGGCATGGATATCGACGGCATTCCGATTCCAGATGCCACCGGACGTCCTTACGTCAGCCGCACCGGCAACAACACCTTTGGTATTGGCCGCGATTACATCGATCCCTACATGTTCGGCAGCGTTGATATCGAGAAGGGCGCCACGGCGGTGGATCAGCCGAATACCTCGATTGGCGGTAACGTCTCGTTCCATAACAAAAGCGCCGACGATTACCTTAGCAGCGACAAAAACACTTACTTCGGTTATCAGAGCGGTTACGACTCATCGAATCGTAGCTGGCACAACGGCATCACCGCTGCCTCCGGCGATGACGAGCTGCGTGGCCTGTTTGTTTACAGTCGTCGCGATGGTCAGGAGACCGAGAACAACAGCGGCGTGATCGATGCTTATCCGGCCAACTGGCACTCTGACGCCTTTATGACCTCCGGAATCTGGCAGCCGAACGATCAGCACAAGCTGAGCGCTACTTTCGATTACTATCACAAAACCAATCACAGCCATTACGATACCTGGGACACCAGCGGCAACACCGTTTGGGGCACCGCGCAGCAGCAGAGTGATACGCGCCGCTGGGGCATCAATCTGGCGGATGAGTGGACGCCGTACAACGACTTTATCGATACGCTGACCACGCGCCTTTACTGGCAGCAAACGCAGGCGCACGACAATACCTATCTGCCAACCAGCGCCAGCCAGTACGGCTTTGTTTACTCTGATTTCAACGTCGATACCTATGGCTTCGACACGCGCGGCACCAAAACGCTGGGCCGCCATGAGCTGAGTGCCGGTGTCAACGCGCGCCTGGATAACAGCGAGCGTCCGTTCCGCCAGGAGCCAACGCCGAGCACCTTTAGCGCCATCACGCAGCCGCAGTCTGACAGCCGCACCTTCGCGGTGGCGGGTTATCTGCAAGATAAGATTAATTTCGATCTTGATAGCCACAACTTCGCGGTCATTCCCGGCGTGCGCGTGATGTATCAAAGCACCAAGCCCAAAGATCTGGGCGATCTGACTAACGGCAGCACGGTGCTAACCGAAGAGCAGGTTGATGCGCTGTACGGCAAAACCAACTCCGATACGCAGGTGCTGCCATCGCTGACCTTCCAGTACGACTTAACGCCAGCGTTGACCACCTATCTGCAATATAAACGCGGCGTGCAGTTCCCTACCACCAGCCAGTTGTATGGATCATGGAACCTTGGCTCCAGCTACGCGGGGAGCGCGCAGTATGCGCTGATTGGTAACACCGATCTGAAAACTGAAACCAGCAACAACTTCGAGTGGGGCCTGAAAGGCCAGGCGACAGAAGGCGTAACGGTTAACACTTCGGTGTTCTACAACCAGTACAAAAACTTCATCGCTTACACCCGCTATCGTCGCTCGGCCAATCCGGAGATGTTCGTCAACGTACCGAGTAACATCTACACCAGCTATCAGGCTGAAAACCGCGATAAGGCCTACATTTATGGTGCTGAGATCTCAACCAAAGTGAATTACGGCACCTGGTTCCCGCAAGTGGATGGCCTGAGCAGCACCTTTGCGCTGGGCTATAACGAAGGTAAATCAAAGTCCAGCTACGCCGGTGACAAGTACATCGATCTCGATAGCGTCGCGCCACTGAAAGCGATTGTTGGCCTGGCGTGGGATGACAAAGCGCGCGGCTACGGCGCAGCGTTGACCGCCACCTTCGTGAAAGGCAAACAGGCCACGGCGACCAACCGCGAAAGCTACACCAACACTGGCACGGCGATCACCGATTCCACCTCGGAATATATGCGCGTACCGGGTTACGGCATGGTGGATGCGACGGCTTACTGGCAGGCGACGAAAAACGTCAAGCTGAGCGGCGGCATCTACAACATTACCGATCGCAAATACTGGGATTACACCAGCAGCCGCACGCTGACCAGCAGCAATGCCCAGGAACGCAACGACATCAACCTGGCGGTGATGCCAGGCCGCACCTTCCAGTTGGGTGTGAACGTCGATTTCTAATCACTTTCGCCCTGCGGCAGCGCAGGGCATTTTCATGGAGCAAGGCAATGAACCCACGTTACGATCACTATCTGGCGCTGAAAAGCGAGCATCCGAAAAAGTACGCGCGCGATCTCGCGGCGTTGATGGGCATTGGCGAAGCGCAGCTGTGTGAAGCGCGTGTCGGCCATGATGCAAAAGCGTTAAAAGCCGATTTCCCTGCGCTGCTGGCGGCATTGGCGGCGGTGGGTGAAACCAAAAGCATCACCCGCAATGAATATGCGGTCCATGAGCAGGTGGGCAAATATGAAAACCTGCACCTCGGCGAACACGCCGGACTGATTCTCAACCCGCGTGCGCTCGATCAGCGCCTGTTCCCGAGTCAGTGGCACAGCGCGTTCTTCCTGCGGGAGCAGAGCGCTCACGGAGAACGTCAAAGCATCCAGATTTTTGATCGCCACGCTGATGCGGTGCTGAAAATCTACACCACCGACAATACTGATATGGCCGCGTGGGATGCGCTGATTGCGGAGTTCGTGCAAGAGAACGCGGCGGAGTTAGATCCGCAGCCCGCCAGCGCGCCGCAATACAGCAACGCGATTGATGCCAGCAAAGTGGAAGCCGAATGGCGCGCCATCACCGATGTGCATCAGTTCTTTGGTCTGCTGAAGCGCCACAACATCTCGCGCCCGCAGGCGTTCCGCGCGGTGGCGGACGATCTGGCACGCCAGGTGAGCAATGACTCGCTGGCACAGTTGCTGGATCTGGCGCAGCAGGATGGCAACGAAATCATGATTTTCATCGGCAACCGTGGCTGCACGCAGATCTTCACTGGCGCGGTAGAGAAGCTGATGCCGATGGATAACTGGATCAACATTTTCAATCCGACTTTCACGCTGCATTTGATGGCGGATCACATCAGCGAAAGTTGGGTGACGCGCAAACCGAGCGGCGACGGCTTCGTCACCAGCCTGGAACTGTTTGCCGCCGACGGCACGCAGATCGCGCAGCTGTACGGTCAGCGCAGCGAAGGCACGCCGGAGCAGGCGCGCTGGCGCGAGCAGGTAATGTCGCTGGAGGCGTTAGCATGAAAAAACTTCTGTTGCTGCTGACTGCGCTGGCGCTGCCCGCTGTAGCGGCCGAGCGGGTGATCTCGATTGGCGGTGACGTCACGCAGATCATCTACGCATTGGATGCGCAGCAGGATCTGGTGGCGCGCGACAGCACCAGCCAGCATCCGGCGCAGGCCAACAAGCTGCCGGATGTCGGTTATATGCGTCAGCTGAATGCCGAAGGGATTCTGGCGCTGAAACCGACGCTGGTGCTGAGCAGCGAGCTGGCAAAACCGTCGCTGGTGTTGCAGCAGGTGGAGCAGGCGGGTGTGAAGGTGGTGGATGTCACCGGCAAAAACAGCCTCGACGCCATCCCGCAAAAAATCGCCACCATCGGCAAGGCGCTGCATCGTGAAGATGAAGCCAACGCGTTGATCGAAAAGGTCAACAAACAGCGCGCGCAGATCCCGCAACAACCGTTGCCAGTTAAAGTGCTGTTTATCATGGCGCACGGCGGCATGCGCACTCAGGCGGCAGGCGCGCAAACCGGCGCGGATGGCGCGATTCGCAGCGCTGGTCTGATCAACGCGATGGCGGCGGTGCCGCACTATCAGCAGCTGTCGCAGGAAGGCGTGGTCGCAGCCGCACCGGATTTGATCGTGGTGGGTGAAGATGGCCTGCGTACGCTGGGCGGCGAAGAGAAAGTGTGGTCGCTGCCAGGTTTGGCACTGACGCCAGCCGGTCAGCATCGCGCTTTGCTGGTGGTGGATGAGATGGCGCTGCTGAGCTTTGGCCTTGATACACCGGGCGCGATTGTGAAGTTACGCCGTGCCGCTGAAGCTATAAAACATGACTAATGCATCGGTGATGCGCTGGCTGCTGTTGATGGCCATCAGCACGCTGATATTAATGCTGATGGCCGCCAACTTCGGCGCGATGCCGCTTTCAATGCGCACCTTGCTGCGTGCGCCGCTGAGCGATATGGCGTGGCAAATCTGGATCAACATCCGTCTGCCGCGCGTGCTGCTGGCGGTGTTGCTCGGCATGGCGCTGGCGGTATCCGGCGCGGTGATGCAGGGATTGTTTCGCAATCCGCTGGCCGATCCCGGTTTGCTCGGCATCAGCAGCGGAGCGGGGTTGGCGGTGGCGATATCGATTGTCATCCCGCTCGGCTTGCCGCCGTTGCTGGCGCTGTGGCTGCCAACCCTCGCTGCCTTTATGGGCAGTTTGGTGGTGACGCTGCTGATCTTCAGTTTTAGCCGTCTGGCGCTGGGCAATCTCTCGCGCCTACTGTTGGTCGGCATCGCCATCAATGCCTTGTGTGGTGCGGCAGTTGGCGTGCTGTCGTGGCTGAGTAACGATCAGCAGCTGCGTCAGCTAGCGCTGTGGGGCATGGGCAGTTTGAGCGCGGCGCAGTGGCCGAGTTTGCTGGTGTGCGCAGTGCTGATTCTGCCTGCATTGATGGCGATTCAGCTGCGCGCGCGTCGTCTCAACTTGCTGCAACTCGGCGAAGAGGATGCGCATTACATGGGCATCGACGTGAAGCGCACGCAGCGTCAGCTGCTGGTGCTGAGCGCGTTGCTGGTGGGCACCGCCGTGGCGGTGAGCGGCATTATCGGCTTTGTCGGTTTAGTGGTACCGCACCTGATGCGCTTTTGTCTCGGCAGCGATCATCGCTGGATGCTGCCGGGCTCGGCGCTGGCGGGCGCGATTTTGCTGCTGCTGGCCGATACGCTGGCGCGCACGGTGGTGGTGCCGGCGGAAATGCCGGTTGGCTTGTTAACCAGCCTGCTGGGCGGCCCGTGGTTTCTCTGGCTGATTCTGCGTCAGCAAAGGGGGATGAATGAGTGACTGCATGCAGGCGCGCGGACTGCGTTTTAGCCACGGCTCACGCGCCTTAATCGACGACGTTTCCCTGACTTTACAGCCTGGCGAAATGATTGCGCTGATCGGCCCCAACGGCGCGGGGAAATCTACGCTGCTGCGTTTACTGACCGGCTTTCTCACGCCAGAAGCGGGCGAGTGCTGGCTTGGCGATCGACCATTAAATGACTGGCCGCGCGAACCGCTGGCGCAGCGTCGCGCGGTGATGCGTCAGCAAAATAGCGTGAGTTTTCCGCTGCCCGCCGCCGATGTGGTGGCGATGGGCCGTGCGCCCTGGCCGGGCATTAAATCTAAAGCGGTAATCGAAGAGGTGATGCAGATTACCGGCAGCCTTGAGCTGGCAACGCGTGATTATCGATCGCTTTCCGGTGGTGAACAGCAGCGCGTGCAGCTGGCGCGCGTGCTGGCTCAGCTGTGGCACGACGATGGTCCGCGCGGCTGGCTGTTTCTCGACGAACCCACATCTGCGCTGGATCTGTTCTGGCAGCAGCACAGTTTGCGTTTACTGCATCGCCTGACGCGCAACGGGCGCTTCAGCGTCTGTACTGTGCTGCACGATCTGAATCTCGCGTCGCTGTGGTCAGATCGCGTGCTGTTGCTGCATCAGGGCAAGTTGGTGGCAGAAGGTGCGCCGCATGAAGTGATGACCGAAAGCACGTTGACGCGCTGGTATCAGGCGGAACTGGATGTGGTGCTGCAGGATGAGAAGGGCAGGCCGCAGATTCAGCTGCGTGCATGATGTTTCGTAGGGTGGGCATTTATGCCCACCAGGTGGTGATTCATGCGTACAAGGTCGCCATGAATGGCGACCCTACGTGCAGGGTTTTGTAGGGTGGGCATTTATGCACGTAAGGTTTTCGTAGGGTGGGCATTTATGCCCACCAGGCCGTGATTGATGTGTACAAGGTCGCCATGAATGGCGACCCTACTCAGCGGCAATCGACGATCAAACGTCCGCGTACTTTACCCGCCAGCAGATGCTCAGCACCTTCGCGCGCTTCGCTCAGCGGAATCACCTTGGTTAACTGCTGCAACAGGTCGCCATCCACCAGTTCCGCCAGTCGCTGCCACGCCTGCTGACGCAGCGGTTTGGCGCACATCACACTATCCACGCCCGCCAGCACCACGCCACGCAGAATGAACGGCGCGACGCTGGTCGGCAGATCCAAACCCTGCGCCATACCGCACGCCGCTACTACGCCATCGCGCTTGATGCCCGCTAACACATTGGCCAGCGTGTGGCTGCCAACGCTATCAATCGCCGCCGCCCAGCGCTCTTTTGCCAGCGGTTTGCCCGGCTCGCTCAGCTCTGCGCGATCGATAATCGACGAGGCGCCAAGCGTGTTGATCAGGTAATCGCTATCGCTGGCGCGACCGCTGGAAGCAATAACCTCATAGCCGAGACGTGCTAGTAAGCTGACGCTGAAACTGCCAACGCCGCCGCTCGCGCCGGTCACCAAAACCGGGCCGTGCTGCGGCGTGATGCCCTGTTTTTCCAGCGCCATTACGCACAGCATGGCGGTGAAGCCAGCGGTGCCAATCGCCATGGTTTGCAGCGGGCTAAGTGCGACCGGCACTTTCACCAGCCAGTCGCCCGAGACGCTGGCTTTCTGCGCCAGTCCGCCCCAATGTTTTTCACCTACGCCCCAGCCGGTGAGCAGCGCCACGTCGTCCTGCTGCCATTCGGCATGGCGGCTGCTGATCACCCGGCCAACAAAATCGATGCCCGGCACCATCGGGAATTGCCGCACAATCGGGCCTTTGTTGCAGATGGCGAGCGCGTCTTTGTAGTTGAGCGTGGAGTAGCTTACTTCGAGGGTGACATCCTGATCGGGCAGTTGTTTTTCTGACAGATCTTTCAGGGATGTGCGGTATCCCTGTTCATCATTTTCAATGACCAATGCCTTGAACATGCAGCCTCCGGCTGGTTGAGGAAAGTGGGGTAATAGTACTCCTTTTTTTGCCTTACCCAACCCTTACCCGCCGCGGGTTGTTCCCGCAAAAAAAAGATGACATTATTGCGCCCCAGTTAGTGATCAACTCCCAGATTTACTTCGCCGAGGAAACCTCCTCATTGCTGTGCCATCGGCACCCACTCATCCTCTCTCAGGGATTTGTGTTATGAACCCATTGAAAATTGCTGCCAGCGTTGCTGTAGCGCCAACCCTTAGTCTGAACACTGCGCGCGACGTGGTGACGCTGGACAATACCGACTTTACCGATGTCGCTGCGGTCGTGATCACCTTGTCGGACACGCGCAGTGGCGTGCTGACGCTGTTGCGCAAAATCGGCTTTAATCTGCCGGTGTTTGTCGCCAATGCGTTCGATGAAGAAGTGCTGAAGCTGCCCGGCGTCACCGGTGAAATCAACGGCGCGCCAGAAGAGTGGGATGCGCTGGAAGACGCCGCGCAGGCCTATGAAGCCGAGTTGCTGCCACCGTTCTTCGACACGCTAACGCGCTACGTCGATATGCAGAACAGCACCTTTGCCTGTCCGGGACATCAGGGCGGCGCTTTCTTCCGCAAACATCCGGCGGGACGTCAGTTTTATGAGTTCTACGGCGAGAACGTTTTCCGTTCTGATATGTGCAACGCCGACGTTAAGCTCGGCGATCTGCTGATCCACGAAGGCTCAGCCAAAGATGCGCAGAAGTTCGCGGCGAAAGTGTTTAACGCCGACAAAACCTACTTCGTACTCAACGGCACGTCCAGCGCCAACAAAGTGGTGACCAACGCGCTGCTAACGCGCGGCGATCTGGTGCTGTTTGACCGCAACAACCACAAATCCAACCATCATGGCGCGCTGATTCAGGCGGGCGCAACGCCGGTGTATCTGGAAGCGGCGCGCAATCCGTTTGGCTTTATCGGCGGCATTGATGCGCACTGTTTTAACGATACTTATCTGCGTGAAGAAATCGCCAAAGTGGCACCCGATCGTGCCAACGATCAGCGTCCATTCCGCCTGGCGATTATTCAGCTCGGCACCTACGATGGCACGGTGTACAACGCGCGTCAGGTGGTCGATCGCATCGGCCATCTGTGCGATTACATCCTGTTCGATTCGGCGTGGGTTGGCTACGAGCAATTTATCCCGCTGATGGCGGGCTGCTCGCCGCTGACGCTGGAGTTGAACGAGAACGATCCGGGCATCTTTGTCACGCAATCGGTGCACAAGCAGCTGGCCGGTTTCTCGCAGACGTCGCAGATCCACAAGAAAGACAATCACATCCGTGGGCAGAAGCGTTTCTGTCCGCACAAGCGCCTCAACAATGCGTTTATGCTGCACGCCTCAACCAGCCCGTTCTATCCGCTGTTTGCCGCGCTGGATATCAACGCCCGCATGCACCAAGGCGAGGCGGGACGCAGCATGTGGCACGAGTGCGTCACTATCGGCATTGATGCGCGCAAGGCGATTTTGGAACGTTGCGAGATGATCCAGCCGTTCCTGCCGGAGAAGGTCCACGGCAAACTGTGGCAAGCGGCGGAAACGGAAGCTATCGCTGCCGATCCTGCCTACTTCAGCCTTGAACCGGGTGCAAAATGGCACGGTTTTGAAGGCTACGCGCAACAACAGTATCTGGTTGACCCTTGCAAGCTGCTGCTTACCACGCCGGGCATCGATGCCGCCAGCGGTGAGTACACCAGCTTCGGGATTCCAGCGACTATTCTGGCCAACTATTTACGCGAGAACGGCATCGTGCCGGAGAAGTGCGACCTCAACTCGATTCTGTTCCTGCTGACGCCAGCGGAAACGCCGGAGAAGATGGCGCATCTGGTGGCGATGCTGGTGCAGTTTGAGCAGCACGTGCGCGAGGATGCGCTGCTGGCGGAAGTGCTGCCGAGCGTGTATCGCAAGAATATCGAGCGCTATAAAGGTTACACGCTGCGCCGCTTGTGTCAGGAGATGCACGATCTCTATGTCAGTTTCGACGTTAAGGATTTGCAGAAAGCGATGTTCCGTTCAGCCTGCTTCCCGCCGGTGAAAGTGAATCCGCAGGATGCGCATCAGGCCTATATTCGTGGCGAAGTGGAGCTGGTGCCGATTGCCAAAGCCGAAGGGCGCATTGCGGCCGAAGGCGCCTTGCCGTACCCGCCGGGCGTGCTGTGCGTGGTGCCTGGTGAAGTGTGGGGCGGCGCGGTGCAACGCTATTTCCTCGCGCTGGAAGAGGGCATCAACCTGCTGCCGGGCTTCTCGCCGGAGCTGCAAGGGGTTTACACCGAAGAAGATGAGAGCGGGCGTTTGTGTCTGGTGGCGAATATGATGGTGTGAGATTTGCGTAATTATTAAAAAGGTCGCCATGAATGGCGACCCTACACGTAGGGTGGGCATTTATGCCCACCTTTTTAAATCAATATCTTATCTTAAAACCGGCGATAACTGCGCTGCGCCTGGCTCACTTTATACAGATAACGACGCGATTCCGCCGATGGATGGTTGGTGGTCAGCGTCTGGTAAACTTCCGTCGGCGACATACTATTTATTGACGAGAACGCGCGATCCTTATCGCTGGAGAACACGCGCAGCACGCTGCCCGCACCGCCGTTGTACGCCGTAATCACCGCATAACGCCGTGATGTCGGATCCTGAATCCCACCTAAATAACTTCTCTGCAGCAGCGACAAATACGCGGTGCCCGCATCAATATTATTCTCAGGATCAAGCAGATAGCTGCGGCTCGGTTTGCCGCCTTTGCCCTTCATGCGGAACACATCGACACCGGCGGTGTGCTGCACCACCTGCATCAGTCCCAGCGCATCAGCATGGCTCACCGCATACGGGTTGAAGCTCGATTCAATCTGCATAATCGCCAGAATCAATGACGCATCGACGCCATATTGCTCAGCGGCTTTACGCACCATCGGCAGATATTTGTGCGCACGTTTGTCGAGGTGGTTTGGCACCATCGGAATGGTAACCGACCAGATGACGTGCAATCCGGAGGTGCGTTTCTGCAGTTTGTTTTGAATCAGGTAATCAGCAAAGCTGCCGGCGCGGCCCTGCCAGCGAATCGGCTGACCGGTATTATCCAGCACCTGGCCGTACAGCAGCGGCTCTTTACTGATTTGAATATCGTTGGCATCGGAGTAGAGATCGACATTGCCCGGATCTTCGCCAATCAACAGCGTGGTGATGATCGCCTGACGCAGGCTGGCCATCGGATCGGTGCCGGAAATGGTCTCAATGGTGATGCTACCGCTGTCAAAGTTGATGTGACTGCGGGTGTAATAGCCGTCGCTATATTTGACGTAATCTTTCGGTCCGGCGATCAGAACTTCATTGATTCCCCAAATGTTTTCAATATTGTGGGCAAACTGACCCATCAAAATATCAAAACCGTTGGTGTCCTTGACCCACTCTTCATGGTACTGCGATTTTTTTTGTCCGGAGCAGGAGACCAAAAGTGGTGCAATCACCAAGAGCGCTATCAGTTTTTTATTCATTGTTAATGCGTGCCTGAATCGAAAAAGAGGGCCTCAAAGGGAAGCCCTGAACGGTTATTTTTCTGGCGGGGTGTAACCTTCAATGTGCACATCTTTGCCTTCGAACAGGAAATTGATCATCTCCTTCTCCAGCACTTTGCGATCTTCCGGGTTCATCATGCTCAATTTCTTCTCATTGATCAGCATGGTTTGCTTGGACATCCACTGCTGCCAGGCCTCTTTGGAGATCTCATTAAAGATGCGCTTACCCAGCTCGCCAGGATAGAGCTGAAAGTCCTGACCTTCAGCGTCGCGTTGCAGATAAGTACAAAAAATGGTGCGGCTCATTACTCTTCCTCTTCGGTCACGTCTGCTCGACGCGTAAGCTGCTGGGGATGGCGCAATTCATGCAGCAAGCGCTCAACCGGCGCCGCCAAACCCACTGACGGTGGTTGCGCTAAGTTATACCAGAGACCGTCCGCTTCATCCATCAGCGACCCAGCCGAAGGCCATGCTAGCCACATAGGCACAATGTCTAAGTGGAAATGGCTAAAGGTATGGCGGAACGCGGTGAGCTGCTGCGGTTTGGCATGAATGCCGCGCTCGGTTAGCCAGTCAGTTAGCGCTTGCTCACTTGTAAATTGTGGGAAGCAGAACAATCCGCCCCACAAGCCAACCGGCGGACGCTGCTCTAACCACACGTCATCGCCATCCTGCATCATCAACATCCAGCCGCTACGTTCTGGCAAGGTCTGCTTGGGTTTTTTACCTGGATATTCAGCCCAGCTGCTGTTGGCATAAGCGACGCATCCGCTACTGAGCGGGCAGATTTCGCATTTAGGGCGTGAGCGAGTACATACTAACGCGCCAAGGTCCATCATTGCCTGATTAAACTGGCTGACGCCTGCCGCTGGCGTGACTTCTTCGCTGATCTGCCACAGCCGTTTTTCAACGTCCTTTTTCCCCGGCCAGCCGCCCACCGCGTAGCAGCGCGCCAGCACGCGTTTTACGTTGCCATCCAGAATCGGGAAGTGCAGACCCAGCGACAGCGATAACACCGCGCCCGCAGTCGAACGACCAATGCCCGGCAGCGCTGCAACATCGTCAAAGTTACGCGGGAACTCGCCGCCGTGCATCTCCACCACCTGTTTCGCGGCTTTGTGCAGATTACGCGCACGCGCGTAATAGCCGAGACCGGTCCACAGATGCAGCACTTCATCCAGCGGCGCAGCCGCCAGATCGGCCACCGTTGGGAAGCGCGCCATAAAGCGTTCAAAATAGGGAATGACGGTAGCAACCTGGGTTTGCTGCAGCATCACTTCAGAGAGCCATACCTTGTAGGGCGTTTTCTCCTGCTGCCACGGCAGGGTTTTGCGACCAAAGCGCTGATACCAATCCAGCACTTGTTGCGCGAACGTCGGCGCTTGCATCATAAGAAGGAAATTTTCCGTGTTTACTCTACAATCAGGCAGGAATTCCAGCACAGAGACCTCAGGGTGTAAACCGGAACATTGCAAAGGCTTGCTTCTGCTTCCTAACTTTGCATAATGCCCGTTTCCCAGAACAGGCTAACCAGCAGGCTTCAACATGATTAATGACGTCATCACCCCAGAATTTGATGAGAACGGGCGGCCATTACGCCGTATCCGCAGTTTTGTGCGCCGTCAGGGGCGCTTAACGAAAGGACAGCAGCTCGCGCTCGATAATTTATGGCCGGAGATGGGCGTGGAGTTCCAGCAGGAGCCGCTGGATCTGGTGACGCTGTTTGGCCGCGATGCGCCGGTGGTGCTGGAAATTGGTTTCGGCATGGGCGCCTCGCTGGTGACCATGGCGCAGAATAATCCGCATCAGAACTTCCTCGGCCTGGAAGTGCATGCGCCGGGCGTGGGTGCTTGCCTGGCATCGGCGAAGGAAGCGGGCGTGGAAAACCTGCGCGTGATGTGTCACGACGCGGTTGAAGTGCTGCAGAAGATGATTCCGGATAACTCGCTGCGCATGGTGCAGCTGTTCTTCCCGGATCCGTGGCATAAAGCGCGCCATAACAAACGCCGCATCGTACAGGTGCCGTTTGCTGAGCTGGTGATGCGCAAATTGAAGCTGGGCGGCGTGTTCCATATGGCAACCGATTGGGAAGCCTACGCCGAACACATGTTAGAAGTGATGAGTAGCATCGACGGATATAAAAATCAGTCGGAAAGTAATAATTACGTGCCGCGTCCAGAAACGCGTCCGTTAACCAAGTTTGAGCAGCGCGGGCAGCGACTGGGCCATGGCGTATGGGATCTGATGTTTGAGAGGGTGAAATAATGGCCGTACAGCGTAGCCGTCGTTTGCGTAAAAAACTGCATATTGATGAGTTTCAGGAATTAGGCTTCTCCGTCGCATGGCGTTTTGCCGAAGGCACCACCGAGGAGCAAATCGACGCCACTGTTGATCAGTTCATTAATGAAGTGATCGCGCCGAATGGTCTGGCGTATGACGGCAGCGGTTATTTGGTGTGGGAAGGTCTGGTGTGCTTGCAGGAAACCGGCAAATGCACCGATGAACACCGCGAGCTGGTGCGCAAGTGGCTGGAAGCCCACAACCTGACCGATGTGCAGGTAACTGAACTCTTCGACGTTTGGTGGGACTAAGTTTTAGTGGTTGATGCGGGAAGGTGGCCATAAATGGCCACCCTACAACGGAATTCGTAGGGTCGCCATTTATGGCGACCTTTTTATTGCTCAGGAGATTTCATGGTTCGTAAGGCACTTATCGCCGCGCTGCTGCTGGCGGCAACTCAGGCTCAGGCTGCATACGAGTGCAGCGTCAAGCCACAGGATGATGTGATCATTAAACCGCAGAGCGTGCAGGTGGTGGGAACCAACGGCAACCTCGAAATCACTCCGCAGGGCGATGTGCAGTTTAATGGCCAGAAGGTCAACGTGGATAACGCCGCGCGCCAGAAAGCCATCGATTATCAAACCGCGCTGCGTCGCGATTTGCCGTGGATCGATAGCGGCGCGACCTCGCGTCTGGAACGCAGCCGCGTGGCGCTGGACAAAGTGATTGTCGAAAAGCTTGGCGAGAACAGTAACGTGCGTAATCGTCTCACCAAGCTGGATGGTCAGCTTAAGCAGCAAATGAACCGCATTATAGAGCATCGTCCAGACGGTTTGACCTTCCATCATCAGGCCATCGATCAGGTGCGAGCGGAAGGCGAGAAGCTGGTGCAGAGCACGCTCGGCGGCATCATGCAGGATAGCCTCAACGAAATGGGTAGCAGCCAGGCAGCAAACGGCAGCAATCCATTGCAGGCAATCATGGGCAACCTTGGCGGCTTACAGCAGTCGGTGCAGGCGGAATGGAATAAGCAGGAACAGGATTTCCAGAACTTCGGCCACGAAGTGTGTAACCGCGTTACCGTACTTGAAGATCAGCGCAAAGGATTGATGCAGGGCGTTAAAGGATAATTGCCCAGAGTTTGAGAAAGCCAGCCCATAACGGGCTGGCTTTTTAGTTTTAAGCGTTACTGCATTTAAGAATCCGGGATTCGGGACGAATCTGATAACTGTAAAAATTCTAATTAATAAAGATGGCAATGGTTTAGCAACCCCATGAAATCATTTATTTTTTAAGGAATTTTTATGCTATTTTCTAACGCCTCTGCTTCCAATAATAATCCTTTGGTACTCCCACCGCTTATCGTGCTAGCCGAATCCGGTTGGTATAACGATGCGCAAAAGCGCTGGGAAGGCAGCGTGCCATCACCAGACACTGTTACAGTAATCATCACCATCAACGGAAAAAATCCAATTAGCGTGCCGGTAGTGGGCGGTCGTTTTGAATGGACGCCCACGATGCCATTGGCAGATGGCGAATATGTTCTCACCTTTACTGCGATGGATGCTGCCGGTAACAGCAGTACGCCCATTGTCGTCGATTACAACATTGATACCATTGCGCCAGACAAGCCGGTTATCACCGCAATTGAAGACGATGTTGATGGCGGTATCCAGAACGGTAATAGCATTAAGCGTAACGGTTATACCAACGATGCTAACCCAGTGATTCGCGGCGAGGCTGAAGAGAACAGCCTGGTATACATTTACAACAAAAACAGCAAAACTCCGCTAGCTTCGGTAAAGGCGAATTCGCATGGTGAATGGGAAGTCGAAGTCAATTTGCCAGGTGATGGCGCTTATGAACTCAGCGCCGTGGCAGAAGATCGAGCTGACAATCGCAGTCAGGCATCGCCGAAATGGAAATTTGAACTTGATACGCAGAAGCCCAATGAGGCAGCAATCAGTTTCTATAAGGATGATGTGGGTCTCTATCGTGGCGAGTTTAATTTTAATCGCGCCACCGATGATCGTCGCCCAGAGCTTCATGGCAAAGGCGAGTTTGGAGAATTTGTGCGTGTACAATATGCCAGTAAGAACGGCAGCTGGATAACCACTGCAACCGTAACGGTTGATAGCAATGGCCAATGGAAGTGGACACCACCCATTGATCTTGCGGATGGCGAGTGGAGTTTCCGCGTTCGCGGCATCGACCACGCGGGTAATGTGAGCAAATGGAGTAGCAGCACGTCGCTGATCATCGACACCACTACTATCCAGCCAACCATTTTGCAGGCGATTGATAATGTTGGGCCGATCAGCAATATATCACCAGGACAAGCAACCGATGACCCACGGCTGGATTTCAGCGGTAAAGCGGAGGCCAGCAGTCTGATTACCCTTTATCAAAATGGTATTGCTGTTGGATCGACTCAGGCAAGCGTTTATGGTGACTGGAAAATTACGCCATCTAAAGACATGACTGTTGGGATAAATAATTTTAGCGTCAAGGCGATAGATGCTGCAGGTAATGAAAGTGTGTATTCCACCCAATATCCGGTGCAATATAAGCCGTTACCAGAATATGAAAGAAACTACGAAGACTGGGAGTCCAGAGGGAATGATAACTGGTCAACAGGCAGAATTTATAACTATGGCAAGCTTAAAGTCACTGAATTGAAACACGGTGATGCAGCAAATGGCTGGCATACGGGGATTATGACGAACGGCAAAACACATAATGATTATTATCATGGCCGTGCAGTCACTATGTTGGATAACTCCATTGTTAAATATGATTTTGGTGAAACCGACTACGTTGCTTTCAATTACGCTAACTTACACAACAATAATACTCAGGTGAAAATTTTCTCGCCAAACGGTGAACTGATCGCCACTCAATTTCTCGCCAGCAGTGGCACCATTAATTATGAATATCAGAGCAGCAAATTTAGTTATCAAACAACGGCCAATAAACCGATTGGTTACATAGAAGTGCACTCTGCCGTTGATCCAGATACCTATGCGTATTATTGGTACAAGGGCTGGGTCAAAACGGTCAATGATGTTGGCTGGACCATTGATACTATGACCTGGGGAAGTGGTGAAGCAGGTGGGGTTAGTAAAGTTAACAGCATCGCTTCAACAGATGCGTCCCCAATCTATTCCCCAACTGCAGGTGAACTGCATATTATTGATGTCGCCAATTGGTTAATCACCACACAGTATTTGCATCCTGAAACTGCGGCAAGCATTGTCTTTGATAGTGCCAACCAGATAATTGATTTTGCAGCAGTGAGTGAGCGTGTGGATGGCATGCAAAAAATCGATATTACTGGAGTAGGCAATAATCAGCTTAATCTTGATTTAAAAGCATTGCTGACTGAAGGTGCCAATGGTTTATTTATCAGTGATAACAGTAAGCAATTTATGATTGATGGTGATGCCGGTGACCGAGTTATTCTTGATCGTGCTGAGTTCAGCGATGGCTGGTTAATGTCACAGAATAAAGTGCAGGTTGGCGGAGAAAATTGGACGCTCTTAACCAATAGCAAGGAGCATTACACGCTGTTAGTGAACCAGGAAATAGATATTACTTACGGCTAATACGCGAAAAAATGCCCGGTTTTTGCCGGGCATTTTTTTACTCTTCGGTCAGGAATAGCTCCAGCAGCGAGTTCAGGAACAGCTTACCTTTCTCAGTGATCTGCCAGTTTTCGACTGATTCCACCACGTATCCCGCACTTATCGCCGCATCAATTTGCGGGCGAATCACCTGCTCATCCATGCCGGTATAGCGACGGAAATCTGCGCGCGGTGCTGCTTCCAGCAGACGGAAACGGTTCATAAAGAACTCGAACGGTTTGTCGTTCTCTGCCACGTCGTGCTGCTTATCGAGATAATTGCCTTTCATAAAGCCGCGCGGATGACGGGTTTTAACCGTCCGCACGATGCGACCATCGGCTTGCGTCAGCTTGCCGTGTGCGCCACAGCCAATGCCGAGGTAATCACCGAAGCGCCAATAGTTGAGATTGTGCTCGCAGCGATAACCCGGTTTGGCATACGCCGAGGTTTCATATTGTTGATAGCCCGCAGCGCTCAGCAGTTGATGACCTTGCTCAAAGATATCCCACAGCGCATCGTCATCCGGCAGTTTCGGCGGACGCGATCCGAATAAGGTATTCGGCTCAATCGTCAGCTGATACCACGACAGATGCGGTGGGTTGAGCGCAATCGCCTGGCGTAAATCATCCAGCGCTTCTTCCAGCGACTGATCCGGCAAGCCGTGCATCAGGTCGAGGTTAAAGCTGCGCAGACCTAAACCTTCCGCCAGCTGTGCAGCGCGCACCGCTTCTTCCGGTCCGTGAATGCGGCCAAGGCGCTCCAGCTTTTGTGGACTGAAACTCTGCACGCCAATCGAAATACGGTTAATACCGGCTTTCTGGTAGCCGCTAAAGCGATCGGCTTCCACGGTGCCCGGATTGGCTTCCATGGTGATTTCTGCATCGGCCGCCAGCGGCAAACGCGCACGCACGCCGTCCATCAGCATCTGCATTGCATAGCTGCTCAGCAGGCTTGGCGTACCGCCGCCGATGAAAATAGTGCGCACTTCACGCCCGCCGGTCAGAGGCAAATCCTGTTCGAGATCGTTAAGCAGGTGCTGCACATACTCAATGTGCGGCACCTCGCCTTTTAGCGCGTGAGAGTTGAAATCACAATACGGACACTTCTGCACACACCACGGAATGTGGATGTACAGGCTTAATGGCGGCAACTCAGGTAAAAAATCAGGCATTGCGCATCGCTTCCAGCAGCAGCGTCAATGCTTTACCACGGTGAGAGACGGCGCGCTTTTCGTCTTTACTCAGCTCTGCCGCCGTTTTACCTAATTCAGGTACATAGAAGATGGGATCGTAACCGAAACCGCCTGCGCCCGCTGCCGCGCGGGTGATTTCCCCGGCCCAGCTACCGTGGAACACCAGCGGCGTCGGATCGGCGGCGTGACGCACATAAACCAGCACGCAGTGGAACTGCGCCTGACGTTCGCCATCCGGCACCTTTTCCAATGCTACCAGCAGCTTATCCAGATTTTGCTGATCGCTGGCATCAACGCCTGCATAGCGCGCGGAGTAAATCCCCGGCGCGCCGCCCAGCGCATCGACCGCCAGACCGGAATCATCGGCAATCGCTGGCAAACCGGTAATCTCAGCCGCATGACGCGCTTTCAGAATGGCGTTTTCGATAAAGGTCAGGCCGGTTTCTTCCGCCGACTCAACGCCGAGTTCAGTTTGCGCCACGATATCAAGCCCGAAGGCCGCCAACAGATCGGCCAGTTCACGAACTTTGCCCGGATTACCGGTAGCGAGAACAACTTTTTGCATAACAGTTCCAGATAGACGAATTACAGCAAATACCAGAGACCTGGGAACAGGTCCATGCCGAGGAAATTCAGCGCGTACAGCACCAGAATCACAATCATGGCAGAGAAATCGATACCGCCCATCGCCGGCAGAATACGGCGAATTGGCGACATCAGCGGTTCAGTCAGCTGCATCAAAACCTGATCCACCGGGCCGCGACCCTGGCTGATCCAGCTCATCAGCGAACGAATGATGATCACCCAGAACACCAGATAACCGGCGGATTTCACCAGCGACAGCAGGCCAACCAGCAGGTTGGTGGGATCAACCGAGAACACGCCGACCTGAATCAGCAGCAGGATCGGATATTTCAGCGTGGTCAGCACAAAGGCCAGCAGCAGTGATGCGGTATCAATCGGGCCAATCGCCGGGATCACGCGGCGCAGCGGCTTGATAATCGGTTGGGTGATCTTCACGACAAACTGCGCCAGCGGGTTGTAGAAGTCACAGCGCGACCACTGCATCCAGATGCGCAGCAGCAGCACCATCACGTACAAGTCGATCAGCGTTTTGACTAAAAACGTCAGTGTTAACATGAGGTTCCTCAATTATTGTTGTGAAGGTCGCGCATAATCCCGCGCGCCAAAAACGGCGGTGCCAATACGCACCATGGTGCTGCCCGCGGCGATAGCCGCGTCCATATCGTCGCTCATTCCCAGAGAAAGCGTATCGACGTCAGGATAATCCTGTTTTAAGGCATGAAACGCGGCGGCCATCTGCTGACACACCGCTAATTGCCGCGCGTAGTCTGACTCTGGCGCCGGAATCGCCATCAGCCCCCGCAAGCGCAGCTGCGGCAGTGCGGCGATCTGTTGCGCCAGCTCCGGCAGAGCCTCCAGCATGATGCCAGATTTGCTGTTCTCGTCACTGATATTTACCTGAATTAACACGTTGAGCGGCGGCAACGACGCCGGGCGCTGATCGTTCAGGCGCTGCGCGATGCGCTGGCGGTCAACGGTGTGGCACCAGGCGAAGTTTTCCGCTACCAGACGGCTTTTATTGGATTGCAGCGGGCCGATAAAGTGCCATTGCAAATCAGGATGTGCGGCCAGTTCAGCCACTTTTTCAACCCCTTCCTGCACGTAATTTTCACCGAACGCTTGTTGTCCAGCGGCAATGGCTTCTGCGACCGCGCTCGCAGGTTTGGTTTTGCTCACTGCAAGCAGCGTAATTTCTTCTGGCGCGCGGCCGCAACGTGCGGCGGCAGCGGCGATACGCTCACGCACTTGCTGTAAGTTGTGCTCAATGGAAGTCATAGTCAGGAGAAGTTAAATGGAGTTGGATGAAATTGTGGCCCTTAGTGTAAAGCATAACGCCGCCGATCTGCACCTTTGCAGCGGACATTTGCCGCACTGGCGGCGACAAGGCGTGCTTGAGCCGATTCCGCAGCAAAACGCGCTGGATGGCGGCTGGCTGGAAGCCTTTATGCAGCAGTGGCTCACAGCGTCGCAACAGGCCGAGCTGGAGGAGAACGGCCACGTTGACTTTGCCATCACGCTTGCCAGCGGCATTCGACTGCGCGCCAACCTGTTTATGCAGCGTCACGGCTTATCACTGGCGCTGCGGCTGATTGCCAGCCACGCGCCCGATCTCAGCAGCCTGCATTTACCCGACGTAGTGAGCCAGCTATTACAGCTGGAAGAGGGGCTGATTTTAATTACCGGCGCCACCGGCAGCGGCAAATCCACAACGCTGGCGGCGATGGTGGATTGCCTGAACCGCCAGCAGGCGCGGCACATCCTGACGCTGGAAGATCCGATTGAGTTTGTGCATCGCAGCCAGCGATCGCTGATTCAGCAGCGCGAAGTCGGCGCACATTGCGCATCTTTTCAACACGGGCTGAAAGCCGCGCTGCGTGAAGATCCCGATGTGATTCTGCTCGGTGAATTGCGCGACAGTGAAACCATCCGCCTGGCGCTCACTGCGGCAGAAACCGGGCATCTGGTGTTGGCTACGCTCCATACGCGCGGCGCAACCCAGGCGGTTGATCGGCTGGTGGATGTGTTTCCCGCTGAGGAGAAAAATCTGGTGCGCACCCAATTAGCGGGCAGCCTCAAAGCGGTGCTGGCGCAGCGTTTAGTGCCGGCGAAAGCGGGCGGGCGCATTGGCTTGTTTGAAGTGTTGGTGGCGACGCCGGCGGTGGCGAATCTGATTCGCGAAGGCAAAATGCATCAGTTGCCTGGCGTATTGCAAACCGGTGCGCAGGCGGGCATGCAGACATTTGCGCAGAGCGAGCAGGCGCGGCAGTTGGCGGGGATGATTTGACGTGTTGTTGTTATATCGGTCGCCATGAATGGCGACCCTACGACAAGCCAATGAGGGCAGAGTGTGTGGATTTACCGTAGGGTGCACATTAATGCGCACCAGGTTTTGTCCGCGCTTTAATGCGTATCAAACCAATCTTCGAGGATAATCACGGCGGATTGGGAATCAACCTGGCCTTTCTGTAACGCACGAAAGCCGCCGCGTTCAAACAGATCGGCACGCGCTTCGACGGTGCTCAGGCGCTCGTCCTGCAGCTCGACGCGAACGCCAAAACGGCCATGCAGGCGATTGGCGAACTTACGTGCACGCGTGGTGAGCTCCTGTTCGGTGCCATCCATATTCAGCGGCAAACCTACCACCACATAATCGGGCTGCCACTCTTTCAGCAGCTTTTCGATCAGCTTCCAGTCCGGCGTGCCATCCTGCGCTTTGAGCGCCGTTAACGCGCGGGCGGTTCCTGTTAGCTGCTGACCGACCGCAACGCCGATGCTTTTGGTGCCGAAATCGAACCCCAGTAAGGTTTCACTGGCCATCAGGCGTGTCCTGCATCGGTGGCAATGTTGTGAATATCGACACCTAAACCGCGTGCCGCTTCACGCCAGCGCTCAGCGATGGGCGTCTGGAACAGAATATTGGTGTTAGCAGGCGAGGTGAGCCAGGCATTCTCCAGCAGCTCATCTTCCAGCTGACCTTTCTCCCAGGCGCAATAACCCAGCGCCACCAGCACGTTATCGGGCTGCGAAGTGGTACCGATCGCTTCCAGCACATCACGCGAGGTGGTGATCACTGTGGTGTCTGAAATACGAATGCTCGAGGAGTAAATGCGCTGTGCCGAGTGCAGGATGAAACCACGATCTTCCGCCAGCGGACCACCGGCGAACACCGGCTTGTCCAGTTTGATGGCAGGATCGCGTTCGGATGCGCTAATTTTTAGCTTTTTCAGAATGCCTTCAACCGTCAGGTTATCCATCGGCTTATTCACGATCAAACCCATGGCGCCATCTTCATTGTGCTCGCAGATATAGACTACAGAGCGTTTGAACAGTGGGTCCTGCAGCGACGGCATCGCAATTAAAAAATGATGCTGTAAATTCATTATCACTCGTATACCAAAAATAACCGGCGCAGCCGCGGCAGCGCCGGTTTTGGGTGTTCACGGAGTGGAAACTCCGACGGCATCAGCCCAGGCGTTTCTCAATGGCATCCATCAGCATGCCAGTGATCGATATCGGGAACGCGGCCTCGATTTCACGTACGCAGGTTGGGCTGGTCACGTTAACTTCAGTCAGTTTATCACCGATGATATCCAGGCCGACAAAAATCAGCCCTTTAGCTTTCAGCGTTGGGCCGACGCGACGCGCAATTTCCCAGTCGCTGTCGCTCAGCGGACGCGCTTCACCACGGCCACCGGCCGCCAGATTACCGCGCGTTTCGCCACCTTGCGGAATACGCGCCAGGCAGTACGGCACAGGTTCGCCATCCACCACCAATACGCGTTTGTCGCCATCTTTAATCGCCGGCAGATAGTTCTGCGCCATGCAGAAGTTCTGGCCGTGATTGGTCAGGGTTTCGGTGATTACGCCGAAGTTGGGATCGTCTTGCTTCACGCGGAAGATCGATGCGCCGCCCATGCCGTCCAGCGGCTTCAGGATCACGTCGCCGTGTTCCTGCCAAAAGGCGCGCAGCTGCTCTTTATTGCGCGTGACCAGCGTATCTGGCGTCAGGTCGGCAAACCACGCGGTATACAGCTTCTCGTTGCAGTCGCGCAGGCTCTGCGGTTTATTGACGATCAGCGTGCCTTGCTCTTCTGCGCGTTCCAGCAGGTAAGTGGCGTAGATAAATTCGGTGTCGAACGGTGGATCTTTACGCATCAGCACCACGTTGAGATCGGCCAGCGGGATATTCTGCTCGCTGCCAAACGTGTACCAGTTGTCGTAGTTCTGCTCAACGCTCAGCAGACGGGTGCGCGCATAGCTCACGCCACCGCGCAGGGAGAGATCGCTCATCTCCATGTAATGAATTTCGTAACCACGGCGCTGTGCTTCCAGCAACATGGCGAAGCTGGTGTCTTTTTTAATGTTGATGGACGAAATTGGGTCCATAACGATGCCAAGCTTAATCATTATTCTCTCCTAAATGGGGAAGCAATTACCCCGAAAGCGTTGTGCTGTGAAGTTACGTTCGAACCCGAAAGTATCGCTTAACCGAGGTCACCAAACCTCACCTGAAGTGCCGTAATGGCGGTGAGTGCGGTGGTTTCGGTGCGCAACACGCGTGGTCCAAGCAGAATATCGGTAAAACCCTGCTGCGCAGTCATGGCAATTTCATCGGCGGTTAAGCCACCTTCCGGCCCAATCAGTAAGCGCAGGCGCTCAACCGGCTGCGGCAGCGTATTGATGCTGTGGCTGGCGCGCGGATGCAAATTGAGCTTCAAACCGTCTTCGGCTTCCGCGCACCAGGCTTGTAACGTCATCGGTTCGCGAATTTCCGGCACACGATTACGGCCGCACTGTTCACAGGCGGCAATCGCGATTTTCTGCCATTGCTGAATTTTTTTCGCCAGTCGCTCGGCATCCAGCTTTACGCCGCAGCGTTCAGAAAACAAGGGCGTAATCACATTCACGCCAAGTTCGATCGATTTCTGGATAGTGAATTCCATTTTTTCACCGCGCGACATCACCTGACCAAGGTGTAAATGCAGCGGGGATTCACGGTCATCAGCCTGACTGGCAAGGACCCTTACTTTTACACGCTTTTTATCAGCCTGGGTGATTTCGGCGCTAAAAGTCAGATTACTGCCATCAAACAGCTCAATTTGCTGACCGGCCGTCATGCGCAGCACGCGTCCGACATGGTTAGCGGCATCCTCGTCGAGGAAGACTTCGCTGTTAACTTCGAGAGATTCGGGATGATAAATGCGAGGTATACGCATGCGGTTCCTGCCAGCGTTATGCCGTGTCAGCAGACACGGCGCAATCGAAAAAAAAGCTAGTGTAGGGTAGCGCTTTTAGCGCTGGCAAGCCTGCTGTACGTAGGAATTATGATTTCCCTGCACTTTAGCGATGCGATTGTCACGCTCGCACTCCCACGTCGTCACCGGATATTGCTTATCCCACGCGGTAAATAGCTGGGTTTGCTGACGCGACAGGCGCAGATGATATTGGTCGCGCATATAGAAGTAAGTGCGGGCAATGGCGCCACGCGCACGCTCCGGCGGCTGCGCCAGTTTCTGCTTAAAATCGACCTTCATGCCGCATTGACCGTACTGCTGTTCGCCGCCGTTCCACTGGCTGTACTGAAAGTTATTGCGGTCGCCGTTCACTTCACCAATCGCGGGTTGCAGGTTATGCAGATCGCTTTCGATGCGGCGGTAATCGGCATCTTTGTTGCAGCTTTTGCGGCCGCCGTTTTGCCAGCATTGACGCTGATGGCCGAACTCCCACGCGGGCATCACATGTTCCCACTCAATACGTTCGGCGCGATTGGCGTTTTTGCGCACGCTGTAGCCGCAGCTGTTTAAATCGGGCACGCCCTTTTTGCCGTGCCAGCTGATTTTGCAGCCGCAGTAAAAGTCGGCTGGCGCATCAGCATTGATCTGCGCGGCATACGCTTTGGCCTGACTAAAATTGTTTTGATGATAGTTAGTGAAACTGAGGCTGTAAGCGCTAAGCGGGGCAACTAATAAGGTAAGTAACAGCAGCGTTTTGCGAGACATATTCCAAAAATTAACCTGGTCCTGAAAAAGGGCGGCAGGGTAACAGAATGATGACGTACGGGATATGAGATTAGGCTATGTTGCTGAACTATATTACAAACTATATTGCTAAACTATTTCGATAAAAACTCACCGGGTTGCAGCAGCGATTTGCAGTGCACGCAGCGATATTCGCTTTCACCGCGCAGCACGCGGTTATGGCGACGCACAGTGAGCTGATGCTGCTGGCAGCTGCAGCGATAGGGAAAGGTGTTGCTGCGCACCGAGTCGATTTCAAACTTGTGGGTGCGACGCGCAGGCACACCCAGCACGCTCTCCATCATCCATTTCCACTCTTTGCCGTGCGGCGGCACGCGGCCAAAGGTTTTCCACACCAGCAGATGCGCCAGTTCGTGCGGCACCACTTCATCAACAAATGCCTGCTGATTCTCCAGCAGCAGCACCGGATTGATGCGGATTTCCCACTTCTCCAGCCATGCGGTGCCCGCAGCGGTGCCGCGCTGCTGATAGATCAAAGAGGGCTCATCAAAGCGGCGTTCCAGCTTGTCGTTAGCCAGCTGCAAATAATGGCGCAGCGAACGCATGACGGCTTGCTGTAAGGCGATGGGAAGGCGTGGTGTTTTCATGTGGGGCAGCATAAAAGTTTGCAGCGGTTGAATCAACTGAGTGTGAAGCGGTCGCCATTAATGGCGAACCTATAAAAAAGGGCTGCCAGTTGGCAGCCCTTGCATTCGCTTATCGGGATTACTTCTGACCGATGTCGCGCAGTTTTTTGCCAGACATCAGGTTGCGTTCGATGTGCTCCAGCGAGACGTTTTTGGTCTCTGGAATCAGCGCCAGCGTCAGCAGAATGAAGAACACGTTCAGACCGGCGTAAACCCAGAAGGTTGGCGCGTTGCCCAGCGTATTCAGCATGGTCAGGAAGGTGGCACCGACAATCATGTTGGCAATCCAGTTGGTCGCGGTGGAAACGGTGATACCGAAGTCGCGGCCTTTCAGCGGCTGAATCTCGGAACACAGTACCCAAATCAACGGACCGGCCGACATCGCAAAACCAATGATGAACATCAGCAGCATCGCCACCGCGAAGTACTGCGCTTCTGGCGAGTGGATGCCGATGTGCAGCATGGTGCCGAGAATGCCCATACCAATCGCCATCACCATGAAGCCCAGCACCAGCGTAGGTTTACGGCCCCAGCGATCCACCAGACCGATAGCAATAAAGGTGGCCAGTACGTTCACCAGACCGACAATCACCGTGCCCCACATTTGCTGCGTGGTATTGGCGAAGCCAGCGATTTCGAAGATTTTCGGTGCGTAGTACATGATGACGTTCATACCGGTGAACTGCTGCATCACCTGCAACAGCACGCCGAGGAACACTGCGCGGCGGAAGTTGCTGTTGCTCTGGAATAGCTGCCAGCCCGACTGTTTGATTTTCAGGCTTTCACGGATTTCATCCAGCTCGCGTTTTGCTTGTTCGCTGGTATCACGCAGACGCGACAACACGCGCTCAGCACTGCGGAAATCACCTTTAGCCGCCAGCCAGCGTGGGCTGTTCGGCAGGAAGAATACCCCAATGAGCAGCAGCACCGCTGGAATGGTGATGATGCCCAGCATCCAGCGCCATGCGCCAGCATCACTGAATGCGGTATCGGAGAGATACGCCGCCAGAATACCGATGGTGATCATCAGCTGGTACAGCGAAATCATACTGCCGCGAATTTTCTCTGGCGCGATTTCAGAGAGATACAGCGGCGCGGTGTAAGAGGCGACACCAACGGCCAGGCCAAGCACCACACGTGCGGCGATCAGCATTTCCGGGCTGGTTGCGCCCGCAGACCACAGCGAACCGATTACAAACAGAATCGCACCGGCCATCAGGCTCTTTTTACGACCGAGACGCGATGACATCCAGCCGCTACCCACAGCACCCACAGCTGCACCAAACATCATAGAGCTGACGATCCACTCTTGCTGATGTGCGGTGACGTTAAAGTCTTTCGCGATGAAAGGCAGAGCACCGGCGATAACACCGATATCCAATCCAAACAGCAAGCCGGCCAGCGCCGCTAAAAAGCAGACAAACAAGGTCATGACCTTATTTGAAGTTCTGCTCTTATGAGTATTACCAGGCATGAAGCCTCCAAAGTTTATCCATCGTTGTTGTTATCAATGTTATGAAACCTGTCGGCGGAAAAAAGTGAGTAAGATCACATCAGTGTAATCGGTTACACACGCTGAAACCCTGCAATCCAGCATTTTCCGCCCGAAATAGTTACGTAACCAGTAAGGTATAGCACCCTTTAAGTTTCTGACATCGCACTAAATACCGGCAATCAGAGGACGCTGAAAATAACGCATTTTCACGTTAATAACTACGCTGAAAAATCTCTAAATTGCCGATTGTTAAAGGATTTCAAAATGTAATCGTTATCACCAAGTTGTAAGCGAGGTGAAAGAAGTGTAGACGGCGGAAAAGAAGTGACAAACCGGTTTGAAGAGCTTGAGAACCAGGTCGTCATAAATGACGACCCTACGGGCACAAAAAAGCCCGCCAGTGGCGGGCTCAATAACGATGTCGCTTCTGGGCTTACCTCAAACCCGCCGCTTCGCGCAGCTGCGCAGCTTTATCAGTCTGCTCCCATGGGAAGTGCTCACGACCAAAGTGACCGTATGCTGCAGTCTCTTTATAGATCGGTTTCAGCAGATCCATCATCTGAATCAGGCCGTATGGACGCAGGTCGAAGAACTCGCGTACCAGCAGCGTCAGCTGCTCGGTAGAAACTTTCTCAGTACCGAAGGTTTCAACCATGATTGAGGTTGGCTCAGCCACGCCGATGGCGTAAGAAACCTGGATTTCGCAACGGTCAGCCAGGCCAGCCGCTACGATGTTCTTCGCTACATAACGCGCGGCGTAAGCGGCAGAACGGTCAACTTTTGACGGATCCTTACCGGAGAACGCGCCGCCACCGTGACGTGCCATGCCGCCGTAGGTATCAACGATGATTTTACGACCGGTCAAACCGCAGTCGCCCATTGGGCCACCGATAACAAAACGGCCGGTTGGGTTGATGTGATATTTGGTGCTGGCGGTGATCCACTCAGTCGGCAGAACCGGCTTGATGATCTCTTCCATCACCGCTTCACGCAGATCGGCGGTGGTGACATCTTCAGCGTGCTGCGTTGACAGCACAACCGCATCGATACCGACAATTTTGCCGTCATCGTACTGGAAGGTGATCTGGCTTTTTGCATCCGGACGCAGCCACGGCAGTGAACCGCTTTTACGCACTTCAGCCTGACGCTGCACCAGACGGTGCGCATAGGTAACCGGCGCTGGCATCAGCACATCGGTTTCGTTGCTGGCGTAGCCGAACATCAGGCCCTGATCGCCCGCGCCTTGCTCCAGCGGATCGGTACGGTCAACGCCCTGATTAATGTCTGGAGACTGCTTACCAATCGCGCTCAGCACTGCGCAAGAGTTAGCATCAAAGCCCATATCGGAATGGACATAGCCGATTTCACGTACGGTATTACGGGTAATCTCTTCGATATCAACCCATGCGCTGGTGGTGATTTCACCGCCAACCAGCACCATACCGGTCTTCACGTAAGTTTCGCAGGCCACGCGCGCTTTAGGATCCTGCTCGAGGATCGCATCCAGCACGGCATCGGAAATTTGGTCAGCGATTTTATCAGGATGTCCTTCTGATACGGACTCAGATGTAAAAAGGTGTTTAGCCATTCTGTTCTTTACCTTAAAAATGGTTTGAATACGACTGCATAGCGTAAGTGGGATCAGACCGACTCGACGCCCCTTCAGGCAAAGCCGCAAGCAGTAGGCAGCGAGAGCATTGGCTCACACCGCCTGGATGTTAATCAGTTTAGATGGAAAACCATCTGGACGGCTATTCTAGGTTACTCAGTGAGCACTTTTCCAGTGCTTTTTCCGATCCCGCATTTTCCGCAACATCACAAGTGGAATTATTTCCTGACACCGCGCGCAGTTACCTGACAAAGATTTTGCATTTTACCCCGCGTGGCTGTATAAAACGCCGCTGCTGTGGACCACAGCCGCAAAGGATGACGCCGCCGTGCGTCGCGCCGTCAGATGCCATTTAATCTGACCTTCACCCAAGCCGTTTCTCGCATGCTTTAAGCAGGCGATGGAGGTGATTAAAGTAATGAACCACTCTTTCTCTCGCTTTGGTTCACTGCGCTGTTGCGGCGTGCTGGCACTCCTTTCACACTCCAAACCCGTTCTTTTCTTCTATCGACGTTGTGTTCATTCTCCCGACACGCGCGCCGGTTAACATTTCTCTGCATCTATTACTGCATTTCGCTGTCTACAGACCGTGGAAGTCTCAGGCTATTTGCCCCGACTTCGGTGCGGTGTTTTACACTTAGAGTCAGCTTTGCACATTGCAACCTTACAGAGGCAGCAAGCAGGATGAGGCAATTTTTACCCGGCGCCACCATGACAAAACTCGGTAACAAATTCATATTTCAACGGAAAATTGAGGTTCGCGATGTCTGACGACATGAAGAATATCAAGGGTTCGTCAGCTGGCGAACAAGGTGTACTCCGCTCCATGCAGGAGGTGGCGATGAACGATCAGGAAGCAAGCAGAATGCTGCGTACCTACAATATTGCCTGGTGGGGAAACAATTATTACGACGTCAACGAGCTGGGGCACATCAGCGTGTGTCCCGATCCGGATCAGCCGGAAGTGCGCGTTGACTTAGCGAAACTGGTGAAAGAGCGCGAAGCCGACGGCCAACGTCTGCCAGCGCTGTTCTGCTTCCCGCAGATTCTCCAGCATCGTCTGCGTTCGATTAACGCCGCCTTCAAACGCGCGCGTGAATCTTACGGCTATAAAGGTGACTACTTCCTGGTTTACCCGATCAAAGTTAACCAGCATAAGCGCGTGATTGAGTCGCTGGTCAACTCTGGCGAACCGCTGGGCTTAGAGGCCGGTTCGAAAGCCGAGCTGATGGCGGTGCTGGCCCACGCCGGTAAAACCCGTTCAGTAATTGTTTGTAACGGCTATAAAGATCGCGAATACATTCGTCTGGCGCTGATCGGCGAAAAGCTCGGTCACAAAGTCTATCTGGTGATCGAGAAGATGACCGAGGTACGTTTGGTGCTGGAAGAGGCCGAGCGTCTGAACGTGATTCCGCGTCTCGGTATCCGCGCGCGTCTGGCGTCGCAGGGCTCGGGCAAGTGGCAGTCGAGCGGTGGTGAGAAGTCGAAGTTTGGTCTGGCGGCATCACAGGTATTGCAGCTGGTCGACATTATGCGCAAAGCGGGTCGTCTCGATAGCCTGCAGCTGCTGCATTTCCATCTCGGTTCGCAAATGTCCAACATCCGCGACATCGCTACCGGCGTACGTGAGTCGGCGCGTTTCTACGTTGAGCTGGCGAAGCTGGGCGTCAACATCAAATGTTTCGATGTGGGCGGCGGTTTGGGCGTGGATTATGAAGGAACGCGCTCGCAGTCAGATTGTTCGGTCAACTACGGCCTGAACGAATACGCCAACAACGTGATTTGGGCAATCGGCGATGCCTGTGAAGAGAACGGTCTGGAACATCCAACCGTTATCACCGAATCAGGTCGTGCGGTGACTGCGCACCACACCGTGCTGGTGTCCAACATCATTGGTGTTGAGCGTAACGAGTTCAGCACGCCGGTGGCACCGGATGCCGATTCACCGCGTCCGATTCAGAGTTTGTGGGATACGTGGCAAGAGATGCACGAACCTGACGTGCGTCGTTCGCTGCGTGAATGGCTGCACGATAGCCAAATGGATCTGTTCGACATCCATACCGGTTATTCGTCAGGCACCTACGATCTCGGTCAGCGCGCCTGGGCAGAACAGCTTTACCTGAGCATCTGCCACTATATTCAGCAGCACCTCGACCCAAGCAACCGCGCGCATCGCCCGATCATTGATGAACTGCAGGAGCGTATGGCGGATAAGATTTACGTCAACTTCTCGCTGTTCCAGTCGATGCCGGATGCGTGGGGCATCGATCAGCTGTTCCCGGTGCTGCCGCTGGAAGGGCTGAATAAAATGCCGAAGCGTCGCGCGGTGTTGCTCGACATCACCTGTGACTCCGATGGCACCATCGATCACTACGTCGATGGCGATGGCATTGCCACCACCATGCCGATGCCGGAATACGACATCGATAATCCGCCGATGCTCGGCTTCTTTATGGTCGGCGCGTATCAGGAAATTCTCGGCAACATGCACAACCTGTTCGGTGACACCGAAGCAGTGGATGTGTTTGCGTTCCCGGATGGCAGCGTGGAAGTACAGCTGTCGGATGAGGGCGATACCGTGGCGGATATGCTCGAGTACGTGCAGCTTAACCCGAACGATCTGATGACGCTGTTCCGCGATCAGGTCACCCAGCAGACCGATATTCCTGAAGAGCTGCGTGCGCAGTTCCTCGCAGAATTTGAAAGCGGCCTGTACGGTTACACCTATTTAGAAGATGAGTAATTAACTGCACTCAAACCGAGCCCGTAAAGGGCTCGGTTTTCTCTTTTCCTGCTATATTCTCGCGCATCCTCAACCTTTTAATTCTATTTGTGAAGACGATCACTCTTCGCTTATTTTTAACCTTCCGCCAAAAAAGCGCATTTATATCTTCAGCGCTATCTCTTTCTTTTTGCTGATAAAGCCAATCAGTAACAACCTCCTTTTTCGCCAATGCCCTTACATTACCTAATGATTAATCAGTGATTAAGCAGCTTATCTGTTATGTATTCATTGCAATGCATAATCAAAATTTAAACATTAAGGATTGAATAGTCACTCACGATAACTTTATTTATTGGAGTTTATTGGAATCATGAATTCCAGATGAAACATTTTCAAATTTGAGATAAGTATAAAAATCAATCAATGCTAATTTACTTTTTATTCTTATTTTTCAATTTGTTCGCTTTTTTTCGAGCTGTCAAGGTTAGCGTTAAGTTAAATTTTTCTCAGATTTATCCGAAGTTTTTATGAATTTTAAAGAAATTTACTTACGTTATTGATTGGTTTAAGCGATTGAAGTTGTCAGTGGTGTTTACTGAAATCTATTTCTCAAAGTGTAAGTTGTACGTTAACCTTCAGTTAAGACATTAAGTTTTATCAATGTTTACCTTACTTCTCACATGAGAAATCCTGACAGTTTAATGCTATCAGGCAGTTGCAGTAAGGATGTGAAATGAGCAATCAACCGAAGACAGTGTTCTTGTTAGAGCCGGTTTATGATTTATCCGGCCAGGTGATTGCCAGGGAATTGTTAACGCGTCTTGCAGATGACGCAGACATCAATAATAAGCGTAATCCTGAAAGGGATGTTGGGTTCTTCAGTCAGCTTTCTGCTGACGTTAAATGGCAGTTATTCCTCCACCAGATCGAAAAACTTATTCAGCTATACCAGAAAGGGTTCGACCAGATTGTCAGTGTCAATGTTGATAGAGATATCGTAGCCAGCATTTTTAAAGATGCTGAAATACAAGAAAAACTGGCTCAGCTGACGCTATTGCGTCTGGAAATATCAGCATTCTTCACCGCGCGATTTAATAGCGCCGATCTGTTGATTTTAAAAGGTGTCGCGAAAGTGACGCCCGCCCCTTTATGGCTCGACGACTTTGGTCCGGGTTATTCCAACCTTTCCATGTTCGATAGCGGAATATTTGAAATCGTCAAGATTGACAAAGAATTTTTTTGGCAATTTGGCGACGGTCGCACCTTTGACATTCTGCTCGACCATCTCAACGAATTATGCAACGGCGTCATCGTTGAGGGTGTTGAAAATCAACAACAGGTCAACCTGCTAGCGCATAAAGCGATTTATGGCATGCAGGGTTATCTGTGGCAGAGCGTCTATCTCGATGATTTATTAGCATAATCCTGAATATTACTGGGTTGGTTTCATCCCTCGGGGAAGTGAAAAATGTCAAAGCCTGGGCTCCATGCGTTTCACGTCATTTGTGCCCGGCCAATTGAGAAAATAAAACTTTTTCCCGTGGTGATTTTTAGAAATAAATCCAATCAGTTATCAGGATGGCGGCTAAACAAAACTCAACGCGATTTCATTCTTAGCCTGTATGAGATCGAACAAGAGAAAAAGTGAATATTCATGGTGATTATTCACGGTAAAAGCCGGTGTCTGCGGATGCCGGGCATTTTAATGGAACTTCGCGGGATCTCGATAACATGAATAATATCTCAGTAACCCCAAAAGGTGGGACCGTTGCTTCTGAGCTGAGTGGAAATCAAGTTAATTTGACCGCTCCGAGTTTGGTGAAGCTGCATCTTAATCAGTCTGATATTAAGTCTTTCACACGCAATGGTAATGATTTAGTCGTCACCACAAAATCTGGTGAAGTCCTTGTTATTCATAATTTTTACAGTCCGAACGGTGATAGCGATCTGGTCCTGCAGGACGATCGCGGCGCGATGTGGTGGGTTGAAGATCCCGGTACTGAAGGTTTCCATTACGTCTCTATCGACAGCACCGAAGGGCTGTTAGCGGAAAACACCACCAATGACGGCACCATCGCCGCCTTCGGTATCGGTGGTGCGGCGCTGGCTGGTTTAGGTGCGATGTTTGCCGGTTCGGGCGGTGGCGGTGGCGGAAATGCCACGCCGAGTAACCCCGATGACGGCAACAACGGCGGCAATCCTACTAACCCGACCAATCCGACCAACCCAACCAATCCCGGTGGTGGCGATGACACTACGCCGCCAACCGCCATCACGGATTTGGTGATTAACGACACGGTTGGGCCGTATCAGGGCGCGATTGGTGCGGGCGCGATTACCGATGACAACACGCCAACCCTGAGCGGCACCGCTGAAGCGGGTGCCATTGTCAGCATTTACGATGGCACGACGCTGCTCGGTACGGTGACCGTTGGCGCGGATGGCCGCTGGAGCTTTACCACGCCTGCGCTGGCGGACGGTCAGCACAGCTTGACCGCCACCGTTACCGACGCGGCGGGTAACACCAGCCCAGCGACTAATCCGGTAGATTTCACCGTGGATACCGTCGCGCCAACCGCCGTTGGCGGCCTGAGCGTGATTAACAACAGCGGTACCACTGCGCAGCCAATCACCAACGGCGGCGCGACCAAAGACACCACGCCAGTGCTGAGCGGAACCGCTGAAGCGGGCTCGATTATCACCATCCGCGATGGCGATACGGTGCTTGGCAGTGTCACTGTCGGCAGCAACGGTGCCTGGAGTTTTACCAGCCCCGAGCTTAGCCAAGGCAGCCACACGCTGAGCATCACCGCAACCGATGCGGCGGGGAATACCAGCCCAGCGACTACCATCACCTTCACGGTGGATACGCAAGCTCCGACAGCAGTAACTGACCTGTTGGTCAACGATAACTCGGGCGGCAACTCCGGCACGGTAACCAATGGCGGCACTACCGATGACAACACGCCAACGCTTACCGGCAGCGGTGAAGTGGGCGCGATTGTCAGCGTCTACGATGGGCAAACGCTACTGGGTACGGCGGTTGTGGGTAGCGATGGAACCTGGAGTTACACCACCACAGCTTTGAGCAACGGTAGCCACAGCCTGACCGTGACCTTAACCGATGCGGCAGGCAACGTCAGTGCGCCTTCAGCACCGTATGACATCAACGTGCAGGCCGGTATTCCGCCGGCCACCACCTCGCTCGAAATCACCGACGATTCCGGCAATACGCTGGTGCAGCTCAGCAATGGCGGCAGCACGCACGACAACACACCAACCTTGAGTGGCCTGGCAACTGCTGGCGCACTGATCACGCTGTATAACGGCAGCACCGTGTTGGGTAGCGTGGTCGCGGGCAGCGATGGACAGTGGACCTTTACGCCAGCCGCATTGGCAGATGGCAGTTACGCGTTCCACGCCTCGGTAACGGATACCTCTGGCAACGTGACGCAAACGCCGGTTATCACCATCACCGTGGATACCGTGCCACCTGCTGCGGCCGGTGGCGTCACGCTGAGTGATAACGATGGCAGCACGCTGCAACCGATCGCTTCCGGTGGTGCGACCAATAGCACCACGCCAGTACTGAGCGGCACCGCAGAACCGGGCAGCACCGTCACCGTGCGTGATGGCGATACGGTACTCGGCACCGCAACCGTGGGCAGCAACGGCACATGGAGCTTCACTTCACCAACGCTGACGGAGGGCGGCCACAGCATTACTGCCACCGTCACCGATGCAGCAGGAAACGTTGGCCCAACCTCCAGCCCGATCGCCTTCACCGTGGATACCCAGGCTCCAGCAGGGGCCAGCAATGTGGTGATCAGCGATAACGTCGGCGGAGCTACCGGCCCAATTACTGCGGGTTCCACTACCGATGACAATACGCCAACGCTCAGCGGCAACGGCGAAGTTAACGCCATCGTTAAAATCTACGATGGCAGCACGCTGCTCGGCAGCGTTACTGTCGGCAACGATGGCACCTGGAGTTTCACGACGCCAGCGCTGAACAATGGCCAGCACACGCTGAGCGTGACGCTGACCGATGCGGCGGGCAACGTCAGTCCGGCGACAACCGGAGTGAACTTCACGGTTGATGCGGGCGTCGCCCCGACCACCAGTACGCTGCAAATCACCGATGACAGCGGCAGTACGCTGAAAATCCTGCCAGACGGCTCGAGCACGCATGACACCACGCCAATTCTTAGCGGCCTGGCGTCAGCGGGCGCGGTGATTGAGCTGTTCAACGGCACCACGCTGCTGGGCAGCACCGTGGCAGGTGCTGATGGTCAGTGGAGCTTTACGCCTGGCGCGCTGCCAGACGGGACTTACGCCTTCCACGCCACCGCGACAGATACCACCGGCAATGTGACCGATTCCGGCACGCTCACTATCACCATTGATAACGTTGCGCCTGCGGCGGCAGCCGATCTGCAACTGAGTGACAACAATGGCGGAACCGTGGTGCCGATTGCCGCAGGCAGCACCACCAATGACAATACGCCAACCTTCAGCGGCACGGCCGAACCGGGCAGCACCGTGACGGTGCTGGATGGCACCACCGTGCTCGGCACTGCAACCGTCGGCAGCGATGGCAACTGGAGTTTCACTACGCCAACGCTGGCTGATGGCAATCACAGCCTGACCACCACCGTCACCGACCCCGCTGGCAATACCGGTCCGGCATCATCTCCGGTCACCGTGACGGTGGATACCTCGCCGCCAGCCGTGGTGGGCAATTTGGTGATCGAAGATAGCGTCGGTGCGGTACAAGGACCATTAACCTCCGGCGACACCACCGATGACCGCGCACCAACCCTGAGCGGCACCGGCGAGCCGAATGCCACTATCAGCATTTACGATGGCACCACGCTGCTGGGCAACACCACGGTGGGCACCGACGGCACCTGGAGTTTCACCACGCCAGCGCTGAGCAACGGCGATCACACCTTTACCGTCACGGCAACCGATACGGCCGGTAACGTTGGCCCAGCCAGTCCGCCGATTGTTATCACCGTTGATGCAGATATTCCTCCTGCCACTTCGTCGCTGGAAGTGACGGACGAAAACGGCAATACCGTCGCGCAGCTGACTGACGGTGCCAGCACCAACAACGACAGCCCGGTATTAAGCGGTGTGGCGGGTGCTGGTAACATCATCACACTGTATGACGGCACCACCCTGCTGGGCAGCACCACGGCGGGTAGCAACGGCCAGTGGATCTTCTACCTCAGCGGTCTGACGAATGGTCCGCACGCGCTGCATGGCACCATCACCGATGCCAACGGCAACGTTACTGATACTGCAACCATCAACATCATCGTGGACACCATCGCGCCGGATGCGGCATCCGGTGTGGAACTCACCAACGACGCGGGCAGCATTACGCAGCCGATTGTGGCGGGAGGGGCCAGCAATGATGCGACGCCAGTGCTGAGCGGCACGGCGGAAGCGGGCAGCAAAGTCACGATTCTGGATGGCAACACCGTGCTTGGCACCGTTACCGTTGGCAGCGACGGTAACTGGAGCTTCACCACGCCGACGCTGGCGGAGGGCAATCACAGCCTGACCACCACCGTCACCGATGCAGCGGGTAACGTCAGCCCGGCGACCACACCGATCGCCTTCAGCGTAGATACCATCGCGCCAGCGCCGGTCAGTGGCCTGGTGGTCAACGATAACGTTGGTGGCAGCACCGGTCCGTTGACCTCTGGCGCTATCACCGATGACAGCACGCCAACCCTGACCGGCACCGCCGAAGCGGGATCGGTGGTGCGTGTGTATGACGGCACCACATTGCTGGGATCGGCGACAGCGGGCAGCGACGGTAGCTGGAGCTTCACGCCAGATAACGCGCTGACCAACGGCCAACACAGCCTGACCACCACCGTTACCGATGCGGCAGGCAACGTGAGCCCGTCGTCGCCGGTATTTACCCTGAATGTCGATGCCGGCGTTCCGGCGACCAGCAGCTTGCTGGTGGTCACCGACGACAGCGGCAGCACGCTGGTTGAACTGCCAAACAACTCCAGTACCCACGACACCACGCCGATTCTCAGCGGGCTGGCGGGCGCGGGCGATCTCATCACGCTGTATAACGGCACCACCGTCATTGGCAGCACCGTCGCGGGCAGCGATGGGCAGTGGAACTTCACGCCCGCGGCGCTGGTCGATGGCAACTACGCTTTCCACGCTGTCGCCACTAACGCCACCACCGGCGTGGATACCGATTCGCCAACCATCAACATCACCATCGATACCGTAGTGCCAGGCGCACCAACCGGCGTGGGTCTGGAAGATGATGCTGGCGTGCCGATCCCGGATGGCAGCAGCACTAACACCAATACACCAACGCTCACCGGCAGCGGCGAAGCGGGCAGTACGGTAACCATTTCGGATGGCACCACCGTGCTTGGCACCACCACGGTGGGTAACGATGGCACCTGGAGTTACACCACGCCACCGCTGAGCGATGGCGGTCATAGCCTGACCTCAACCGTTACCGATCCAGCAGGCAATACCGGTCCGGCTTCGACGCCAGTCACCGTGACCATTGATACCCAACCGCCTGCGGCGGCGGGCAATGTGCAGTTCACCAATGACGACGGTACGCCGCTGGCCTCAGGCAGCACCACCAGCGACACCACGCCAACTCTGAACGGCACCGCCGAACCGGGCAGCACCGTTACGGTAAGTGATGGCACCACCGTGCTGGGCACTGCAACCACCGGCACCGACGGCAACTGGAGCTTCACGCCAGGCACTCCGCTGACTGAGGGTCAGCACAATCTCACCACCACCGTCACCGATACGGCCGGTAACGTTGGCCCGTCATCGTCAGTGGTGATTGTGATTGTTGATACCACACCACCAGCCGCCGCCACCGATCTGCAGCTCAGTAATGATGGCAGCGGCACGCTGGTGCCGGTTGCGGATGGCGGCATAACCAACGATGTGACGCCAGTATTGAGTGGTCGCGCGGAGCCGGGCAGCATTGTGACGGTTTCCGATGGCGGCACGCCGTTGGGTTCGGTTACCGTCGGCAACGATGGCAACTGGAGCTTTACCTCTCCAACGCTCGGCGATGGTGCGCACAGCCTGACCACCACCGTGACCGATGCGGCGGGCAATACCGGCGCAGCGAGCACGCCGTTAACCTTCACCATCGACACTACGGCACCGCCAGCACCGGGCGGTGTGCAGCTGAGTAACGACACCAGCGGCACGCCAGTTCCGATTACCTCTGGCGCGGCAACCAACGATGCAACGCCAGTATTGAGCGGCACCGCAGCAGCGGGCAGCACCATTACCGTTTCTGATGGCGGCAACGTGCTCGGCACCGTGACGGTTGGCAGCGGCGGAACATGGAGCTTCACCACGCCAGCACTCAACGAGGGCAGCCACAGCCTGACCGCCACTGTTACCAGCCCAGCGGGCAACACCGGTGCGCCATCTACGCCAATTGTGGTCACCGTGGATATCACGCCACCTGCGGCGGCGACGGGTCTGCAACTGAGCAACAACGAAGGCACGACGCCGGTACCGATTGCTGCAGGCGGCACCACCAACGACACCACACCAGCGCTGAGTGGCACCGCAGAAGCGGGCAGCATCGTCACGGTACGTGATGGCACCACCGTGATTGGCAGCGCGACCGTTGGCAGCGATGGATCGTGGAGCGTTACGCCAACCACGCCGTTAACGGCGGGTGAGCACACGCTTACCACCACCGTCACCGATCCGGCCGGTAACGTCGGCCCAACCTCGACGCCGATCACCGTCAACATCGACACCACGCAGCCGCCAGTGGCAGGCAGCGTGGTGCTGAATAACGACAACGGCAGCACGCCAGTGCCTATTGCGAATAACGGCGCAACCAACGACACCACGCCGGTGATCAGCGGTACCGCGGCGGCGGGCAGCACGGTAACAGTGCTGGATGGCAGCACCGTGCTGGGCACCGTTGTGGTCGGCAGCGGCGGCAGCTGGAGCTTCAGCACGCCAGCGTTGAGCGAAGGCGCACATAGCCTGACCACCACCGTCACCAGCGCAGCGGGTAACGTCAGCGATCCGTCTACGCCAATCAACTTCACCGTTGATACCCAGGCTCCAGCCACCTCAACCGGTCTGCAGTTGAGCAACGATGGCGGCACCATCATTGCCACTGGCGGCATCACCAACGACAGCACGCCAATACTGCGTGGCACGGCGGAAGCGGGCAGCACCGTTACGGTGCGCGACGGCACCACGGTGTTGGGCACTGCGACGGCGGGCAGCGACGGCAGCTGGAGCTTTACGCCAGCCACTGCGCTGGGCGACGGCGCGCATAGCCTGACCACTACCGTCACCGATCCGGCGGGCAACAGCAGCGGTGCGTCAACACCTATCACTTTCAGTGTGGATACCACTCCGCCAGCCGCCGCCACTGCGCTGCAGCTCAGCAATGACAATGGCAGTACGCCAGTGCCAATTGCCGCTGGCGGTAGCACCAACGACACTACGCCGGTATTAAGCGGCAGCGCCGAAGCGGGCGGCGTGGTTACCGTGCGTGATGGCACTACGGTGCTGGGCAGCACCACCGTCGGTACCGATGGCAAATGGAGCTTCACGCCAAGCACACCTCTTGATCCGGGTACGCACAGCCTGACCGCGACCGTCACCGATACGGCGGGTAACGTGGGGCCGGCATCAACGGCGATCGCTGTGACTATCGACACCACGCCACCGCCAGCGGCAACGGCGGTGGTCCTCAATAACGATCAGGGCAGTACACCAACGCCGATTGCTACGGGCGGCGCCACCAACGACACCACGCCGGTGTTGAGTGGCAGTGCCGAAGCGGGCAGCATCGTCACCGTACGTGATGGCACCACCGTATTGGGCACGGCGATTGCAGGTAGCGGCGGCGCATGGAGCTTCACTACACCAGCGCTGAGTCAGGGCAGTCACAGCCTGACGGCGACCGTTACCGACGCAGCGGGCAACAGCAGTTCACCGTCTACCGCTATCACCTTTACTGTGGATACGCAGGCGCCATCAGCGGCGACCGGTCTGCAGTTGAGCAATGATTCCGGCCAAACGGCGGTTCCGATTGCTGCAGGTGGCGCAACTAACGACACCACGCCAGTGTTAAGCGGCAACGCCGAAGTGGGCAGCACGGTCATCATCTCTGATGGCAGCCTGGTGCTCGGTTCGGTGGTGGTCGGCAGCGGCGGCACCTGGAGCTTCACACCCGCAACGGCGTTGGGCGAGGGCGCACACAGCCTGACCACCACCGTGACCGATCCTGCAGGCAACATCAGTGCGCCATCTGCGGCGCTGAACTTCAGCATCGATACCACGCCGCCGGTGGCTCCAACGGCGATTACCCTTAACAACAATAACGGCGGCACACCGGTCACCATCGCCGCAGGCAGCACCACCAACGATGCCACTCCTGCGATTGGTGGCACCGCCGAGGCTGGAAGTACGGTTACGGTGCTGGATGGCACCACTGTGCTGGGCTCCGTGATTGTCGGCAGTAACGGCCAATGGAGCTTCACCACGCCAACGCTGGGTGAAGGCGGTCACAGCCTGACGGCGACCGTCACCGATCCGGCGGGTAACGTCGGCCCGGCGTCCACAGCCATCGCCTTCACGGTGGATACCGTTGCGCCAGGCGCGGCAACTGGGCTGGCGCTCAACAATGACAATGGCGGTTCACCGGTACCGATTGCCAACAACGGCACCACCAACGACAACACGCCAGTGCTGAGTGGTACAGCGGAAGCGAACAGCATCGTGATTGTGTCTGACGGCACCACCGTGCTCGGCAGCGCTGTTACTAATGCGCTGGGCGCCTGGAGCTTCTCACCAAGTCTGACCGATGGCACCCACAACCTGAGCGTGACGGTACGTGACGCGGCGGGTAACACCGGACCGGCCAGCAGCACCATCACCGTCACCGTTGATACCGTGGCACCGCCAGCAGCAACCGGGCTGACGCTGACCAACGATATCGGCACGCCAGTTAACATTCCAAACGGCGGTCTCACCAACGACAGCACGCCAGTGCTGAGCGGTTCTGGCCAGGTGGGCAGCATCATCACCGTGTCCGATCAGAACGGCGTGCTGGGATCGACTACCGTCGGTGCGGGCGGAACCTGGACCTTCACGCCGGCGACTGCGCTGGCGGATGGCACCCATACCTTCAGCGTCACCGCTAGCGATGCGGCGGGCAACGTTAGTGCGCCGAGCACCATCGGAGTGGTGATCGATGCCACACCACCGGCTGCGGCGTTGAACGTGGTTGCCAGCAATGATGAAGGCACGTCGCCGGTTGCGATTACCAACGGCGGTTTCACTAACGACAACACGCCATTCCTCACCGGTACCGCCGAAGCGGGCAGCACGGTGATCATCCGTGATGGCACCAACATCATCGGTAGTGCTTCGGTGGGCAGCAACGGCCAGTGGAGCTTCACATCGCCAACGCTGGGAGAAGGGCTGCACAGTCTGACCACCACCGTGGTGGATGCCGCAGGAAACGTGAGTACGGCGTCACCTGCGATCGGTTTCACCGTCGATAGTGTTGCACCAGCGGCAACCACGCTGGTGGTTAACAATGACAACGGAGGCTCGCCTGTTCTGATACCGAATGGCGCAACCACCAGCGACAACACACCGTTGCTGAGCGGGAATGCGGAAGCGGGCAGTCTGGTCACTATCTACGATGGCAACACGGTGATCGGTACCACCACGGCCACGGCAGGCGGAACCTGGAGCTTTAGTTCTCCAGCCTTAACCGACGGTTCGCATACGCTGACCGCCACCGTGACCGATGAGGTCGGCAACGTCAGTGCGCCATCTTCCAGCTTTACCGTGGTGGTGGATGCCACCGCACCGCAGCCAGCTGACGATCTGCTGCTGCAAAACAACAATGGTGGCTCACCGGTAACCATTGCGGATGGTGGTATCACTAATGACAACACGCCAGCCATCAGCGGCACGGCGGAAGCCAATGCCATCGTGCGGGTCTATGACGGCACAACCTTAGTCGGCTCAACCGTGGCAGGCAGCAACGGCGCATGGAGCATCACCACCAGCACGCTGACTGATGCAACTCATACGCTGAACGTCACTGTGACCGATGCGGCGGGCAACATTAGCTCCAATGCCTCGGTATCTCTGACGGTGGATACCTCAACTCCAGCGGCGGTGCTGACCTTTGGCGTCTACAACAACGCCAATACCACGGCCTCGCAGGTGGCGAATAACGGTTACTCCAACGACAACACGCCAGTGTTGCGCGGTACTGGCGTTGCGGGCACCACCATCAACATCTACGAAGGAACCACCTTACTCGGCACCACCACGGTGGGTGATAACGGCGTATGGCGTTTCGAAACCAGCGTGCGCGCAGATGGTCAACACAGCTACACCGTGTCGGTCACTAACGCCGCCGGTACTACGGGGCCAGAAGCCACGCCGATTACTATCAATATCGATACCGCCGCGCCGGCAACGGTCAGCAACCTCACGGCAACGGACAATGTCGGTGGCAGCACCGGTCCGTTGACGTCAGGCGCAACCACCGATGACAGCACGCCAACCCTGGGCGGTTCCGCTGAAGCGGGTAGCCGCGTGTCGGTTTACGATGGCACCACGCTGCTGGGCACGGTTATCGCCACTGGCGGCACATGGAGCTTCACACCGGGCAGTGCGCTCTCTAACGGTTCGCATAGCTTTACCTTCACGGTGACCGATGCCGCAGGCAACGTCAGCGCGGTGAGCAGCCCGGCGTTTACGCTGAATATCGCGGCGGATATGCCACCAACGGCCAGTACGCTGGTGATCACCGACGATAGCGGCAGTTCACTGGTTAACGTGAATGACGGCGCTAATATCAAGGACGGTACGCCGGTATTAACCGGTGCGGCAAATGTGGGGGATGTGATCACCATCCACGATGGCGCAGCGGTGTTGGGCAGCGTCACCGTCGGCGCATCCGGACAGTGGACCTTCACGCCAACGCTGACTGATGGAGCGCACGGCGTCTTTATCACCACGGTCGATTCGCTGGGCAATGCAGGTGCAACATCGCCAACGGTGAACTTCACTGTTGATACCGTTGCCCCTGTCGCAGTCACCGACCTGGCTGCCGCCAATAACAATGGTGGCTCGCCAGTGCCGATTGCCAACAATGGCTCGACTAACGACAGCACACCGCAGCTTACCGGTACCACCGAAGCCAACGGCATTGTCACTGTTTATGATGGCAATACCGTCATCGGCTCGACCACCGCCAATGGCCTCGGCGTATGGAGCTTCACGTCGCCAACCCTGAGCCAGGGCGGACATGCACTGAGCGTCACCGTGACGGATGCGGCGGGGAATATTGGACCACGTTCTGCGGCGGTGAACCTTACCGTCGATACCGTGGCGCCAAATGCCTCGACGCTGGTGGTCACCAACGACGTCACCAGCACAGTTGTGCCAAATGGCGGTTCGACCAACGACAACACGCCAACCCTGAGCGGTACGGCGGAAGTGGGCAGTATCGTCAGCGTTTATGACGGTACCACTTTGCTCGGTTCGGTTGCTGCCGGAACAGGCGGCGCATGGAGCTTTATTTCACCGGTGCTGGGCGAAGGCAGTCATCCACTTACCGTCCGCGTGACCGATGCAGCGGGTAACACCAGCGTGGCATCCAGCACTGCTACGGTGATCGTGGATACCGTGGCACCAACGGCCGTGAGCGGTTTGGCGGCAGCCAACAACAACGGTAGTTCGCCAGTGGCGATTGCTGCAGGAGGCAACACCAACGACAACACGCCAGCGCTGAGCGGCACGGCTGAAGCGAGCAGCGTAGTGGTTATCCGCGATGGCACCACCGTGATCGGTTCTGTCACCGCTGGCAGCAATGGCGCATGGAGCTTCACCTCGCCAACGCTGGCGGATGGTCTGCATACCCTGAACGTGACGTCTACCGACCTTGCCGGTAACGTCAGTCCGAATGCATCAATCAGCTTCACCATAACCACAGCCGCGCCAACGCCGGTCACCAATCTGGTGGTTTCTGACAATGTGGGCGCGACACAAGGAACGCTCACCAGCGGTGCCTCTACCGATGACAACACGCCAACGCTGACCGGTACCGCAACCGCCGGCAATATCGTGATTATCTCGGAAGGCACCACGGTGTTGGGTTCTGTGGTGGCCGGAACGGGCGGTGCGTGGAGCTTCACCACCGCCGCGCTGAGCGATGGATCGCATCCGTTGAGCGTGACGGTGCGCGATGCGGCGGGCAACACCAGCGCGGCGACCAACTTTACGGTCAATGTCGATACGGTGGCACCGGCTAACTCAACCTTGTTGATCACCAACGACGTCACCAGCACCACGGTGCCGAATGGCGGTTCAACCAACGACAGCACGCCAACGCTGAGCGGCACGGCGGAAGCCGGTAGTCGCGTGTCGATCTACGATGGCAGCACGCTGCTCGGTACGGCGATTGCCAGTGGCACCGGCGCATGGACCTTCACCACTGCAGTGCTGGCGCAAGGTTCGCATCCACTGAGCGTCACCGTCACTGATGCGGCCGGTAACGTCAGCGGCAGCACCTCGGCGACGGTAATTATTGATACCGTCGCGCCGGTGGCCGTAACCGGTCTGGCTGCAGCCAACAACAACGGCAGCACGCCGGTAGCGATTGCCAATAACGGCAGCACCAATGACAACACGCCAGCGCTGAGCGGTACGGCAGAAGCGGGCAGCCTGGTGATTATCCGTGATGGCACCTCGATTATCGGTTCTGTCACCGCCGGCAGTAACGGTGCATGGAGCTTCACCACGCCAACGCTGGCGGATGGTGCGCACACCTTCAACGTCACGGCGAGAGATGCAGCGGGCAACGTTAGCCCGAACGCAACGCTGACTCTGACGGTGGATACCGTGGCACCGGCGCCCGTCACTAACCTGGCGATCAACGATGATGTGGGGGCAAGTCAGGGGCCGCTGGCGAACGGTGCGGTAACCGATGATGCCACGCCAACTCTGAGCGGTACGGCGGAAGCCAATGCGATTGTCACCATCTACGATGGCACCACGGTGTTGGGTTCAGTGGTGGCCGGAACGGGCGGCGCGTGGACCTTCACCACCGCGACGCTGAGCAACGGCGTACATCCGCTTAGCGTGACGGTGAAAGATGCGGCCGGTAATACCAGCAGCGCATCGGCGACGGTTTCCATCACCGTGGATACAGTGGCACCAACGGCGTCAACGCTGGTGATCACCAACGACATCACCAGCACCACGGTGCCGAGCGGGGGTTCCACCAATGACAACACGCCAACCCTGAGCGGTGTGGCCGAAGCTGGCAGTCGTGTCTCCATCTACGATGGCAGCACCTTGCTGGGTACGGCGATTGCCAGTGGTACGGGAGCATGGACCTTCACCACCGGCGTGCTCACCACCGGCACGCATCCACTGAGCGTCACGGTAACGGACGCGGCCGGTAACGTCAGCGGCAGCACGTCGGCATCGGTGATTATCGATACCACGCCGCCAGCGGCCGTCACCAACCTTGTTGCCGCCAATAACAACGGCAGTACGGCGGTGACCATACCGAACAACGGCGTGACCAACGACAATACGCCGTTGCTGACCGGTTCGGGTGAGATTGGCGCACGCATCAGCGTCTACGATGGCACCACGCTGCTGGGCACCACCACGGTGGGCAGCAACGGCACATGGAGCTTTGTCTCTACGACGCTGAGCAACGGTGCACACACATTGAACGTCACGGCGACGGATGCGGCGGGCAACGTCAGCCCGAACGCCTCAACCACCCTGACGATTGATACTGTGGCACCGAATCCGGTCACCAATCTGGTGATCAGCGATGATGTCGGTACCATTCAGGGGCCGCTGGCGAACGGTGCAGTTACCGATGACGCCACGCCAACCCTGAGCGGTACGGCGGAAGCGAACGCGATTGTTACCATCTACGACGGTACGACCGCGATTGGTTCCACCACCGCCAATGGTTCGGGTGCATGGAGCTTCACTACCGCTACGCTGAGCAACGGTACGCATCCACTGAGCGTCACCGTGACCGATGCGGCGGGTAACACCAGCAGCGCGTCGGCGACGGTTTCCATTACCGTGGATACCGTGGCACCAACGGCGTCAACGCTGGTGATCACCAACGACGTCACCAACACCACGGTGCCGAGCGGCGGCTCCACCAATGACACCACGCCAACCTTGAGTGGCGTGGCGGAAGCGGGCAGCCGTGTCTCCATCTACGATGGCAGCACGCTGCTGGGAACGGCGATTGCCAATGGCTCCGGCGCATGGACCTTCACTACTGGCGTATTGACCACCGGCACGCATCCACTGAGCGTGACGGTGACAGATACCGCCGGTAACGTCAGCGGTACGACGTCGGCCTCGGTGATTATCGATACTACGCCGCCAGCGGCTGTGACCAACCTTGTGGCCGCCAATAACAACGGCAGCACGGCGGTGACCATCCCGAACAATGGCATCACCAACGACAACACACCGTTGTTGAGTGGTAACGGTGAAGTCGGCGCAAGGATCAGCGTGTACGACGGCACCACATTGCTCGGCACCACCACGGTGGGCAGCGGCGGAACATGGAGCTTCGTCTCGACTACGCTGAGCAACGGCGCGCACACGTTGAACGTGACGGCGACCGATGCGGCGGGCAACGTGAGCCCGAATGCCTCAACCACGCTGACCATCGACACCGTCGCGCCAGCGGCCAGTACGCTCACCATTACCGACGACGCTGGCAGCACGCCAGTAACGCTGACCAATGGCGCGTACACTCGTGACACCACGCCGGTACTGAACGGCACGGCGGAAGTAGGTGCGATTGTCACCATCTACGATGGCACCACCGCGCTCGGCTCGGTAACGGTAGGTGCGGGTGGCAGCTGGACTTACACCCCAATTGCACTGGCGAACGGCGCGCATCCGTTGAGCGTAACGGTCACCGATACGGCGGGTAACGTCAGCACCGGTAACACGGCGGTGACGGTGAACGTCGATACCGTGCCTCCGGCTGCTGTCAGCGGCCTGGCGATCAACGATGCCGGTACCACGGTGACCGGTAGCGGTGAAGTGGGGGCAACGGTAACGGTACGTGATGCGGGCGGTAACGCGCTGGGTACGGCGACGGTAGGTAGCGGCGGTACATGGTCGGTTAGCCTGAGCACGGCGCAGACCACCGGTGCTTCGCTGTCGGTGATTCAGACTGACCGTGCGGGCAACGTATCGACCAGCTCGTCACTGACCGGTGCGATTCGTATCGTGGCAGCCAATGATGTCAACGAGGTGGATTACACCACGCAAACTGGCACCATCACCAACGCCAATACCAGTTCGACCAGCACCGCGTTGCTGAGCGTTAACCTGCTTAGCACGGTGGGAGTGGGTGTTCTGAACAACACCAACGCCTACATGTTCAACGTGGGAACCGGCGATACCCGTACCGTAACGTTGCATGCCTCGGCCACCAGTCTGGTTGCCCTGACGTCTAACTACACGCTGTATCTGTATCAACAGCAGGCGAACGGCACCTGGTTGCTGAAATCCAGTAACGCCAACTACATCACCACCATCCTGACCATTGGTACGCAAACCGGTGGCAACGTGACCTACAGCAACCTCGGCACCGGTAACTATGCCGTGCTGTTAGGCACCAGCACCGGCGTTGGCGTGTTGCCATCAACTACGGTCACCACCACGTCGGATATCACGACGTTGGCGTTGACCGTGGCGGCTACCGTCACCGGCAACCTGTTGACCAACGACACCAGTTCAGTCGCCGGTACGGTACCGAACGGTACGGCGGTCACCGTGGTGACGGGACATGCGATTGCGGCCAGCGGCAACACGGTGATCACCAGCAGCTACGGTACGTTGACCATCGATTCGCACGGTAACTACACCTATACGCTGAAGGCGGGACTGGATGCCGATCTGGTGCCAGCCACCGACGTCTTCACCTATTCGGTGCGTGATGCCAGCGGCGCGGTGACCTCGGCCAGCCTGACGGTGAACCTGCATAACGGTGCGTCAACCAGCACGCTGCTGGCGACTAACAGCCTGGTGGCAGAAAACACCAGCGACCACGACGCCAGCGGCAGCATCTATGGCTCGTCAACCGGTACGCACACCGGAACCTTGAGTATCACTAATGAACACGGTGATATCACCACGGTTCACAGCGTGGGTAATACGTCGGTTGCCGGGGACTTTGGTGTGCTGAGTATTGCGGCCAACGGTAGCTACACCTACTCACTGAATGCGGGCGTGGATGGACAATCCATTACCCATAAAGAGGTGTTCAGTTACACCCTGGCAGCAAGCGATGGCACCATCACCACGCAGTCGTTCACCATCGAGCTGCATCCAACCATCACAGGAACCACGGGGGCTGACACGCTGACCGGCGGTGCCTACGACGACACCATCACCAGCGGTGCCGGCGCAGATACCCTGGTTTATCACTTGCTGGCGAGCGCGGATGCCACCGGCGGGAACGGTCACGATACCTGGACCGACTTCAATGTTGCGCAAGGCGACAAAATTGACGTCAGTAACTTGCTTATCGGCTGGAATGATTCCACAAGTAATATTAATGATTTCGTGAAAGTGGACCATACTTCAGATGGCAATACGGTGCTCTCGATCGACCGTGATGGTACCGGTACGGGTTACAGCAGTACTCAACTGATTACGCTGGAAGGCGTGAACGTTTCACTGGAGGAACTGCTGCAACAACCGCACCAAAACCACACGGCTTAATGGCTATGTGATGCAGGGATGCAGTTAGGGCACAGGGATGTGCCCCTTTCTCTTTAATGACTGGTGGACTATCGATGGAACTGATGCACTCAGGCGCAACATTTCGCCGTTCGTTTAAGCTCAGCGTTCTCTGTGCGGGCATGGCTTTACTTTACAGTTCTCAACTTTTAGCGGCCAGTGACGCGTTAACCCGGGCGGGGCAAATTACCTCAGCAGGTTTAGCGCAACAGCAAGAACTGCCTTCATTAACCGGTGAGGTGGCGGAACCCGCCCTCGCTAATGTCCCCGATTTTCTGACCATCAACCAGGCGGTGCAGCGCGCCATTCAGTGGCATCCCGATATCGCGCAGGCGGTAGGTAAAATGCTGGAGCAGGCCAATCAGGTTGATGTGGCGAAAGCCAAATATTATCCGCAAATCAGTGCTGGCATGAACAACGGCTACAGCAACGCTTACAGTGAAAAGGGCTTCAGCCCGTCGTTTGTGCTATCGGTTTCGCAGATGCTGTATGACTTTGGCAAGGTCAGCAGTTCGGTGCGATCCGCCGAAGCGGGCGTGGCGCAGGAGCAGGCCAACGTGCTGGTGAGCATTGATACCGTGGCACACGATACCGCCGCAGCGCTGGTGGAAGTGCAGGGTTATCAGCAACTGGTGATCATTGCGCAACAGCAGCTCACGGCGCTGAGTAAGATTGGCGATCTGGCGCGCCAGCGTAATGAAGAGGGCGCGGCGTCGCTTTCTGATGCCACGCAAACCGATGCGCGTATCGAAGGCGCGCGAACCACCTTAACGCAATATCAAGCCAACCTCGATCGCTGGCGCGCCACGCTGGCAACCTTTCTTGGCTGGCCGCTGGTGAAAAAAGTCAGCGACGATTTCCCCACCAAACTTACGCAATCCTGTCAGGTGGCGAAAGCCGATGACAAGCTCAATCCGTCGGTGCTGGCCGCCTGGGCGCAGGCTAATCAGGCGCAGGCCAAACTCGATAATGCTAACGCGCAAAACATGCCGACCATCTCGCTGGAACCGCAGGTCACGCATTATCTCAACAATCACTACTCCGGCAGCGAAACGCTGGATCGCACCCAGTATTCGGCATTTGTGAAAGTAGAAATGCCGCTCTATCAGGGCGGTGGCATCACCGCCAGCCGGGACGCAGCCGCCAATGCGCTGCAAGCCGCCAACGCCGCTGTTAACTCGGCACGGCTCAAAGCGCGTCAACAGTTAAGCGAGTCGCAGAACGAGTCGCAAAGTCTGTCGCTCAGCCTGGCGATCATGGGACGGCAACAGGCGCTGGGCGAGAAAACTCAGTCGCTCTATCAGGATCAGTATCTGCAACTCGGCACGCGTCCGCTGCTGGATGTACTCAACGCCGAGCAGGAAGTGTTCCAGACCCGTTTCACGCTTCAGCAAACCATCAGTCAGTTACGCTCACTGCAGCTCGATTGCCTCTACAGCACCGGGCATATGCGGTCAGCGTTTGCCTTGAATAATCAGCGGATCCAGTCCGTGGAGATCCAGCCATGACGCAATTACAGATTCCCGACGCGCCCGATAGCGCGTCCGGGGGAAACGTGCCCTTACACGGATGGGCCACCGCAATCATCCTGATTGCCACCCATTATCGCTTGCCCTGTTCGCCGGGCATGATCATGGCCGCTGCCGAATGGCAGGGCAAACAGTCACGCGATAAAGCGTTGCGCCATCTGGCGCGCCAGGCCGGTTTATCGTTGCAGCTGTATGAAGAGAATAAGTGGGAGATCACCAGCTGGCGCTTGCCGCTGGCGATCGAACTGGCCGACGGTCAGGTGGGCGTTATCACCCAGTTTGATGGCGACGATGAAGTGCGGGTGCATTTCGCCGGTGATGAACAGCCCGCGCCGATTGCGCTGGAAACCTTGCTGCCGGAAATCCGTTTTGCCGCCGCGCTGCGTCCGGTTACCGCAGCCAAAGACAGCCGCGTCGATCGCTATCTCGCCACGGTGAAACCGGATTGGCTGCGCCGTTTGGTGCTGCACGATCTGCGGCCGTACGGCTACGTAATGCTCGGATCCTTCCTGATCAACCTGCTGGCGCTGGTCGGCATTATCTTCTCGATGCAGGTGTACGATCGGGTGATTCCGGCGCAGTCCTATCCCACGCTGTACGTGCTGTATATCGGCGTGATCATCTCGGTGGTGTTCACTTACATCCTGCGCGTCGGGCGCGATCACGTAACCGATCTGCTGGGTAAGCGCGCCGATATGCGCGTCTCCGATCGGGTATTTGGTCACGCGCTGCGGCTGCGTAACAGCGCGGTGCCGCGTTCGACCGGTACCTTTATCTCGCAGTTGCGCGAGCTGGAGGCGATCCGCGAAATGGTCACCTCGACCACGGTGACCGCGATTGTCGATATGCCGTTCTTCCTGCTATTCCTGCTGGTGATGGCGATTATCGCGCCGCAGCTGGCGTGGATTGCACCGGTGGCGGTGCTGCTGATGATCTTGCCGGGCGTGCTGAGCCAGAAAAAGCTTTCGAAGCTGGCGCAGCAGAACCTGAAAGAGTCGACGCTGCGTAATGCGGTGCTGGTGGAGAGCGTGCAAGGGCTGGAAGACATCAAGCTGATGCAGGCGGAAGATCGCTTCCTGCAACAGTGGAACAGCTACATTCGCATTACCGCGCAATCCGGCGTGGAGATGCGCAAAGTGATGCACTCGCTGATTACCTGGGGCGTCACCGTACAAGGTTTGGTGTATGCCAGCGTGATTGTGATCGGTGCGCCGATGGTGATCAACGGTGATATCACCACCGGTGCGATTGTGGCGGCGTCGCTGCTCTCTTCACGCATGATTGCGCCGATGGCCACGCTGTGCGGCGTGCTGGCGCGCTGGCAACAGGTGAAAGCGGCGAAAGGCAGCCTTGATGCGCTGATGAATTTGCCAGTGGAGAACAGCAAAGACGAAACACGCATTCACACGCCGGTGCTGTTTGGACACTACCAATTCACCGACGCAATGTTCCGTTACTACACCGATTCGCTGAATATCGCGCTGCGCATTAAAAGCCTGACCATTAAACCGGGCGAGCGCATTGCGGTATTGGGACGCAACGGTTCGGGTAAATCGACCTTGCTGCAGGCGATGATCGGCGGCATCGATCTGGTCGGCGGTGAACTGCGGCTGGATAACCTCAGCCTGCCGCACATTGATGTAGCGGATGTACGGCGCAACGTGGGCCTGCTGACGCAAAACGCGCGGCTGTTCCACGGCACGCTGCGGGAAAATCTCACCATGGGCGCGGCGCACGCCACCGATGATGCCATCTTTGGCGCGCTCACCGTCAGCGGCGGCGCAGATTTCATTCGTCGTCTGCCGCTCGGCCTCGACCATCCAATTATGGAAGGCGGCGTTGGGCTTTCGGGTGGCCAGCGTCAGTCGCTGCTGCTGGCGCGCATGCTGCTGCGCGATCCCAACATTATCCTGCTGGATGAGCCGACGGCGGCGCTCGACGATCATACCGAGAAAGAGTTTATCGAACGGCTCGGTCAGTGGCTCAACGGCCGCACCTTGATCGTGGCGACGCACCGTGCGGCGATCCTCGCGCTGGTGGATCGTGTGCTGGTGTTGAAGGAGGGACAACTGGTGATGGATAGCCCGAAAGAGAACGCCTTACCGGCACCGCGTGCTAACGGCATTCCGCCGGAGGCGCAATCATGATCAAACAATTACCGGCAAGACTGCGCTTAGTAACGGCGGCAGAAGTGGATTCATCTGACGATCTGCTGGGTGAACTGCGATCCGAAACCCATTACACCGGCGCAGTGCGGCTGATCGTGATCAGCACCGCACTGATCCTCGTTACGGTGATTTGGGCATGGTTTGGCGTGCTGGATGAAGTCTCCACTGGCACCGGCAAAGTGATTCCCAGCTCGCGCGATCAGGTGCTGCAATCGCTGGAAGGCGGCATTCTCACCGAGCTGTATGTGCATGAAGGCGATCAGGTGCAGGCTGGGCAAGTGGTGGCGCGTCTGGATGCCACGCGATCGGAATCTAACGTCGGCGAAAGTGCGGCGCGCTATCGTGCGGCATTGGCTGCCGCCTCGCGCCTCAATGCGGAAGTGAACGATCAGCCGCTGAGTTTCCCGGCGGAGCTGAATAAGTTTCCCGATCTGATTGCGTCGGAAACGCGGCTGTACAAAACTCGCCGCGCGCAGCTGACCGATGCCACCGCGCAGTTCAAAGAGTCGCTGGCGCTGGCCAACCGCGAACTGGCCATCACGCAGCGTCTGGCGAAAACCGGCGCTGCCAGTAGCGTGGAAGTGCTGCGTTTACAGCGCGATAAATCGGATCTGGAGCTGAAACTCACCGATATGCGTTCGCAATATTACGTGCAGGCGCGCGAGGAGCTGGCGAAAGCCAACGCCGAAGCCGACAGCATGGCGCAAGTGGTGAAAGGGCGCGAAGACACGGTGACGCGATTAACCATCCGCTCACCGATGCGCGGTATAGTGAAAAACATCAAAGTCTCGACCGTGGGCGGCGTGGTGCCACCCAATGGCGAGCTGATGAACATCGTGCCGATGAACGATCGTCTGCTGATTGAAGCGCGATTGTCACCGCGCGATATCGCCTTTATTCGTCCCGGCCAGCGGGCAGTGGTGAAGATCTCGGCTTATGACTACGCCATTTATGGCGGCCTGAACGGCGTAGTAGAGAGCATCTCGCCGGATACTATTCAGGATGAGGTGAAGCCGGAAATTTACTACTACCGCGTGTTTATCCGCACCGATAACGACTACGTGCAGAATAAAGCCGGTAAGCGCTTCTCTATCAGTCCCGGCATGGTTTCTACCGTGGATATTAAGACCGGAGAGAAGACGGTGATGGATTATCTGATTAAGCCGTTTAATAAGGGTAAAGAGGCGATGCGCGAACGTTAAATTCGTCGTTACCTAATTGAAAACGCCGTTGATTCTTTGAGAGTCGCGGCGTTTTTTTTAACCAAACTTTTAAGTCGAATGATTAACGTGTAACACTCTCACCCTGATATTTATTCTCTATGAGAAATGTCCTGAGGTTTACCTGCGGGTAAATCAAGTCATTTCTTAAATCTCCGCCACTATGTTGGATATATATTCGTGCGAGTCTTTTCTTATAAGGAATGACCAAACATGACGGCGGCGTTTACCGAGACGTATCAATAAAACTCAAACCTGATACTTAAATAAATTTTGATGATAGATGCATATTGATGAAAGACAATTCCAGGAAGAACAGCTTACGCAAGCATTTATCGGTTTTCACCCTGGCGGGTATCCAAAAGCATCTGGCGAAAATTATCATTGTTGCGCCAATGATGCTGTTAATTGTTTATCTGGCTATTTTTAGTCAGCCGCGCTATGTGAGTGAATCAAAGGTTGCCGTTAAACGTTCAGATGATCTTGCCGGCAATAATCTTAATGTCGGATTACTATTAGGCGCTTCTAATCCAAGTTCAGTGGAAGATGCTTTTTACCTCAAAGAGTATATTAACTCACCGGATATGCTGCTAACGCTTGATAAAAAACTCAATTTTTATCAAGCATTCAGTGAGGGCGGATTAGATTTCCTAAATAAGTTGCCGGCAGGAGAAAGCGCTGAAGGTTTGTTGCGCCATTATCGCTCGCGCATCAGCGTAACCTACGACGATAGAGCCGGATTGCTTACGCTACAGACGCAAGGCTTTAGTCCGGAATTCGCACTGCGTTTTAATCGTGAAGTTTTGATTGAATCAGAACGTTTTATTAATGAGCTTTCGCATCATATTGCCCGCGAACAGCTTAGTTTTGCTGAAGCAGAGATGGAGAAAGCCCGTCTGCGCTTAAAAATCAGCAAGGATGAACTCCTTGCCTATCAAAATAGTAATAACGTACTGGATCCTGAAGCGCAGGCCTTAGCGGCGAATGTGCTGGTCAATACATTGATCGGACAGAAGACGCAAATGGAAGCGGAATTGCGCAACCTACTGACCTACTTACGTGACGATGCGCCCCAGGTGGTGAGTTTACGTAATGCGATTGATTCCATGCAGGCGCAGATCGAAAGTGAAAAAGGCAAAATCACTGCGCCGCAGGGTGAAAAATTAAATCACATGGCGGCAGAATTCGAAGAGATAAAATCAAAGGTCGCGTTTGATAATGAATTGTATAAATTAGCGCTGACTGCCATTGAAAAAACCCGAGTAGAAGCTGCGCGTAAATTGAAAGTGTTATCAGTTATTAGTTCACCACAATTACCGCAAGAATCTACCTTCCCTAATACACCTTATTTAATTGCTTGTTGGTTGTTAGTGTGCTGCCTGATGTTTGGCACGCTTAAATTACTGCTTGCCGTAATTGAAGACCACCGGGATTAATGCTGTCGCAGAATGAGTTTGCTATGAAATTATTATCATCACTATTACTGATTACCGTTAGTCTCGCTCTGCCGATTCGCGCAGCCACAGACATTATGGCTGACCCCATTTTATCGGGAACAGCGTCGCCATCATTTTTATCAGGTAATCAAAACCAGATTGGATTTGTTGACGCACCACCGGCCGTTATTCCCGTCGCATTGAGCCGTATGTTTGGTGCGCAGTTGTTTAATGGCACCAGTGCAGACAGCGGTGCAACCACCGGCTTTAATCCAAACTATGTGCTTAACCCCGGCGATAGCATTCAGGTGCGTTTGTGGGGAGCCTTTACTTTTGATGGTGCGCTTCAGGTTGATCCAAAGGGCAATATTTTTCTGCCAAATGTCGGGCCGGTCAAAGTGGCTGGCGTCAGCAATAGCCAGCTTAATGCGCTGGTTATCAGTAAAGTGAAGCAGGTTTACCAATCTAATGTCAGTGTCTACGCCTCACTGCTGCAGGCGCAGCCCGTCAAAGTGTATGTGACTGGTTTTGTACGCAATCCGGGGCTGTATGGTGGCTTAACTTCAGATTCGTTGCTCAACTATTTGATTAAGGCGGGCGGCATCGATCCCGATCGTGGCAGCTACGTGGACATCAACGTGAAGCGTGGCAATAAAGTACGATCCAGCATCAATCTGTATGATTTTTTGCTTAACGGTAAGCTGGGGCTGTCGCAATTTTCTGATGGCGACACCATTGTGGTTGGGCCGCGCCAGCATACGTTTAGCGTGCAGGGCGATGTGTTCAACAGCTATGACTTCGAATTTCGCCATAGCAACATTTCGGTTACCGAAGCCCTGAGCTGGGCAAGACCTAAACCCGGTGCCACCAATATCACCATCATTCGTAAGCAAGGTTTGGCGAAGCGCAGCGAATATCATCCGATTGGCACCGCAGCCGGGCGCATGTTGCAGGATGGTGACACCTTAATTGTCAGCACCGACCGCTATGCCGGCACCATTCAGGTGCGCATCGAGGGTGCGCACTCCGGTGAGCATGCGATGATCTTACCGTACGGTTCCAACATGCGCGCCGTTCTGGCGAAAATCCGTCCGAATAGCATGTCGCAGATGACCGCCATTCAAATTTATCGTCCCTCAGTGGCGGCTCGTCAGAAAGAGATGATGAACGTCGCGCTGCAAAAACTCGAAGAAGCGTCTCTATCTGCCCAGTCATCGACTAAAGAAGAGGCCAGCTTACGCGTACAGGAAGCGCAATTGATCAGCCGCTTTGTGGCCAAAGCACGCAACGTTGTGCCTAAAGGTGAAGTGATCATCAATCAGAAAAACCTCGACGGGATTTTGTTGGAAGATGGCGATGTCATTAGCATCCCTCAGAAAACGTCGTTGGTTCTGGTACACGGTGAGGTGTTGTTCCCTAACGCAGTGAGCTGGGAAAAGGGGTTACGTCCGAAAGATTACATAGCGAAGTGCGGCGGTCTGACGCAGAAGTCGGGTAATGCCAGAGTGATTGTCATACGCCAGAACGGCGCCGCTGAAAATGCAGAGGATGTTGATCAAATCAATCCTGGTGACGAGTTGATGGTGCTGCCGAAGTACGAGTCGAAGAACATCGAAGTCACTCGTGGACTTTCAACCATCCTGTATCAACTAGCAGTAGCAGCGAAAGTCGTGTTAACGCTGTAAGGCAGAGCAGAAATGATCGGTGTTTTCTCTTCAGGAATTTGGCGTATTCCACATTTGACCAATTTTCTGGCACAGCCGTGCCAGAAGTTATCGCCCTTTATGCCCATCGCCGATGACATTGCTTCAATTGCGGTATGGGGGCACCGGCCAAGTGTGCATAAGCCTGTGGCGCGCGCACTGAATGCAGGTAAGCCGGTGCTTCGACTGGAAGATGGTTTTATTCGCTCACTGGATCTCGGCGTGAATGGTGCACCGCCACTCTCGATGGTGCTGGATAATGTTGGCATCTACTACGATGCCAATCAGCCAAGCGCGTTGGAGATACTTATCCGCGACCAGGATGCTAATAAAGCACTCGCAGCGGAGGCGGAAAGCGCCATGCGCATCATCGTTGCAGAAGATCTATCGAAATATAATCAGGCGCCGCCCTTTGTTGTCGAACATCAGGTTCCAGCAGACATTGTTTTAGTCATTGATCAGACGTTTGGTGATATGTCAGTCAGTTATGGAAATGCTGGCCCTGCTGATTTTGACAATATGCTGGATGCTGCGTTGAGAGAAAATCCCACGGCAACTATCTGGATTAAAATTCATCCTGATGTATTGCAAGGAAAGAAGGCGGGATATTTTCGGGAGTTGGAAGCTAGCCAGCGTATTCAATTGATAGCTGATAACGTTAGCCCATATTCACTTTTGCGACATGTTTCGCGAGTCTATGTCGTGACCTCGCACTTTGGTTTTGAAGCCTTAATGGCAGGCAAACCAGTCACCTGCTACGGGCAACCCTGGTATTCAGGTTGGGGATTAACGGATGATCGACATCCGCAAGCGCAGGAATTAAGCCGGCGGCGAGGGCGAGCCAGCTTACTTGAGTTATTTTCCGCTGCCTACTTACGCTATAGCCGTTATATCAATCCGGCCAACGGTGAACCGGCAACTTTATTTGATGTGCTTAACTGGATGAAATTGCAGAGACGCCATCAGCAGCAACGAAACGGGTCTCTTTGGGCGCCAGGATTATCGCTGTGGAAATACAGCATCCTCAAACCCTTTTTGGATACCGGAGTCAACAGATTAAGTTTTTCGCGTCCCTGCGTTGAGACCACAGCTTGCGTAGTCTGGGGAGTTCACGGTGAACGACGTTGGGAACAGGAAGCTAATGCACGCCATTTACCGATCTGGCGTATGGAAGACGGTTTTTTACGATCATCCGGATTGGGTTCTGATCTCCTGGCTCCACTATCTCTGGTATTGGATAAAAGGGGTATTTATTACGATGCAACCCGGCCAAGTGACTTAGAAGATATGCTTAATAAGAGCATGCTGAGTACTACGCAACTCTCACGTGTTGAAAAACTGATGAAACGACTGGTTGCCAGCAAATTGAGTAAATACAATTTGGGGGCGGAATTTAGTGTTCCAGCGGAATCGTACGGGAAACGCATAATATTAGTGCCTGGGCAGGTTGAAACTGACGCATCTATTCAAAAGGGTGCTTTTTCAATTAACACTAATTTAAAACTGTTAAGCATTGTGCGTGAGCGAAATCCTGACGCTTATATTATTTATAAGCCACACCCTGATGTACTGGTAGGTAATCGTTTGGGGCACATTTCACAGCATATAGTCTCTCAATATGCTGATTTTCAAGTGCTAGATGCGGATATCATACAATGTATTCAGGTCGCGGATGAGGTTCATACCATGACTTCTCTCGCAGGTTTCGAAGCCTTATTACATGGTAAACACGTTTACTGCTATGGCTTACCATTTTATGCCGGCTGGGGACTCACGCACGATGAGCATCGCTGTGAACGCCGTCAACGTAAGTTACGGCTTGAGGAAATGGTGTATCAAGTATTAATTAGATATCCCACCTATATCCATCCACAACGATGGGAAGCGATAACCGCCGAAGAAGCGGTAGAAATATTGATTGGTACACCACGCACTGCGTTAGTAATCAGGAAGAATAAATGGGACAAATTGAAAAGAAATGTGCGAAAGATAAAGATGTTTTGCAAAATAAAACTGTTCTTATAAATGTAATTTGTCAGGTTGACTACAGTCATGAATATCAAAGGGAAAGCTGTTAAGAAAATCCTTGCGGGTGAGCGATATCTATTATTACAGGGACCAATGGGACCTTTTTTCACCTTCCTGGCTGAATGGCTGGAGTATCATAATCGAGAAGTTATTAACGTTGTATTCAATGGCGGTGACCGCTTTTACTGCAAAAACAGGAGGTTTTTGACCTACCTGCTTAAAGCTCGTGAGATAGCGGGTTGGTTAGATGACGTTCAGCAACAATACCGTTTTGATACCATTATCTGTTTTGGCGACTGCCGACCTCTTCACCATTATGCAAAACAGTGGGCATCCGAGAATGGGGTGCGTATATTAGTATTTGAAGAAGGCTATCTACGGCCGCAGTTTATTACTTTAGAAGAGGGCGGTGTAAATGCAAATTCTTCGCTTTCACGCGATGCGAACTTCTATCTCAATCAACCCGATCAGCTTCCGCTTCATGTTTTGCCTGTTGAATCATGTACTAAAAAGCAATATGCTCATGCTGCGTGGTACTATTTAAATAGCTGGTACTATCGTAAAGAATTTTTGAACTACCAACATCATAAGCCATTATCGATACGCTATGAAGCCGGTTGCTGGATCCGTTCAGGATGGCGGAAAGTGATTTATTCGTTAAAGCAAAGAAAAATACTTGCGAAGTTGCAACAAGAATTGGATGAAAATTACTTTCTGGCTATTTTGCAGGTATACAATGACAGTCAGGTGACGAGCCACAGTCCTTGTAATGATATTCGGGATTATATCTATGAGGTAATTTTATCCTTTGCACGTCATGCACCTTTAGAAAGCACGCTTGTCATAAAGCATCACCCAATGGATCGAGGCCACCGACAATACCATTCATTGATTGATCAATTGTGCGTACAGCTGGGTATCCGTGGGCGTGTAATGTATGTCCACGATTTACCATTGCCGGATTTACTTAACTATGCAAAGGGGGTTGTGACCATTAATAGTACGGCAGGAATTTTAGCGCTGAACTATAACAAACCTTTGAAGGTGATGGGGAACGCACTTTATGATATCAAAGGACTTACATTCCAGGATAGCCTTGACAAGTTTTGGAGCATGAGCGAATTACCGGACATGAAAATATTCGAAAATTTTTTATCTCATCTATTAATTTCAACGCAGATTAACTCGGCATATTATCCTTGTCTTAAAAAACCTGATGTTGGCGATGCATTTTTCAGAGTTAAGGACGAATTGAAAACGGATAAAGAAATCCGCAACGGGTTAAATATCAATTTATAAAAGGAGGTTTTTTATTTAAGAAAGTGGTTGTTTGTGCTTTTACGGTCAGATTTAACTGATACGGCTTGATCGGAATGAATGTTCTTAATTGTATTTCCATGTGCATTAATTAACCTTATCGCTGTCTTTTTACAATCGATGAAAGTACAATTCTCTATAAAAGAGTTATCAATTGCTTGAAGTTGTATCGCATTACTACTGGTGTTTTTGAATAAGCAGTCGCTAATTATTATTGACTGATGATGTTTTTCAGGATTGCTATGTGAAGCGACACCTTTTTGTACGTTTATGAACTTGCAAGATAGTATATTCACTCTTTTACACGATGAGTTATCCCAACTGCCATAGGCGGGAAACCCTGATTTATTGTTGTAGTCGATGTTTATTTCTTCGTGTGAGCCAGATTGGGAAATAATTGTATCGGAGAATATGCAGTTGCTTATGGTGAAATCTTCCTGAGCGTTGCACTCTATTCGATGAGAATTTTTTCCATTATAAAAATGGATGTTGTGTAAAAATACGTTTTTTGAACGGCCAAAAATCATTGCACTACGGCTTTTTTCGGCTAGATCTCCGCGTAAATTTATTGAGAAATCGGATAAGAAATAATTACCTCTTCCGGAATATCCACTGCGCTTAATGAAGTTTGGATTACCTTTCTCTCCATTAACGAATAGCCAGCTATTTTTAGTATTCCGATATTCAATGATGGATGTCGCCATGCCAGAACCAATAACCCTTACATTTGGGCCAAGTTCAATATGATTTTTTACGATTAAATGCCCCTCATTGAAGTAGTACTGTCCCTCATTTGCAAGTATTTTCCTCAACGTAAGTGTATCATCATAATGGCCATCCATTTTGAGGCCCAATTGCTTGAAAGAAATTACATCCTTATAAATAGGGATGATGAAAATTTCCCTCCCAACTTTAATGGAATGAGCGATTTTTACATTTTTACCAAATATTACACGATACAGCATACTGCTTTCTTTTTCGGGGTAATAAAATCCGCGGGTCTTGACTATCATCCCATCGAACAAATCAATATATTTGATATCAGCAACTGAGTTTACAGTTTTATCTATATGCTCATCAGGTAATTGAAAGTTGAATGCAGTTGCTTTACTTATTGCAGGGAATGTAATCAAAATGCTTAACAGCGATCTTCGTGTAATCATTGGTGGCTCGATCTTATAAAGTTATAGGCCAGAGTTAACTGGCCTTTTCTTATTCGATATTTTCAATTTCTTTCTTCAATGTTTGAATAAGTAATTTATCTTTTTGTGACTTGGTATGGTTGATAAAGTGAGCGCATGTTTCAATCGCAGTATCATTTAATCCCATTTTCATATAGGACTTCGCCAGAGTTGAGACCGCTTTGACATGATGTTTACTGCGACAGAATGGTTCCAGCAATCGCAATACCGAGTCAAGATCATTACGATTAAAATAGATCTCCGCTAATCGAACAATAGGTCTTCCTAAGTAAGGTGATAGCTCACGGCAGGCCTCATAATATTTGGTTGCAGCACAATAAAAGCCTTTTTTGTCAAGGCACATTGCATACAAATAGTTTATGTAGCCCCAGTTTGGCGCGTCTTTGATAAAAGCTTCAATGGTTTTTATATAGCTATCGTTGAACTCTTTTCCTGTCACCAGGTTTTCATTAATCTCTTTGAAAGCTTCAATCGTGTTGTCTTTGTATAATTTTGATTTTTCCAGACTCCATAACCCTTTTGATGAACCTTTTGATACCATTTCGTAAAGTAAGTTATCAATATTATACGTTTTAGTTAGTTCACCTAAAATGTTGTGTTTGAAATTCCTTAAAGAATAAACTTTCGAATTTTCAATGCCATTTTTGAGTTTTGTCGCCGAGTAGTAATCAACAGGATCACCGTCATTGCTTATGATAATAACATCGGCACTTTTTTTATAGCTTACTGATGATAAGTCAACATCTTCGTCAGAGTAGGGAACATTGTTCTCGGCGCTTTTAGAAAACTTCATACCAAGCTGTACTTCTGGACTGAAAGCAACTATTCGGTCTGCTGCCAACGCACTTCCGAATTTCAGTGCACCATAGGCTCCCATGCTCGAACCCAGTATCCAGACTTGTCCTCCCTTTTTTTTATATAGCTTGATTTTCTCTTTAAGAAATTGAACTAATTCTTTATGGTCAGGAATATCCGGGACACCATTTTGATACCAGTCGTTACTGTAATCGTTAATAAATATTTTAGTGGCTGCTATACGACCTAATCTTTTGGAAAAAGTGAACTTTCCTTTAGGTGTATTTCTTGCTGAAAAAACGATCAAAACATTTTTTGCCGATTTTTTTTCGGATATTTTTATCGAGTCCATGATGTATTTATTCCTGATTATTAATTTCTTTAGGTGCCAGCTCTAACGGAGATGGAATGTTATAAAACGAATTTAGTGCTTCGGTTAAATGTTCTGCGTAGTCTTCAAAGTCTAAACTATCATAGGAAGACCTATCGTTAGGGCACATTGAAAAGGGAATAGTATCCTTACCTTTTTTATCCTTTAACATGCGATAATAATCCAATGCCACTCTCTTTCGAATATTAAAATAGAACACGCGTGTTTTTGTAAATATTGACTTTCCAGTTATTTGTGCAACATGAGGAATGAGAAAACCGGTGCAGAGGAGATCATTCATCGCTCTAAACTTATTTTTCCTACAGGCATCAAACGCATCAGGCCAGGTTGCTTCACACAATTGAGCCACAGATTTTAATTGTGGGTAGAAAGTATGCGAAAACATTTGGTCTGTATAAACTCCATATTCTGAAAAAATTAATCTACGGGCATTTTTTGCGCCCCATTCTGTAGCGGAGTCATAAACGGGATTAACCGGTGAAGCTGGTAACTTTATTTTTGATGTAAACATAAAAGCTAAACCTGAGCCAGTGAAAAAATACTCCGGTTTAACAGGCCTTAACAGCATCATGTCATCATTGAAATACACATAGTGTTCCGAAAGATCTTCAATCTTATGGATGGCACTTTCGATAACATGCGAGTTAAACGTAGGAAGATATTTTTCCTCTAATATCTCGCTGTGACTTACTATGCGGACTTTAGGATGGTCAATGTTCATCCATTCTGGATACTGTCCATTCGTCACAATGTAAACTTTATTCACCCATGGCGCATAGTCAAAAACTGAGCGAAGTGCATAACGCAGTTCATCCAATGATTTAAAGCGTGCAGCATCCGATAGCACTGATTTTTGAGAATCGACAGGAGCGTGCTGATTGAATACCTCAATAAAATCAGGATCGTCAGAGTCTACCCATGTAAAGACAAAGTCTATAGGGAATGTCACCGGAAGATTTCCAAAATCAATAACCCTTTGATCATCGACAGGCTTTTTATTTTGTGATTTATCATTTTTGCTATTTAAAATCACGCTCCCATTTCCGTCAGAGACGGTAATAGGATAGCGCTTTATAAATGCATCACGGAAAAATACGCCTGGTTTAAATATCAACTTCTTAATCTTATTCATGATGATGCATCCTTCTTACTAATCACTCTAAATTTTCCTCTGATTTATACTCTGCAATAGCATCATCAATATTATCGTAGTAGCTTATTTCCCCACTTCGTCTGATGAATAAAGCTGAATCGCAATGTTCTTTTAATGATTTGAAACTATGTGAAACCATCAAAATGTTTGATTTTTCACTTTTTTCTTTAAATATATTGGCGCATTTTAATTTAAATCGACTATCACCAACTGCAGTGATTTCATCAACGATGTAGTAGTCAAAATCAAATGCCATACTTAAACCAAAACCCAGACGTGATTTCATTCCTGACGAATAGGTTTTTATCGGCATATCGAAGTATTTTCCCAGTTCAGAAAAATCTTCGACGAATGCAATCTTCTCTCTTAATTGCTCTTTCTTCGCATAGAGGCGGGAAACAAACTTTACGTTTTCTCTACCAGTCAAACTTCCCTGAAAGCCACCACTCAATCCTAAAGGCCAGGATATAGTTTTAGTGGTAGTGATCGTGCCTGAGTCTGGTCTGTCAATCCCGCCGATCATGCGAAGTAGGGTTGATTTTCCCGCACCATTGCGGCCTACAAGCGCGACACTTATGCCTGTTGGCAATTCGACACTCATCCCTTTAAATACATAGTGCCGACCCGTTGGTGTACGATAGGATTTTGTGAGGTTCTCAATTTTAATCATGATGTCAGCATCGCCTCTTCGCGTGTTCTATATATCGCAAGCCCGATAAAGATCGTGCACAGTGTTGCGATTGCTAAATAATCTATACTCACGCCTACGCTGACATAGCCCGGGATGATTGCCTCGCGACTCAATTCAACTGCATGCAGGATGGGATTCCATAACAAGAACGGCCAGTATTTTTCTGGAATGGATTGCAGCGGAAACATCACGCCTGAAATAAAATAAAGAGGTTTGAGCAGAATAGGTAAAATCTTATGTGTTTCAGTAAAAACGCTCCCAATTGTCATCACTATGATGCCAATGCTGCTGGAGAATAAAATCATTAAACCCCAACTCAGCGCGAGTTGTAGCAAATCGAGCAACACAAAATGTTCGCCAGCCGCCCAAATGCATCCCATAAGCAAGACGTAAACGGTGAGATATATCACTGACTCGAGAAAAGCACGTGATAAAACCGTATCTATTGGTTTTACTGGTCGGTAATTAAAGAGACCTTTGTTGGCGTCAATCGCACCAATGGAGCGATTAACGATACTGCTAAATATCAAATAGAGAATAATCCCATTGAGTAAAAAAACAGGAAATGAAATATCCCGCATTGTGCGGTGCATAATGAAGCTGAAGATACTTAATAATACTAATAAATGAGCGGCAGGTTCGATGATAGCCCACAGGTATCCCAAGCGGAATTTACCGAAGCGCGTGCTTAATTCACGGAAAAACAGTGCCTTAATAGTAGATTTTTGTACTTCTATTCCACTTCTTGCCATTTAAAAACTCATTTAACAGTTAATGAACGAGGTCACTTTCGCCAGGCATGATCCAATGTTTTTACATGGCTTACATGACGATAGATAAAATGAAATGAGAGTAAAAAGATAGCTGGGAGGCTTACATGGAAGAACATATTATGCGTTTGTATGAGTGCTTAACTTACTCGCGGCATAATGCTGATTCATTTAATCTGATCAGTGAGGAGCTTGTTTTATAAGAAAAAGCTTATATCTCCATACTGAATTCCCTGAGTGTCTATCGATTCCTTTCTTATTTCTGTAGAATAAATTATCAGAGCGAAGTGAATTGGTTCTAGACGTTTTTGACTATTAATTTAATTGCTATTAATAGATTTTTGTGGCTTGGTAAATTAAAGTTTTATATCGTTAAGAAACGGCTTAATTTATATAAGAACAATTCTTTTTTTTTGCTGGTCGACTTCTTTATATTGTATGAAGAGATCGTGTTAGTTGATTTAATAAACCCCATAAACGCGCTGATTGCAGTAAGCCACAATCTCCGCGATAATCGCGCCAATCAATCCCTTCCTCGTCGGGTTCAACGACGCGGAGGGGATTTTTTATTTATATCCTAAACTGGTGAAACGATTACCGCCTTAATGAGGACGAATTATGTATAACACCCTGGGCAATCAGTACGATAACTCCCTGGTTTCTAACGCCTTCGGTTTCATGCGCTTCCCGCTAAACTTCCAGCCTTACGACAGTGACGCTGAGTGGGTCATCACCGGTGTACCGTTCGATGCCGCAACCTCAGGTCGTCCGGGCAGCCGTTTAGGGCCGGGCGCGATTCGTCAGATCTCAACCAACCTGGCGTGGGAAGGCTGCCGCTGGCCGTGGGACTTCGATCTGCGTCAGCGTCTGAACGTGGTGGACTGCGGCGATTTGGTTTATGCCTTTGGCGATTCACAGGATCTCTCTGACAAACTGCAGGCGCACGCCGAGAAACTGCTGGCGAACGGTAAACGTATGCTGACTTTTGGCGGTGACCACTACGTTACGTTGCCGCTGCTGCGCGCGCACGCTAAGCACTTCGGTAAAATGGCGCTGGTGCATTTCGATGCGCACACCGATACCTATTCCAACGGCCCGACGTTCGATCACGGCACTATGTTCTTCACCGCGCCGAAAGAGGGTTTGATCGATCCTCAACATTCCGTGCAGATCGGCATTCGTACCGAGTTCGATAAGAGCCTCGGTTTCAACGTGCTGGATGCCGCGCAGGTCAACGACCGCAGCGTGGATGACATTCTGGCGGAAGTGAAGCGTACCGTTGGCGATCTGCCGGTCTATCTGACCTTCGATATCGACTGCCTCGATCCGGCACACGCACCGGGCACCGGTACGCCAGTGATTGGCGGTCTCAGCAGCGATAAAGCCACTAAGCTGATTCGCGGTTTACAGGGCATGAACATCGTTGGCATGGATCTGGTAGAAGTGGCGCCGGGCTACGATCACGCAGATCTGACCTCGCTGGCAGCAGCCACGCTGGCGCTGGACATGCTGCACGTGCAGGCGGCAAATAAAGGTTAATCCTTTTGCTTGCGGCTACACTTACTGGCGGTTAATTAATCTGCGGAGGCGACTATGGGTTTACTGGACGATTTAGTTGGATCGCTGGGAAACAGCAACGGAAGCGGGCAGGGCAATCAGATGCAACAGCTGATGGCTATCTGGAACTGGGTACAGGAGCAGGGCGGCGTTGAAGTACTGCTGCAGAAATTTCAGCAGGGCGGACTTGGGCAGGTGCTGAATAGCTGGATTGGCAGCGGCAGTAATCAGTCGGTTGATGGTGGCGAGATTCAAAATGCGCTTGGCCAGGATCAGCTGCAGTCGCTGGCGGATAAGCTTGGCACTGATGTCAATGGTGCGTCCGGTACGCTGGCCGCTTTGTTGCCGCAGGTGATTGATAAGCTGTCGCCGCAGGGCCACATCGATACGTCGAATACCCAGGATTTGGGTGCGATGGTGGATGGGTTGTTTAAGCGTTGAGTTTTGCCTGGTCGGCATGAATGCCGACCCTACGTGTAAGGAGCGCATTAATGCGCTCCTTTTTGCTGCGTGTGATATTACTTCCCAGCGGCAATGCGCTCACGAATATGCTGGGCGCGCGCTTCCGAGTCCGGGTGCGAATCAAACATCGAACTCTGGCGTCCCTGTTCCAGTTTCGCCAGCTTCTCAAAACTGGTCGCTAATCCCATCGGATCAATACCGCGCTTTTTCATCAGATCAAACGAGTAATCATCGGCTTGTGTTTCCTGGGTTTGTGAGAACTGTGCATTCACCAGTTTTTCACCCATTTCACCCAATTGCGATTGTGATAGCGAACCGATCACGCCGCCGACGGAAGCCGCAGCGGTGCGCGTTGCGGTAGTAGTCAGCGCCACCTGCATCGCTTTACGCGTATGGCCCAGTGCGACGTGGCCCATCTCATGGCCAAGCACACCTTCGACTTCGTTGTCGGTCATCATGTCCATCAAGCCGCTGTAGACGCGAATACAACCGTTGGCCATCGCCCAGGCGTTGACGTCTTTAGTCTGATACACCTTGTAGTTGGCAGGCACGCCGTTGATGTTATCGCCGAGCGCCGCCGCGATTTTGTTCAGGCGTTGCTGATATTCACTGTTGGCGGGTGCAACCTGATTGTCTTTATCCATCTGCGCACAGGATTGATCGCTTAACTCTTTCACCTGTGCATCGTTCAGCGCGTAGGCCTGATAAGCCTGCGCACCGGATTGCAGCAGCGCGTTGTTATCAAATCCTTCGCAGCCGCTCAGCAACGAAGCCATTCCCAGAGCAACAATGGTAGCTCTCATTTTCATATCGGCATCCTTTGGGTAACAAGGTAAAGAAAACAAACACCTGAAACCGTCACAGGTGTTTAAACGATTTGGTTATAGCTCGCATGTTGTGCAATGGCTAGCAGACAAGGCCGGAAATGCAAACGGTTACCCGTGATTTAGCACCCAGATGCATGTACTTTTGTCCTGATTTTCATGTACATTGATGTGCGACTTTTTTCTCGCTTCGCCTTATAACTGATTAATTACAATAAGTTAAGCGTGGCGGAGCATTAATCCGACCTGGAGTAGAAGATGCCCTCTCGTAAAGAGCTTGCCAACGCCATTCGCGCGTTAAGTATGGATGCAGTACAGAAAGCCAATTCGGGACATCCGGGTGCCCCAATGGGCATGGCGGACATCGCCGAAGTGCTGTGGCGTGACTTCCTGAACCATAACCCTACTAACCCGCTGTGGGCAGACCGCGACCGCTTTGTGCTGTCGAACGGTCACGGCTCAATGCTGATTTACAGCCTGTTGCACCTCACTGGCTACAACCTGCCAATGAGCGAGCTGCAGAACTTCCGTCAGCTGCACTCTAAAACTCCAGGCCACCCGGAATACGGTTATACCGCAGGCGTTGAAACCACTACCGGCCCGCTGGGTCAGGGCATCGCGAACGCGGTCGGTTTTGCCATTGCCGAGCGCACGCTGGCGGCGCAGTTCAACCGTCCGGGTCATGACATCGTAGACCATAACACCTACGTGTTTATGGGCGACGGCTGCATGATGGAAGGCATCTCACACGAAGTCTGCTCCATCGCCGGTACCCTGAAGCTGGGTAAACTGGTTGCCTTCTATGACGACAACGGCATCTCCATCGACGGTCACGTGGACGGCTGGTTCACCGACGACACCGCCAAGCGTTTTGAAGCCTACGGCTGGCACGTGGTGCGCGGCGTGGACGGTCACGACGCAGACGCAATTAAGAAAGCGGTTGAAGAAGCCAAAGCGGTTTCCGACAAACCTTCGCTGCTGATGTGCAAAACCGTGATTGGCTTCGGTTCACCGAACAAAGCCGGTACGCACGATTCGCACGGCGCGCCGCTGGGTGCCGATGAAATCGCGCTGACCCGTAAGCAGCTGGGCTGGAACCACGGTCCGTTTGAAATCCCTTCAGATATCTACGCACAGTGGGATGCCAAAGAAGCCGGCCAGGCGAAAGAGTCCGCGTGGGACCAGAAGTTTGCGGCCTACGCCGCTGCACATCCGGAACTGGCTGCGGAGTTCAAACGTCGCGTCAACAACGAGCTGCCCGCTAACTGGGCAACTGAGTCGCAGAAGTTTATCGAGCAGCTGCAGGCCAATCCGGCGAAAATCGCCAGCCGTAAAGCCTCGCAGAACGCCATCGAAGCCTTCGGTAAAATCCTGCCGGAATATCTGGGCGGCTCTGCTGACCTGGCGCCAAGCAACCTCACCATGTGGTCCGGCTCGAAGCCAATCAATGAAGACGCGGCGGGCAACTACATCCATTACGGCGTGCGCGAGTTCGGTATGACCGCCATCGCCAACGGCCTGGCGCTGCACGGCGGCTTCCTGCCGTACACCGCCACCTTCCTGATGTTCGTCGAGTACGCGCGCAACGCCGCACGTATGGCCGCGCTGATGAAAATCCGTCAGATCATGGTTTACACCCACGACTCGATTGGTCTGGGCGAAGATGGCCCGACGCATCAGCCGGTTGAGCAGATGGCCAGCCTGCGCGTGACGCCGAACATGAGCCTGTGGCGCCCGTGCGACCAGGTTGAGTCAGCGGTGGCGTGGAAGTACGCAATCGAACGTGTTGATGGCCCGTCGGCGCTGATCTTCTCGCGTCAGAACCTGGCGCAGCAGGATCGTAGCGCTGAGCAGCTGGCGAACGTGGCGCGCGGCGGTTACGTGCTGAAGGACAGCGAAGGTACGCCAGAGCTGATCCTGATCGCTACCGGTTCAGAAGTGGAGCTGGCGGTGGCTGCATTTGAACAGCTGACGGCGGAAGGCCGCAAGGTGCGGGTGGTGTCTATGCCATCCACTGACGCCTTCGACAAACAGGACGCGGCGTACCGCGAATCCGTGCTGCCGAAAGCGGTTGCCGCGCGCGTGGCGATTGAAGCGGGTATCGCCGATTACTGGTTCAAATACACCGGCCTGAACGGCGCCATCGTCGGCATGACCACTTTCGGTGAGTCAGCGCCTGCGGATCAGCTGTTCAAAGAGTTTGGTTTCACCGTTGAGAATGTGGTTAAAACGGCGAAATCGATTCTGTGATTTGAGGTCGCCATGAATGGCGACCCTACACAGCGGGTATAAAGGGCGTCCCAACCGGGGCGCCCTTATTGTTTCATCACCTCCAACCTGAAACGGTTCAATTATTCCTGCAGTAATAATCCCGCAGTGCAAAATTTGTGACGTAGATCCAATATTCCTCCACTCACTTGATCGCAATCATTCCCGTTATTCCTCTCTTGCATTACTCTAGCTGAACCGTTTCAGTTACGAGCAAGAACGTGCATCTTGCCGGTGCGGGCAAGCAATAATTCCCTGTACAAAACGGTGTGAAACGCTCAGGCTAATCGGCACGTTTTTTCGGGTGTTGTTGAAGGTAGAAATGACCGTTCGCGTAGCAATAAATGGTTTTGGTCGTATCGGGCGTAACGTGTTGCGCGCTCTGTATGAAACCGGTCGCCGGGCTGAGATCACCGTGGTCGCCATTAACGAGCTGGCCGACGCCGCCGGGATGGCGCATCTGCTGAAGTACGACACCAGCCACGGCCGTTTTGCCTTTGATGTGCGACAGGAGCGCGATCAACTGTTTGTTGGCGACGACACCATTCGCATCCTGCATCAGGCGGAAATTGATGTGTTGCCGTGGCGCGAACTGAATGTGGATATCGTGCTGGATTGCACCGGCGTGTACGGCAGCCGCGCTGATGGCGAAGCCCATCTGGCAGCAGGTGCGAAGAAAGTGTTGTTCTCGCATCCGGGCGGTAACGATCTCGATGCCACAGTCGTATTTGGTGTTAACGAACAAGCTCTTAAACAAACTGACCGCATTGTCTCCAACGCATCCTGTACCACCAACTGCATTATTCCGGTGATCAAGTTGCTGGATGACGCCTTTGGCATTGAGTCGGGCACCGTGACCACCATTCACTCGGCGATGCACGATCAGCAGGTGATCGACGCCTATCACAGCGATCTGCGTCGTACCCGCGCCGCCAGCCAATCGATCATTCCGGTAGATACGCGTCTTGCTGCTGGCATTACCCGTATTTTTCCGAAATTTAACGATCGCTTTGAGGCGATTGCGGTGCGCGTGCCTACCATCAACGTGACAGCCATTGATTTGAGCGTGTCGGTGCGCGAAGCGGTGAAGGCGTGTGAGGTCAACGCGTTGCTGCAAAACGCGTCAGAAGGGGCGTTTCGTGGTATAGTTGACTATACGGAATTACCGTTAGTCTCAGTAGATTTTAACCATGATCCGCACAGTGCCATAGTCGATGGCACGCAAACGCGGGTCAGTGGTCATCACCTTATCAAAACGCTGGTTTGGTGTGACAACGAATGGGGCTTTGCTAACCGCATGATCGACACCACGTTAGCAATGGCCGCAAGCGGTTTCAGGTAAGACGCGGACTGCGTCTGGCAAAACTTATGAGAATCAACGAGAGGGTTCACCATGTCTGTAATTAAGATGACCGATCTGGATCTTGCTGGTAAACGCGTTCTGATCCGTGCCGATCTCAACGTGCCAGTGAAAGAAGGGAAAGTGACGTCAGATGCACGTATTCGTGCTTCTCTGCCTACCATCGAAGCGGCGTTGAAACAGGGCGCGAAAGTGATGGTTACCTCTCACCTGGGTCGTCCGACCGAAGGTGAATACAACGAAGAGTTCTCCCTGCTGCCGGTTGTTAACTACCTGAAAGACAAACTGAACGGCACCAACGTTACCCTGGCAAAAGATTACCTCAAAGGTGTTGAAGTCAACGCGGGTGAACTGGTTGTGCTGGAAAACGTACGCTTTAACAAAGGCGAGAAAAAAGACGAAGAAGGCCTGTCGAAGAAATATGCCGCGCTGTGCGACGTGTTCGTGATGGATGCGTTCGGTACCGCGCACCGCGCACAGGCTTCTACCCACGGCGTGGGCAAGTTTGCACCAATCGCCTGTGCCGGTCCGCTGCTGTCAGCTGAGCTGGAAGCGCTGGGCAAAGTAATGAGCAACCCAGAGCGTCCGCTGGTTGCTGTGGTTGGCGGTTCTAAAGTGTCGACCAAATTTGATGTGCTGCAGTCACTGGTGCAGATTGCGGACACCGTGATTGTGGGCGGCGGTATCGCGAATACCTTCGTTGCTATCGAAAACAACGTCGGTAAATCACTGTACGAGCCAGACTTCGTTGAAGCAGCGAAAAAACTGCGTGACGAGCACGGCATCCCGGTTCCTACCGATTCTCGCGTAGGCACGGAATTCTCTGAAACTGCGCCGGCAACCGTGAAAAAGGTTTCCGAAGTAGCGGATAACGAAGAGATTATGGACTTCGGCGACGAAACTGCACAGGCAATGGCCGCGATTCTGAAAGGCGCGAAAACCATTCTGTGGAACGGCCCGGTTGGCGTGTTCGAGTTCCCGAACTTCCGTAAAGGCACCGAAATCGTGGCGAATGCTATCGCTGATAGCGATGCGTTCTCAGTGGCAGGTGGCGGCGATACGCTGGCTGCAATCGACCTGTTCGGTATCGAAGATAAGATCTCTTATATCTCTACCGGCGGCGGCGCATTCCTCGAGTTCGTGGAAGGCAAAAAACTGCCAGCAGTTGCTATGCTGGAAGAGCGCGCCAAGCAGTAACTCTTTGGGGGCGGCGCTTTGGCGTCGCCTGAAGGCTAGCCCTTTATGGGGCAATCAAATCGCAATCCCTTCGGGGATGAACGGTAACGAAACGGGACACAAACATGTCTAAAATTTTTGATTTCGTAAAACCCGGCGTTGTCACTGGTGACGACGTTCAGAAAATTTTCCAGGTAGCGAAAGAGAACAAATTCGCTCTGCCAGCAGTTAACTGCGTCGGCACGGACTCTATCAACGCGGTATTGGAAGCTGCGGCCAAAGTGAAAGCGCCGGTCATCGTTCAGTTCTCCAATGGTGGTGCTGCCTTCATCGCCGGTAAAGGTTTCAAAACCGACAAGCCTCAGGGCGCGGCTATCTTCGGCGCTATCGCGGGTGCATACCATGTGCATCTGATGGCTGAACAGTACGGCGTGCCAGTAATCCTGCACACCGACCACTGCGCCAAGAAACTGCTGCCGTGGATCGACGGTCTGCTGGACGCGGGCGAAGAGCACTTCAAGAAAACCGGTAAGCCGCTGTTCTCTTCTCACATGATCGACCTGTCTGAAGAGTCACTGGAAGAGAACATCGAGATCTCTGCTAAGTATCTGGCGCGCATGGCCAAGCTGGATATGACGCTGGAAATCGAACTGGGTTGCACCGGTGGCGAAGAAGACGGCGTGGACAACAGCCACATGGACGCTTCTGCGCTGTACACTCAGCCAGAAGACGTTGATTACGCTTACACCGAGCTGAGCAAAATCAGCCCGCGTTTCACCATCGCTGCTTCTTTCGGCAACGTGCACGGCGTATACAAGCCAGGCAACGTGAAACTGACTCCAACCATCCTGCGTGATTCTCAGGAATACGTGACCAAGAAACACAATCTGGCGCACAACGCGCTGGACTTCGTGTTCCACGGTGGTTCAGGTTCTTCTGCTGCAGAAATCGAAGAGTCTATCGGCTACGGCGTGATCAAGATGAACATCGATACCGACACCCAATGGGCAACGTGGGACGGTATTCTGCAGTACTACAAAAAGAACGAAGACTATCTGCAAGCTCAGTTGGGTAACCCGACTGGCGTAGATAGCCCGAACAAAAAATACTACGATCCACGCGTGTGGCTGCGTTCTGCTCAGGCTTCAATGGTTGTTCGCCTGGAGCAGGCTTTCAAAGAGCTTAACGCTGTCGACGTACTGTAATTTTTCCTTACAGTACAAAAAAGGCCCGTAAGGGCCTTTTTTTATGCGCCTGGTCTGGAAAGTCCCGTAATTTAAGGCCATTTTTGGCGCTTCGCCCTATTTTTGTTTACCCTTGTATGCGGAGTGTCGGAGTCAATCTGGCAGTTTTTGGCAATTTCCTGCGGGAAACTCAACAACAGGGCTAACAAATGGAAGACTTAAATGTCGTTGATGGCATTAACAATGCTGGCGGATGGCTGGTACGTAATCAGGAACTGATCCTGAGCTATGCGGTAAATATTGTGGCGGCGATTGTTACCATCATCATTGGTATGTTCATCGCCCGCATTATCTCCAATGCGATTAACCGCGTTCTGCTGGCGCGTCACATTGATGCGACAGTGGCAGATTTCCTCTCTGCAATGGTGCGCTACGGTATTATCGCTTTTACCATCATCGCTGCACTGGGACGCGTTGGGGTGCAAACCGCTTCCGTTATCGCCGTGCTGGGTGCTGCCGGTTTGGCTGTGGGTTTGGCGCTGCAAGGTTCCCTGTCCAACCTGGCTGCCGGCGTATTGCTGGTGACCTTCCGTCCGTTCAAAACCGGTGAATTTGTTGATCTCGGTGGCGTGATGGGTACGGTGCAGAATGTGCAGATCTTCTCCACCACCTTGAAAACGGCCGATGGCAAAATCGTCGTGGTGCCAAACGGTAAAATCATCGCGGGTAATATCATTAACTATTCGCGCGAACCGATCCGTCGTAACGAATTCATTATTGGCGTCGCTTACGATGCGGATGTTGATCAGGTAATTGCACTTTTCCGTGAAGTGGTTGAAGCGGATGAGCGTGTGCTGAAAGATTTGGGTATCCAAATCGGCCTGAATGAACTGGCCGCATCATCGCTCAACTTTGTGGTGCGTTGCTGGAGCAAAAGCAGCGATCTGCAAAACGTCTATTGGGATCTGATGAAGAACTTCAAACGTACGCTGGACGCGAACGGCATCGGCATTCCTTATCCGCAGATGGATGTACATCTGCATCAGGTGAAGAGCGAGCAGCAACAGCCCGCACGCAGCGAATAACTGAGAAAGGCACCTACGGGTGCCTTTTTATTACTTATTCTAATGACCGATTAAATCTTTCAATTTCCTCTAATATCCTCGCGTCACTATACTGCATCGCATCTCCCCATTCTTTAGGACTATTTCCGTGTTATCTGTTTATTTACAAGGGCTTGCTCTTGGTGCTGCGCTGATTCTGCCGTTAGGTCCGCAAAATGCTTTCGTAATGAATCAGGGCATCAAACGCCACTACCATTTGATGACCGCATCGCTGTGTACCGTCAGCGATATTGCTCTGATCTGCGGTGGGATTTTTGGCGGCAGCGCGCTGTTGAATCAATCGCCTTTCTTATTGATGCTGATCACCTGGGCGGGCGTGGCATTTCTGCTGTGGTACGGCTGGGGCGCGCTGCGCAGTGCGTGGAAGGGCGATGTTTCATTGGCATCTGACGCAGAGCTGAAACAAGGGCGCTGGCGCATTATCGCCACCATCCTGGCAGTCACCTGGCTCAATCCGCATGTCTATCTCGACACCTTTGTGGTGCTCGGCAGCCTCGGTAGCCAGCTTCCCTCTGAAGATGCGCGTCGCTGGTTTGCATTTGGCACCGTGAGTGCATCAATCATCTGGTTCTTCGGCCTGGCGTTGCTGGCGGCGTGGCTGTCGCCACGGCTGCGCACCGTGCGGGCGCAGCGCATTATCAATCTGCTGGTCGGCGGCGTGATGTGGTTTATCGCCATTCAGCTGGCGCGTCAGGGCATTGCCGCTCTCTAATGCAGATGTAATCCGTACAGTGCGGGCAGCGCGCCCGCACTGGCGAGCAACTCCAGCCGAATCTGGCTAAAACTCACGCCTTCTGGCACCGCGTGATGACACAGCGAGTGATGATTTTCCGTCACCTCAGCCAAGAGCATCTCATCCAGCCATACCCGGTAATGCGTGGTGCAGTGCGGCGTCACCGTCTGTGCGTGCCCCATTTGCACCGTTTCCATCGCATGATCGAAGTCGTTGTCGAACAGCAAAGTAATCTGTTTTGCCCGCTGCGGCTCGTTCCAATGCCAGCACGCGTTGGGATGCGCATCATCCTGCGCTGGCACCCAACAATTGGTGTGCTGTTCCGGGCGTAACTTGCCGTTGAGCAGATAGTCGCGGTGCCAAAGTTGCAGCGGTGTTTCCAGCGCAAAAGCCAGCAGGATTTGCTGCGGAGCACGGCGCGGCAGCCAGAAATCAAACTCATCAACGCCGTAATCGCCATCGTTAATCTGCCGGGTGCGTTTCGCCACGCGCGGATTCAGACTGTTGAAGACCATCATCACGCCCGGCAAACGCTGGCTGGTCAGCGCAAACTCAATCGCGGCATTCTCCTCAAAGGCGATAAACACATAGCGATCGCAATCGGCTCGATAATCAAAGCTCAGTCGATAGGTGGCTTGTTGATTCACCGTGATGTTCTGCGTGGCCAGATGGCAATCGCCGCAGGTATTCGCCGGATTATCGCTGGTGAGCAGCGATACCTGTAATTTCTGCGCATTTGCGGCGCGAAGCTGCACGTTGATCGCAGGCAAACGTTCGCCCGCTTTGAGCGGCAGTAGCAACGCACAGCGGGATTTCAGCGGCTGCCAACCGGCATCGGCGGGCAGGGCGCGCAGTTGTAAGGTGCTGCTCACTGTGACGTGCGCATCATGCGCGGGGTTCGCCAACGGATGTCGTGGAATAAACGCACCCTGACGCAGCAGATGCTGCTGTAGCTGGCCAACGCGGTCCGGCTGCGCCAGCTCGGCGGGCGTGATCTGCTGCTGCTGACATAGCGCTGCCGTGCGACCCACCACTTCGCCCAGCACGCCGCATGTGCACATGACACGTGCGCTGCCAAAGGCGACGTGCGTAGCGGAGATCAGTCGGCCGGTTAACAACAGGTTATCCAGCGACTGGCTGTAGAGCGCGCGGAAGGGAATGGTGTAAGTGCCTTTGCTGTGGAACTGACGACAGCCATCGTGTTCGCTGTAAACGCCGTCGGCCGGATGCAGATCAATCGACCAGCCGCCATATGCCACTGCATCGTAGTGATCGCGCTGTTCGATGATGTCCTGCTGGCAAAGCAGGGTATCGCCGAGAAAACGCCGACTCTCGCGTTTGCCGGGAATCAGGCCAACCCATTCGATGGTGAGGTTATCGGCATCGGGGAATTCGCCGGAGTTTTTGATGTAATCCCACACGCCCCAGACAATTTTCCACAGCTCCCACTTGATGGTTTCGCTCTCGTGCACGGTATCGAGCCGTCCGCCCCATTCCAGCCACCATAAATCACAGCCGTTCAGTTCTGAGCTCAGGCGTTTATAGCGCGGAATGGCGGTGATCTCTTTCAGTGCGAAAGAGGGCGCAACGAAGCGTACTGGTTGCGCTGCGCGCTTGGTGTAGAAGTAAATGGAATGCCCGAGCTTGTGGCCAAAATTTTCCCCCGGCGCCATCTTCTCGCCAAACTCCTCCACAGATTCCGCGCCCACGCGATGCGCCGCACCGGCCAGATAGCCCAACACGCCATCGCCGCTGGCATCGATAAACTGTGACGCCGAAACCTGATAACGCGTTTGATTAATGGCATTGAATGCCTGCACTGACTGCAAGCGGCGGCCAGATTTTTCGATATCGGTAACAACCGTATTGAGCAGCAAAGTCAGGCCGGGCTGCGCCTGCACCATGTCCAGCAGCACCATATCGAACAGCACCGGATTGCCCTCTTTGTTGCGCCACAGGTTCTCCTCCATGATTTCGCCCATGATGCCGCCTTCGCGCGCCCAGCGATTGTTATTGCCCATGTGCGAGGTAGCGCCGTTGGCCCACAAGCGCACTTCGCTGGAAGCGTTGCCGCCCAGTACCGGACGATCCTGAATCAGCACCACATCAAGGCCATCGCGTGCGGCGGCGAGCGCGGCACACACGCCCGCCAGTCCGCCGCCGACGATCACTAACTCCGCTTGTAGCCGTTGTTGCGGAAAGTCGCGCACATTTTGCGTAGAGAAAGTCTGCATCATTTCATTCCTCTGACTCTAAGGCTAAGATTGGATTTTGCCCGCCGCAGGTGATCTATGTCTTCTCAACCCAACCAAAGCCTGATTGACGGTATTCGCTGCCTGCAATATCTGGTTTCCAGTGATAAAGCCGTGGGTTGTCGTGAACTGGCGCGCCAGATGGGGATGAACAGCACACGTGTAAATCGACTGCTGATGACCATGGCATCGATTGGACTGACCACGCAGGATGAGCATCGACGCTATTTGCCCGGCCCCGGCATTCACGCGCTGGCGGCACAAGCGATTCGCGGATCTTCGCTGTTTGCGCAGGCGTTGCCGCAGCTGGAACTGCATGCGCCGCGCGATATCGTGGTGGCGCTGGGCGTGCTGTGGGAGGATCAGGTGATCTATATCTGGCACTCGGAGCCCGGTGAACGCATCAACGCCAGCCAGGCGCTGGCCGGTTTCCGCATGCTGCCCGCATGGCAATCGGTGATTGGCGTGTCGTTGCTGGCGGCGGAAAGCGATGAGGCGCTGCGTCCGCGTTTTAGCGACGAACAGTGGCTGCAAATCGCGCCGCTGCTGGCGCGTAAGCGTGCTGAGGGTTACCTGATTTGGCATCGCGATGACGGTGAAATCAGCATGGCGCAGCCGATTGATAACAACCGTGCGGCGCTGGCGTTCGCCAAAATCTGGCAGGACGATGAGGCGCACCTCGCGCAGCGGCTGCAACAGCTGCAATCGCTGGCGCAAACCGTCATCACTCCGCGCTAACATGATCGATTTTCCCGACAATAAACAGGTAACTGCAGATGCCAATCGCCGCCAGCACGGCGATAAATGCCAGTGCTGGCGCAAAGTTATCGCCATCGATTAACGCACCAATAGCAATCGGCACCGCGATGGAGGAGAGCGCGCCGGTAAAGTTAAATACGCCGCCCGCCAGACCAATCAAATGGCGCGGTGCCAGCGCCGTGACAAACACCCACGTAATGGTCGCCAGGCCGTTGCCAAAGAACGCCAGCGACATAAACAGGATGATCAGCGTGGAATCATCGGTATAGTTGGCTCCAAGGATAAACAGCGTCAGGAACAGGCCGAGGATCACCGGTAGCTTGCGCGCCACACTGGCGGAGACACCGCGACGTATCATGCGATCCGAGGCAAAACCGGCCAGCAGCACGCCGCAGAAGGCGGCGAAGTAGGGCACCGAAGCCACGTAACCGCTTTTGATGAAGCCCATGTGGCGATACTCCACCAGATAGGTCGGGAACCAGGTGAGGAAGAACCAGAAAGTGGCAGAAATGGTGAACTGGCCAAAATAGATGCCGACCAATTTGCGACTGCGGAACATCTGCGCCAAATCGCCCCAGCGCGCTTTGGACTGCTGCGTATTCTGCCTACTTTCCAGCAGCGCACCGTTGTCGCGCAGATAGTTGAGCTCCGCTTCGGATACGCCTTGATGCTGATTCGGCTCGCGGTAGAGCCAATACCACACCAGCGCCCAAATCATCCCCGCAACTCCGGTAATCAAAAACAGCCCGCGCCAGCCAAACGCATCCTGCAGATGAAACAGCAGCGGCGTCATGCAGGCGAGGCCGACAAACTGTGCTGAGGAGTAAATACCGATCGCACTGGCGCGCTCTTGCTCCGGGAACCAGCTGGAAATTACCCGATTGTTGGAGGGCATCACCGGCGCTTCAAACGCGCCCACGCCGAGCCGAAGACCAAACAGCGCGCCAAAGCTATTAGCAAGTGCATGCAACGCGGTGATCAGCGACCAGGCAAACAAACCGACGCCATAGACCACGCGCGCGCCAAGGCGGTCGATGAGGAAGCCGCCGGGGATCTGCAGTGCAGCGTAGATCCAGCCGAAAGCAGAGAAGATCAATCCCATCTCCATCGGTGTGAAGCGCAGTTCGCCCGCCATTGCGGTAGCGGCAACCGACAGGTTAGTACGATCCATGTAATTGATAATGATGTTAATAAACACCAGACCGAGCATCAGAAAGCGCGTGCGTCCAGCGCGAACGCTGACGGCAGCTTGGCTAAGCGGCTGTTCTGTCATTGGCAACTCTCCCGAACCCAGAAGTGTTTCTTTAATAGAAACGTTTAAGTGTTTTTTTGGCGAATCTGTACCGCTAAATTTGCGATCGCGGCGAGGTTAAAACAGCAGAGTGCCCGAACTTTTTGCTGAATCAAAACTCAGAGCATCACGCATGGTAATGTGTTTTGGGTTTAGCCATAGTGGCGACCTGCAAATTGAATCCCTCAAGGAGGACTTTCGTGAAACTGAAAGCACTGGCGCTGGCCGCCGTAATGAGCACCGGCGCACTGTCCGGTTTAGTTCAGGCAGGCGAATTGCCGAATGGACCGCATGTGGTGACGTCTGGACAGGCAAGCGTTGATGCCACGCCTGATATCGCCAGGCTCGCTATTGTGGTGAGTGTTTCGTCGAAAGACGCGGCGGAAGCGAAAAAGCAAGCTGATGACCGCGTGGCGCAATATTTCGATTTCCTGCAAAAGAACGGTATTGAGAAAAAAGATATTGATGCGGCAAACCTCAGCACGCAGCCAGAGTACGATTACACCAAAGAAGGTAAGTCGGTACTGAAAGGCTATCGTGCCGAGCGTCAGGTACAGGTAACGTTGCGTCAGCTGGACAAGCTGAACGAGCTGCTGGATGGCGCGTTAAAATCTGGCCTGAATGAAATTCGTTCGGTTGAACTGGGTGTCGCAAATCCGGACAGCTATAAAGAGAAGGCGCGTAAAGTGGCGATCGCCAATGCTACGCAGCAGGCCAATGCGCTGGCAGAAGGGTTTAACGCTAAGTTAGGTTCGGTTTACAGCATCCGCTATCACGTTGCGAACTACCAGCCGATGCCGATGGCGCGCATGTATAAAGCTGCCGCTGCACCAGCCGATACCACCGCGCAGCAAACTTACGAGCAGCAGAGCATTCACTTTGACGATCAGGTGGATGTGGTGTTCGAAATCAAACCGAATACGCCGTAAGTCTGTTTACCAGGTCGCCATTAATGGCGACCCTACGGTTATTTGTTGGGATTTTCGTTAGGTGCGCATACATGCGCACCTGCAATCATATGCAACGCATTGCTTAAACGGGCAACACATCCTGACGCAGCACGCGATGTCCGTGCGCAATCAGCGCATCGGTCACGCTGCGCATCAAACGACTTTCCGGCGCAAACCGGTGCCAGTACAGCATCCGACGCTGATACAGGCCTGGCGTCAAATCCACCAGCTCACCCTGCGCTAACTCGCGCTCAATTTGCAGATGCGGAATCATACAGCACACCGAACCCTGACGCGCCAACTGCACAAAGGCTTCTGACGAGTTAACGATGTGGCAAGGCACGCTGCCCGGCGACAGGTCAAAGTTCTGCTGTAAAAACGCCTGGTGCATATCATCCAGATGATCAAACGCCACCGCCGGCGCTTTCAGTAGCGCAGAGCGCGTCACGCCATTTGGGAAGTAACGTGCAGCAAAATCAGGTGAGGCGCAGAACAGATAATCGAGCGCGCCCAATTGATCCACTAAGCAGCTTGGCAGCGGCTGCGGCTGAATACTCACCGCGCCGACCACTTCACCACGACGCAGACGTTCCTGCGTGCGGGTTTCATCTTCTACCTGCAAATTCAGGCGCACCGGCGAATCGGCCAGCACATCTTTCAGCGCGGGCAGCAGCCAGGTTGCCAGACTGTCGGCGTTGACCGCCAGCGACAGCAACAGCGGCGTGGTTCCACCGTTATCATCACCCAGCCACTCCTCTTCCAGCAGCTCAACCTGATGCAACAACGCCAGTAACTTTTGTCCCTGCTCGGTCGGACGCGGCGGCACGGTGCGCACCAGCAGCGGCTGACCAAATAAATTTTCCAGCTGTTTAATTCGCTGTGAAACCGCAGATTGGGTAATGCAGAGTTTTTGTGCCGCACGCTCAAAGCCGCGCTCGCGAATCACAGCATCCAGCGCCTGAAGCGTTCGATAATCCGGGCGTTTCATTGTTGTTCTCTCTCGTTCAGGGTGGACGTTACTATGCCATAAAACTGTCAAATTGTGCTGCGGCGCATTTTTGCGGGCTGGCTTCCAAAGCGTTAAATCGGCTGTCTAACAGTCGCGCTTTTTTACAGCGCCTTGTTTTATACTACGCGCACTTCGATGTCGCACAGGTTTTAAACATACCATGACCCAGGATGAACTGAAAAAAGCGGTAGGTTGGGCAGCGCTGCAGTACGTAGAGCCCGGCACCATTGTCGGCGTAGGTACCGGATCAACGGCGGCGCATTTCATTGATGCACTCGGCACCATGAAGAATCAGATTGAAGGCGCAGTTTCCAGCTCGGAAGCCTCGACGGAGAAACTGAAAGCGTTAGGCATTCACGTCTTTGATCTCAACGAAATTGATGAGCTGTCGGTTTACGTTGATGGCGCCGATGAAATCAATCCGCAGATGCAGATGATTAAAGGCGGTGGTGCAGCGCTGACGCGTGAGAAAATCGTTGCGGCGGTGGCGAAGAAATTCATCTGTATTGCCGATGCATCGAAAGAAGTCGATGTGCTGGGTAACTTCCCGCTGCCGGTTGAAGTGATTCCGATGGCGCGTTCCTATGTGGCGCGTGAACTGGTTAAACTCGGCGGCTTGCCGGAGTATCGCCAGAACGTCATTACCGACAACGGCAACATTATTCTCGACGTGCATAATCTGCGTATTCTCGATCCCATTGAGCTGGAAAAAACCATCAACGCGCTGCCTGGCGTGGTGACCGTTGGCCTGTTTGCGGGACGTGGCGCCGATGTCGCGCTGATTGGCACCGCTGACGGCGTGAAAACCATCGTAAAATGATCTGTCCGGCGCGCGTAATGCGCCGGTTATTTCCATCCGCAAAACATCTTTTCTCGCCAGGCTGAAATTTGGTGACTTATGTCACAAAAGATTCATCAGCAGTGAGTTCGTACTTCGTCCACTCAGGATGTCACGATTTTGTACGGCATTGTGCTGTCTCCGCGTGGGCGCGTGCTGGCTCCAAGGCAATCGTTTGTATTGCTGCGCACGAAATTTTTGATATTTTGACAGAAGGCTACCTTATGGTAGTCCTCATTGAATTCTGAATAGGGTCGGGAAATGGCAAAGGTATCACTGGAAAAAGACAAGATTAAGTTCCTGCTGGTGGAAGGCGTTCACCAGAGTGCGCTGGAAAACCTGCGTGCAGCAGGCTACACCAACATCGAGTTTCACAAAGGGGCGCTGGATGCGGAGTCGCTGAAATCCTCCATCCGCGATGCGCACTTCATTGGTATCCGTTCCCGTACCCAACTGACCGAAGAGATTTTTGCTGCCGCAGAAAAGCTGGTGGCAGTCGGCTGTTTCTGTATCGGTACCAACCAGGTTGATCTTGGTGCTGCGGCAAAACGCGGCGTGCCGGTGTTCAACGCACCGTTCTCCAACACCCGTTCAGTTGCTGAGCTGGTGATTGGCGAAATGCTGCTGATGCTGCGTGGCATTCCGGAAGCTAACGCCAAAGCGCACCGTGGCATCTGGAATAAAGTCGCCAACGGTTCTTTTGAAGCACGCGGTAAGAAATTGGGCATCATCGGCTACGGCCACATCGGCATGCAGCTGGGTGTGCTGGCAGAAAGCCTCGGTATGCACGTGTTCTTCTACGATATTGAAAGCAAGCTGCCGCTGGGTAACGCGACGCAGGTGCGTCATCTCTCCGATTTGCTCAACATGAGCGACGTGGTGAGCCTGCACGTTCCTGAAACGCAATCTACCCAGAACATGATTGGTGCCGAAGAGCTGGCGCTGATGAAGCCAGGCGCGCTGCTGATCAACGCCGCGCGTGGTACCGTGATTGATATTCCGGCGCTTTGTGATGCCCTGGCGAACAAACATCTCTCCGGTGCCGCCATCGACGTGTTCCCGGTTGAGCCTGCAACCAACAGCGATCCGTTCAACTCTCCGCTGTGCGAGTTTGATAACGTGATCCTGACGCCGCACATTGGCGGTTCAACGCAGGAAGCGCAGGAAAACATCGGAATTGAAGTGGCTGGCAAGCTGGCGAAGTATTCGGACAACGGTTCAACACTGTCTGCGGTTAACTTCCCGGAAGTCTCGCTGCCAATGCATGCGGCGAGCGCGAGCCGTTTGTTGCACATCCACGAAAACCGTCCAGGCGTGTTGACGGCCATCAACCTGATCTTTGCCGAACAGGGCATCAACATCGCGGCTCAGTATCTGCAAACTACGCCGGTGATGGGTTATGTGGTTATTGATATCGATGCGGAAAAAGATGTAGCGGATAAAGCGCTGCAGGCGATGAAGGCGATTCCGGGCACCATCCGCGCCCGTCTGCTGTACTGATTAAACTGGGCGCCATTGGCGCCCTTTGTTTTTCCTGCTTACGCTTCCCATTGCCACAGTTTAGATGGCGTCAGTATTGCGGGTAGCGGCACATCCCATGCGGCGACCGGCAGCGCTTCTACGCGTTGACAATCATGTGCGATTCCCACCGGAAGAAAACCATGCTGCTGCCAGTGATGCAGCGTGCGATCGTAAAATCCGCCACCCATTCCCAAACGTTGACCCGCATGATCAAACGCTACAAGCGGCACCAGCATCACATCGAGTTGATCCAGCGTTGCCAACTGCGTGATGTCTAACGGCGGTTCCGGAATGCGTAGCTTATTTGGCGTGAGTGAAGTTTCTGGCGTGTAACGGATAAACAACAGATTGCCAGGCGAGAAGGGATGGAGCACCGGTAAATAGACCTGCTTTTTCTGCTGCCACAGTTTGGCGATCAGCGGGCGGGTGTTGATCTCTCCATCGACAGACAAAAACAGCGCAATGCGTTGGGCATTAGCGATCGGCGCAATGTTGATGGCGTGTTCAGCCAACTGATCGGCGGCCTGTTCCTGTTGTTCAGACGTGAGATTGCGGCGCAAATGGCGCACGTGCTGACGGATTTCTTGACGGTCGAGAAGTGAGGGCGCTGACATGATATCCCCGGCAGATTGGGCTGTTTCCAGCACTATATCATGCGAACCGGGGGATGCAGATTGGAACTAAATGGAGATCTCCGAGATGCCGCCGCAGGCTGTAACCCTTGAACCCTTGGTTCAAGGTGAACATGCCGTCACAACTATTAGGCTTCTCGGACGGACCGAGCATGCGCACAAATTGTGGAGCGTCACATTCTGTTGGTATGAAATATCGGCTCAGGGGACTGGCCCGCTTGCAAACATCTCAGAGAAAATTTACTTCACCGTCACTCTAGCATGAGGACCATGAAGTGTTATTCAAAATTAGGGCCCTGGCGGTCAGTTATGCGACCTTGCTCTACTAACGCTTGTTCAATGGTCTGCTGCAGCATGCGGATACGTTGTTCCATGTTTGCTGCATAGTCGCGCGTCTTACCTTTCTCTTGTGCCAACTCGTGGCAGATGTTTAACGCGGCGATGAACACCAGTTGCTCTGTATTGGTGACTCTAGTGCGAACTTTTAAATCTTGCAACCGTTGATTGAGATCCTCTGCGGCCAGATTCAGCGCATCTTGCTGTTCAGGCGGGCAATTCACTCTTAACGAACGACCAAAAATTTGAATATCTACTGGTTGTGCAGACATGCCACCATCCTAACTGATTACTTCGATCGCATCTCCCTTACCGGTCAATGGGTTGGGAGGTGCGAAACTATATATACCCGAGTTATAAGTTACAACCCCTTTTCTGGAAACCCAGAGGCACCTGGTGGTAGCATAACACGAACTTATTCCGCCAACGACGACCAAAGCTTATGTCTTTACAGAACGCAACGCCGAGTTACAACGCGCTGGCCGCGGCCCTTTCACAGCAGGGCGTGGGCATGACGCCAGCCGAAATGCATGGTCTTCTTTCCGGGATTCTGTGCGGCGGCAATCAGGATACCAGCTGGAAAACCATGGTTCACGATCTCACCAACGAAGGCATGGCGTTTTCGCAGAGCCTGTCTCAGCCATTGCAAGCGCTGCATGAAAGCCTGGCGACCACGCTGGAAGACGAAGGCTTTATGTTCCAGCTGATGTTGCCGGAAGATGATGACATCACGGTATTCGATCGCGCGGATGCACTGGCCGGTTGGGTAAACCACTTCCTGCTCGGTTTGGGCGTCACTCAGCCTAAGCTGGAGAAAGTGACCGGTGAAACCGGTGAAGCGATTGACGATCTGCGCACCATCGCACAGCTTGGCTATGACGAAGATGAAGATCAGGAAGAGCTAGAGCAGTCGCTTGAAGAGGTGATTGAGTACGTGCGTGTTGCCGCTCTGCTATGCCATGACACTTTCACGCGCCAGCATCAGCCAACGGCACCAGAAGTACAGAAACCTACGTTACACTAAGCGCGTCAATGCGGGCGCGTTGTGGCCCGTCTTCAACAGGGAGTGCAAACATGATTACCTTGGATACGTTTCAACAACGTCGTCAGGCGCTGATTGCCCGCATGGCGCCAGGCAGCGCTGCATTGATTTTTGCTGCACCTGAAGTGACGCGCAGCAACGACACCGAATACAACTTTCGGCAAAACAGTGACTTCTGGTATTTCACCGGTTTTAACGAACCGCAGGCGCTGCTGGTATTGATTAAAAGCGATGATAAGCACAATCACAGCGTGCTGTTCAATCGCGTGCGCGATCTCACCGCTGAAATCTGGTTTGGCCGTCGTCTGGGACAAGATGCGGCCCCCGCAAAACTGGGCGTAGATCGTGCGTTGCCGTGGGATGACATTGGCGAGCAGCTGCATCAACTGCTTAACGGGCTGGATGTGGTTTACCACGCGCAGGGCGAATATGCTGAAGCCGATCGGCTGGTGTTCAGCGCGCTGGAAAAACTGCGTCGCGGCTTCCGTCAGAACCTCAGTGCGCCGGATACGGTTACCGACTGGCGTCCGTGGGTGCATGAAATGCGCCTGTTCAAAAGTGCGGAAGAGATTGAGATTCTGCGCCGCGCTGGCAAAATCAGCGCGCTGGCGCACACGCGAGCGATGCAAGCCTGTCGTCCCGGCATGTTTGAATATCAGCTGGAAGGCGAAATTCATCACGAATTCAATCGCCACGGCGCGCGTTTCCCCTCATACAACACCATTGTCGGTTCCGGCGAAAACGGCTGCATTCTGCACTACACCGAAAACGAATGTGAGATGCGCGATGGCGACTTAGTGCTGATCGACGCAGGCTGTGAATTCCACGGCTACGCGGGCGATATCACTCGCACCTTCCCGGTTAACGGCACCTTCAGCGAGCCGCAGCGTGCTATCTACGACATCGTGCTGGCCTCGCTCTACAAGGCGCTGTCGATGTTCCGTCCGGGCATCAGCATTCATGACGTCAATGACGAAGTGGTGCGCATCATGATCACCGGGCTGGTCGATCTCGGCATTCTGGATGGCAACATCGATACGCTGTTTGAAGAGCAGGCGCATCGTCCGTTCTTCATGCACGGTTTGGGCCACTGGCTGGGGCTGGATGTGCATGATGTTGGCCATTACGGCACGCCAAGCCGCGACCGCTTACTTGAGCCGGGCATGGTGCTGACCGTTGAGCCTGGCTTGTATATCGCGCCAGATGCCAAAGTGCCGCCACAATATCGCGGTATTGGCATTCGCATCGAAGATGACATCGTCATCACCGCTGACGGCAACGAAAATCTCACCGACAGCGTAGTGAAAGACGCCGACGCGATTGAAGCCTTGATGGCGGCGGCACGTCACGCATGAGCATTTTGATTGCCGGCGGCGGTATGACCGGTGCGACTCTGGCGCTGGCGATTTCACATCTGACACAAGGCCAACTGCCGGTTACCCTGATTGAGCGCAGCCAGCCCGATAGCCGCGCACATCCCGGCTTCGACGGACGCGCGATTGCTCTGGCGGCAGGTACTTGCCAGCAGTTAGCGGATATCGATCTGTGGCGCTCGCTGGCCGATTGCGCCACGCCAATTACCGATATTCACGTTTCCGATCGCGGTCATACCGGCTTTGTTTCGCTTAAAGCACAAGATCATCAGGTTCCCGCGCTCGGCCAGGTGGTCGAACTGTTTGATGTCGGCCAGCGACTGTTTCAACGCCTGCAGAAAGCGCCAGGCGTCACGCTGCGCTGCCCGGATCACGTTACCTCGGTATCGCGTACGGCGGATAATGTGCAGGTTATGTTGAACAGCGGCGAACAACTGGAAGGCGCATTACTGGTGGCCGCCGACGGTGCGCGTTCACCTTTAGGCGCGTCCTGCGGCATCACCTGGCAGCGCGACGATTATCAGCAGCTGGCGGTGATTGCCAATGTGTCGACGCAGTTGCCGCATCAGGGCCGCGCTTTTGAGCGCTTTACCGAGCACGGCCCGCTGGCGTTGTTGCCGATGTCCGACAACCGCATGTCGCTGGTGTGGTGCCATCCGCTTGAGGCGCAAGCAACCATTAAGCAGTGGGACGATGCCACTTTCCTGCAAGAATTGCAGCGCGCATTTGGCTGGCGGTTGGGGCGTTTAACGCATACCGGTCAACGCGAGCATTATCCGCTGGCGCTGCAAACCGCCGAACGTCAGGTGACGCATCGTCTGGCGCTGGTGGGCAACGCGGCACAAACGCTGCATCCGATTGCCGGACAAGGCTTCAATCTCGGTCTGCGCGATGTGATGTCGCTGGCAGAAACGCTGGCGGGCGCACATCGTCAGCAGCAAGATCCCGGCAGTTTCGCGGTATTGCAGCATTTTGCCGCGCGACGTCAGCCGGATCGTGCCGCCACGGTTGGCGTCACTGACGGTTTAGTCCGACTGTTTGCTAACCGCTATGCGCCGTTGGTAGCAGGACGAAATCTTGGGCTGGTGGCAATGGACCATCTGCCTTGGCTACGAAATCCACTTGCCGCGCGCACGCTCGGCTGGGTTAAGCGTTAAGCACGAATTAAGGGGCAGCAATGCAAACTTTTGATGTGGCAATTGCCGGAGGCGGCATGGTGGGTTTGGCCGTCGCCTGCGGACTACAAGGCAGCGGCTTACGCGTTGCCGTGCTGGAAAAAGCACCCGAGCCACAGTTTGATCCGGCGGCCAATGCGTCGATTCGCGTCTCCGCCATCAACGCTGCCAGCGAGCGCCTGCTGCAAAAGCTCGATGTCTGGTCGAGCATTCTGGCGCTGCGTGCCAGCGCCTATCACGGCATGGAAGTGTGGGATCAGGATAGCTTCGGTTCGATCAGCTTTGATGATGAGCAGCAGGGTTTATCGCACCTCGGTCATATCATTGAAAATGAAGTGATTCACAGCGCGTTGTGGCAGCGCGCCAGTCAGAGCAGCGATATCACGCTGTTTGCCCCGGCACAGTTAAAGCAAGTGGCGTTTGGCGATAACGAAGCCTTCATTACGCTGCAAGATGGCAGCATGATGAGCGCCCGTTTGTTGGTGGCTGCCGACGGCGCGAATTCGTGGCTGCGTGACAAAGCAGATATTCCGCTGACCTTCTGGGATTACGAGCATCACGCGCTGGTGGCAAACATCCGCACCGATATGCCGCATGATGCCATTGCGCGTCAGGTGTTCCATGGCGACGGTATTCTGGCGTTTCTGCCGATGCAGGATCCGCATTTATGCTCGATCGTCTGGTCGCTCTCGCCGCAGGAAGCGGCGCGCGTGCAATCGATGCCGGAAGCGCTATTTAATCAGCAGCTGTCGGTGGCGTTTGATATGCGCCTTGGCTTGTGTCAGGTCGAGAGCGAACGTAAAACCTTCCCGCTAACAGCGCGTTATGCGCGTAACTTTGCCGCGCACCGTTTGGCGCTGGTCGGCGATGCCGCCCACACCATCCATCCGCTGGCAGGGCAGGGCGTGAATCTTGGATTTATGGATGCAGCTGAATTAATTGGTGAAATTCGCCGCCTGCATCAGGAAGGCAAAGACATCGGGCAGCATCTCTATTTGCGTCGCTATGAGCGCAGCCGCAAGCACAGCGCGGCGATGATGCTGGCAGGAATGCAAGGTTTCCGCGAACTGTTTGCCGGCACCCATCCGGCGAAAAAGCTGCTGCGTGATGTTGGCCTCAAGCTCGCCGATACTTTGCCGGGCGTCAAACCGCTGATGCTGAAACAGGCGATGGGGCTTAACGATCTACCCAACTGGATACGCTAATCACCTCTGTATCCCCGGTGCGCATGAATGCGCACCCTATAAACTCCCACCAAATATCCGTAGGGTCGCCATTCATGGCGACCGTTCAACTGACACCCATTACGCCCAAATCAACCTCACCTTTCTCTGCTGCACCGTAATAATGCAGCGCTGCACCGCAATCGCGCCTCGTTTGATTTATTCTAATTTTACCCCTTAATTCGCATTAGATTAATTCATGACAAAGCCCTGCGCACGCCGGACCATTTCTTAAACCTGCGGCGTCTATTCCCTCAATTTGCTGCATGAAAGTAATTTAGTCGTATTTTGTGCGAGGCTAATCACAATAACGCAGTGATTTATGCTAGTGGCTGTTCGGTGGCTCATTGAAAGGTGGTAGTGTTTCGCCCTCGTTTTCCTCATGGTTAATTGCCGCATTAGGTGATAACTTCAGCATAAAGAGAACGTTTGCGTCAGCCTTCTAAGGCGACGCAGGCGCGTCACACTCACTTGTATTCACAGGATGGTTATGACTCAGCAAACGCCTCTATTCGAACAGCATCAGGCAAGCGGTGCGCGCATGGTGGACTTCCACGGTTGGATGATGCCGCTACATTACGGCTCGCAAATGGATGAGCATCACGCGGTGCGTAACGATGCCGGCATGTTTGATGTTTCCCACATGACCATCGTCGATCTGCGCGGCGCACGTACCCGCGAATTCCTGCGCTATCTGCTGGCGAACGATGTCGCCAAGCTGACCCAGCCGGGCAAAGCCCTGTATACCGGCATGTTGAATGCCTCCGCTGGCGTCATTGATGATTTGATTGTTTACTTTATGAGCGAAGATTTCTTCCGTCTGGTGGTGAACTCCGCCACGCGTGAGAAAGATTTGGCGTGGATTAAACAGCATGCGCAGCCGTTTGGCGTGGAGCTGACCGAGCGTGACGATCTGGCGCTGATTGCGGTGCAAGGTCCAAACGCGCAGCAGAAAGCACAAACGCTATTTAGCGCCGCTCAGCGTGATGCTGTTGCCGGGATGAAACCTTTCTTTGGCGTGCAGGCAGAAAACCTGTTTATCGCCACCACCGGTTACACCGGCGAAGCGGGTTATGAGATTGCCATGCCTGCTACTGAAGCCGCCGCTTTCTGGCAGCAGCTGTTGGCCGCAGGTGTCAAACCGGCGGGGCTCGGCGCGCGTGACACGTTGCGTCTGGAAGCGGGCATGAACCTGTACGGTCAGGAGATGGATGAAGGCGTTTCGCCGCTCGCCGCCAATATGGGCTGGACCATTAGCTGGGAACCTGCCGATCGCGATTTCATTGGTCGTGATGCCCTGCAGGCGCAGCGCGAGCACGGCACCGAGAAGCTGGTTGGCCTGGTGATGACCGAAAAAGGCGTGCTGCGCAACGGCTTAACGGTGCGTTTCACCGATCAACAAGGTCAGCCGCAGCAAGGTATTATTACCAGTGGTTCCTTCTCACCAACCTTGGGTTACAGCATCGCGCTGGCGCGTGTGCCGGCCGGAATTGGTGAGCAGGCGATTGTGGAAATCCGCAACCGTGAAATGCCAGTAAACGTCACCAAACCGATTTTTGTTCGCGCCGGTAAGCCGGTCGCCCAGTAATTTTTTCAGGAGAAATGGCCAATGAGCAATGTGCCAAGTGAATTGAAATACCGCGATAGCCACGAGTGGGTACGTAAAGAAGCCGACGGCACCTTTACTGTTGGTATCACCGAACACGCACAGGAACTGCTGGGTGATATGGTGTTTGTCGATCTGCCAGACGTTGGCGCCACTTTCGCGGCCGGTGATGACTGCGCCGTTGCGGAGTCGGTGAAAGCAGCTTCAGACATCTACGCGCCACTGAGCGGTGAAATTGTTGCGGTGAATGACCAACTGGGCGATTCGCCAGAGCTGGTGAACAGTGCGCCGTACGCCGATGGTTGGCTGTTCCGCATCAAAGCCAGCGACGCGTCAGAGCTCGACGCCATGCTGGATGCTGATGCCTACAAAGCCGCGATCGACGAGTAACCGGTAGTTTTAGAAGGTGACGCGCTGCGCCACCTTCTTTTTTATCTGCCTGATTTAACGCCATTTTTGTAACCCAGCCCGATTCAGGATTTACTGCAAATGACCCAGACTCTCAGCCAGCTTGAACACAACGGTGCTTTCATTGAGCGCCACATCGGTCCTACGCCGGAACAACAGGACTTAATGCTGAAAGCGATCGGTGCCAGTTCGCTCTCTTCATTGATTAGTTCTATCGTGCCAGCCGATATCCAACTGCCTGGCCCGCCGGCAGTGGGCGACGCCGCGACCGAGCAGCAAGCGCTGGCAGAGCTGAAAGCCATTGCCAGTCAGAACCAACGCTACAAATCCTGGATCGGCATGGGCTACAGCGCGGTGATCACACCGCCGGTTATCCTGCGTAACATGCTGGAAAACCCAGGCTGGTACACCGCATATACGCCGTATCAGCCAGAAGTGTCACAGGGCCGTCTTGAGGCGCTGCTGAACTTCCAAACCCTGACGCTGGATCTGACCGGTCTTGATATCGCTTCCGCGTCACTGCTGGATGAAGCGACCGCGGCTGCCGAAGCGATGGCGATGGCCAAGCGCGTCAGCAAACTGAAAACCGCTACCAAATTCTTCATCGCCAATGACATCCATCCACAGACGCTGGATGTGGTGCGCACCCGCGCAGAAACCTTTGGTTTTGAACTAATTATTGATAGTGCTGACAAGGTGCTGGATCACGACGATCTGTTCGGCGTATTGCTACAGCAGGTTGGCACGCACGGTGAAGTGCACGATTACCGCGCACTGATTGCCGAGCTGAAAAGCCGCAAAGTGGTGGTGAGCGTAGCCGCAGACTTCATGGCGCTGGTGCAGTTAGAAGCGCCAGGCAAGCAGGGCGCAGATATCGTCTTCGGTTCTGCCCAGCGTTTCGGCGTGCCGATGGGTTACGGCGGACCACACGCCGCGTTCTTCGCCAGCCGCGACGAGCATAAACGCTCAATGCCTGGCCGCATCATTGGTGTATCGCGCGATGCCGCCGGTAACACCGCGCTGCGCATGGCGATGCAAACCCGCGAGCAACATATCCGTCGTGAGAAAGCCAACTCCAACATTTGTACATCGCAGGTGCTGCTGGCGAATATCGCCGGTCTCTACGCGGTGTATCACGGTCCGGTTGGTCTGAAACGCATTGCATCACGAATTCACCGTCTGACCAGCATTCTGGCGGCGGGCCTGCAAAACGGTGGCCTGAAGCTGCGTCACAACAGCTGGTTCGATACGCTGACGGTTGAAGTGGCCGATAAAGCGGCGGTGCTGAACCGCGCGCAGAGCTTTGGCGTCAACCTGCGCAGCGATATCCACAATGCCGTCGGCATTACGCTGGATGAAACCACCGCACGTGAAGATGTGCTGGCGCTGTTCGCGATCCTGCTGGGCGATGCGCACGGCCAGGACATTGATGCGCTGGATGCCGCCGTTGCTGCGGAAAACAGCGCGATTCCGGCGGGTCAGGTACGTGAGAGCGCTTTCCTGACGCATCCGGTGTTCAACCGTCATCACAGCGAAACTGAGATGATGCGTTACATGCACAGCCTGGAGAAGAAGGATCTGGCGCTGAACCAGGCGATGATCCCACTCGGTTCCTGCACCATGAAACTCAATGCCGCAGCGGAGATGATTCCGATCACCTGGCCGGAGTTCGCCGAACTGCACCCATTCTGCCCAGCTGAGCAGGCGTCGGGTTATCTGCAGATGATTGCCCAGCTGTCGCAATGGCTGGTGCAGCTGACCGGCTACGATGCGCTGTGCATGCAGCCCAATTCGGGCGCACAGGGCGAATACGCGGGTCTGCTGGCGATTCGTCGTTATCACGAAAGCCGCAACGAAGGTGGACGTAATGTCTGCCTGATCCCAAGCTCGGCGCACGGCACCAACCCGGCATCTGCGCAAATGGCGGGCATGTCTGTGGTGGTAGTGGCCTGTGATAAACAAGGCAACATCGACCTCGGCGATCTGCGTGAGAAGGCCGCACAGGTCGGTGAGCAGCTGTCGTGCATCATGGTGACCTATCCGTCAACGCACGGCGTTTATGAAGAAACCATCCGCGAAGTGTGCCAGATCGTGCATCAGCACGGCGGCCAGGTGTATCTCGACGGCGCCAACATGAACGCGCAGGTCGGTATCACCACGCCAGGTTACATTGGAGCGGACGTATCGCACCTTAACCTGCACAAAACCTTCTGCATCCCGCACGGCGGTGGCGGTCCAGGCATGGGCCCAATCGGTGTGAAAGCGCATCTTGCGCCGTTCGTGCCGGGTCACAGCGTAGTGCAAATTGATGGCGTGCTGACGCAACAGGGCGCGGTTTCTGCCGCACCGTTCGGTAGCGCATCGATTCTGCCAATCAGCTGGATGTATATCCGCATGATGGGCGCGGAAGGCCTGAAACAAGCCAGTTCGGTGGCAATTCTGAACGCCAACTATATCGCCAGCCGTCTGCAATCTGCTTATCCGATTCTGTATGCCGGCCGCGATGGCCGCGTGGCGCACGAATGTATTCTCGACATTCGTCCGCTGAAAGAGCAGACCGGTATTAGCGAGCTGGATATTGCTAAACGTCTGATCGATTACGGTTTCCACGCGCCAACCATGTCATTCCCGGTGGCGGGAACGCTGATGGTTGAACCAACGGAATCAGAAAGCAAAATCGAGCTGGATCGCTTTATTGATGCGATGCTGGCGATCCGCATGGAAATCGATCGTGTTGCTGATGGCGAATGGCCGCTGGAAGATAACCCGCTGGTGAACGCGCCGCATACGCAGACAGAAATCGTCGGCGACTGGGCGCATCCGTACACCCGCGAACTGGCGGTGTTCCCGGCCGGCAGCGCTAACAAATACTGGCCGACGGTGAAACGTCTGGATGATGTATTTGGCGACCGCAATGTTTTCTGCAGCTGTGTGCCAATGAGCGGATATATTTAGGCTAAAGTTACGGGTAGTATTTATGAAGGGCCGATTATTCGGCCCTTTTTTTTGGAGGCAAAAATGGATCTGGCTTTGATTACCGGCGGCAGCCGTGGAATTGGCCGCGCAACTGCATTATTGCTGGCGCAAGCGGGTTATCGCGTCGCGATCAACTATCGTCAGCGTGAGGCCGAAGCGGCAAGCGTGGTGGCAGAGATTGAAGCGCAGGGCGGCAGTGCCTTTGCGCTGCAGGCCGATATCGCCGATGAAGCGCAGGTCATGCGTATGTTTGCCCAGTTGGATCAGCAAGAGGGCGAACTGCGTGTGCTGGTGAATAATGCCGGAATTTTGTTTACCCAATGCCGGGTGGAAGAGCTGGATGCTGAACGTATTCAACGCGTGTTCGCTACCAACGTCACCGGTACATTCATCTGCTGTCGTGAGGCGGTGAAACGCATGGGTACGCATCATGGCGGCAAAGGTGGTGCCATCGTCAATGTGTCATCCGCCGCGTCACGTCTCGGTGCACCGGGTGAATATGTGGATTATGCCGCCTCAAAAGGAGCGATGGATACGCTGACCAAAGGTTTGTCGCTGGAAGTGGCGGCGCAGGGCATTCGCGTCAACAGCGTGCGGCCTGGCCTTATTTATACCGAAATGCACGCCGACGGCGGCGAGCCGGGCCGAGTCGATCGTTTGGCGAGCATGTTGCCAATGGGGCGCGGTGGTCAGGCCGAAGAGATTGCTGAAGCGATTGTCTGGCTGGCGAGCGATGCCGCGTCTTATGTGACGGGCACCTTTATCGATGCGGCTGGCGGACGATAATTAACCAGGACGGCATAAATGCCGACCCTACAAAACCTGAAAACGATGATCATTTACGCATAAAACCCCACCAAATCGCCGTAGGGTCGCCATTCATGGCGACCGATTTAATCAATCTCTCGCCTGTCACACCCACTCACAGATTTAATTTAGCGTACATGTGTACTCTGAAAATTATCCCGGTTACTCTGGTTGCTCAGAAATAGCACACTCGCTTTTTCCGTTGTTCAGGAATCCCTTCATGGTACAAACCCCAGTTATTGCCCAGGGCTACTCGTTGGCAGAAGAGATTGCCAATAGTATCAGCCACGGAATCGGCTGCATTTTCGGTATCATCGGGCTGGTGTTAATGCTGACACAAGCCGTTGAATCACAAGCTAACATCACCGCAATCACCAGTTACAGCCTGTACGGCGGCAGCATCATTTTGCTCTATCTCGCCTCAACGCTGTATCACGCAATTACCCATCAAAAAGCCAAATACTGGCTGAAGAAATTTGACCACTGCGCCATCTATCTATTGATTGCCGGTACTTACACACCGTTCTTGCTGGTGGGGCTCAATTCGCCGCTGGCACAAGGTTTGATGGTGGTGATTTGGAGTCTGGCGCTGGCCGGTATTCTGTTTAAAATCGCCTTTGCTCACCGCTTTGAAGCGCTGTCGCTGGTGACCTATCTCGGTATGGGTTGGCTGTCGCTGGTGGTGATTTATCAGCTGGCGATCAAACTGTCGCCGGGCGGGATTTGGCTGCTGGCTGCCGGTGGGATTGTTTATTCGTTGGGGGTGATTTTCTACGTTTCGCGCCGAATTCCTTATAGTCACGCCATCTGGCATGGTTTTGTGCTTGGCGGCAGCGTGTTGCATTTCTGCGCGATTTATTTTTACGTCATGTAAGCTCGATCCAGGTCGCCATAAATGGCGACCCTCCGGGTTTGGTGCGCAATTATTCTGCCAATGAATACGGCAGCGGCTGAATGGTCAACTTGCCACTTTCATCGCCTTCCACGCGTAATACGCTATCCGGCTCCAAATCGTTGTTCATCACCACCTGCACCCAAACGCTGCCGTCATCCAGCTGCACGCCGCTCAATACCGTGCCAGTACGACGCCATTTATCGCCCATCTGCAGCTCCATTGAACCGCCAACGTCCGGCACTTTGCTGGCTTTACCCGCCAGCCAATAGAGTGCGCGTTTGTTAGCGCCGCGGAATTTGGCCCGTGCCACCATTTCCTGGCCGGTGTAGCAGCCTTTTTTGAAGCTGATGGCATCTAGCGCCTGCAGGTTGGTGGCTTGTGGAATCAGCTGCGCGCTGGTGGCGCTTTCAATCACCGGAATGCCCGCTTCGATATCCAGTGCCAGCCATTGCAGGCTGTCGTTGAACTGCGCTTCTCCCGCCAGTTTATCTTTCAGCGCATTTGCCTGGTCTGGCGTGGTCACCAGCAGGAAACGCTCAGCTGGTTGGGCAAACCACAGCAGCGTGCTGTCACCTTGCTGCACCACCGGCGTTTCGGCATCCGGCAGCGTGCCGAACACGCCCGCCAGCGCAGCGCGCGCCTGGAAACCAGCAACGCCCAGCAGCACCGCTTCATCATCAGCGACGAGGGTGACTTTGGCGAACACCGCGTATTTCTTCAGTTCGGTAAGCTGCTGCTCGCGCAGGTTGCGGCGTACCACGTACGCGTAACCTTCGGTGCGATGGAACAGACGAATGTTGCTCCACATTTTTCCTTTGGCATCGCAGTGCGCGGCGGGACGATGTTGCGTCTCGCCCATCGCCGCGACATCCAGCGTCAGCTGACCTTGCAGATAAGACGTGCTGTCATTGCCCTGCACCTTTACCAGCGCCCATTCGTCGAGCGAAATCAGGGTCAAAGGCAGGCGTGACGATGCAGCAGGCTGGCGAGGTGGAAGGGTAAAAATCGACATAGGTCTTTCCTGATTAATGAGGTAATAGGTTGCAATGGTAAAAGAGCAGTGCGGCTTTGCAACCTGTTTACTGAATATGGCGCACAAATCGCGTGATACCCATTGCAAATTGGGGGATGTAACGCCGGGGCATTGCACAGGGTTAAGCACAGCGCCTGCAGCGAGAAAAAAAAGCAGGTACACTTAGCGCCACTGTTTTTAGTCATGGAACCCGAGACATGGAAATTAACGACAAAGCCCGCGTCCAATGGGCATGCCGTCGCGGCATGCTGGAGCTGGATATCGCTATCATGCCGTTTTTCAAATTCGAATATGATTCGCTGGACGACACCGATAAGCAGGTGTTTATCGCGCTGTTAAAGAGTGACGATCCCGATCTGTTCAACTGGTTAATGAATCACGGAGAACCGGTCAATCCCGAGTTCAAACGCATGGTGAAACTGATTCAGCAGCGCAACCGTGAACGCGGTCCGGTGGCAATGTGATCTACGGGCGTCACGCAGTGCGCGCGCACTGAATGTGACGCTCTTTCTGCTGTGCGCCGGTTTGCTGCTGGCGCTTGAGTGGCCTGACGCGTGGGCGTGGAGTAAAGCGCCGGTGTTAGTGCTGCTGCTGGCAGAATGCTGGCGCAACGAGCGCCGTTTGGTGCAGCGCGTAGGTCGTCTGGCGCTGGACGTGAAGGGCAACTGGCTGTGGCGCGGCGTGCGCTGGCGAGCAGATCTCAGGGCGGATTGGTTGCCGTATGGCGTTTTGCTGGTGCTGCGTAATCAGCAGGGGAAACGCTGGCGGCTGTGGTTAATGCACGACAACCTGCCGCCCGGTGAATGGCGCACGTTACGCGCCTGCTGTTTTCTGCGCGAGGGGCAAACGCTGCCTTAAAGCAGCGCTGCAGTTTCCGTCAGAATTTGTTCACACCACTGTTCGACGCGTTCATCGCTCAGTTCGAACTGGTTAACATCGTCGAGCGCCAGGCCGACAAACTGCGAGCCATCAGCGGTTAGCGGTTTTTTGCTGGTAAACTCATAACCTTCCAGCGGCCAGTAACCCACAAACTGCACGCCCATCGGCTGCAACAGTTCGTGCAGCATGCCCAGCGCATCAAGGAACCATTCGGCGTATTCGCCCTGATCGCCCATGCCGTACAGCGCCACGATTTTCCCGCGCAAGTTCAGCGCCGGAATCTGCGGCCAAATCGCTTCCCAATCTTCCTGCAACTCCCCGAAATCCCACGTTGGAATACCGAGGATCAGCAAATCGTACTGCTCCATCAGCGACGGATCGTCATCTTTCAAATTGTGCAGCGTGACTAATTCTTCACCGATAAAGTCGCGAATCTTCTCCGCCGTCATCTCGGTGTAGCAGGTGCTCGAACCATAAAACAAACCAATATTCATGCAATTAATGCTCTGTCTGAAACTGACTCGGGGGCAATTGTACCAGAAGCAGGCTACTTTCAGGCATAATGAGCACGATTTCATACGGGCGGAGAGTACAGTGCAGGACAGCGATCTGATCGAACAGTTTCTGGATGCGCTTTGGATTGAGCGTAATCTGGCGCAGAACACGCTCGCCTCTTATCGGCAGGATCTGCAAACGCTCACTGGTTGGCTGCATCACCACGATCGCACGCTCTTAACGCTTGAAGCGCTTGATTTGCAGCAGTTTCTCGCCGAACGCGTCGAGGGCGGCTACAAAGCCACCAGCTCGGCGCGCACCCTCAGCGCCATTCGCCGCTTGTGCCAATATCTCTATCGGGAAAAAGTGCGCAGCGACGATCCCAGCGCGCTGCTCTCGGCACCGAAATTGCCGCAGCGTCTGCCGAAAGATCTCAGTGAAAATCAGGTCGAACGCTTGTTGCAGGCGCCGAGCATTGATGTGCCGCTTGAACTTCGCGACAAGGCGATGCTGGAATTGCTGTACGCCACCGGTTTACGCGTGACGGAGCTGGTGGGCTTAACCATCAGCGATATCAGCCTGCGTCAGGGTGTGGTGCGCGTGATCGGTAAAGGCAATAAAGAGCGTCTTGTGCCGTTAGGTGAAGAAGCGGTGTACTGGATTGAATACTATATGGAACATGGTCGGCCGTGGCTGCTCAACGGGCAAACGCTGGACGTGATGTTTCCCAGCCAGCGCGCGCAGCAAATGACGCGGCAGACCTTCTGGCATCGCATCAAACACTATGCGACCCTTGCCGGTATCGATAGCGAAAAGCTCTCGCCGCACGTGCTGCGCCACGCATTTGCCACACATTTACTGAACCATGGCGCCGATTTGCGCGTCGTACAGATGTTGCTGGGCCACAGCGACCTCTCGACCACACAAATTTATACGCACGTCGCCACTGAGCGCCTGCGTCTGTTACATCAACAGCATCATCCGCGCGCTTGAGATGCGGTAACAAGGATTTAAGATGAAAAAGCAGCTAACGATGCTGGCTCTGCTGGTCAGTGCATTCACTGGATTGGCGCATGCCGATGACAACGCCATTCAGCAAACGCTGAAAAAACTGGGATTGCAGCAGGCTGAAATCCAGTCGTCACCGCTACCGGGTATCAAAACGGTGCTGACCGAAAGCGGCGTGCTTTACGTCTCTGAAGACGGCAAACACATGATTCAGGGCCCGCTGTATGATGTCAGCGGCAGCCAACCGGTCAACGTCACCAACCAGCTACTGGATAAAAAAGTCACCGCGCTGGCGCCAGATATGATTGTCTACAAAGCGCCGAAAGAGCAGCACGTGATTACCGTGTTTACCGATATCACCTGCGGCTATTGCCGCAAGCTGCATGAGCAGATGGCCGACTACAACGCGCTCGGCATCACCGTGCGCTATCTGGCCTTCCCGCGTGAAGGTCTGAATGGTCAGGTGGAAAAAGCCATGCGCGCCATCTGGTGCAGCGCCGATCGTAACAAAGCCTTTGATGCAGCAATGAAAGGCGATGCGCCGCAGATGGATGCGCCAGCGACCTGCAAAATCAATATCGAGCAGCAGTACAAACTCGGCATCCTGTTTGGCATTCAGGGCACGCCAGCCATTCTCACTGATAGCGGCATGATGATTCCTGGCTATCAGGGACCGCAAGAGCTGAAGCAGGTGCTTGACGGCCAGAAGCGTGGCGGTTAACGCACAGTGATTCATTCTGTTGAATTGCGTCGGCGCGAAGCCGAGACCGAAGCCAGCCTACCCGCTGATTTGCCCCCTTTGCTGCGCCGCTTGTATCTGCAACGCGGAGTGAAAGAGGCGCTGGAACTGGAGCGCGGCGCTAAACATCTGCTGCCATGGCAAACGCTGGGCGGCATCGAAGCCGCCGTGACGCTGCTGCACCAGATGCTGCTGGCAGGTAAACGCATCGTGGTGGTGGGCGATTTCGATGCCGATGGCGCCACCAGCACTGCGTTAACCGTGCTGGCGCTGCGCAGCCTCGGCGGCAACGTTGATTATCTGGTGCCAAACCGTTTCGAAGATGGCTACGGCTTGAGTCCGGAAGTGGTCGAGCAGGCCAAAGCGCGCGGTGCGGAGATGATTCTCACCGTCGACAACGGCATCTCATCACATTCCGGTGTGGATACTGCGCATCAATACGGCATTCCGGTGTTGGTTACCGATCACCACTTGCCAGGCGAAACCTTGCCCGCCGCCGAAGCGATTGTGAACCCGAACCTCAACGACAGCGAATTCCCTTCACGTTCGCTGGCGGGTGTTGGCGTGGCTTTCTATCTGATGCTGGCGCTGCGTGCGCATCTGCGTCAGCAAAACTGGTTTAGCGATAGCCGCGCCGAGCCAAACCTGGCGGAACTGCTCGATCTGGTGGCGCTGGGCACGGTAGCCGATGTGGTGCCGCTGGATGCCAACAACCGCATTCTGGTGTGGCAAGGTTTGAGCCGTATCCGCGCCGGAAAATGCCGCGCCGGGATTCGCGCGCTGCTGGAGATTGCCAATCGCGATGCGCGTCAACTTGCTGCCAGCGATCTCGGTTTTGCCGTCGGTCCGCGTCTTAATGCTGCTGGTCGTCTCGACGATATGTCGGTCGGCGTGGCGTTGCTGCTCACCGAAGATATCTCCGAGGCGCGCATGCTGGCGAATGAACTTGATGCGCTGAATCAGACGCGCAAAGAGATTGAGCAGGGCATGAAGAGTGAAGCGCTGGCGCTGTGCGATGAGCTGGAGCGCCAGCACACCGATCTGCCGCTGGGTCTGGCGTTTTACCATCCTGAGTGGCATCAGGGCGTGGTCGGGATTCTGGCGTCGCGGCTGAAAGAGCGCTTCCATCGTCCGGTGATCGCTTTCGCGCCCGCCGGAGACGGTACGTTGAAAGGTTCTGGCCGCTCGATTGCCGGTTTGCATCTGCGCGATGCGCTGGAGCGCCTCGACACGCTGTTCCCTGGTTTGATGATCAAATTTGGTGGTCACGCCATGGCCGCCGGATTGTCACTGGAAACCGCGAAGTACGAGGAGTTCCGTGCACGTTTTGCCGCGTTAATTGATGAGTGGCTGGATGGCGAAGCGTTGCAGGGCGTGATTTGGTCGGACGGCGAACTGCATGCGCAGGAGTTTACGCTGTACACCGCCGAAATGCTGCGAGAAGCCGGTCCGTGGGGCCAGGCGTTCCCGGAGCCGGTGTTCGATGGCAAGTTCAAGCTGCTACAACAGCGGTTAGTGGGCGAGCGTCATTTAAAAGTGATGGTCGAGCCGCTCGGCGGCGGCCCGCTGTTAGATGGGATTGCCTTCAACGTGGATACCACGCTGTGGCCAGACAGCAGCGTGCGTCAGGTGCAGTTGGCCTACAAGCTGGATATCAACGAGTATCGTGGTAATCGTTCAGTGCAATTGATCATCGATCATATCTGGCCGATGTAAGGTGCGTGAGGTCGCCATGAATGGCGACCCTACACCGTAGGGTGCGCATTTATGCGCACCTGGTTGGCCTTAAAACGTTTATCAGAAACTCACATCCACACCGCCGCGCAGCACTTTCTCGTCACCACGATCGGCGAAGTGCTGATCGGCGCGCAGGAACAGGCGCGCACGTGATGTCTGCGCCACATCCAACCGCACGCCTAACCACTGCGACCGGCGATCGAGCTGCATACCAGGAATCGTGAAGCGGTTCTGGTCATCACCAAATCCGCCCCAGCGCGCGCTGACATCCATCGACGGATTGTTGAACGCGTACTGATATTCACCATACAGACTCAGCATGCTCCACAATCCAGCCGACCAATCCTGCCGTGCGCTGATACTCAAACCGCTATATCCCACGCTGCGTCGATAGCTGTCGCCGTCACCGCTCAGACCGAACGCGCTGCCTTTGTCCTCAAACGCACCGGTATCCAGCCCGGTTTCACGCCAGCCGAGATACGGTTCGAGGCGATAGTTATCCTCAATTGTCCAGCGATAGCCGCTTTGCAGCGCCGCCTGCCAGCTGTTGCTGCTGGTGGTTGATGACACCGGCGAAGCTTCATCCAGCAACACCAAACGCTTCAACTCATCACGGCCATGTTGATAGCTAAGATTGCCTTGCAGATACCACTCTGGCGTCAAATCGTAACGGCCATACAGCATCGCGCCTTGCAGACGATTACGGCTGGTGCCGCCGGTTTGGTCGTAGGTGGAATCGATCTGATTCTGCGTCCAGGCCACGCCCACGCGCAGACCGGAAACGCCCAAATCGCTATCCACGCCCAGCGCAGTAAGCGTGTTGCGATAATCGGTGCCAAGGTAGCCCGCCTGATCCAGCGAACCGCGCAGTTGACCACTCTCGATCCAGAAACCGTAACGATTGTCGGCGCTGGCGTCGGCGATGCGGTTGCTTAACAGGCGGCTTTGATAATCCAGCGCGTTAAACAGCACCGCATTGCTGGAGGCGTGCGCCTGACCGGAAAGTGAATTGATGGCAGCCTGCGCACTGCTGGCATCCGCCAGCGTCTGGAACGCTCCGGCCGCGCCCAGCGCCGACTGCTGCGCACTGCTAAGCGATCCCTGTTGCTGCCAGCTATCCGCCACGCTGAACGCCTGCTCCAGATTTGCGGCCGTTTGCTGGGTGCTGGTGCCGTTCATGCCCAGTGCTGCCGCTGCTGCCGCAGTATTTTTACGCGTCAGCTGGCCGATCACGCTGTTGGCGTTGTAGCTGACCGAACCATCAAGGAACACGCCGGTATTGACCTGACTGAACTGGCCGCTGACGCCCGCATCGCTGGTCAGCAGCGTTTCCTGCTGTTTCACTACATAGGTTGATGACGGTGGCGCAAGGTTCAGCGTGCCGTCCAGCGTCGAGTGGCCCGCTACGCGCAGCGGACTGTTCAGCGCGATATTCAGCACGCCATTACTGCGTTGCTGGTAATCGCCTTGCACCTGCAAGCCACCGTTGACCGATCCCTGATTGAGTAAGCTGCCGCCAATCACGCCGCTTCCGCCAAGGGTGCCGCTGCCGCTGACGTTGGCACTGCCGGCAATCGCGCCATCGATAAGCAACGTATTTGCCGAAACGCTGGTCTGGCCGAGGTAACTGTTGTTGCCGGTTAACTGCAGCACGCCGCCATTATTCGCGCCGTCAAGGATCAGGCCGCGATCGCCGCTGATGGCATTAGAGAAGACATAGCTGCCCGCATCCAGACTGGCGTGAAAATCATCGGCCCAAAACATCGCTGGACCGTTCAGCGCTTTCGCCTGGTTGAGATCGCCCCAGCCGAAGGTATCGTTGTAAGGCCGCCCGTTGGCGCTATCCGCAGCGCCTGCATAAGCATCGCTGCGATAAGTGGAGGTGGTCAGCAGCGTTTGCTGCAGGTTGTAGCCGCTCATCCACGGAAAACGTTGCAACACTTGCGAAGCCGTCGCTGCAGCGCGCGGTGCGGCAAATGAGGTGCCGTAACTGCGCGCATTCACCCAGGTGCCATCGGCATTCTGAAAGCGATAATCGCTGTAACCTGGCGCGCTCAGGCACCATGCAGCGGCGTTGCCGCAGGCGTCAAACGGCCCGGTTAACGCCGCGCGGTTCGCCGTGTCGTATGAGGTGCTGTCCATCACGCCGGTGACCGCCAGCATGTTCTTTTGCAGCGCGCTGTCCTGATAAATCAACGGCAGCTGGGCGTTAGGAGAAGGGGTTGCGGTGCCGCCATTGCCGGTGATCACCACCGCTAAGCCGTTAGCCGCCGCAATCTCACGCATGCTTTGCACCAGCACCTGATAGTGCGGCTGCGCATCGGTTAACGCCTGTGCGGTGGTTAAACGCTCGCTGGAAGCGTACGACATATTGAAAACCCGCACGCCCTGGCTCAGCAGGCCGCTCACCGCGCGCGCGGTATCGTTATACTGAAAGACATTGTTCTGCGATGCCTGCGCCACATACAGCGTGCTGCCCGGTGACAAGCCCAATAACGTCAGCGCCACCACGGTGCCGTGACCGTTAATGCCCTGATTATCATTTAAACTGCTGCCGCCGCCGACGTAGCTAGTGAACTGCACGTTAGCGTAATTAATTTCACTGCGCTCGGGCGACAACCCCGAATCAATAATGCCGACTTTGCTGGCATTGCCTGACGCGCTGGGCTGCGCTGGCGTGGGTGTTTCAGGCGTGCCGGCGGTGGGCGAGGTTGCTGCGCTACCGCCGCCACCACCTCCGCCGCCACCACCGCAGGCGGCAAGTAACAAAGGCATTAACAAGGCAAGCAGGCGCGGAGAAGTGCGCAAACCGGGAATAAACATCGATACTCCTTCATGTCTCTCAGGACATGTTGTGCCCGCTCACGTTTACGGGCGCTGATTACTGTGTCATTCCCTGTCGAAGCTGCGCATTCCTGGCGGTCGTGGTGACAAACGGTCTGGACGTTAGTGATGTCCATCGGGGGGATAGTCACTGAGCAAAATGATAAAAGGGCGCTAACAAATCGATAGGCTGAATATCAGCTGCTTAATGGCGTTATTTGAGACGTGTCTGCTTTCTTGCAGGAAATTTCTCACAAGACAATTCTTAATGATTTATCGTTATAAATCATGGCCTTTAATGACGTCTTTCAGCGCTAATTGCCTAAAATTTGCAGGAAAATTCCTAAGAAGGTTCTGAGGATGAGGTATTTGCTGGGGGGTTTTGGAAAACGTAACGAATGCGGCTTTCCAGAAGGTTGAGAACTTTTTTTGTCGCGGCGCGTGCGCACTCACTCACACTGCGTGCAATGCTACAAAGTACGCACACTTTCGGGTAAACTAGCGCGTTAGTTTTTATCTCCTTTCACCGAATCGTCAAAAAAGACTGAAAAGCCATGTTTGAAATTAATCCGGTCAAAAATCGTATTCAGGATCTCACCGAGCGCAGCGACGTTCTTCGGGGGTATCTTTGACTACGATGCTAAGAAAGAACGCCTCGAAGAAGTAAACGCCGAGCTGGAGCAGCCAGACGTCTGGAACGAACCCGAGCGCGCGCAAGCGCTGGGCAAAGAACGTGCTTCACTGGAAGCCGTGGTCGAAACCCTGGATCACATGACACAAGGCCTGGAAGATGTGCAGGGCCTGCTGGATCTGGCGGTGGAAGCCGACGACGAAGAGACCTTCAACGAAGCGGTTGCCGAGCTTGATGCACTGGAAGTGAAGCTGGGCGAACTGGAATTCCGTCGTATGTTCTCCGGCGAATATGACAGCGCCGACTGCTACATGGATATTCAGGCCGGTTCCGGCGGCACCGAAGCGCAGGATTGGGCCAGCATGCTGCTGCGCATGTATCTGCGCTGGGCGGAAGCCAAAGGCTATAAAACCGAAATTATCGAAGAGTCAGACGGTGAAGTGGCCGGAACCAAATCCGCCACCATTAAAATCATCGGCGACTACGCGTTTGGCTGGCTGCGTACCGAAACCGGCGTTCATCGCCTGGTGCGTAAGAGCCCGTTCGATTCCGGCGGTCGTCGCCATACCTCATTCAGTTCGGTGTTTATCTACCCGGAAGTGGATGACAACATCGATATCGATATCAATCCCGCCGATCTGCGTATCGACGTTTACCGCGCATCCGGTGCGGGCGGCCAGCACGTTAACAAAACCGAGTCTGCGGTGCGTATTACCCACTTGCCGACCAACATTGTGGTGCAGTGCCAGAACGACCGTTCACAGCACAAGAACAAAGATCAGGCCTTCAAGCAGTTACGCGCCAAGCTGTACGAATATGAGATGCAGAAGAAAAACGCGGACAAGCAGGCAGCGGAAGATAACAAATCTGATATCGGCTGGGGCAGCCAGATTCGTTCTTATGTTCTCGACGATTCACGCATCAAGGATCTGCGTACCAGCGTAGAAACCCGCAACACCCAAGCGGTGCTGGATGGCGATATCGATCGTTTTATTGAAGCAAGTTTAAAAGCAGGGCTATAAGGAACCGACATGTCTGAACAACAACCGCAGAGCGCTGATGCCGCCCTTGAGTTAAACAACGAACTGAAAGCGCGTCGCGAAAAACTCAGCGCGCTGCGTGAAAAAGGCGTGGCGTTTCCTAACGATTTCCGCCGCGACACCACGTCCGATGTGCTGCACGCCAGCTATGACGCTAAAGAGAACGAAGAGCTGGAAGCGCTGGGCGTAGAAGTGAGCGTGGCCGGCCGTATGATGACGCGCCGCATCATGGGGAAAGCGTCATTCGCTACCCTGCAGGATGTCGGCGGCCAGATTCAGATCTACGTGTCACGCGACGATCTGCCAGAAGGCGTCTACAACGAGCAGTTCAAAAAGTGGGATCTCGGCGATATCCTCGGTGCGCGCGGTAAGCTGTTCAAAACCAAAACCGGTGAGCTGTCGATCCACATCACTGAGCTGCGTCTGCTGACCAAAGCGCTGCGTCCGCTGCCGGACAAATTCCACGGCCTGGCCGATCAGGAAACTCGTTACCGTCAGCGTTATCTCGATCTGATCTCCAACGACGATTCGCGCAAAACCTTCAAAATTCGCTCACAAATCATGGCCGGCATTCGTCAGTTCATGGTTAACCGCGAGTTTATGGAAGTGGAAACTCCGATGATGCAGGTGATTCCTGGCGGCGCATCTGCGCGTCCGTTCATCACCCATCACAATGCGCTCGACATCGATATGTACCTGCGTATTGCGCCAGAACTGTATCTGAAGCGTCTGGTAGTTGGCGGATTTGATCGCGTGTTCGAGATCAACCGTAACTTCCGTAACGAAGGTATTTCGCCGCGCCATAACCCAGAGTTCACCATGATGGAACTCTATATGGCGTATGCGGATTACAAAGATCTGATCGAGCTGACTGAAAGCCTGTTCCGTACCCTGGCGCAGGATGTGCTGGGCACCACGGAAGTGCCGTATGGCGATCACAGCTTCGATTTCGGTAAGCCGTTCGAGAAGCTCACCATGCGTGAAGCGATCAAGAAATACCGTCCGGAAACCGACCTGAGCGATCTGGAAGACTTCGATAAAGCGGTGGCGATTGCTAAAGCGCTGCACATCAAAGTTGAGAAGAGCTGGGGCCTGGGCCGCGTCGTTACAGAGATCTTCGAAGAAACCGCCGAAGCGCACCTGATTCAGCCAACCTTCATCACCGAATACCCGGCTGAAGTATCACCGCTGGCGCGTCGTAACGACGAGAACCCGGAAATCACCGACCGCTTTGAGTTCTTCATCGGCGGCCGTGAAATCGGTAACGGCTTCTCAGAGCTGAACGATGCAGAAGATCAGGCTGAGCGTTTCCTGCAGCAGGTGAACGCGAAAGAGTCTGGCGATGACGAAGCGATGTTCTACGACGAAGACTACGTCACCGCGCTGGAACACGGCCTGCCGCCAACCGCAGGTTTGGGCATTGGTATCGACCGTATGGTGATGCTGTTCACCAACAGCCACACCATCCGCGATGTGATCCTGTTCCCGGCACTGCGCCCGTCTGGTAAGTAATCCTCTCCGGCATTTAGTAGGGTCGCCATTCATGGCGACCTTTTTTTATTCCCGCCTTCCAAAACAAAATTCCTGATGACAACCCGGCACGCTCTGTGCAGGATGGTTTTTTTCATTTTCAGGGAATCACCATGAGTGCAAAAGCGGCAACGTTAGAGGGCCGGATTCGTCAGCACTGGGATCAACTCTCCAGCCACGAGCAGCGACTTGCCGATGTGTTACTCGCCGCACCGGGCCAGTTAGCCATGAACACCGCCACCGAACTGGCAAACAGCGCGGGCGTGTCCAAAGCCACCACCACGCGCTTCTTCCGTCATCTCGGCTACGAAAGTTATGAAGCCGCACGTCGCCAGGCGCGTGAAATGCAGAGCAGCGGATCACCGCTTTACTTGCAACCAGCACCCAGCGCGTCGCCGCTGGCCAGCATCATGCAGCAGCATCTGGAAAAAGAGATTGCCAACCTGGTCAACAGCTATCGCACGCTGGACAGCGAACAGTTGCAGCAGGCGGTCACCGCCATCAGCCAGGCGCGACGCGTGGTAGTGATGGGTTGGCGCCACAGCCAAACCATCGCGCATCTGATCTATCGCGATTTGATCCATATTCACTCCGACGTGCGTCTGCTGCCGCGTCCCGGCGATTCGCTGGCGGAACATATGGCGGCTCTAACCGCTGAAGATGTGGTGATCTGCGTTGGTCTTCGTCGGCGCATGCCCGCGCTGGAAGCGGCGATGAACGCACTGGCCGAGCGCAACGTGCCAATGCTGTATATCGCCGATGTGCTCTCCGGCAAACCGGCGCGCCATGCGCAGTGGGTAATCCGCTGTCACACCGACAGCAGCCTAATCTTTGACAGCACCGCCGCGCTCTCTGGCGTGTGCAATCTGCTCTGTTCACTGGTGGCCCGGCAAATGGGTAAAGCCAGCAACGATCATCTCGCGCAAATCGAAGCGCTGCATCAATCCCTCGACGAACTCGAATAATGCGCCGTGCTGGCGCATGGTGCGCCAGAAAAATCACCAAAACGGTGCAATTCTGTCCACTCTCCGCCAATCTATTCATCCCCATTCTGTGTCATGTGAAATCATAGAAATTAAAAATAAAAAACAAGAAACAAATGTTTCCAGTTGATTTTATTAGCTAAAGAATGAGTTGTTGTGGGTTTTCCTACGTAGTGGTGAAAAAACTGGCACAAAATATGCTCAGTAGAAAAAGACATTTCACCAACACCAGGGAAACATCATAATGAAAAAAACAGCACTGCTGATTGCCGCACTTCTCTCCGTAGGCACCTTAGCGCAGGCGCAAGCCGACACGCTGGCCGACATCAAAAGCAGCGGCAAAATCACCGTCGGTATCGACCCAACCTTTCCTCCATACGAATACACCGATGACAAAGGTGAGATCACCGGTTACAGCGTGGCGATCATGCAATCCTTCGCCAAAGATCTCGGGGTGAAACTGGAGTTTCAGAAAACCGCCTTCAGCGGCATTCTGCCGGGCCTGATTTCGGGCTCCTTCAATGCCGAAGGTTCATCCCTTAACGTCACGGCGGAACGCGCGAAGAAAGTGCTGTTCACCGTGCCGTTCAGCAAAACCGTTAATGGCGTGCTGGTGCGTGAAGCCGAGGCGAAAACCTTCAGCGGCAAAACTCTGAGTCCGGAAAGCTTATCGGGTCTGCGCGGCGCGGTGAAAACCGCCAGCGTGCCAGAGCAACTGCTGAAGGGCTTCAACGAGCAGTTGAAGAAAGAGGGTAAAAAACCGATCACCATCATCAACGTCGATTCACTGGATCAAACCGTCAGCACCTTGATGACCAAACGCGCCGACTTCGTTTATGACGATATCTCGGTACTCGCGCCGGTGGCGAAAAAATATGCCGGTAAAGTGGCGCAGGTGGGTGAAGTTGGCCCGTCGCAGTGGATGGGTTGGGCGACACGTAAAGAAGATGGCAGCCTGAACAAAGCCATTAGCGACCACATCCTGGCGATGCAGAAAGATGGCGAACTGACCAAACTGCAGCAGCAGTATCTCGGCACCACCTTTACTGTGCCCGCCAGCGACTTCATTCCGCAGGAGTAATTATGTGCCAGTCCAACCTGACGGTGCCTGCCGGCTTTGGCAAAACCTTCCGCGTGCGCAAGGGCCAGTTTATTACCGTGATTGATAGTGAAGGGCAGCAGGCGGCCGATTTCGTCGCGGTGAATGCCGATGACCTGAATGAGAAGCTGTCGCCGGTGCATACGCGTCAACAACTGCGCTCGCTGTTCTTCAAGCCTGGCGACGCGCTGTGGTCGAGTGAAAACCGTCCGATGCTGCGCATTCTTGCCGATAGCATCGGCATCCACGACGCCAACGTGCCCGCCTGCGATCGCACCCGTTTTAGTATTGATTTCGGTGTCGAAGGGCATCGCAACTGCGTGGATAACCTGCTGGAAGGGATGAAGGAGTTTGGCGTCACCTACTTCTCGCTGCCAGAGCCGTTCAACCTGTTCCAGAATGGCCCGGTCACCGCCGATGGCCGCATGGAAGTGACCGATCCCAACAGCAAAGCGGGCGACAGCATCACCTTTGAAGCGCTGTGCGATCTCATCTGCTCGGTCTCATCCTGCCCGCAGGACATCATTCCTGGCAACGGCCTGCAGGTGACGCCCATCGACATCGTGGTCAGCGACCATTTTCACGCTCAGGAGATGAATCATGCTGTTAATGCGTGAAAGTTATGAAGAAACCGCTGTGCGCACGCTGGCTGAACCGGTGCAGGTTGCACCGGGCAGCATCGGTTCGATTCGCGTACTGCGCGGCCAGTTACTGCGCATCACCGCACAGGGCGACGGCGCAGTGGCTTCGCTGTTTGGCTTCAGTCTGGCCGATCCCGCCGTGTGGCTGTCGGTGCATCACACGCGGGTGTTCAGCAACAGCTACCTGCTCGGTTCCGGCATGCGTCTGGTGAACAATCGTCGCCGTCCGATGATGGTACTGGGCAAAGACAGCGTGAAACGTCACGACCTGCTGCTGCCAGCCTCCACCACGGCGTTTCTCACTGAGCGCGGCTATCAGGGCGAAGGTTGCCTCGATGCGCTACGCGGCGAGCTGGCGCGTCTGGGCATGGTGGTGCCGAAGCTGCCGGATCCCATCAACCTGTTTATGCACGTCAAGCTGACGCGGGAAGGCGATATCCTGCCGGAAACCAACCTGACCAAAGCCGGCGACAGCATTACCTGTCGCGTGGTGATGGACACGCAGTTTATCGTCTCCGCCTGCAACACCGGCATTGAGGGCAACGATCGTCCCGCGCCGCTGCTGCTGTCGGTGGCGGAAAACCTGCACGACTTTAACGCGGAGTAACGCATGGGGCTGGATCAACAGGTAGTGGCCGCGCTGCCGGAACTCGGACACGGCCTGCTGATGACGCTGGTGCTCACCGTGCTGGCGTCGTTGGTCAGCGTAGTGATGGGGCAGCTCGGCTGCTTCCTGCAGCTGCGTCGTGCCTGGATCTGGCGCGCCATCGGGCGTTTCTATGTCAGCGTGATGCGCGGAACGCCAGCGATTGTGCAGCTGTTTGTGGTGTTTTTCACCTTGCCACGGCTGGGATTGGGCGGTCAGCCAATGCTGGCGGCGGTGATTGCCATTGGCCTCAACAGCGGCGCTTACGTGGCGGAAATCCTGCGCGTTAACCGCAGTCTGGTGACGCGCGGACAGCTTGAAGCGTCGCGCACCTTGGGCCTGAGCCGCTTGCTGACGTGGTGGTACGTTATCAATCCACAAGTGATGCGCGCCAGTCTGCCAATGCTGGTGAATGAGTTCACCATCTTGCTGAAAACCACGCCGCTGGCCTCGGTGGTGGCGCTCACCGAACTGACCTACGCCGGACAGATCGTCATCGCCCGCACCTATGAAGCCACGCAGGTATTACTGCTGGTGGCGGCCGGTTATCTTCTGATCGCCATGCCGTTGATTGCGGCGGCGCGTCGTCTGGAAGCGAAACGGAGGTTGGCGTAATGGATTGGCAGGCAATTATCACCTCTTTGCCGTCGCTCGGTGACGGCCTGCTCGCCACCTTGCAGCTCTGTCTGGTGGCAGCGCTCTGCTCGCTGCTATGGGGCGCGCTGTTGGCCGTACTGCTGATGCGTGCCTCGCCGTTCTGGCTGCGTTTGCTCAATCTTTACAGCGGGTTAACTCTCGCGCTGCCGCTGCTGGTGGTGATCTATCTGCTCTATTTTGTGCTGCCGGAATATGACATCACGCTGTCGTCGCCGGTGGTGGGCGTGCTGGCGTTAACGCTCTACTACGCGCCTTACATTGCGCAGGTGATCCGCTCAGCGATTGATGCACTGCCAAAAGGGCAGTGGGAAGCGTGCCGCGTGCTGGGCCTGAGCCGCAGTGAACAGCTGCGTGATGTGGTGCTGCCGCAAACCCTGCCGCAGATGCTGTCGCCGCTGGTTGGGCTGATGATCGGTTTGATTAAAGACTCTGCGCTGCTGTCGATTGTCTCGGTGCAGGAGTTTATGTACGCCGCCAAACAGGCGATTTCGGATACTTACGCGCCGCTGGAGATCTATCTCACGGTGGCGCTCTGTTACTGGCTGCTCAACAGCGTCTTCGACTGGCTGGCGCGCGGCCTTGAATCTCGCATGACGCGCTATCGTCGTGCCATGCAGCATTAATCAGGAGAACAACATGTCGGCTGAATTTCAGCATCGTGAAGCGATGAACATTCCCGCGCGCTACGGCAAAGCGGTGCGTCTGCAGAAAGGTGAAGCGGTGCAGGTGATTAACCTGCACGGCACGCAGGTGGTGGATTGCTGGGCGTATAACGCTGAAGACGTGAGTGAATATATGTGTATGGAGGCGACGCGCGTGTGGAATCAGCGTCTCAATCCCAAAGTGGGCGACAGCTTTATCACCAGCCAGCGCCACCCGATTTTGACGCTGGTGGCAGATACCTCGCCAGGCGTGCACGACACTTTTATGGCGGCCTGCGACGCGCGTCGTTATGAGCTGCTCGGCTGCACCGAACCGCATCGCAACTGCCATGACAATCTGTTTGAAGGCATGAGCGAGTTAGGCGTGACGCTGCCGCACGGCAATCTGGCCTCGTTTAATATCTTTATGAATATTCAGGTGCAGCCGGATGGCATCACGCTGAAGACGCTGCCGGTGGTGACGAAGCCGGGCGACTATATTGTGCTGCGCGCCGAGATGGATTGTTTTGTGGCATTTTCCGCCTGTCCGCAGGATATCGTCAGCATTCAGGGGCAGGGCGACAACACCCCACGCGATGCCGAGCTGCGTATTTTGACCAGCGGATTCCCGCAGGTGCAGTTGAAGGGCGCGTGGGTTCCCGCTTAATTCCGTAGGGTCGCCATTCATGGCGACCTTGCTAAACATCGCACAATCCTACGACTTCACCACCCCATCCAGCCACGCCTGAAAGCGCGCATACGGCACATACAGCGCCACATTCTTAAACAGCGTCTTGCCGCTTTTATTGTCATCAATCTGGCTGCTGTAACCGACAATCACGCCCGCCAGCGTATCATCGCTGGCGTTATACACCGCGCCGCCGGACATGCCTTTCACCACGCCGGCATTGGCCGCCACCACCACACAACTGGCCTTGTTCCAGTCATTCGCCAGCGTGGTGTTGATCAGATTCTTGCCGCTCGACGCCACCGGCATCGCGGAAATAAAGCTGTAGCCATACAGATTCACTTCATCGCCAATATGGCTATTGCGGAACGGCGGTGGCAGATTGGCTTCACTGTTTTTGTGGTACACCACGGCGATATCGCATTCAGGATGCCAGGCTTTCACCCGATAGAGCGAATACTTGGCCACGTGGGCCGCCGTCAGACTGTATTCGGGCGTGAGAGGAATGGTGGTGCCAAGCGCACCAATGCCCAGCACCGTTGGAATGCCGGTGACGGTCATATCGACGCGTTTTGCTGCTTCTTTGCTGTATTCGTAATGCCCAACAGAGCAGCCACTCAGGCAGCCAACCGTTAGCGCGATGAGCCATCGCATACGCTTTCCCCTCGATTTTTGACACCACATAACCGGGCAATCCATTGAGGTATCGGCAGTGCACGTCCATCCTTTACTGTTTGATTTAGCGTCAAAAGCTGACTCACTGTGATAACGATCACATCCTTTTCAAGCGTAGCGCGGAAACATCAATCTGTCTCAATGGTTAGTCAGTGACATTTTCCCGTGCAGGGATTATTGCTGCGGGCGCAAATAAGCCTTGCGGCGCACGGGGTGGTTGGCATGAGAGGGCTATGCTTTAATAACAGTGTGACGCAGTTCAAATTTTAATAAGCGTCTGTTGTAACCGTACTGCGCTCGCAGTGCGGCCCGCCTGCAAAAAATTATTGGGAGAGTGTGTTATGCCTGTTGCATTACTGGCGCTGGCGCTGAGTGCGTTCGCCATCGGCACCACGGAATTCGTCATTATGGGATTGCTGCCCGAGGTGGCGGGCGATCTGCAAGTGACGATTCCTTCTGCGGGATGGCTGATCAGCGGTTACGCGCTGGGCGTCGCCATTGGCGCGCCGATCATGGCGTTGCTGACAGCTAAACTGCCGCGTAAACGTACTCTGATTCTGCTGATGATCATCTTCATCATCGGCAACGTGCTCTGTGCATTGGCCTACACCTACAACCTGCTGATGCTGGCGCGTGTGGTGACGGCGCTGTGTCACGGTGCGTTCTTCGGCATCGGCGCGGTGGTAGCGGCGAGTCTGGTGGCACCGGGTAAACAAGCTTCTGCTGTGGCGCTGATGTTCACCGGCCTGACGCTGGCGAACGTGCTCGGCGTGCCGCTCGGCACCTGGTTTGGTCAGATGTTTGGCTGGCGCGCCACCTTCTGGGGCGTGGCGATCATCGGCATCTTTGCCTTTATCGCGCTGATTGTGAGCCTGCCGACCAACAAAGAAGAGAAGCCGGTGCATCTGGCGAGTGAAATCAGCGCGCTGGCCAACGGTAAACTGTGGCTGTCGCTGCTGATGACGGTGTTCTTTGCGGCGGCGATGTTTGCGCTGTTTAGCTACATTGCGCCGCTGCTGCTGCAGGTGACCGGCATTTCGGATCGTGGTGTCAGCTGGACGCTGTTCCTGATTGGCGCGGGTCTGACCGTCGGTAACATCCTCGGCGGTAAGCTGGCCGACTGGAAAGTGTCGTTCAGTCTGATCCTCAGCTTTGTGCTGATTGCGCTGTTCTCGCTGCTGTTCAGCTGGACCAGCCATGCGCTGTGGCTGGCGGAAATCACGCTGTTCCTGTGGGCGATGGCGACCTTTGCCACCGTGCCGGGCTTGCAGATTAACGTGGTGCGCCACGGCAAAGATGCGCCAAATCTGGTTTCGACGCTGAATATCTCCGCCTTCAACGTTGGCAATGCGCTCGGCGCGTGGGTCGGTGGCGCGGTGATCGAGAAAGGTTATGGCCTGACGTCGGTGCCGGTTGCCGCTGCTGCACTCGCGGCAGTTGGTTTGGTGATCTGCCTGATCACCTTCCGCAATTCGGGCGGGCAGGGCGAAGCTGTCAACGCTTAAGCCAGACGCTCGGCAATGCGTTGTGGAAACGCGGCCACTTGCTGTTGCAGGTGGTCGCAGAAGTGATCGACCAGCGCTGAAGCCGGTCGATGCTGCGGCCGCACCAGGCTGACGGTGAAGGGCACGGCAATACTGAAACGACGCATCACCACACCGCTGTCGGCGTAATCCAGCGCCGTCAGCGGATTCACAATTGAAATCCCCACGCCCGCGCGCACCATCGCGCACACCGACGCCGCGCTGTGCGTCTCCAGCACCAAACGACGCTCCACATCCTGCTCATGAAACAGCGAATCCAGCAGCTGACGATAGCTATCGCTGCGCGACAGGCTGACGTAGTTTTCACCGTGGAAATCCTGCGGCGTCAGCACCTCGCGCTGACACAGCGGATGCTGTGGCGGCAGCACGCACACTTCATCACAGGTCAGCAGCGGCACGCGTTCGGTGCCCGCTGGCGGGTGTTGGGTTTCGGTCAGACCGAGATCGTAACGCTGCGCCGATAGCCACTCTTCCAGCAGCGGCGACTCCTGCGGAATAATATTCAGGCTGACCTGCGGATAGCGATGAAGAAAGGGCTGCAGCAGCGGCGGCAACAGCGACTGCGAAAACACCGGCAAGCAGGCGATCGACAATTCACCCTGACGAAACTGACGCAATCCTTCGGCGGCATCCATGATGCGATCCAGTCCGTACCACGAGCGCTGCACCTCTTCGTACAGCCGCAAGCCTTGCACCGTTGGTTGCAAGCGGCCACGCACGCGTTCGAACAGTTGCAGGCCAAGCTGCTGCTCCAGGCGCGCCAGTTCGCGGCTCACCGTCGGCTGCGAAGTGTGCAGCAGCGTGGCCGCCTGCGTCAGGTTGCCGCTGGTCATCACCGCGTGAAAAATTTCGATATGTCGCCAGTTAATTTTTGCCATCTTCTCCTCCGCTCAACCCATATCATATTTGTATAGGTGCCGCTAAAACAGATATTTTTCTGAATTGATGCGCTGTGGCTAAATAGCCTCAATGACACAGGAGAATTGATATGCCACGCCCACTTAACAACAGCGAAACAGCGTTAACTGCCGCCAACTTACTGCCGCTGGCGCAGCGTTATTCTGGCCCATTCTGGGCGTACGATGCGGCGATTATTCAGCAGCGCATTGCACAACTCGGTGCCTTCGACGTGGTGCGTTTTGCGCAGAAAGCCTGCTCCAATATTCACATTCTGCGTCTGATGCGCGCGGCGGGCGTCAAAGTCGATTCGGTGTCGCTGGGTGAAATCGAGCGTGCCATTGCCGCCGGTTATCAGCCGGGCGGCGAAGATATCGTCTTCACCGCCGATGTGTTCGATCAGCCAACGCTGACGCGCATCGCCGAGCTGAAAGTACCGGTCAATGCCGGTTCGGTGGATATGCTGCATCAACTGGGCGCACTGTCGCCGGGCCACGCAGTGTGGCTGCGCATCAATCCTGGTTTTGGTCACGGTCACAGCCAGAAAACTAACACCGGCGGTGAGAACAGCAAACACGGCATCTGGCACAGCGATCTGCCGCTGGCGCTGGCGGCGATTCAGCAGCACGGCCTGCATCTGGTCGGCCTGCATATGCACATCGGTTCCGGTGTGGATTACGGCCATCTGCAGCAGGTGTGTGATGCGATGGTCGATCAGGTGGTGGCGTTCGGTCAGGATCTCGAGGCGATTTCAGCCGGTGGCGGTTTGTCGATTCCTTATCGTTTTGGCGAAGAAGCCATTGATACCCAGCACTATTACGGCTTGTGGAACGGTGCGCGTGAGCGTATCGCCGCGCACCTCGGTCATCCAGTGAAACTGGAGATCGAGCCAGGCCGTTTCCTGGTGGCCGAATCGGGCGTGCTGGTGTCGCAGGTGCGTGCGGTGAAAGAGATGGGCAGCCGTCACTTTGTGCTGGTCGATGCCGGTTTCAGTGATTTGATGCGTCCGTCGATGTACGGCAGCTATCACCACATTTCTCTGCTGCCGGTCGATGGCCGCGCGCTGGGCGACACCACTGTCGAGAGCGTGGTGGCTGGTCCGCTGTGTGAATCGGGCGACGTGTTCACGCAGCTGGAAGGCGGCAAAGTGGAAACCCGCGCGCTGCCTGCGGCGCAGGTCGGTGATTATCTGGTGTTCCACGATACCGGCGCGTACGGCGCATCGATGTCGTCGAACTACAACAGCCGCCCGCTGATTCCGGAAGTGCTGTTCGAGAATGGCGCGCCGCGTGAAATTCGTCGCGCGCAGACCATTCAGGAGCTGCTGGCGCTGGAGCTGATCTGATGAAGATCGTCGCGCTCAGCGAAGTGCCGCATCACGCCTCGCAGATCACCGACTGGCTGTGGCAGGCGTTTGGCGACGGTACGTCGCGTGAGTTTTACGACAGCATTGTGCGCAGTAGCCTCAACGGCGCCGATTTCCCGGTAACCTTTGTGGCGCTTGATGGCGATATACCGCTCGGCACGGTGGGATTCTGGCGCTGCGATTTGATCAGCCGTCAGGATCTCACGCCGTGGGTGGCGGCGCTGTTTGTCGAGGAGTCTGCGCGCGGCAAGGGATTGAGCGAAGCGCTGCAGCAGCATGTGATCGATTTCGCGCAGCAGCGCGGTCATGACAAGCTGTGGTTATGGTCAACGTTTGGCGGTTATTACGAACGTTTTGGCTGGCAGTATCAGTGCGACGCGCTGGAGTTCCCGGATGTGCGGGTGAAGGTGTATTCGCGGGAGTTGTGATGGGTGCGCTTTGTCCCTCATCCCAACCTTCTCCCGCAAGCGGGAGAAGGAGCAGACCGAGCTCTCCTTACTGTCCCCTCTCCCGCTTGCGGGAGAGGGTTAGGGTGAGGGAAAGCGAGCACCAGGATTCAACCCGGTCCACTCACCGAATGCCGTCTTACCAGCGTCGGGCTAAACATATTGGTCACTTCCGGCATCTCGCTGCCATTGGCGAGCGCCAGCGCCAGTTGCGCCGCCTGCTGCGCCATGGTGACAATTGGGTAACGCACCGTCGTTAAACGCGGGCGCACATAGCGCGATACCAGCACATCATCGAAGCCAATCAGCGACATCTCTTCCGGCACGCGAATGCCGTTATCACTCAGCACCGCCAGCGCGCCGGCGGCCATCGAATCGTTGTAGCAGGCCACCGCCGTGAACTGCTTGCCGCGCCCCATTAGCTCAGTCATCGCCTGCTCGCCGCCCACTTCGTCCGGTTCGCCCCACGCCACCAAACGGTCGTTACACGGCAAACCGTGCTCTTTCAGCGCGTCGTAATAGCCTTGCAGACGATCTTCAGCATCGGAAATGGTGTGAGTGGAGCAGATAAAGGCGATTTGCGTATGGCCTTGCTGAATCAGATGCCGCGTTGCCAGCCACGCGCCGTAGCGGTCATCCAGCGCGATGCAGCGATGTTCAAAGCCTTTTAGCAGGCGATTCAGCAGCACCATGCCCGGCACCTGCTTCATCAGCATCTCTAAATCGTCATCGGGGATTTTCTTGGCGTGCACCACTAAGGCGGCGCAGCGATGACGCATCAGTTGCTCAATCGCCTGACGCTCTTTTTGCTCATTGTGGTAACCGTTACCAATCAGCAAAAAGTTGCCGGTCTGGCCCGCAACTTCATCCACCGCTTTGACCATCGCGCCAAAAAACGGGTCGGAAACATCGCCCACCACTAAACCCAGGGTTTCGGTGGATTGCTGCGCCAGGGCGCGTGCATTGGCGTTCGGGTGATACTGCAACTGCTCCATTGCCGCCGTGACGGCGAGGCGAGAACTCTCGCTGGCTTTGGGCGAATTATTGATGACGCGGGAGACGGTCGCAACCGACACCCCAGCCATACGGGCAACATCCTTAATGGTAGCCATGCGATTATCGACATCCGGGAAAACGTTTACACATGCCACCAGTGTTACGGAAAACCCACCCTGTAGCAACCCGGCAGAATGCCAGCGCTGTCGCAAAAGCACGGAAAATCAGGCGCTCACAGCCGTGCTTTAGCTCAATTACAGCCTCATGTTATGCTGCCAGACATAATGACACCTGCCTGCCGGACCCAAAAACCATGAAAACTCGCGTGCCACACTTGGCGCACTGGGGCGCATTCACTGCCGTCACTGAAAACGATCGCCTGATTGGCTGTGAACCCTTCTTCGCCGATGCCGATCCGTCGCCGATGCTCAACACCATTCCTGAACTGGTCTATTCGGATAAACGTATTCGCCAGCCGATGGTGCGCCGTTCATGGTTGAAATCGCGCGAGAACAGCGATCGCACCTTACGCGGGCGGGAAGATTTCGTGGCGGTGGACTGGGATACCGCACTGGATTTGGTGGCGGAAGAGAATCGCCGCGTGCGCGATCGTTACGGCGCATCGGGCATTTTCAACGGCTCTTACGGCTGGTCATCCGCCGGGCGCGTCAACCACGCGCGCACGCTGATTCGCCGCTTCTATTTTCAGGGCGGCGGCGGTGTCGATCAGCAAGGCAATTACAGCTGGGGCGCGGCGCAGTTCTTCCTGCCGTACGTGATTGGCACCTACATGCCGCTGACCGGTCGCGTGACCGATTGGCCGGAAGTGGTGCAGCACGCCGACATCTTTATCGCCTTCGGCGGCCTGGCGCTGAAAAACGGCCAGGTGGCGTCCGGCGGCGCGGGGCAGCACAGCCTGAAACCGGCGCTGGAGCAGCTTAGCGCTAAAGGCACGCCAATCATCAACATCAGCCCGATGCGCGATGACTGTCCGGCGTTCGTCAATGCCGAGTGGATTCCAATTCGCCCGAACACCGACGTGGCGCTGATGCTGGCGCTGGGTTTTGAAATCACACAGCGTAACGCGCTGGATGAAAGCTTCCTTGCCAGCCATTGCACCGGTTGGCCGCAGCTGCGCAGCTATCTGCTCGGTGAAAGCGATGGCATCGCCAAAACACCTGAGTGGGCCAGCCGCATTACCGGCATTCCGGCGGCGCGCATTGCCCTGCTGGCGCAGCAGCTGATGGGCAAACGCAGCTTTATTACCTGCTCCTATTCGGTTCAGCGCGCCCATCGCGGCGAGCAGCCGTACTGGATGATGATTGCGCTGTCGTCGATGCTCGGTCAGCCGGGCTTGCCGGGCGGCGGTTTCTCCTTTGGTCACGGCTCGATGAACAGCGTCGGCAATCCGCGTCAAGACGGTCCGGCACCGATGATGAGCACCGGCCCGAACCCAGGCAATTTGTCGATTCCGGTGGCGCGCATCAGCGACATGCTGCTCAATCCCGGCCAGCCGTACGCATTCCAGGGCGAAACCCAACACTATCCGGATATCCACTTAGTGCACTGGGCGGGCGGCAATCCGTTCCATCATCATCAGCAGCTCAATCGTCTGGTGGAAGGCTGGCAGCGCCCGGATACGGTGATTGTGCAGGATATCGTCTGGACGCCAGCGGCGCAGATGGCGGATATCGTGCTGCCCGCCACCACCACGCTGGAGCGCAACGACATCGGCGGATCGTCACGCGATCGTTTCGTGCTGGCGATGCATCAGGCGATTAAGCCGCAGCATCAGGCGCGTAACGATTTCGATATCTTCGCCGATATCGCCGATCGTCTGGGCTATCGTGATGTGTTCACCGAAGGGCGCAATGAGATGCAGTGGATTGAGCATCTGTATCAACAGTGCGCAGTAGCGCATGCGCGCCGTGATATTCCCTTCCCGGAGTTCGGTGAGTTCTGGGAGCGCGGTTTTGTCGAGATCCCTGAAGGCGGCAAGCCGTTCGTGTTTATGGATGATTTCCGCGCCGATCCGATCAGCCATCCGATTCAAACCGCCAGCGGCAAAATTGAGCTGTTCTGCCAGACTATCGCCGATTATCAGCTGGACGATTTCGCCGGACATCCGGAGTGGCGCGAGCCGCAGGAGTGGCTGGGCGCGCCGCTCAGCGCCGAGTTTCCGCTGCATATGATCTCGATTCAGCCGTCCGATCGTCTGCACAGCCAGATGGATGCCACCGCCACGGTGCAAGGCAACAAAACCGCCGGACATGAGACGCTGTATATGCATCCGCAGGATGCGGCAACGCGTGATATTCAGGACGGTGATGAGATTGAGGTGAGCAACGCGCGTGGTCGCATGCTGGCCGGTGTGCGCCTGACCGACGGTTTAACGCCGGGCGTAGTGATCATCGCCACCGGCGCCTGGTTTGATCCCGGATTTGGTCGTGCCTGGCAGCCGTGGGATCGCGCCGGCAACCCGAATGTACTGACATTAGACATCGGTACCTCGTCGTTAACCCAGGGTCCTAACGCCATGAGTTGCCTGGTGGAAATCAAAAAACATCTGATGTGAATGGGCAACGAATAATCTCATCGCTGGTTACATTTTGCCGGTAACTGTTGCGTTTAGGAGATGGTTTCCCAGCGTGCCGCCTTGCTACAGTCAGGGTCCCAGAGGTATTGATGGGTGAACATCAAAAAGTTTTCTTGATTACACCGACCTGCGCAGATGCGCAGGTTTTTTTTTGCTTAACGAATCGAAACACAGTTTTCCTGTCAACTCGCTTTACCTTTCTTTATAACTGCAAGCAATAAGCTTCAGATTCACTTACAGCAGCGGATTGCCATGCCTCCTATTAAAAAATTTCTGGGAAAAGACCAGATAAAAGCGCCATTTAACCCGTTTCGTTTTCGCCTGATTTGCCTTGGCGTTTTCTGCTGTCTGGTGCTGTTGCTGATCTGCGTTGGTGACCTGCAGCTGATCAAGCATCCGATGCTGGAGCACGAAGCCGATCAGCGCTCGCTGCGTACCGTGACGCTGCCGACCAACCGTGGCACCTTGCTGGACCGCGACGGCCAGGCGTTAGCGCTGAGCGTTCCGGCGCGTGACATCATCGCCGATCCAATGCGCGTGCTGGAGGCGAATCCCGATTTCACCAGCGCCAAATGGGCGTATCTGGCGGCGGCGCTCAATCAGCGTCCGGAAGATCTGCGTGCGGCGATCACCGCCAACCCGAAAAAACGCTTCCTCTATCTGGGCCGCAAAATCGAACTCGGCATCGCCAAAGATATCGCTGAGCTGAAACTGAAAGGCATCAGCTCGGTATATAACGACAGCCGCTTCTATCCGATGAGTGAAGCGGCCGCGCCGCTGATTGGCATCGTGGGAGCCGACAGCAACGGCCTGAACGGCATCGAGAAGGGCTTCGATCATGTGCTGCAGGGCGATCCCGGCAAAGAGGTTTATCGTCAGGATGGCGAAGGCAACATCATTGCGATGATCGATTACCAGCCGCCACAGCAGCCGCCAACCGTACAGCTCAGCATCGACAAGTTCGACCAATTCACGCTTTACAGCAAACTGCGCGACGGCGTACTGCTTAACAAAGCGGATTCGGGCGCGGCGGTATTGGTGAAAATCGATACCGGCGAAATTCTGGCGATGGCTTCTTATCCGTCGTTCAACCCGAACAATTATGAAAACGCCACGCCGGCGCAGATGCGTAACTCGGCGATCAACGACAGCTACGAACCTGGCTCCACGGTGAAACCGTTGGTGGTGATGGAAGGGCTGGAGCGTCATCTGGTGCGCGCCGACTCGGTGATCGATACCACGCCGTACAGCGTTAACGGCCACCTGATCCGCGATGTTGGCCACTGGCCGCGCCTCACCATGACCGGCATTTTGCAGAAATCGAGTGATATCGGCGTCTCGCACATTGCGCTGGCGATGCCCGCTGAAGCGCTGGTGAATACTTATCAGGCGTTTGGTCTGGGTAAACCTACCGGGCTGGGATTGACCGGCGAGAGCGTGGGTTACTTCCCGCTGCACCGCGAGCGCTGGGCTGATATCGAACGTGCCACCTTCGCCTTTGGCTACGGCTTGCGCGTCACGCCGCTGCAGATTGCGCGTGAATACGCCACGCTCGGTTCGTACGGCGTCTATCGTCCGCTGTCGATCACCAAAGTGACGCCGCCGGTGTTAGGCAAGCAGGTGGCGAATCCGCAGGTGGTGCAAACCGTGGTGCACATGCTGGAGAGCGACGTGCTGCCGGGCGGCACCGGTGTCAGAGCGGCTGTACCGGGTTATCGTCTGGCGACTAAAACCGGTACCGCAGAGAAGATGGGCACCAGCGGCAAGTATGATGGCGGTTATATCAACTACACCGCAGGCATCGCGCCTGCCAGCCATCCGGAAGTGGCGCTGGTGGTGATGATCAACCATCCTACCGCTGGCGATCACTTTGGTGGCTCGGTGGCGGCACCGATCTTCGGCAACATCATGGGCCCGGTACTCAAGCACATGAACGTGGCACCTGACGCGATATACAGTAAACCTTCTTCAGAAAAATCTTAGTTAAATCAAAAGTGTAAGTGAGGTGTGGAGAATATTCACACCTCGTTTCACTTCCCCAAACACCGTTGCTTTTTGCACCTGTCTTTCACCGGCTCAACGGTGCGAGTATGGACATCCCAGAGGTATTGATGGGTGTGAAACAAGCTGCTTTGGCAGTACCCTGTTATTACACCGACCCACGCAGATGCGTGGGTTTTTTTTGCCTGTTATTTACTGCCGCGCGAACTCGCTCACACCTCTTGTCTGAGTCTTAACACTTCCCCGGCAACATAAAAATATCTGGTTGTGTAACCTGTATGTAACGCACCGCGATGTCGCATTCCATGGCGGTTCGCTAGCCCCTTACAGTGTTGGTAGCGCTTTAGGGGGCGATTTTTTATTGCGATTCGTTGAGGCCACCCGCAATGCCAAAAACCAAAGACCGCACGCCAAAAGGCGAGGGCCGATCCTCGGCGTTTCAATTACGTATTCATCCGGATCTGCATGAACAGCTGCGCAGTGTGACCGACGACGATAACGTCACGCTGTCGTGCTGGTTAAAAGAGCTGGCGCGCCGCGAATTGCGACGTCGCGGCATCGAACCGAAGGGATAACCGTAGGGTCGTCATTCATGACGACCTTGCCAATGGCCGTACTGTGCGGCCTTCGGAACGGTCACCATAAATGGCGACCCTACGGGTGCGATATGCATGGACGGAATCGCCATCAAAAACCCGCGAAAAGCTAAAAATCCCAACGATTTATGGCACGAAAGGTTTACCATTTTCCTTTGGAAAATATATTTTACGCAACCTTAACAACCTCGCTTAACCCGCCTCCCTACAATGACTTTTTGAGTCATTACCTTCGTGGCTATTCCCTTCCTATCTTTTAGAGAACAACTATGCGCCTGAAACTTCTTTCTGCCAGCGTGGTGTTTTTACTGGCAGCCTGTGACCAGGGCGGAGCAAAGCCCGCCGCATCCGCCACCCCGCAAGTGGGCGTGGTCAACCTGAAAGCGCAACCCGTTACGCTTGTTAGCCAATTGCCAGGCCGAACCACGGCGGTAAGAACCGCGCAGGTGCGTCCGCAGGTGAGCGGCGTGATTGAAAAAATCCTGTTCACTGAGGGCGGTGAAGTGAAAGCCGGCCAGCCGCTGTATCAAATCGATCCGGCCACCTACAAAGCGGCCTACGACAAAGCGATGGCGACCTGGCAGAACGATGCGATGGTGGTGAAGCGCTATCAGCCGCTGGCCAACGCGCACGCCATCAGCCAGCAAACCTACGACGATGCGGTCGCCGCCGCGCGTGAAGCGCAGGCCGATGTGGAAACCGCCAAAGTGAATCTCGATTACACGCTGGTGAAAGCGCCGATTTCCGGCCACATCAGCCGCTCGCTGTACACCGCAGGTGCGCTGGTCACCAACGGGCAAACCGATTATCTCGCCACCATCACTCAGCTTGATCCGATCTATGTCGATGTCAGCGAATCCTCCACCGATCTGCTGCGCCTGCGCCGCGCGCTGGCCGACGGCAAGATCGCTAAAGTGGCCGACAACACTGCCGCAGTGGGCTTGTCGCTGGAAGATAACAGCCAGTACGCCGAGCAGGGCAAGCTGGCGTTCTCGGAAGTGAACGTCGATACCGCCACCGGCACCGTGGTGCTGCGCGCGGTGTTCCCGAATCCACACAACGAACTGCTGCCGGGCATGTATGTGCACGCCAGCTTCCCGCAGGGCATTCAGCAGCAAGGCATTTTGCTGCCGCAAGAGTCGATCATGCATGACACCAAAGGCCAGCCGTATGTCTATGTGGTGAAAAGCGACGGCACCATTGAGCAGCGCAGCATCCACACCGGCGAGATGATCAAAGGCGAATGGCTGGTAACGTCGGGCCTGCAGCAAGGGGAAAACGTGGTGGTGAACAACCTGCAAAGCGTGCGCAGCGGGGTGAAAGTCACCACTACCGCTGCCAACACCAATGACACGCCATCCGCCAATGCGGTGAGTCTTTCGATGACTGACGCAGCAGCGCAATAAGGGGGCGGCATGTCGAAGTTTTTTATTGAACGTCCAATTTTTGCCTGGGTTATCGCGATTATCGTGATGCTGGTGGGTGCGATTGCCGCCATCAGTTTGCCGGTCAATCAATATCCCAACATCTCCGCGCCGGCGGTCTCTATCTCGGTGACCTATCCGGGCGCCAGCGCCGAAACCACGCAAAACACCGTGGTGCAGGTGATTGAGCAGCAGCTGAACGGCCTGGATGGTTTGCGTTATCTGGAATCGAGCAGCGCCTCGGACGGCAGCGCGCAGATCATCGCCACCTTTAATCAGGGCATCAATCCTGACATCGCCCAGGTTCAGGTGCAGGATCGCGTGTCGCTGGCGGAGTCGCAACTGCCCACCGATGTCACGCAGCAAGGCATTCGTATCCGTAAGTACCAGAAAAACTTCATGATGGTGATCGGGCTGATCTCCAAAGACGGCAAGCTGACCAACGGCGATCTGGCCGACATGCTGGTGTCGAAACTGGAAGATCCAATCTCGCGTACGCCGGGCGTCGGCGACTTCATGGTGCTGGGATCCGAATACGCGATGCGCATCTGGCTCGATCCGGCCAAGCTCTACAAATACAACCTGATGCCGAGCGATGTCACCACCGCGATTGATAACCAGAACGTGCAGGTGTCGTCCGGTTCACTGGGCGGATTGCCGACCATTCAGGGCGCAAAAACCGAGGCGACGATCCTCGGCAAAACCCGTTTCACCACCGTGCAGCAGTTTGAGAATGTGCTGTTGAAAGTGAACAGCGACGGCTCGCAGGTGCGGCTGAAAGATGTGGCCAGCGTGGCGCTCGGGCCGCAAAGTTATGGCATCGACGCCACCATGAACGGCAAACCGGCCGCCGGTATCGCGCTGCGTCTGGCAACCGGTGCCAACGAACTGGATACCGCCAAAGCGGTGCGCCAAACCATCGCCGACCTGAAAGATTCGCTGCCGGATAACGTCGAGATTCAGTATCCGTACGACACCTCGCCGGTAGTCAGCGCCTCGATTGAAGAGGTGGTGAAAACGCTGATCGAAGCGGTAGTGCTGGTGTTCTTCGTGATGCTGATCTTCCTGCAAAACCTGCGCGCCACGCTGATCACCACGCTGGTGGTGCCGGTGGTGCTGCTGGGCACCTTCGGCATCTTGTCGGCGTTTGGTTACAGCATTAATACCCTTACCATGTTCGGCATGGTGCTGGCCATCGGGCTGCTGGTGGATGACGCCATTGTGGTGGTGGAGAACGTCGAGCGTGTGATGCACGAAGAGCATCTCGATCCCAAAGCTGCCACCATCAAGTCGATGCAGCAGATTCAGGGCGCGCTGTTTGGCATCGCGCTGGTGCTGTCGGCGGTGCTGCTGCCGATGGCGTTTTTCTCCGGATCGACCGGCGTGATTTACCGCCAGTTCTCGGTCACCATCGTCTCGGCGATGGCGCTGTCGGTGATCATGGCGCTGATCTTCACGCCCGCGCTGTGCGCCACCTTGCTGAAACCGGCGGCGGCGGAGCATAAAACCACCGGGTTCGCCGGTTGGTTTAACCGCAAGTTCGACAGCGGCGCGATGCATTACACCAACGGCGTCAGCAAAGTGATTTCCCGTCGCGGCCTGTTCCTGGTGATCTATCTGGTGATCGTCGGCGTGACGGGCTTTTTGTTCACCCGCGTACCGACCACCTTCCTGCCGGGCGAAGATCAGGGATTGATGATGGTGCAGATCACGCTGCCAGTGAATTCGTCGTCGCAGCGTACTCAGCAGGTCATCAACGATCTCAACGCTTATCTGCAGCAGAACGAAGCGTCGGTGGTGACCACCACTTTCGGCGTGGCGGGCTTTAACTTTGCCGGTCGCGGCCAGAGCAACGCCATGGCCTTTGTGCGCCTGAAAGATTGGGGCGACCGCACGCACAGCGGGCAAAGCGTGCAGGATCTGGCGAACCGCGTGATGGCGCACTTTGCCAACTATCAGAACGCCAAAATCTTCGCCATGGTGCCGCCAGCGGTGATGGAGCTGGGCAACGCCACCGGCTTCGACCTCTATCTGCAGGATACCGGCGCGCACAGCCATCAGCAGATGATGGATGCCGCGCACCAGCTGATTTCGCTGGCGAACAAAGATCCGCATCTGGCGCAGGTGCGTCTCAACGGGCTGGAAGATGAGCCGCAGTATCAGCTGGAGATCAATGATGAGAAGGCCAGCGCGCTTGGTCTGAGCATGACCGACATCAACAACACCTTGTCGGTGGCGTGGGGCTCCAGCTACATCGATCAGTTCATGTATAACGGCCGCGTGAAAGAGGTCTATCTGATGGGCAAAGCGGACTCACGCGTCACGCCGTCCGATCTCGACAAATGGTACTTCCGCAACAGCAGCGGCACCATGGTGCCATTCTCCGCTTTTGCTTCGGGTAAATGGGTGTATGGCTCGCCGCACTTTGAACGCTTTAACGGCCTAACCGCCGAAGAGATCCTCGGATCGCCTGCGCCGGGCCAAAGTACCGGTGAAGCGATGAAGGCGGTGGAGCAGCTGGCGAAGCAGCTGCCGCACGGGTTCCGCGTGCAGTGGTACGGCATTTCTTATGAGGAGCAAGCCTCTGGCAGCCAAACCACGCAGCTCTATCTGATCTCGATTCTGGTGGTGTTCCTGTGTCTGGCAGCGCTGTACGAGAGCTGGTCGATTCCGTTCTCGGTGATCATGGTGGTGCCGCTCGGCATTCTCGGCACCATTAGCGCGGTGCTGCTGCGCGGCTTGCAGAACGATGTGTTCTTCCAGGTTGGCTTGCTGACCACGGTCGGGCTGGCGGCGAAGAACGCCATTCTTATCGTCGAGTTTGCCAAAGAGCTGCATGAGCGCGAGGGCAAAACGCTGGTGGAAGCGGCGGTGGAAGCGGCGCGGCTGCGTATCCGTCCAATTATCATGACTTCGATGGCGTTTATCCTCGGCGTGCTGCCGCTGACCATCTCCAACGGCGCGGGCGCAGGCAGCCAGCACTCAATTGGTACGGCGGTGGCAGGCGGGATGATCACCGCGACTTTCCTCGCCATTTTCTTTGTGCCGATGTTCTACGTGGTGGTTTCGCAGTTCTTTGCGCGCAAGAAAAAAGCCGCAGCAGAGACCGTGCAAGACAGTTAAACGGTCGCCATGAATGGCGACCCTACAGGTTTTCGTAGGGTGCGCATTTATGCGCACCTTCATACAAAGGCACTTGAATGCTTAAGTTAAAAATGAACACTAAAAATTTCCGTCTGGCGCTGTTGCCGCTGGCTTTGGCATTGGCCGGTTGTACGCTGGCGCCGCACTATCAGCGCCCAGCGCTGCCGGTGGATGCTAAATACGATCAGGCGACGCCGGTCGGCAACGTCGCGGATTTGCCGTGGCAGAACTTCTTCACTGATGCCACGCTGCGCAACCTGATTCAGCTGTCGCTCGACAACAACCGCGACCTGCGCGTAGCGGCGCTGAATGTGCAAGAGGCGCAGCAGGGCGTCACGGTGCAGCGCGCGGCGTTGATGCCGTCGATCAACGCCACGGCCAGCCAAACCTCGGCGCATGAACCGGCCAATCTCTACAACACCAAAACCAGCGGCGCGGTGACCTATCACGAACTGAACAGCGGCTTGAGTGTGACGTCGTGGGAGCTGGATTTCTTTGGCCGCCTGCAGAGCCTGAGCGATCAGGCGCAGGAAACCTATCTGTCGAGCGCCGCCACCGAGCGCGCCACGCGCATCTCGCTGATTGCGGAAGTGGCGACGGCGTGGCTGACGCTGAGTTCGGATAACGATCTGCTGCATCTGGCGCAACGTACCGCGCAAAGCCAGCAGGAGTCGTATCGCCTGACCAAACTCAGCTACGACGGCGGTGCCAGCAGCGATCAGGATCTGGCGCAGGCCGAAAGCACGGTGCGCGCGGCGCAGGCCGACGTGGCGAGTTACACGCGGCAGGTGCGGCAGGATGTCGATGCGCTGCGCTTGCTGGTCGGCACCGATCTGCCCGCCACGCTGCTGTCGCACGCTACGCTGGACGCCAACTGGCAGTTCCCGGCCACGCCGGCTGGCTTGCCGTCGGATCTGCTGACGCGTCGCCCGGACATCATGGCGGCGGAGCACACGCTGAAGGCGGCCAACGCTAATATCGGCGCGGCGCGTGCCGCCTTCTTCCCGAGCATCACGCTGACCGCGTCCGGCGGCTCCACCAGTAGTTCGCTTGGCAGCCTATTGGGCGGCGGCACCGGCGCATGGTCATTCATGCCATCGATTAATCTGCCGATTTTTGACGGCGGTAAAAACGAGGCCAACCTGAATATCGCGCATATCGAAAAACGCATCGACATAGCTGATTACGAGAAAGCGATTCAAACCGCCTTCAAAGAGGTGAACGATGCGCTGGCCGGTCAGGATACCTGGCAGGATCAGCTGACGGCGCTGCAACAGGAGGTTGGCGCGAATCAGCGCGACTACGACTATTCCGCTTTGCGCTTCAAGCAAGGCGTAGACAATTATCTCAATGTGTTAGTGGCCCAGCGATCGCTTTACAGTTCGCAGCAGTCGCTGATCAGCGCGCATCTGGGCCAGCTGAGCCAGAAAATCACCCTGTACAAGGCGTTAGGCGGCGGCTGGAAATCTTAATCGCCTTAACGAAACCCTTACGGTTCGCGTATGGAATTCGCGCGGGCATTCAACCGATAATGCGCGCAGTGATGATATCCCTTTGAAATAATCCCCTGTTTTACCGGGGATTTTCCTTTTTCTTGCTGACTTGAAGATCCTGATGACTCCTAACGCTTCCCGCTCCACGTTCTCTCGCTGGCTGAAATGGCTGCTCCTGTTAGTTGTGCTGTTGATTGTGGCGGGCGTGATCTGGCGCGTGGTCGGCGGACATGGCGGCATGCCGCCGGGCGGTGAGAAAGGCGGACGTGGCGGTCATCGCGGTGGCGCGGGGGGCCCGCCTGGCATGGCTATGATGATGGGCGGCGCAACGCTGGTGCATAGCGGCATCGCCACAACTGCCGATGTGCCGGAATACCTCAACGCGCTCGGCACGGTGATCCCCAATGCCAGCGTCACGGTGACTAGCCGCGTGGCCGGTCAGCTGGAAAAGGTGTTCTTCACTGAAGGGCAGAAAGTCAGCGCTGGACAGCTGCTGGCGCAGATCGATCCGCGCAGCTATCAAGCCACGCTGGCGCAGTATCAGGGCGATCTCAATCAGAACCAGGCGTTGCTGAAAAGCGCACAGTTAACGCTGGTGCGCTATCAGAAACTGGCGTCGCAGGATTCGCTATCACGCCAGGATCTTGATACGCAAACTGCCACCGTCGGGCAGTACAAAGGCGCGGTCGCCGCCGATGAAGCGCAGATCGCCAGCGCTAAACTGGATATCGAGTATGCGCGCATCACCTCGCCGATCAGCGGACGCGTCGGTTTGCGTCTGGTCGATCCCGGCAACATGGTGCAAACCACCGATACCACCGGCATCGTGGTGGTGACGCAGATGCAGCCCGCCGCCGTGACCTTTAGCGTGCCGCAGGGCAACATTCCGCAGTTGACCAAAGCGTTGCACGGCGGACAAAGTCTGCCCGCCACCGCCTACGATCAGGACAACAGCAGTGCGCTGGCGCAGGGCGAGGTGAAGTTCATTAGCAACCAGATCGATACCGCCACCGGCACCATCGAGCTGAAAGCCACTTTCCCGAATGAAGACGAATCGCTGTTTGCCAATCAGTTCGTCAATCTGCGTCTGCAAACCAACATCCTGAAAAACGCCACGGTGATCCCGGCGCAGGCGCTGCAGTTGAGCAGCGACGGCAGCTTCGTGTTTGTCATCAATAAAGACAACACCGTGACGCGCAAAGCGGTCACCACCGGGCCAACGTTTGGTGAAGATCAGCAGGCGGTCCTCAAAGGGGTGGAGCCGGGCGATCGTCTGGTGACCGAAGGCATCGATCGCCTGACCAACGGCAGCAAAGTGCAGCTGGCGGATGAGAGTAAAACTACCGCGACCGCCGAGGCCAAATGAATCCGTCTCGCCTGTTTATCCAGCGTCCGGTCGCCACCATATTGCTGATGGTCGGCGTGCTGATCGCCGGGACCTTCTCCTATCGCTTTCTTTCTACTTCGGCACTGCCGCAGGTGGATTACCCGACCATTCAGGTCACCACGCTTTATCCCGGTGCCAGCCCGGATGTGATGGCGTCGTCCGTCACCTCGCCGCTGGAGCGCCAGCTCGGGCAAATGGCCGGCCTGAGCCAGATGACGTCGACCAGCTCAAGCGGATCGTCGATCGTCACGCTGAAGTTCAGCCTCGATCTGTCTCTTGATGTCGCCGAGCAGGAAGTGCAGGCGGCGATCAATGCCGCCAATAATTTGCTGCCGAGCGATCTGCCCAATCCGCCAACCTACAAAAAGGTCAATCCGGCTGATACGGCGGTGATTACGCTGGCGGTCAGTTCCGACACGCTGCCGCTGACGCAGGTGCAGGATCTGGTGAACACGCGCGTGGCGCTCAAGCTGTCGCAGATTAACGGCGTCGGCATGGTGACGCTGGCGGGCGGCCATCAACCGGCGATTCGCGTGCAGATGGACCCGAAAGCGCTGGCAGCGCACAAGCTGTCGCTGGAGGACGTCAACACGCTAATCAGTAACAGCAACGTGAACGGCTCGAAAGGCGGCTTCGACGGCAAATATCACTCGGTCACCATCGACGCCAACGATCAGCTGCGCACCGCCGATGAGTACGGCAATCTGATTATCACTTACCAAAACGGCGCGGCGCTGCGGCTGAAAGATATCGCACATATCGAACAGGGACCGGAGAACAGCTTCCAGTCGGCGTGGGCCAACAACAGTCCGGCGATTGTGATCAGCGTGCAGCGCCAGCCGGGCGCCAACGTGATTCAGGTGGTGGACAGCATCAAAGCGCAGATGCCGAAATTGCAGGCGGCGCTGCCGGATGGCGTGAAGATGAGCATCCTGTCGGATCGCACGCAAACCATTCGCGCCTCGATCAGCGACGTGCAGTTTGAGCTGATGCTGTCGGTGGCGCTGGTGGTGATGGTGACGTTCCTGTTCCTGCGCAACGTGGCGGCGACCTTGATTCCCAGCGTGGCGGTACCGCTGTCGCTGATTGGCACCTTCGGCGTGATGTATCTGGCCGACTTCAGCCTGAATAACCTGTCGCTGATGGCGCTGACCATCGCCACCGGCTTCGTTATCGACGATGCGATTGTGGTGGTGGAGAACATTTCACGGCGGCTGGAAGAGGGCGAAACGCCGATGCAGGCGGCGCTGAAAGGCTCGCAGCAGATTGGCTTCACCATCATCTCGCTGACTTTTTCGCTGATTGCGGTGCTGATTCCGCTGCTGTTTATGGGCGATGTGGTTGGGCGGCTGTTCCGCGAATTTGCCATTACGCTGGCGGTGTCGATTCTGGTGTCGATGGTGGTATCGCTAACGCTGACACCAATGCTGTGCGCCTATTTGCTGCAGCACATTCCGCCGGAAAAACAGTCGCGCTTCTCGCGTAAAGGCGGCGAGCTATTCGACAAGCTGGTACGCGGCTACGACCGCATGCTGACGGTGGTGCTGAACCATCAGAAGCTGACGCTGCTGGTGGCGCTGGCGACCTTTGCGCTTACCGCGCTGCTGTATATCGCTATCCCAAAAGGCTTCTTCCCGACGCAGGATACCGGACTGATTCAGGGCGTCACCGTGGCGTCGCAGGATGTGTCGTTTAGCGAGATGTCGAAGCGGCAGCAGGCGCTGGCGAGGGTGATTCTGCAAAATCCGTCAGTGGAGAGTTTGTCTTCAACCATCGGTATTGATGGCAGCAACACCAGCCTGAATAGCGGGCGCATCCAGATCAATCTCAAGCCATTTGGCGATCGCGATGACAAAGCCGACGTGGTGATCAAACAGCTGCAACAGGCGGCGCAGCAGGTGGCGGGCATTCAGCTCTATCTGCAACCGGCGCAGGATTTGACCGTCAACGATCAGGTATCGCCGAGCCAGTATCAATTCACGCTGGATGATGCCGACAGCGAAAACCTGGTGAGCTGGACGCCGAAGATGGTCGCCGCCTTGCAGCAGCGTCCGGAGTTTAACGGCGTAGTGAGCAACCTGCAGGATCAAGGGCGTGTGGCTTACGTCGAACTCAACCGCGATAAAGCGGCGCGCTACGGCATTACCGCCGCCGACGTCGATACCGCGTTGTACAACAGCTTCGGTCAGCGCCTGGTCTCGACCATCTTTACGCAGGCCAATCAGTATCGCGTGGTGCTGGAAGTGGCGCCGCAGTATCAGCAATCGCCAGCCTCGTTTGATGATGTCTATTTGCCGGTGACCAGCAGTACAACGTCTTCCACGGATGACACCACCACAACCACTACCACCGGCATGGTGAAACTGACTTCCATCGCCACTATTCATCAGCGCACCGGTTCGCTAATGCATATGCGCCTTAATCAGTTCCCGGCGGTGATGGTGTCGTTCAATCTCAACAGCGGTTACTCGCTGGAAGAGGGGCAGAAGGCGATCGCCGCAGTGACGCAGCAGCTCAATCTGCCGTCGAGCATCACCTTGCGTTATCAGGGCGAAACCTCGGCGTTCCAGAGCGCCACCGGCAATACGCTGTGGCTGATTCTGGCGGCATTAATCACTATGTATGTGGTGCTCGGCATTCTGTACGAGAGCTTTATCCATCCGGTGACCATTCTCTCGACGCTGCCGTCGGCGGCGGTCGGCGCGCTGTTGACGCTGCTGCTGGCGGGCAGCGAGTTTAGCCTGATCGCGCTAATTGGCGTGATCCTGCTGATCGGTATCGTCAAGAAGAACGCGATTATGATGATCGACTTCGCGCTGGAGGCGGAAAACAAGCAGCACATGAGCGCGCGGGACGCGATTCATCAGGCGTGCTTGCTGCGCTTCCGCCCAATTCTGATGACAACCATGGCGGCGCTGCTGGGTGCGCTGCCGCTGATGCTGGCGTCCGGTTCCGGAGCCGAGCTGCGCCAGCCGCTGGGTTTAGTGATTGTCGGCGGTTTGATTGTTAGCCAGGTGCTAACGCTGTTCTCCACGCCGGTGATTTATCTGTGGTTTGATGGCATCGCGCAGCGCGGCAAGCGCTACATGCAGCGCAAGCAGCAGCAGGCGCGGGGCGAGCGATGAACCTCACCCGGCTGTTTATCTTCCGCCCGGTTGCCACATTATTGCTGACGCTGGCGATCCTGCTGCTAGGCGCGTTGGGCTATCGGCTGCTGCCGGTCGCGCCGCTGCCGCAGGTGGATTTCCCTACCATTATGGTAAGCGCCAGCCTGGCCGGTGCCAGCCCGGAAACCATGGCGGCCACCGTCGCCACGCCGCTGGAACGTTCGCTGGGGCAGATCGCCGGTGTCACCGAGATGACCTCCAGCAGTTCGCAGGGATCGACCAGCGTGATTTTGCAGTTTGATCTCGATCGCGACATCAATGGCGCGGCGCGTGACGTGCAGGCGGCGATCAACGCCTCACGCAGTTTACTGCCGAGCGCAATGGAGTCGCTGCCGACCTATCGCAAAGCCAATCCATCCGATGCGCCGATTGTGATGCTGGCGCTGACTTCCGCCACGCGCACGCCGGGCGAACTTTACGATCTGGCCGAAAGCAAAATTGAACAGGCGATGGGACAGGTAAAAGGCGTGGGTGAAGTGTCGCTGATGGGCAGCGCCTTACCGGCGGTGCGTATCGATCTGCAGCCGCTGAAGCTGACCCAGTTCGGCATTTCGCTGGATACGGTGCGCAGCGCCATCGCCAACAGCACCACCAATAAGCCGAAAGGGATTCTGCAGGGCAGCAGCCAGTCGTGGGTGGTGGACAGCAACGGCCAGCTGGATAAAGCCGCGCAGTATCAGGATTTGATCGTCACGTATAAACAGGGCAAAGCGGTGCGGCTGCATGATGTCGCCACGGTTTATGATTCGGTGGAAGATCAGTATCAGGCCGGTTTCCTCAACGCTATGCCGTCGGTGATGGTGGGCATTAAGCGCCAGGCCGGTGCCAATATGCTCGACACCATTGACGCCATTAAAGCGCAGCTGCCGGCGCTGGAAAAAGATCTGCCCGCCGACACTCAACTGAAAGTGGTGGTGGATCGCTCGCCGACGGTGCGCGCCTCGCTGTACGACACCGAAGAGACGCTGCTGGTGGCGATGCTGCTGGTGATCGGCGTGGTGTTTGTGTTTCTGCGCAACTTGCAGGCGGTGATTATCCCGGCGCTGGCGCTGCCGGTCTCGCTGATTGGCACCTGCGCGGTGATGTATCTGCTGGGTTACAGCCTCGATAACCTGTCGCTGATGGCGCTGATTATCGCCACAGGCTTTGTCGTTGATGACGCGATTGTGGTGCTGGAAAACATCACGCGCCATATCGAAGAAGGGCTCAGTCCGCTGCGTGCGGCGCTGCGTGGCGCGCAGGAAGTGAGTTTTACCGTGCTGTCGATGACCATGTCGCTGATTGCGGTGTTTATCCCGATTCTGCTGATGGGCAGCATCGTCGGACGCTTGTTCCGTGAATTTGCCGTCACGCTGACGGTATCGCTGCTGATCTCGATGTTTGTCTCGCTGAGCCTGACGCCGATGCTGTGCGCACGTTTGCTGAAGCCGAAAGCCAAAGTCACTCAACGCCCGCATCCGCTGTATCAGTTTATCGAAAACCAACTTAATGCGTTGCTGGCGGCTTACTCGCGCGGCTTGGCTTGGGTGATGGCGCACCAAAAGCTGACGATGTTCAGCCTGGTGCTGACCGTGCTGCTCAATCTGTTCCTGTTTTCCGTGGTGCAGAAAGGCTTCTTCCCCAATCAGGATACCGGCCTGCTGATGGGCGCGCTGCGTGCCGACCAGAACATCTCCTTCCAGGCGATGAAGCCGAAAATGCTGCAGTTCACCAAAATCATCCAGTCCGATCCGGCGGTGGATAGCGTGATGTCGTCGATGGGCAGCGGCATGTTCGGTTCGCGTAACAGCGCCAACTTCTTTGTGCGGCTCAAGGATTTTGACAAGCGCGATGCCACTGCCACCGAAGTGGCGAACCGTCTTAGTATGAAAACCAGCCATATCGCCGGCGCGCAGATGTTCCTGATGGCGGCGCAGGATCTGCATATCGGCGGGCGCAGCGCCAATGCCACTTATCAATACAGTTTGCAGGCCGACGATCTTGATCTGCTGCGCACATGGACGCCAAAAGTGCAGGCGGCGCTGGCGGCGATTCCGCAGCTGAATAGCGTCGATTCCGATTCGCAAACCGGCGGTCAGGAAGTGGTGATCAACATCGATCGCGACCGCGCCAAACGGTTTGGCGTAAACGTGCAGATGCTCGATACCCTGCTGAATAATGCCTTCAGCCAGCGTCAGGTCGCCACGCTCTATCACACGCTTAATCAGTATCATGTGGTGATGTCGCTGCAGGATAGCTACACGCGCGATCCGGCGATTCTTCAGCAGCTGTATGTGATTAACGACAGCGGCGATCGCGTGCCGCTCGCGGCGTTCGCTAGCTTCACAGGCGGCAACGCACCGCTGTCGGTGGCGCATCAGGGCCAATCCGCCACCAGCACCATCGCCTTCAACCTTAATGATGGCGTTTCTCTGGAACAGGCGCAGGCGCTGATTAAGCAGGCGATGGCGCAACTTGGTTTACCCTCCACCATTCAGGCCGGTTTTGCTGGCACCGCCGCCGCGTTCGCCCAGCTTACCGCCACCATGCCGTGGCTGATTATCGCGGCGCTGGCGGCGGTGTATATCGTGCTCGGCGTGCTGTATGAGAGTTACATCCATCCGATCACCATTCTCTCAACGCTGCCATCGGCGGGCGTGGGCGCGCTGCTGTTGCTGCTGCTCACCAACACGCAGCTGACGGTGATCGCGCTGATCGGCATCATCCTGCTGATTGGTATCGTGAAAAAGAACGCCATCATGATGATCGACTTTGCGATTCACGCCGAGCGCAGCAAAGGCATGACGCCGCAGCAGGCGATTACCCAAGCTTGTTTGATGCGTTTTAGACCGATCATGATGACCACGCTGGCGGCGTTCTTCGGCGCGCTGCCGCTGGCGCTGGGCAGCGGCGGCGATGCCGACTTACGTAGCCCGCTCGGGCTGGCGATTGCCGGTGGTTTGGCGCTGAGCCAGCTGCTGACTCTGTTTACTACGCCGGTGGTTTATCTCTGGCTCGATCGTTTGAGCCGCGCCACGCAACGTCAGTGGCTGCGGTTGCGTCATGTGGAATCCCGATAGATGAAAATGTCCCTGAAAATTACGCCGTTGCTCACCGTGATGTTGCTGGCGGGCTGCGCGGTTGGCCCTGATTATCAGCGCCCAACGATGGCGATGCCGACCCATTTCAAAGAAGCCAAAGGCTGGACGCAGGCGACGCCACAGGATGCAAACAGCAAAGGTGAATGGTGGCAGGTGTATCACGATGCCACGCTGAACAGCCTGCTGAAACAGGTGAGCATCTCCAACCAGAACGTCGCCAGCTATGCCGCGCAGTACCGCGAAGCGCAGGCGCTGGCTGGGCAATCACGCGCGGAGTTGTTGCCGTCGGTGGGCTACGACGCCAGCAGCACGCGCAGCGGCAGCCGCGCCAGCACTACCGGACAACGCAGCGTCAGCAACAGCCATGCCGCCGATCTCAGCGCCAGCTGGGAACTGGATTTGTGGGGCAAACTGCGGCGCACGCTGGAGGAGAACAACGCCAGCGCCGAAGCCAGTAAGGCCGAGCTGGCGAATATCACCCTGAGCGCGCAGTCCGAACTGGCGCAGGATTATTTCCAGCTGCGCATCATCGATGAAAAAATCGCGCTCTATCAGCGCAGTATCGATGCTTATCAGCGCTATCTGACGGTGATTCAAAACAAATACGCGGCGGGCAGCGAATCGCGCGCCACTTTAGCGCAGGCGCAGATGCAGCTGGAGAGCGCCCGCGCTTCAGCGCAGGATTATCAGTGGCAGCGTGCGCAGATGGAGCACGCGATTGCGCTGCTGCTGGGCCGCGCACCGGCGGATTTCTCCTTGCCGGTGGCGAAGCTGGATGCGGCGATGCCCGCGATACCGAACAGCGTGCCGTCACAGCTGTTGCAGCGCCGTCCCGATATCGCCTACGCCGAGCGCAACGTGGCGGCGGCGAATGCGGCGGTTGGCGTGGCGATTGCCGGCTACTATCCCGACCTGACGCTGAGCGCCAGCGGCGGCGTGAGTTCATCGGCGATCAACAGCCTGTTCTCGCTGCCCAATCGTGTCTGGTCTTTGGGGCCGGAACTGAGCGGCACGCTGTTAGATTTCGGTGCCACCTCAGCGAAAGTGGAACAGGCACGCGCCGCCTATGATGCCAGCGTCGCCAGTTATCGCCAGTCGGTGCTGACAGGCATGGGCGAAGTGGAGGATTATCTGGTGCAGCTGAACACCTTGCAGGGCGAAATCGCCTCGCAGCAGGCGGCAACCGACGCGGCGCAGGAATCCGCGCGCGTGACGCGCAATCAGTATGATGCTGGGATGATCGACTATCTCGACGTCGCCACCACCGAAAACAGCAGCCTGAGCGCACAGCAGAGTTTGCTGTCGCTGCAGAGCACGCAATGGGTCAGCAGCGTTGGTCTGATCGCGGCGTTGGGCGGCGGATGGCAGGCGGATGCGCGGTGAAACCAGGTCGCCATGAATGGCGACCCTACGGGATTTGCAGCGACTGTGAGTCAAAATAATACATTGATGCTGCAGCGCGGGTGTTGAGGCGACATCCCAAACCGCTGAGCGAATGAGGGATTCCAGGGCGAGTCGCATGGATGCGGCGAGAGGTGGCGCTGAGCAGGAGCGAACCGACACCGGTCCGTCAGGAATCGTGAATGAGTGAAGGCACCGCGAAGCGGCGGGTTGGGCTGGCGCAGGGCCCGGGAGTGCAGAGGGCGCGGCCATGCACTGAACCCCGGATCCTGGACAAACAATCCAGAATCCGGAGGTTAAAATGAAGCACCCATATTCCGTCAGGCTGGCTGCAGTTCAGCACTAT